>NZ_JABCQO010000040.1 GCF_015244675.1 Gluconobacter cerevisiae | reverse complement strand
TAGGCTCAGGACCTATTAATTTATTGAACTGAGCGAGAGGTTGTGATTCACAGGCTTACCGATGGAGGGTAGGCCTGTGAGTGAGGTATTTTTGTTGTCTGAGCGCCAGATGGAGCGGATTGAGCCGTTTTTTCCTCTGGCGCACGGAGTGCCACGCGTGGATGACCGGCGTGTTCTGAGCGGGATCGTTTATGTCATCCGTAACGGCCTTCAGTGGAAGGATGCTCCGAAAGCGTATGGTCCACACAAGACTTTATACAACCGATTTATCCGGTGGAGCCGCCTGGGTGTTTTTGACAGGATATTTGTCGCCCTGACAGAACAGGCTGGCCGTTCGAAGCGTCTGATGATCGATGCAACACATCTCAAGGCACACCGGACATCGGCGTCCTTGCTCAAAAAGGGGCTTTTCCCCGCCATATCGGACGGACAAAAGGCGGCCTGAACTCAAAACTTCATGCCATGTGCGATGATCAGGGCCGACCTGTCCGCCTTCATCTGACTGCTGGACAGGTCAGTGACTTCAGAGGCGCAGACGTGCTTCTGGCAGACCTCCCCGATGAGACAGAAGAAGTCATCGGGGACAGAGGCTACGATAGCAACCAGATCAGATTATCGCTTGCAGACCGGAACATCACAGCCTGTATTCCGCCAAAGAAGAACCGGAAATCAAAGCCACCTTACAATTGGCATCTGTATAAAAAGCGCCATCTGATCGAAAACATGTTCGCAAAGCTGAAAGACTGGCGACGTGTTGCGACCCGATATGACCGCTGCGCTCATACATTCATGTCCGCAATCCACATCGCAGCAAGCGTCATCTTCTACCTCAAAGAATGAGTCCTGAGCCTA
>NZ_JABCQO010000039.1 GCF_015244675.1 Gluconobacter cerevisiae | reverse complement strand
GGCTTTGTTGCGTAAATGCTCGGAGTGGATTCACGGAATGAATCCAGACTGGTAGCTGGGAGTGATGAGCAAGCCGAAAGCCACGCGATACCGTACGACGAACTGGTCCTCCTACAACGCCGCGCTGAAGAAGCGCGGCTCTCTGACGGTATGGTTTGACCCATCCATGAATTGGGAGGGCCTTCCGACGGGACGTCGAGGACGGCGGCAGAATTACAGCGATGCCGCGATCCAGAGTTGCCTGACGCTGAAAGTCCTGTTTGGCTTTGCGCTGCGACAGACGACGGGCTTTGTCGAAAGTCTCCTTCGTCTGGCTGGGCTGTCGTGGTCCGTGCCGGATTTCAGCACGCTGAGCCGTCGGCAGAAATCCCTGACGGTCGATATTCCGTATCGTAGTTCGGGCGGTCCGCTCCATCTCCTGATCGACAGCACCGGCATCAAGGTCGAGGGAGAAGGCGAATGGCACACCCGCAAACACGGGGCGTCAAAGCACAGGATCTGGCGCAAACTTCATATCGCGATCGATGAAGGATCACTGGAAATCAGGGCTGTTGAGATCACGAAAAACGATGTCGGTGATGCCCCAGTCCTACCGGCGCTTCTGGAACAGATCCCCGATGAAGAGGACATCGCCTGCGTCACTGCTGATGGCGCGTATGATACAAGAAAATGCCACGAAACCATCGCCAACCGTGGCGCACAGGCTGTCATACCGCCTCGAAAAAACGCAACACCATGGTGTCCCACATCACCAGGAGCCATCGCCCGCAATGAAGCCCTGCGGACGTGCGGGCATCTCGGGCGGGCTATCTGGAGACGGTGGAGTGGTTACCATCGGCGAAGCCGCGTCGAGACAAAGATGCACTGCATCAAGCTGCTGGGCCAGCGTCTGACAGCACGCGATTTCGACCGCCAGATCACCGAAGTTCACATCCGTGTGGCTATCCTCAATCGCTTCACAGCGCTCGGAATCCCTCTCACACACGCGGTCGCGTAATGGAAAACTCTATAGCGGCCTCGTCACGCCAATAGACCGAATTGTGCAACAGAGCC
>NZ_JABCQO010000038.1 GCF_015244675.1 Gluconobacter cerevisiae | reverse complement strand
TGACGTGCTCCCCGGAAATGTCACCATTTTAAAGTAGAGTCCGATCGAGAAGGATACGGACGAATGAAGCGCAGTCGCTTTACGGAAGAGCAGATCATAGGGATCCTGAAGGAACAGGAGGCTGGGCTGAAGGTTTCTGATCTTTGCCGCAAACACGGGATCAGTGATGCGACGTTTTACAAATGGAAGACCCGCTATGGTGGTCTTGAGGTATCCGAGGCCAAACGGCTGAAGGCGCTGGAAGATGAAAACATCCGCCTGAAACGTCTTCTGGCGGATGCCATGCTGGATAATGCGGCCCTAAAGGAAATCGTTGGAAAAAAGTGGTGACGCCTGTCGCGAAACGGCAGGCGGTCCGACACATACGGGAGGCTCTGGCCCTGAGTGAACGCCGTGCCTGTGCGCTTGTTGGTGTTGCCAGGCGTGTCGCGCGGTATGTTTCTACCGGAGCGGACGATGCTGCCCTGCGCCAGCGCCTGCGGGAACTGGCGGACCAACGACGCCGCTTTGGCTATCGCCGCCTGGGGTATCTTCTGGCGCGGGAAGGCTTCAGTCCCAATCACAAGAAGCTGTTCCGCCTTTACCAGGAGGAAGGTCTGAAAGTCCGTCATCGGGGCGGTCGAAAGAGGGCACTGGGAACGCGCTCTCCCATGACCATCCCCCAGGAACCCGGACAGCGCTGGAGCCTGGATTTTGTCTCGGATGCCCTGATCTGTGGCCGCCGGTTCCGCATTCTGGCTGTTATCGACGATTTCAGTCGCAAGAACCTGGCACTGGTTGCCGACACATCGCTGTCAGGCGGACGTGTGGCGCGGGAACTGACGGTGCTGGTGGAGCGATATGGCAAACCTCTCATGATTGTCAGCGACAACGGGACGGAATTCACATCCCATGCCATCCTGAAATGGGCCGATGAGATGAAGATCGAATGGCATTATATCGCCCCGGGGAAACCGCAGCAGAACGGCTTTGTCGAAAGTTTCAACGGCCGGCTGAGGGATGAATGCCTCAACGAAACGCTGTTTACCTCCCTCAGCCATGCCCGACAGGTTCTGGCTGACTGGCGGGAAGACTACAATACGGTGCGTCCCCATTCCCAACTGGATGGCAGGACACCGGATCAGATCGCCAGACAAGTGTCTCGGGGGCATGCCTCCGAGACACTTGTCATCCAATCAACCCAAAGCCATAAAAAACGAGAACTCTCCTTTTGAGTGGATACAAAAAGGGGGGCACGTCA
>NZ_JABCQO010000037.1 GCF_015244675.1 Gluconobacter cerevisiae | reverse complement strand
TGGCGACGTGTTGCGACCCGATATGACCGCTGCGCTCATACATTCATGTCCGCAATCCACATCGCAGCAAGCGTCATCTTCTACCTCAAAGAATGAGTCCTGAGCCTAGGATGCGGTTGAACAGCGGCCGGTCGCCGCGAATGTCGGTCAGTTTCGGCTTGCCGGCGAGCGCGGCATCGACGATCTGCGCCAGCGTCTGGCTTTTACCGACGCCATTCTTGCCGATGACGATTGCGAAGCGCTGCGGCAGCACGGCGTCGCCATCGGCGAAGCGGAAGGTGAGGTTATGGTCGTTGGGGCGGCCAGCGAGCCGGAATTTGATATGGAGTCCGTCCGAGATCCGGTCGAGTTCCTCATACTCGACACCGCGCAGGATCGGCGCCGCATTCTTCCAGGTGAAATACGGCTCGCTGTGTCGCAGGAAGGCGTTGAGGAAGATCTGGCTCTCGCGCGCCGCGCGCAGCCAGGGGCGGTCGACCGGCCGGTCATCGGCCTCAACGATGTCGTTCATTGCGCGGAGAGCGAGCCGCGCTTCCTCCGGGCCAAGATCGCCGACGATCCGCCGATAGCTCGCCATGTCCGGCAGCATCGTGAAATAATTCGGTACCTTGTCCGTCGGGATCGGCGTGTCGGGGGTCTGATCGACGATGTCGCGCAAATGCAGCGTATCGCTCTTGCCGGCTTGCTTATCGACGAAGCCAAAGAAGCCGCGGAAGATCAGCCGCTCATGCGAGAATGGGATCTCGCTACGGGGTTGGACCGCGATTTCCACGAGGATGCGCTCGCCGAAATCATTCCAGCTGTCAGAACTTGGCGCGATCGTAATCGTGCCGGGTTCGCTTTGGCGCGCGATCGCACGTCCGCTGACGAACTGCACGCGGTAATCCTGTGATGGGTTCTCTGCCACCATACCCTCTAATGCCCGAAAATGGCCTTGCGATTCTGCCGGACATCAGTACTCGACAAGACAGGATCATACCTTGGAACAGACGACGCGATGCCTCTTCCCACATTCACGCGAACGTGAAAACCGACAAAATTGCGCCTGAATTCCTTTTCGTTTGTTTCCTATGTGTTTCCTGCGGTGTGATTTGGGCAACAAAAAACCCGCCGGTGAGGGCGGGTTTTCCTGTGCGATATCAGTCGCTTAATTCATGGTTGCGGGGGTAGGATTTGAACCTACGGCCTTCAGGTTATGAGCCTGACGAGCTACCGGGCTGCTCCACCCCGCGGTGGTGTGAATGATGTTGGTTTTTTGGGT
>NZ_JABCQO010000036.1 GCF_015244675.1 Gluconobacter cerevisiae | reverse complement strand
CATCGTGGGACGGTCATTCATGACAAACTGGGTCGGGACTGGTATCGAAAATTCACCGTCAGGTCCTTCGAATTCCCACTGATAGATACGTCCATCACCTAATCGTCCGTTGATGCAGCGGTGGTTTTCAAGATCGGCGGGTGTCTGTGGGGTCCCAAACCGCTCAAGATATGCTGGTGCTCCGACGACAATCCACCGTAAAACGCCTGAGATACGCTGTGTCACCATGTCTTCGGGCACAGTTCCACTGACACGGATACCGGCGTCGAACCCTTCATGGGTGATATCTACCAAACGATCAGTGGCCTCCATCTCGATTTCAATTTCGGGATAGCGCTCTGCATAAAGCGCCAGAACGGGAGGTAAAATCGTGTGTGCTGCGTCCACCTGCACATTAATTCGGATACGCCCGCGCGGAGAGTCACGATGTTTATTCAGACGTTCCACGGCCTGATTGATGTCTTGCAGCGGTAATTCAATCGAGTTCCGAAATTCCTCACCTGCTGCAGTCAAAGTCACGCTGCGGTTCGTTCTGTTGACGAGACGCACGCCAAGTTTTGCTTCCAGCCCCTTCAGTGCATGGCTCATTGCTGACGGGCTCAACCCCATTTCCAGACCTGCCAATCGAAAATTACGATGTCTGGCGATGGCTAAAAAATACGAAAAATCGGTGAGTTGCGAGCGTGTTACGGACATACTCGGGCTCCAGTCTCTCTTGCCAGCACACGTCCGCACTCGTCTTTTCTTCAAAACAACGTCAACATTCATAGCGCGAAGGACCGGAGCGATCAGGGAAACGATCAGTTCCAGGCCTTGGGTTTCTCAACCTTGCCGTTCTCGACAAGCCATGCAATGGATTCCTTGACGCCCGCAATGCTGCTGTAAGTCGGTTCATAGCCGAGTTTGCGGCGTGCTTTTTCAATCGACAGGCACGAACTTCGCGCAAAATGCTCCCAGGAGTGATGTGCTTCTTCTGGTGTGGGTTGCAGCTTCATCCATTCCTCATAAGGAACGTAAGAGATCTTTGGTTCGAGACCAAACCACGCAAAGATCGTTTCTGCGTAGCCCCTCAGATTCAGTGCTGTATCTGAAACTGCGTTGAACGTTTCGCCAACTGCAACGCTACGATTTGTGAGCGCGCGCTGGATCAGTTGCGAGATATCGGCTGCGTGAACGTGATTGACTGTTTCCAGTCCGAGATTGGGGAGAATGATCTCTTCATCACGTGCTATTTTTGAGAAGACGGCTGCTTTGTCGTTGCCGAGGGGCGTGATTGGTGTCCATCCTTCGCCGACAATTTGACCGGGGCGAAAGATTGTCGCGGGGAACCCGGTGATGCGCGCTTCGTGCATAAGCCATTTTTCAATTTCGGCCTTGTCTATACCGTATTTTCCGAACGGATTAAGCGGCTCGTCCTCGCCTGCTGGGACTGCGGTGGTGTGTCCGTAAACCCAGAGCGTGCTGCAATGCAGGAAGTGTTCGATCTTGCCCCGGAGTGCCTCGACCAATGGTCGGGTGCTGGCCAGATTGAATGAAATCAGGTCGATGACGATGTCCGGCTTCAATTCAACGATACGATCAGCAAAAATACCCGCCTTTTCTTCCGCCTGACGATCGGCGGTGATCTGCTCAACGCGATCCCATGCGGCGTTATGGGTGTAGCTTCTGGCTAGCCCACGGCTGACACTGACCACCTCGTGACTTTGATCGATAAGCGCTGGCACAAGATATGTCCCGATATGGCCCGTGCC
>NZ_JABCQO010000035.1 GCF_015244675.1 Gluconobacter cerevisiae | reverse complement strand
CGATCCGCTCAAAACGCAGATCAAAACCGACCCAAAGAACCGTCAATCAAAGCGCCCAAAAACTAAAATCACGGGCCAAGCACATCAATCAACGGTTCTTCGATCCCTCCATCTGTTGTAACACGGACCGGAAATCGCATTGACCTGTCAGGGGGAGTATCATGACCGAAAAGACATTTGAGGCCGTTGTTCTGGCAAAGCGTCCTGACGGAAGTATTGCGCCGGATGTTTTCGCGACAGTGGAACGTCCCTGGCCTGCGATAAAGGAGGGTGAGGTGCTGACACGCACACTCTTTGCTTCCGTCGATCCCTATATGCGGGGCATTCTCAACGAGGGGCGGACCTATCGTGAAGGACTGGCGGTTGGCGACATGATCCCTGGCGAAACCGTGGGACAGGTCATCCAGTCGAAGCATCCAGCCTTTCGTGGAGGCGAGATCGTTTCCGGTGCGTTTGGATGGGCGACTGTGCTGGCAACTCCCGGGGACAGGCTGGTCCGGGTTCCCGATGATGTGCCGCCTTCAACCTATCTTGGTGTGCTCGGTATGCCCGGGACAACCGCGTATTCGGGGATGAAGGACATCGGACAGCCCAAGGCAGGGGAAACGGTCGTTGTCTCTGCGGCGTCCGGTCCCGTAGGCGCAACAGCCGGACAGATAGCCAGAAGAGCAGGAGCGCGGGTGATCGGTATCGCGGGCGGCGTGAAGAAATGTGCGTGGGTCACGGAAATCGCCGGATTTGATGGATGCATCAATCATCATGAAAATCTCGACGAACAGCTTGACGCCCTCTGTCCTGACGGCGTCGATGTCTACTACGAGAACGTTGGGGGTGCAGTAGGCCAGGCTGTGATCAGGCGGTTACGTAATCATGCCCGGGTTCCGATCTGCGGTCTGGTCGCTGACTATAATGATCGCGACTATAGCGGGCTGGCGCATGCGCCCACGATCAGCGCGGCCATGCTGCTGTTTCGCAGAGCCCGCATCGAGGGCTTCATTGTCGGTGACCGGCCGGAGCGGTTTGCGGAATGGCGTGCTTTGGCAACTCCCTGGGTTCAGGAAGGATCTCTTGTTTATAAGGAACAGATTGTAAAGGGTCTGGATCAGGCCCCTCTCGCACTGGCTGGACAACTGAGTGGACAGAATTTCGGCAAACTTCTTGTGCAGGTTGCAGACGGTCCGACAAACCATGCCTGAGGGTCAACGGAGACAGAAAGCCTGTTTTTTGTGGTCAGTATGTGTAGTCGCTCTGGCCCTGATGCCTTGCGTGCCTGCGCAGGCAGCGGACAAAGCGTGGTGTTCGGTATCCGATCCGCAGGCTGCAGGGACTATGCCCGCGCTTCTTCGCCATCTGGAGGGTTCGAAAAACCCTCTGGTTTTGAGGGTGCCTTTGTGATTCCATTTCCCCCGAGTTGATTGGGGTATGGATCATGAAGCAGGCTGGTTTCTTTGATGTTGAAGAGAGGCTTGCCCGGCTGAGCGGGCTGGGTGACCAGCTTGAAGCGTTTTCCCGGACTGTGGATTTTGAAGTCTTCCGCCCTGATCTGGAGCAGGCTTTGGCGTATTCAGACGGCAGTAAAGGCGGGCGTCCGCCGTTTGATCCGGTACTGATGTTCAAGATCCTGATGATCCAGACGCTGAACAATTTGTCTGATGAGCGGACAGAGTATCTGATCAATGACCGCCTGTCGTTCATGCGTTTCCTTGGCCTGGGGCTGTCGGACCGTGTGCCGGATGCCAAAACGGTCTGGCTATTTCGCGAGCGTCTGACCCAGGCGGGAGCGATCGAGGGTCTGTTCAATCGCTTTGATACAATCCTGCGCAGCGCTGGTTATCTGCCGATGTCAGGCCAGATCCTGGATGCC
>NZ_JABCQO010000034.1 GCF_015244675.1 Gluconobacter cerevisiae | reverse complement strand
CGAGTGAAGGCTCTGACGAAGGCGTTTTGCTGTTTGACTTCGACGGGGAGTCTTGTGTCGGTGAGGGCTTTTCCCTGCCATCCGGCGCCGAGGGCGATGTAGAGAGCGACAGCGTTGCGGACGCGGGCGAGGCGTCCGACGACGGCCTGGTCCTGTGCAGACAGGGCGGTTTGTTCGGTCGTCAGCACGTTCAGATAACCGGTCAGACCGGCCCCGAAGAGCTTCTGGGCGCGGTCGCGGGCAAGGCCGGCATCGACGGAGGCCTGATTCAGCTGCTCGACCAGCTCGGCATTATGCCGCCAGTCGCCCATCGCATCCTCGACATCTGCAAACGCCTTGAGCACCGTCTTGCGGTAATTCAGGCGGCTACCCTCGGCCTCGGCCCGGGCCTGCGCGATGGCGGCGGTATAGCGGCCGCCATGAATGACCGGCAGCGTCGCCATCATCATGAAGCTCCACGCCATGCCCCCCGCCTGGAACGCCTGATAGGCGGCGGACGCGTTCGGGTTGAACGTCAGCGGGATCATGAATTTCGGATAAAGGTTCGAGACCGCAATGCCCACACGTGCAGTATCGGCCGCGTATTCGGCCTCCGCCACGCGGATGTCGGGGCGGTTGGCGAGCACGATCGACGGCAGACTGTCGGGGAAGCGCGGCAGATCCGGGATCGGGCGGCGCTTTTCCAGCTCTTCCTCAAGCTGGCCCGGCATGTCGCCCACGAGCACGGCGATGGCATGCATCAGCCGCTCTTCCTGCTCGTGCAACGGTGCCAGACGGGCGCGTTCCAGATGTTCTTCCGTCTGGGCCTGCGCCACGGCCAGCGTGTTGCCGAGACCGTGGGTGTAGAGCTTTTCGGTCAGTTCGCGCGAGCGCACGGCCACGTCGATGGCCCGTTCGGTGACGCCCAGACGCTCCTGAACCGAGCGCAGCGTCACATAATCCGTCGCCATCTCAGCCAGCAGGGCAAGGAGAACGCCGCGACGGTTCTCGATCGATTCCTCGACGATCCGCTTACGCTCTTCCACCTGCCGGGCAATGTGCCCGAACAGATCGACTTCCCAGCTCGCCCGCGCGCCATAGGTCAGGACCGAGGCTTCGGGGTGATTGGCCGGATTGCCCGGACGCAGCGGCCAGTTATCGATATTGATCGAATAGCGGTCGTCGCCGCCACCTGCGGCCACATCGAGCTGTGGATACCAGGCCGACTGCGCCTGACGGCGGACAGCACGCTCGGCGATAATGTGCTGTGAGGCGATCTGCAGGTCGTAATTGCCCTTGATCGCCTGATCTACCAGTTCGTTGAGCATGGGGTCGTGGAACTGCGACCACCAGTCCTTCATGTCCGCCGCCGACTGTGCCAGCGCATCGGCCGTAGCGGGATGGGGCTGCTCGACGAAGGCGTCGGGCACCTTGATCCGGTCCGGCGTGAAGTTCGGCCCCACCGTACACGCCGTCAGCGACAGACAGGTACTCAGGGCAAGGGTCAGGAATTTGCGGGACATGTCAGAGGTGGTTCTGCAGCCAGGTGGTCAGACGGCCGCGCGCGCCCGGCGTTTCGCGCCCGATCGTCACCGTGGCCGTCATGCCGGCCGCCAGCGTGATGTTCGGCGGCACGTTATCGAGTTCCAGACGCACCGGAATACGCTGCGCCAGACGCACCCAGGTGAAGATCGGATTGACGTCCGGCAGGCCCAGCTTGTCGGACACGCCGTTCTGGTCGTTGATGCCACGGCCGATGCTGACGACATGCGCCATGAGGATCTGCTTGTAGCCCATCAGCTTGATGCGGGCCTCGTCCCCCACATGCACGCCGTGCATTTTGGTTTCTTCGAAATACCCGTTGATCCAGAAGCTGTGCGCGTCGATCACGGCCATACCAGGCTGACCGGCATGGGCGTAGTCGCCCACGCGCAGGTTCAGGTTGGTGATGTAGCCGTCCACCGGCGAATAGACCGTGGAGCGCTGAAGGTTCAGCAGGGCGGTGTTCAGCTCGGCCTTGGCCGCGTTGACCTTGGCGCGCTGGGTCTCAACATTGGAGTTGAAGTCTTCCTGCTCTTCTGCCGAGACGATTCCGCCCAGTCCCATACGACGTTTGGCGTCGGAACTGCGGAGCTTCAGGTCTTCTTCGGCTCCGGCCAGACGGGCGCGGGCCGCATCGATATCAAGGCGAAAGCGCACCGGATCGAGCACGAAGAGCGGATCGCCCTTGTGAACGAACTGGTTATCCACCACCGGTACGGCAACAACCGTGCCCGAGACTTCGGGAGCGGCATCCACAACATAGACGCGCACGCGGCCATCACGGGTCCAGGGGGCGAGGACATAGATGTCCCACATTGTCCGCCCCAGGCCGATGGCGAGTGCCAGCACGACAAGGGTCAGCAGGACACGGATTACACTGCGGGTCCAGTTCATCGCTGACCCCTCCTATACGTAAAGGATGAGCAGACAGAGAACACAGACATAGAGCGCTATTTCAAAGAGAGCGACGTGCCAGAACCACCCCAGGGCGCCCGTGCGCCACAGAATGCTTCGAAGCAGTAACGTCACAAAGACCGCCGCTACGGCATAAATGGAAAGCGGAGCAACGAAAACGCCAAACAGGTTAACTTCAGCCAGCATCAGAAACCAGCTCCAGCGTCAACCACCAGACTGCCAAACGCCACACTGTAAGACAACTCGCCCACAACGCTCCTCAATCAGACACAACGACTCC
>NZ_JABCQO010000033.1 GCF_015244675.1 Gluconobacter cerevisiae | reverse complement strand
TGGCGACGTGTTGCGACCCGATATGACCGCTGCGCTCATACATTCATGTCCGCAATCCACATCGCAGCAAGCGTCATCTTCTACCTCAAAGAATGAGTCCTGAGCCTAGGTCACCTTGACGCGCAGGTCGTAACGGTTTGTGAATAGATAAAAGTAGGACGATCCATGTCCAGTGACCGCTACGAAACCCAGACAGGAAGAATAATGGCTGCCTCTCTCCGCTCCGAAGTCACAACGCTTCTCGATAGCCTTGGCGTGTCGGCAGACCTCTACTCGGGAGGCACTCTGGTCGTCACATCGCCGCTAACGGGCGAGCGGATTGCTGAAGTTGCGGAAATCAGCGCGGAAGAGGCGCAAGCGACGATCGGCTGTGCGGTAGAGGCGTTCAAAGTTTGGCGCGGAGTTCCGGCGCCGCGTCGTGGCGAACTGGTCCGCCTGCTGGGTGAGGAATTGCGGGCGAACAAGGACGCGCTTGGGCGACTGGTGACGCTGGAAGTGGGCAAGGTTCCGTCCGAAGGTCTGGGCGAAGTGCAGGAAATGATTGATATCTGCGATTTCGCGGTCGGTCTCTCCCGTCAGCTTTACGGCCTGACGATCCCCTCCGAACGACCGGACCATCGTCTGACGGAACAGTGGCATCCTGTTGGGCCGGTTGGCATCATCTCGGCGTTCAATTTCCCGGTTGCCGTCTGGTCGTGGAATGCGGCTCTGGCGCTGGTCTGCGGAGACAGCGTGATCTGGAAGCCTTCAGAAAAGACACCGCTGACTGCGCTCGCCACGCAGGCTTTGTTCCTGAAGGCGGCAGCACGTTTCGGGAATGACGCACCAGCCGCGCTCAGCATATTGCTGGTCGGCGGACGCGATATTGGCGAACTGATGGTGGAAGACCGCCGCGTGCCGGTCATTTCCGCCACCGGATCGACCCGTATGGGACGTGACGTTGGCGAGCGCGTGGCGCGTCGTTTCGGGCGCTCCATTCTGGAACTCGGCGGTAACAATGCGTCCATCGTCACACCCTCGGCCGATCTGGATCTGACGCTTCGGGCCGTCGCGTTTGGCGCAATGGGAACGGCTGGTCAGCGCTGTACGACATTGCGGCGTCTGTTCGTCCATTCCAGCGTCTATGACACGCTCGTGCCCAAGCTGGTGAATGTCTACAAAAGCATTTCGGTTGGTAATCCGATCGAGGAAACGGCGCTTGTCGGCCCGCTGATTGACGCGGCGTCCTTCGCAATGATGCAGGACAGTCTCAAGGCTGCGGCGGATGCGGGCGGTACGGTCCATGGCGGAACCCGCGTTGATGTGAACGGGGAGGCATCATTCTATGCACGCCCGGCACTGGTTGAAATGCCGTCTCAGGTGGGGCCGGTGCTGGAAGAGACATTCGCGCCGATCCTGTATGTCATGAAATATGACACGCTCGAGGAGGCCGTAGCACTTCAGAACGACGTGGTGCAGGGTCTGTCGTCTTCGATTTTTGCAACCGATATCCGGGAGGTGGAGCAGTTTCTGTCTGCGCGGGGATCGGATTGTGGCATTGCAAACGTGAATATGGGGCCGTCCGGTGCGGAAATCGGCGGGGCGTTTGGCGGTGAAAAAGAGACAGGCGGTGGCCGTGAGTCCGGTTCGGATTCATGGAAGGCCTATATGCGTCGCCAGACCAATGCCATCAATTATGGGCGCACGCTGCCGCTCGCACAGGGTGTGACGTTTGATGTGGACGGGGGATCGGCAGAAGCCTGACCCTCAGGGATTTCCGGCGGGGGCTGGGGGTGTCTGCTTTTCCTCGCTGGCATGGGTGATGCTGAGCCGGTCATGGGTGGGGGACCAGGGAAGAGCCTTTTCCTCCACATGGCCGGGCGGGGGCACATAGTCCTCAAGCCAGAGTTTACCGGCCATGGGATTGATCAGGATGTTGAAGTGCTTGAGGACATCCATCCCAAGAATATTGAACTCCGCATCCGGGACGACATCCAGCGTGATGTCGTGCAGTGTGTGTGAACCAAGTTGCAGAGTGTTGAAGTGATGTCTGTGTCCGAGCAGGACTTCCCCCGCGCCAACACGGATTTCGTCGTCCTGTTTGAGGATGTGGCGTGAAATCCCCATCTTCCGCGCCACCCATTGCTGGATAATGGAGCGGTTGGCGCTGGTATTGATCTGCATGTCCACCTTGTGACCATCCAGCAGAGCCGTCACCTGATTGAGTTGCGGGGACTCATCATCAAGGGATGTTAATGGAATGACTGGCCCTGTGTTTTTCAGAAGGGTTCCGATATCGGGGCAATCCGCAGCGGTATCGTAAGTGAAAATGCCGATTTTCTGCGAATATCTGTCGATGAGTAGATGATATTGCCCAAGGATGTCCCATCCGAGATCCATCATCAGAAGCAGGCCATCCGGCGTTTTGGGTGGGCGCTCATTGACCAGCAGGGCTGTCATGTCCTTGAGCACGGATTGACCGACCTGGAGGCTTTTGATCGTGGTGGAATAGTTTCCGCCCGTTCCTGTGACGGACATGGTTCTGATAGGGTCAAGGCGGTAGAAATCAAACCCTTTTGCATCCCAGACGCTGGTTCGGGTTGTGAATGTTGAGAAAAAAGATCCGACATCATGGCCATTGATCTGGACATGAATAACGGGCGCGCCAGCCGGGTTGAGAAAGGGGAGGACTTCACTCATCGTGACACAGTCATGGATGTTTCGAGCGTGCCCGGGTGAGCAAATCACGAGAGCAACTGCCGCTAATACGGGAATATTGCGCCACAAGGTCAGTCTGCCCATCACTGATCCTTGCTGAGTGGTCAGGGAGTTCTGAACGGATATTGTCGTGTTTTGTTATAAACCCCAAATGGTTTTATGCGATCGGTCCCTTCAGGATTACCGAGTGAAGGCTCTGACGAAGGCGTTTTGCTGTTTGACTTCGACGGGGAGTCTTGTGTCGGTGAGGGCTTTTCCCTGCCATCCGGCGCCGAGGGCGATGTAGAGAGCGACA
>NZ_JABCQO010000032.1 GCF_015244675.1 Gluconobacter cerevisiae | reverse complement strand
CAGGAGCTGTTCTCCGGCCTTGAGAAGCGGGCACGGCTGGCGGTTGGTCTGGCCCGGAAGCTCGGGGAGCGGATGGAGCAGCAGCGGGAAGCCGAACGCCAGAGGCAGGAGCGGGTCCGTCAGGCCGAAATCAGGCGGGAAATGCAGCGGCAGGCAGAGCAGCGGGCGGCCGATGAAGCCCGGAAGGCCGCCGAGCTGGCAAGACAGAAGCAAGCCGCCAAAGAGGCCGAGAGGCCAACAGTCAGGCGTTCCCGTGATCGGGGGCCAAGTATTGGGTTTTAAAATTTGAATGCGCGAATCAAAAGCGGCTTTCAATTCTTCAAGGAACTACATCTGTGAGCTATTTTTATCTCGGTATAGCCATTGTTGCCGAAATCATCGCAACTTCTCTTCTTAAAACCTCTGAAGGTTTCACACGTCTTATCCCGACGATCATTCTTGGTATTGGCTATCTCGTTGCCTTCTATTGTCTTTCGATGGCTCTCAGAGATATTCCGACCGGGATTGCTTACGCAATCTGGTCTGGTGTGGGTATTGTTCTTGTTGCTGTAATTGCCTGTATTTTTCAGGGACAGAGCCTCGATCTACCTGCAATGGTCGGAATGGCTTTGATCATTGCAGGTGTGTTGGTGATGAACCTCTTTTCAACAGCAACGGGGCACTAATTCTGTTTGCATAAAGGTGAGTTCGTCGGACAGGTCGGTCATGATGCTCCCCCCTGAAGGAGTTCGAGTTGCATGGGTGGCCGGGTCTCCGCGGCTAGGGCCTTGCGAACGTCCAGCGAGCCATTCCATGCCACATGCGGATTGATGAAATATACGGCTATTCCTCGGCCCTGCATTCCTTCGATCTTACGCCGTTCACGGCGGATTACGCCCATTTTTTCCAACGTTCCCATGATCCGGCTGACGTTGGCGGGTGCGCATCCGATCCGTTCGGCGAGCTGGTCACGAGTAAGCAGAACCTCCCCGGTGTCTTGCCGGAGATTGAGTATTATCAGATCAAAAGCATGACGGACCTGATTGGGTCGAGCATCTGATGGTAATTCGCGGATGGCGTCCCAGATCGCGGCGGTCTGTGTACGGCTCAACATGCTGAAACCTCCCGGCCAAAGCCCTTCGGCGGTGTCTGGTCGCGCGGCCTTCTGTAGCGCGTGTGTGGCCCTTGAGATGGCTATACGCGCCTCTCCGGGCAAATGATTCAGGAGTTCTTCGGACAGGAGCGAGAGCTGCTCGGCCGCCTGTGCGGCTTCCTCCTGTCCTGACCGCTGTGGTTTGGTGGTGAGGCGCACAATCTGGGCCATGTCTTGCTCCCTGTGGAGAACCCGTTTTTACGTGTCAGGCTATGGCACCAATACGTGTCAGATTCCGACACGTAAAACAATTCATTTCTCCCAGTTTCTTGCGGGGTGTGGCGATCCCTAAGAAAGAGAAAAGAATCTAATCCCCCTGTTGTCCCCCCTTTTTTCGGTGGAAAACTGCCATTCCGGGGTCTGCTCCGGCGCCCTTTGGGCGGGCTACGCCGCTCCCGCTCCGCGCTCGCCCGGATCCTGTGACGCCGGCAGAATCGGGCGAGAGAAAATGGCTCAGGAAGGAATGAGGGAGCTGGCCGGCTTTCCCATCCGGGTGACGGTCAGGGGATATACCAGCCGCTAAGGTTCCCTTTGGCGTCCAGTTTCGGGAAACAGACCGTCCGGCCCTTCTGGCGTTCCATGGTCCAGCCATCCCCCTTGCACAGGGCCAGCATATCGAGGCTGCCAAGCTGGTCGAGGCCATAGGCCCGCTGTCCGGCCGGGGTGTTGGCCCAGCTGGCGGCGGCCTCCTGATTCCGGGCTTTCTGGTATCCGTCCGCGTGCCCGGTGTCCCATCCAGCCCGCTGACCGAAGAAATATCCCCCGCCAAACGCCACCAGAACGAGCAGGAAGGCCGTCAGGCCCGTCCAGAGTAGAGAGGAGCGTATTTCGGTCTGAGCGGCCTGTAGCGCCTTCTGTGAGGCTCCTGTGGCCTGTTTAAGAGCGGCCTTCATTTCGGCCGACAGAGTGTGTTCCTGCTGGTTTCGGGCCGCCTGATCGGACCGGACGGCCCGAAGCAGACGGTTTGTCTCCGCCATTTCCCGGCCGAGCTGGTCGAACGCAGCCAGCCCGTCATCCAGCTCGCGTTCGTCGGTCATGACCGGTCAGGCTCCGGCTTCTGCCAGCCCTCGAACGCCTTGTGGTCATGGTCGCGGGTGATGCGTTTCATCAGCTCGTCAATGACCCGGCCGAAGCGTTCATCCTTCCCGGCCGCGTCGATCAGCAACCCACCCAGAATGACCTTGCGGCGGGTGTCCAGTTTGCGTTCCTCGGCGGTCTGTCTGGCGAGCAAAGTCTGATACCGGGCCTTGGCCTGCTCGACCTGCTGTTTTGCTTTCTCGATGGGTGTCATTTTTTCTCCTGCCCCAAGTGGGTGCAATGGTCTGTCGTTATTCTTGTCCCCGCGTGACCCTGTTGATGATACCCGATTTTTCGGAAGTTTCCTTGATTCGTCGCGGAACGCAAACAACCCTTGCGACGAAGTAGTAAAGGGCGCACTTTAGCATTGTTCCAATGCGTGCGTCAGGGACGTTCCTTCCCTGAACCCTTCCTTATCCCGGTGACCCGTGGCGATCTATCACCTGTCCGTCAAAGCCATATCCCGTTCGGCCGGTCGCAGTGTTGTCGCTGCTGCTGCCTATCGTGCCGGTCAGGAACTGACAGACGAACGGCAGGGCCTGACGCACGACTACACCCGCAAACAGGGGGTGGAGGATGCGTTCATCGTGGCTCCAGATGGTGCAGACTGGGCACAGGACCGGAACGCCCTATGGAACGCAGCCGAAGCGGCCGAGAAAAGGAAGGACGCCAAGACCGGCCGGGAATACGAGCTGGCGTTACCGGCCGAACTGGATGCGGGCGCACGGAAGGAACTGGCGCGGGATTTCGCGGCCGAGCTAGTGGCGCGGTACGGGGTGGTGGCAGATGTGGCGATCCATGCACCCGGCCGGGAAGGGGATAACCGGAATCATCACGCTCACATCCTCACCACGACCCGGACGGCGGGGGCGGAAGGGCTAGGGGCCAAGACGCGGGTTCTGGACGTGGCCAGCACCGCATCGGCCGAAATCGAGCACATGCGGGGGGTGTGGGCGCGCCAGGTGAACATGGCGCTGGAACGACACCTGGTCGAACAGCGGGTGGACCACCGGAGCTTCGAGCGCCAGGGGAAGGAACAGGAGCCGACCCGGCACATGGGCGTGTCAGCGACCGCCCTAGAGCGTCAGGCGGCCCGCGAGATTCCCGGCCGAGATCCTGTGACGGATCTCGGGAAGCAGAATGCGGAGATCCGTGAGCGAAACCGGGTGCTGGAAACGGCCCGCAAGGCCATGGAGAAGGCGCAGGAGCTGTTCTCCGGCCTTGAGAAGCGGGCACGGCTGGCGGTTGGTCTGGCCCGGAAGCTCGGGGAGCGGATGGAGCAGCAGCGGGAAGCCGAACGCCAGAGGCAGGAG
>NZ_JABCQO010000031.1 GCF_015244675.1 Gluconobacter cerevisiae | reverse complement strand
CCCAGACGGTCGAGCTTGACCACCGTCAGTGTGTCCCCGGCCTGAAGCCGTCTGACCAGTTTCTTCAGGACCGGACGCGATTTCCACGCGGTCGCTCCTGACACTGTTTCCGTCACAATCTGCGTCTCCGGCACGCCCTCCCGCAGAAGGTCCGTGACCTGATTGTCTGTCTGCTGTCGTGAGGTGCTTACGCGTGCATAGCCATATTTTCCCATAATCCCTGTCCTGTTCTTGAGGGACACCTTTGTGGGACCCTTTCAGGCCCTTCCGGTCTCCTTCCTGAATCATAACAAAATCAGGTGTTTACGGGATATATTGCAGGGGATTTCAACGCAGGTAGGGAACTGGATGCCGCTCTCACGATAATGGGGTGGGTCATGTTTTCCCCCTGTTTTTCGGAAGGTTTCGGGCGCGGCATGGATATCGAACTCTGCGGAAAACCCTTCTGGCTTCACGGAATCCGGGGAACGGTTCACGGGGTCTGTCAGTGGTCGGAACAGAGCACCTACCGTCCTCCGATTGGCAGCATGGCGGTCGGGGATACGCTCTTCGTGGACATTCCTGCCGAGAAAACCCTGTTCACCCGCGAGTATCAGAGGTTCTGGGTGGTCGCGCCTGATGGTCGCCAGTTTCAGGTCGGCCTGAAATGTCCCGTCCGGGAGGGGCAGGAGGTCTGTCTTGTCTGGGGGAATCTTCAGGGCAGGAAAACCGGGCGTATCCTCTATGTCCGCAACCTGTCCACGGGCCAGTCCACGCTGGTCTCCAATACCCTGCCGCTGTCGGTTGTGATGACAGATGCGTCCAGAATGGCAGGTCGCCTCCTGAAAGGCGTACTCGGCTTCGGTCTGCTGTTCGTGTGTCTGATGATTCTCATAGGGCTGGTCAGTCGCCTGATACCTCATGGAGAAGCCTCGTCCCTGAGGATGATTGCCCTGCTCGCGATGGTCGTAAATCTCGGGGTGCTTGTGGGTGGCATTGCTCTGCTGCGGGTCGTGCTTCGGCTGTTCCGAAACAGGCAGCAGGCTCTTCGCACGCTCAGCGCCATCCTCAACAGCAACCCCCGCTTTCTTGAGAGCCTGTGACGTGGGGACTGCCTCTCCATCAAAAAAGGAAAACCGTCTTGAAGATGATGAAAACAGCGGCTCTGGCTGTGGTGCTGGGCTGTCTGGGTGCCTGTTCCTCGGCTGGCAATGCCTCCCTGAAGAGTGTCACGGCTGCGGATATCGACCGCTCCATCCGCGATGGTGTGACAACCTCGTCCCAACTCCGTCAGCTCTATGGCGAGCCGTCCGAAACGTCCTTCGAGAACGGCAATGAGCTGTGGGTGTATGTCTATTCAGCCACCCGGCAGGATGGTCTGTCCATGGTGCAGGACGTTGTAGGGCTTGGCGTTCTGGGAACCAGAGATAGCGCCAAAAGCAATATCCTCAAGGTGACACTCCACAAGGACATCGTGGTCCATCACAGCTTCACCACCAGCCAGAATACTGGCGGCAGCGGACTGAGGCAGTAACATCATGAGCAGGTCTTTCCTTCCGGCTTTCGTCCTCGTGCTGGCTGTCAGCACTGTTCCGCTCTCCGTCCATGCCCAGAGCCTGACCCAGTGTCTGCTGGCGCATAATCAGGGACTCATCACACCGGCCTGTGCCCATCTTCTGGGACTGTCCGTGCCACCGTCCCAGCCTCAGACGCCTCCTGACAATGGCGGGGTGCATCTCAGGCAGACCGTGACTTATCAGCCCCTCGATAACGTCTTCGGGCAGGACAGCATTCTTGGCCTCAAACTGGGGATGACACAGGCTGACGCCACCAGCACCATGACATCCTACTGTGGCAAAGCTCCTCAGGTGACGAACACCTATCTGTCCACCACCTACAAGGGGGTCGGGGTCAACACGCAGTATTTCCCCAGCACCCTGACCTGTCAGAAGGGACAGGACAGCCTGACTGTGCGCCTGTCCATTCCTGTCATGGGGGCGGTGGTCACGAAGATTGAACGGTCTGCGTCCTTTCCGATGGAAGCCTCCCCGCATTACGCGGACCTTCAGGCGGATATCGCGTCCAAATATGGTCTGCATCTTCAGCCCATGACCCGCTACGGCACACCCTCCGGGACAGCCTATGCCGGACCGGATGGAAAGGTCGTGACGACCCAGACCGGGACGACTGCGGAAGCGAATGAACCGCTGACCTACACGACGCCCCATGAGATGGCCTATCTCTCGGTGACGGTCATTCCGGTCGGTGAAAACCTCTTCAATGTCTCCGGCCTCCGTCTGACACTGGAAGATTTACGGGCTGAAGAGGTCATGTATGCCGAACTGTTCAAACAGATGAATGGCTCGGTCGATGCCAAGCTCTCCGGTAGTCCGGTCAAGGCCGCTCTTTAAAGCGAGAAGGTCTGAACGGGAGAACGCTTTTGCCGGGGCTGGTCAGGAAATTGAATTTTCATGACTGGCTGGGCGTGTCTCTCGTTCTCCTTCAGGTCTGCCAGACGCTTCAGAGCCTCCTCCGGATTGGTTCTTGCCAAGAGCAGCAGTTCCACATCCCGCGTCTTTTCCAGATGAGCCACCAGTCTCTCCATCTCGGCTTTCGCTGTCAGGTAACGGCGAACCTTGGGGGTGTTCTGCCACGCCCTGTGCTGACGCTCCCGACCTGACACGACACGTTCCGCCGTCCAGTTCACGGCATAGGCAAAATTGTCATCGTCCAGCAGGTCGAGTTTGCCGACCTCGTGACGGTCATAGCCATAGCGATGCAGCAGAGCCTCGAACGCGGCTCTGGCTCTTTGGATGTCAGCTCCGTTCCAGAGATTCCAGACACTCGCTTTTTCTTTGGCCTGTTTCCACGCCTGACGGGCTGGCTCCAGTCTCTGTTCCTGTCTCTTGCGGAACACAGAAGCGTCCCGGCTTTTCGGGTCGGGATAGGGTTCAGGAGGCAGGGTCTGCCACTGGCTTTGAAAGCTGGTGAGGATTTCGGTCAGCAGGGCCGCAAAGCGTTTCTGGTCGTGCAGTAACTCCCGGAGCTGGCCATCTCTTTCCGCTTCCTGAGCATTGAAGTCTATCACCGACTGGATTTCCGCGTGTGACATCCCCTCCGTAATTGTCGAGCGGGAAGCGTGCAGAAGGGGAGCAATCGGTCCCAGCCAGTGAGGGGTTTGAGATAGAGAGTTTGGAGGCGGGGAGAGGAGTGCAGACCCGGAAGCGGAGCCAGATTTTTCCTTTTCCTCTGACGCCTCGTCGGAATCCTCAGTTCTGTCGCTATGGGGGTCAACGGGGGTTTCCCCCTTGCCAGTTGGGTCTCGTGTGTCACGAGAGCCAGGGCTGGCTATCCCTTTTTGTCTCATGGCCTCCGGGTCTGTTCTGAGCTGCTGAAGCTCGGCTTTCTTCAGGCCCAGAAGACGGGACAACGAGCCAACGAAGACCCCGTTTCCGTCCTTCAGAATGAGGACATCCGGTTTCTTCTGCCCCGCTTCCAGCGACCAGCCACGGTCTGCCACGGCACGTTCAAATGCCTGCCAGCTTTGGCTACGGGAGAACAGCTCCCGGACCTCGTATTTGATGTCGAACGGACTTGCTCCGTGACGCTGCGATTGTCTGGACTGCGGGTCTGAGAGACAGGAGTTCGGGAGCGGTCCTTCGCAGAGAGCCTTCAGACAGTCACGGAATTCCTCTGGAACAGCGTGATACACTGCTAGGTTATGGCGTCCCTTCGTCAGCTCCAGACCGTGTTTCAGCTCGAACAGACGGGCAACCTTCTCCTGACGTTCATAGCGATGCGAGACATCGAGAACCTTGCCGGTCTCGGCATGCGTCGTGCGAACCAGAAACTGGCAGTGGCGATTGTCTGCTTTGCCATCGTGGCGGGTTTTGGTGTGGATGACGGCAAGACAGACATCCGAGGCCTGAAATCCGAACTCTCTGGCGAGCATGGTGATGCAGTCGGCAAACTGTTCGTC
>NZ_JABCQO010000030.1 GCF_015244675.1 Gluconobacter cerevisiae | reverse complement strand
TGGCGACGTGTTGCGACCCGATATGACCGCTGCGCTCATACATTCATGTCCGCAATCCACATCGCAGCAAGCGTCATCTTCTACCTCAAAGAATGAGTCCTGAGCCTAGAAAATCTTTAAAACAAACGGCTTCACCGATCAAAAGGTAAGAAAATCATAGAAGGGCTTTCAAATCCGCTAGGTTTTTAAAACCCTTCTTTTTCGCGACTACAAACGAAGCTTCTTATTAGTAATTAGATAAATAAGTTATGACTTTTCTAATTTGTAGCGAATGTATTCGACTTTATCGAAATAAATCTTCATCAGTTCTGATTTTTTATCAGAATCGTGCCCCCAAAAATGTACAAATCCTGTAAGATTCTCATTGATACTAGGATTGTGGTCGACATATTTAGCATACTTGCTTATGCAGCTTGTATTGATATTAAAATTTTTGATGGATAGATAATTGATGACTTCTTGATCAGCCCACAAATTAAAATCTCTACCAAAAAATTCTCCAATATTCGTAATGCTTCTTCGTGCAGCATCCAAAAATTCTTTAACTTTGGTATTGTCAGTATTTGGAAAAATAATCGTTCCGCCGTTGAAGCCGGCAGCATAAGGACTTGGTGTAAGTGAATCGAGTTGGATTAAACCTGCTCCAACGGGAACGTGCGTCTGTACACGATGAAAATCTTCTAACGGGGCGCAAATGTCTTCTGTGAGGGTGGCTTCTTGGAGCATCTTGTTAAGATCGCTGTTAAATATAATGTCTGGATCAAGATACATGACTGGCTGATAGCCGCTGTATATGTCTTTTCCTAAAATACTGAATTTTGAGCATACATATCCGACAAAATCTTTTGGATCCATATGATCAACATCGATATTATCATCGCCATCCATTGAGCAAATACTACGGATAGAAGTGGTATCTTCATTAGACATGACGATAATTCGGCCATCGAAATCGGCAAAATTTCGTAAGGCACGTACGCAGAGGCTAAGCTGATTTAAGACGCTTTTGCTTGAATAAGCGGTAATATAAATAAGCGGATTATAAAGAAGAAATTCTTCAAATTTCCATGTATCGCAAAAACCAATAAATTTATACTCCTCAAAATCGGCAACATGCTGACTACGTATATCAATAGAAAAAGTACCGATTTTCATGATAAAATCACTACAAAAGGTTATATTTTTCCCATCGAAAATCTCTCCAGTACGTTTTGATATCCATTTATTAAGAATAACATATTGAAGTTTTTTGATGAATTTTTCATCTATAGGACAGAAACTCTCCCATAAATTCGCTTCGTCTCTTGTGAAAACAAGATTGTTGCCTTCAAAGCAAAGGTATTTTCCGTCATTGTTTTTAAAGGAGACGGCTCTTGTCTTCTTATTGTATATTCCGGTTACTTTACCAAAATTCTCGAAATTACAATAGAATTCAGGTTGTTCTTTAAGGAAAATATAATCGTCTTCTTTATTCATATTTTGATATACGGGATCTATGTCAACATTTATGATATCGTCATAATTTAAATCGTTAATTTTTTTTGTATAATAATTATCACCATTATTGTGTATAACTTCACCATTATAGGATATTAAATACATTGGTAATCGCCTTAAAAATTCACGTAAAAGCATCATATAAAAAATATAATGTCATTAATAGCCTTATTTAAAATGAAGTGTTTGATAGCCTATTTTTCTTATAATTTATCTTTGTGCTCTGAAACTAGGAGGCATTTTTGATGCAGAGCGTGGCGCGTGGGAGGAGGCGGTTATGATTAAGTGGCCCTTGTGGTGTTTGTATCGCCTCTAGGGGTGATGTCGAGCGCGCTCTGCTCTGAGAGGAGGGTAACCTTTTCAACTGCAAAGAAAAACAATCCCATTGCCATATCAAGCAGGCCTCTGTTTCTACTGTCATAAGGTCTGGAATTTAATCCAACCGAGAATATTTTTCTCAAATTTAAAGCTACACCTAATATTTTTTTATGATTCCCCTATTTCTTCCGAAGAATACACGGATACATCAGATCAGAAATGAAGACTTCATGTATGTAAGGCTGTGATTATCGCATCACTACTTTCTCTATTAAGAAAAATAGTGAATCAAAATCTGTTTCCACTGTCATCTTTTTTCAGAAGTCAGCGGAAACGCTGTGGATAGCCCATTCTGTTATTCAAGACCTGACAGGACCTAGTTCTGGGAATAATCTGGTGAGATCAGCCGGCCTCAGGAGATCGGCGAGGGTATAGTGATCAAGCACGCTCAGAAAAGCATTCAAGGCTTCTCCCAAAACACCACGTAACCGGCAGTCGGGTGCTAGAAGGCAGGCCCGACCGCCGGAAGACACGCCGTCGCAGTCTACGAGCATCATGTCTTCTTCAGTAAAACGCACTACAGACCCGATGATGATTTCTGCAGGAGGGTGACCCAAAATCAAACCACCACCGCGTCCGCGGATGGTCTTGATAAACTCTCCCTGTCCCAGACGATGCACAACCTTCACAAGATGATTTTCCGAGATTTTGTAGGCCTCTGCAATGTCACGGATCGAGGCGCGCGTGTCTGGACGCGCCCCAAGATAAAGAAGGGTCCGCAGGGCGTAATCAGTGTGAAGAGTTAGACGCATACGAGTCCTTTGGCAGATTGACAGTCAGAAGTCACGATCATATAGGTGTATTTAATATACACCTTTAAGGGGACTCACCATGTCCACTACAGATCGTAGTCTCACTCCAGACGTTATTGCCATCATCAAGGCCACTGTCCCTGCCTTGGAAGCTCATGGGCTGGCCATTACAACCGAGATGTACAGCCGCCTTTTGGCAAATCCCGCTATTTCGGAGTTGTTCGATCCAACGCATCAATCCAAAGGAACGCAACCTCGGGCGCTTGCTATGGCCGTTTTGGCCTATGCCAAGAACATAGATAATCTCGGTGTCCTGGGAGGGGCTGTAGAGCGGATTGCCCAGAAGCATGTCAGTCTGGAAATTCTGCCAGAGCACTACCCACATGTCGCAACAGCTCTGCTGGGCGCGATCAAGCATGTACTCGGCGATGCCGCGACACCGGCTATTCTCGATGCTTGGGGCCGCGCTTACTGGGCTTTGGCCGATATCCTGATTGGCCGCGAGCATCATCTTTATGATGTCAGCACCCACGCCGAAGGTGGCTGGACTGGTTGGCGTACTTTCAAGATTGTCCAGGCAATTCACGAGTGTGAAAACGTTACGACACTTGAACTGAGACCCGTAGATGGCAAGGCGGTCATTCAGCCGCTTCCGGGTCAGTATCTTGGTGTGGATCTGGAGATTCCGGGTCATGGCCAGACGCGCCGCAACTACAGCATTACTTCGCGCCCTAATCATGAAGTTTATGCCATCAGCGTACGTCATGTGCAGGATGGTGTCGTGTCTTTATGGTTGAACAGCCATGCTTGTGAAGGCCATGAGGTTCGCCTTTCACCACCTGCTGGTAATTTTACTCTACCTGAACATTTTGATGCTCCGGTTGCTTTTGTTTTCGCAGGGATCGGCGCAACGCCTATGATTGGCATGATCGAGGATCTGGCTGCCCGTTCCCACGGTCCCGCTGTCAGCATCGTACAGATTGCCCACTCAGTTGTTACCGCGCCATTTTCCGGCCGTCTGGCAAACATCGTTCGTAAGTCGGGTGGTCGTATTACGCTTGAGACAAGACTGACATCCATCGACGGACGCCCTGATGCAGAGTGGATCGCATCTCACATCCCACGTAACGCTACAATTTACCTGTGCGGCCCTGTCGATTTTATGCGCGATACGATTCAAGGGTTGCTCAAAGTTGGTATTCCCGCAGAATGTCTCCGTTACGAGACCTTCGGACCAGATACAGGGGTTACAGATTAAGTTCTGGCCCCATTGTTCTGAGGTGGAAAACCTGTTGCAGGTTTTGCGAGGAGACTGGAGGTGAAGGGTTTGTTTTGGCTAGCGGTCAGATGGAGCATCTGCGACCTTCCTTTCCAAGAGCTTGGGTCGCTGGCGGGTTGACGACTGCCGAACAGGATCATTTTTATGAACTGTGACGTGCCCCCCTTTTTGTATCCACTCAAAAGGAGAGTTCTCGTTTTTTATGGCTTTGGGTTGATTGGATGACAAGTGTCTCGGAGGCATGCCCCCGAGACACTTGTCTG
>NZ_JABCQO010000029.1 GCF_015244675.1 Gluconobacter cerevisiae | reverse complement strand
TTGTTCAACAAAGAAACAGCGGCTTGCCCTCAGGCAAGATCACGCTACCCAGACGTTCTTCTACTGTTCATGCTAAACGTTGTTTAGCGTACTTTCCACACGATGGCCTCAGATGGGCCAGCTGGCGCAGGGTAGCACCCTGACAGGTATCGGCCATACGAGTCAGCCCGAGATTGATCCCGTCCGCCAGGATCACCGTCAGCAGCGCGTTCTTGTCATCAGCGATACGGCTGGAGCGCCGATGGGTGAAACAGTCGGTGAAGCCGGTCCAGGAATCGACCTCCAGCAGAAGATCGGTGATCTTGACCCGTGGCAGCCGATTATACGCAGCCCGCCGCAGATCCTCGACGACTGAGGGCGTGATCGCTTTCAACGGCGAAATCACGAGGCCACTTCCGTCCAGGCGCACCTGCGGCAGTTTCCCCTGTCGAGCCAAGTCCGATACTTGCATCAACGCGGTATCCAGCGTGGCGCGCCGTTGGGAGAGGAAGGCCTCGGCTGTTCCGTTGATCGCCAGGGGCAGCAGACCACGGGTACGCATCGCTGCAAAGGTAGCCTCCGGCAAGAGATAGCTGTCGAAGGCGCGGTACTGACGGCTTTCCGTCAGCCAGACGTCACCAGCGCGCAGGCGCTCGCGTAGCTGGATCAGAGCGCATAGCTCGTAGGCTGGGCGCACGAGCACCCCATCCTGGGTCCGTTCTGTGTACCGACCCCTAAACAGGTGCAAACGGCGTGCGGCGATATTCGGGATACGCGGCGCGAACCGGAACCCAAGCAGATGACATAGCGCGAACACATGGTCGGAGACGCCCCCGCCATCGACGTGATGCTCTTCGATGTGCAGATCGGCGCCGTGGTGGAGCAGCCCGTCGAGCACCTGTGCCGCCTCGCTCGCCGAAGCGGAGATAACTGTGGAATGGAACGGCGCGTAGCGATCCGAGACGTGGCTGTAAAAGGAGACAGCCGGCTCTGTCCCCTTGTGCGGATTGACTGCGCCGGTTGCCTGGGCGCGGCGGTCGAGCGGAAAGTTCTGACCGTCTGAGCTGGACGAGGTGCCGGACCCGAACAGCGCGGCCAGCGGCGCGGTGTGTTGGGCGTCGACAAGCCGGGCGAGCGCGCGACCGTAGGTTTCCTCGCGCAGATGCCACGAGGCGAGCCAACCGAGTTGGCGCTGGGTCACGAGATTGCAGGCTTCCGCCATGCGCGTATGGCCCAGATTGGTGGCATCGGCGAGCACCGCCGTGAGGATCGCACGTGGTTCATCCGCGGCACGGCCACTTTGCAGATGCGTGAAGCACTGGCTGAACCCGGTCCATCGATCGACTTCGGCAAGAAGGTCGGTGATGCGGATCGCGGGCAGATGCGCATAGAGCGGCGCAAGGGCGGTATCGGATTCCTCGGGAGTAATCGCCTTCAAGGGCGAAATCCGCAGCCTGCCCAAGCTGAGCTGCACGTCTTCCAGCGCGTCCGTCTCCGCCTTTCGCTCGACCTCGGCCAATCGACGGGCGAGGCGGGCGCGTCGTTCGGCCAGCCAGATATCGGCCGTATCCGGTGCCGGTATCGGCAAGGGGCCGGCCGCGCGCATGTTGGCGAATACGGGGGCAGGAATGAGTTGCTGCTCGACAGCACGATAGCGTCGGCTTCCCTCGACCCACATGTCGCCGGCGCGAAGCCGGTCGCGAAGCTCGACCAGCACGCACAATTCATAGATCCTGCGATCGGGAATGCCGGTGCCGATCGCCCGACGCCAAGCTTGCCGGATGAAGCCGACTGGCGTGCCTGCAGGCAATTTGCGCAGATGACCAAAATGAAGGTCGCGCATGATCGCGACCGCTCGCGCGAGCGCATGGCAGGCTGGCACCGCCCCGAATGTGAACGAGGCGATGAACGAGGGACCGACCTGTCGGAGGACGGGGTAATTGGTCGCGGCGACCGCGACGGGATCGACCGAATCGGGGCGGATCAGCTTGCGGGCTTCATCGACCTCGCGGCCGAGATCATTCCATCCGATCGCTGCCTCGACCGCAGCGCCGATATCGCCACCTGATATCTTGGCGGCGAGCAAGGCAGCGCCGAGTTGGGCAAGCAGCCGGATTTTGCCGTTGATGGTGCGCCGGTTGCGCTTGAGTGTCGTGTCCGCGCTGTTCTGTTCGCGCCGGAACATCTGCCCAAGCAGGCGATCGAACATCAGCACCGCATCGTCGGTGAGGGTAACGATGGTTTCGAGGATGGTCGCCACCAATGTGGCGCGACGCCGCGTCGCTTGCAGCGTCCGAACATGTTGCGCGGTCAGCCGCACGCCTTCCTGGCACAGGCGTCGGAGGCGCTCGGGATGGACGCCTACGGCGATATCCGGATCGATCCCGATGGCCCGAAGCAGTGTCAGTCGCTCGATGATGGCGGCGAATGTCTTTCGGCCGGGCTTGCCGGGTGACTGCCGCACCCAGGCCAGATCGCTCAAGTTCGTGCCTGTGTGGGGCAGGAGAAGCGCATCGAGCAGCCGGCGCTGTCGAGCATCGAGTCCTCGGGTCAGATGCTCGGCGACATGGCGTTCGGCATCGAGCAACGCCTGTGCGACCATCCGCTCGACCGAACTGATGCCCGGCACAATGATGCGCCGTCGCCGGCACTCATCCAGCATCACGCGCGCCAGCCTAGCCCCGCTGGTCGTCGTCAGCGCGATCGGCAGGAGCCATTCCTGCAACGTCGTTCGCAGCGGCCGACTGAGCGGCATGAAGCCGAATGCATCGCGCAGTGCATCGAGCTGTTCGTACCGGGTCGGGCCGCGCGTCGCGTAGTCGGCCAGCACCTCGGGTCCGACCTGCAATTGCTCTGCGACGAACGCGAGCGGCGTATCAGGGATCAGTTCACCGGGTCGCAGGAAACGGCCAGGATAGCGCAGCGCGCAAAGCTGGATCGCGAAACCCAGCCGGTTATGCGGTCGCCTCCGGCGGACGATGATGGCCAAGTCGTCCCGGCTCAATGTCCAGTGCTGGACGAGCAGGGTTTCGTCGTCGGGAAGCGCGAGCAACGCCGCGCGTTGCTCGTCCGACAGGACGGCGCGACGCGGCATCGGCTTAGACCTTGGCCGGTGCGGTCCAGCCGATCCGGGCAAGCGTGCCGAGAAGGGTCGAACGCGGCACCTTGAAGGTCCGGCAGACGGACGCCTTGCTGGCCCCGCCACCCAGCGCGGCGGTGATCCGCTCGAGCGTTTCGGCGTCGATCATCGGCGGGCGGCCACCTTGGCGTCCCCGGCGTTTGGCAGCAGCCAGTCCCGCCATCACCCGTTCGCGCGTGAGCGCACGCTCATATTGTGCCAATGCACCGAACAGCGAGAACAGCAATTCGCCGTGCGGCGTGGTCGTATCCATCTGCTCGGTCAGCGACCGGAACGCGATGCCGCGCGCCTTCAGATCGGTGACGATCGTCAGCAGGTGCGGCAGCGAGCGTCCGAGCCGGTCGAGCTTCCACACGATCAGTGTGTCGCCCGCGTTCAGATAGTCGAGGCAGGCTTTCAGGCCTGGTCGGTCGTCGCGCGCGCCGGATGCCTTGTCGGTATGGAGATGCCGATGATCGACCCCGGTTGCGACGAGCGCGTCCCGCTGGAGATCGACCGTTTGGCGGTCATCGGTCGTTGACACCCGCATATATCCGACCAGCATGTACGACAAACCCTCGAAAGCATGTTTTCGAACACCCTATCAAAGCGACAGGGTTTGTCGATCGTTATGGGCTGAGGCGGGTATGGTTCGGCAAAAGCGCAGGTCCGGAGCGTCGCCTATCACCTGTTTGCCGTCACGCGTCTGCTGTCCGTATGGACGCAAGTAGAAGGCACGCTGATGCCGCAAGAAGCACCAGGTCCTTCAACAGGAACTGTCCGGTTCCGGCCGAAATCGCCGGGAACCCGCCAGCGGTCGGCTCGGCGACGCCAGGCGTGCTCAGGAAAAACGTCAGTGTCACGGCATAAGTCAGGCATGACATCGCCGCGCCGAGAGCGGAGGCCGTCTTGTTGAAAGCACCGATAATCAGCGCAGCGGCCGTCGCGAGCTCGACGGTGCCTATAAAATAGCTTCCACCCTGCACCCCAAAAACGGCCGGAATCCAGCTCATGATCGGACTGTTCTTCATCAATGGCGCGATGCCCATCGCTTCATAGCTCGTGAATTTCATGCAACCGAACCAGAGAAAGATGACCACCAGCGCCCAGCGCAGCAACGCGAGAGACCCGCGAGAGCCGGTCGTCTTTTCAGCTATGTGTAATGTCGAAAACATGGTGCCTCGCTTTCATCATGGCGCATGACCTGCCTTCATGCACAGGCGTGATATATGCGCTGCGCATACACTATGCGCCGTCAATGAATGAGGCAACCCTTTGAACGTACTCTCGGACCGGCTCGTCAATCTGTTCGGCGCCCTCGCAGTGGGCATCACCGATCGAATTAAGAAGGCGGCATTCGACCCGACGATACCCGGCGGTGGCGAAACCACCGCGGCGATCGTCGTCATCGGTCACGCGACCGGTCTTTCGATCGACGAATTAGGACGGGTGCTAGGCTTGTCCCACGCGGGGACGGTGCGGCTTGTCGATCGATTGGTTGCAGCCGGGTTCGCCGTTCGATCCAAAGCGCTACGGGACCGTCGTGCAGTAGCGCTGATGCTCACTGAGGCAGGCGAGACTCGCCTATCTGCGATCCTGCAACGAAGAAACGAGACTTTATCCGAAATCCTTAGCCATGTCTCGAATGCTGACCGCCTCGTGCTGGAACGTATTGCCGAGACAATACTTGCGCAGATGTCTGACGACGCTGTCTCGGCGCTGACGATATGCCGGCTCTGCGACGAGAGGCGATGCTACAACTGTCCGATGGATGCCTTTGGAAGGCTCTGTTGCACAATTCGGTCTATTGGCGTGACGAGGCCGCTATAGAGTTTTCCATTACGCGACCGCGTGTGTGAGAGGGATTCCGAGCGCTGTGAAGCGATTGAGGATA
>NZ_JABCQO010000028.1 GCF_015244675.1 Gluconobacter cerevisiae | reverse complement strand
CTACTTTTGCGGGTGTGGTGGCTTTTTCGAGTTCATGTTCTCGGAAGTCTGCCACCTTTAGCTCGCCGTCTTTATCCCAACGACAGATATATTCCCCTCTAGGGGTTTTTTCCCTGATGGTCATATTAGGACCGCCCGATTTTAAGACAACAATATCACCATTTTCGAACTCGGACATATTAGCTGTTTCCATATGTTTCTATAAGAACAACATGGGAACAGATACTCTGTCAGACAAGGATTCTGGCAAAGTTTCTTGCAAAGCTGATTTTTGTGATAGAATGTTGTGAGACAGGGCTTGAAGCTCGCTGACTATCTTGGCGGAGGTAAGCGAACTACGGGCCACAATGTGGAGAAAGGCCGATGCTTAAAACAAGCGAAAGCCTGTCTCACGTGCATATTATAGCACGAGTTGGGGCAGGATTGCAAAATTATATCTATCAGACCGCCAAGAGGGTTGGTCTGATGTGGTGTGTCTGACATATGAGCGTGTTGCGTCCAGTTCAGTAGGATTCAAGACTGACAATATTTCGGAAATGAATGACAGGCGTTCGCGTCTGTCTGCTCAAACTCGTGTTCTGTCTGACAGATTGGAAGGTCAGGGGATTCCTGCGTATGACCAGACGCAAACGATGTTCACCATTGGCGAGGTCACTGGTGATATTGAACGCATTAACGGACGTTACAGGCATATTCAGCTACTGCCAGAGGTAGCTCAAAAAGACCGCTCTTCGATGGTGAAGGCTCTGACGTATTTCATGCAGAACCATCCCAATCGCAAATATTTCCGTTATGCGGTTCTGACTGCTGGCGAGAGGTGCGAATATGGCGGAAATCTCAAAGAAAAACGTCAAAAACACTATGCGAACGTGCGTCGTTGGTCTCATGAAATCCGAGAACGGTTCGGGATTATCCTGCTCTATCGCGGTGCTGAGTTTACGTTTTCGGATGCTGGCGTTCATGACCATGACAATGTGGTCTATTGGCCGACCAGAAAGCTCGATGCAGAGCAATGGCAGGACTTTCTAACATTCACACGTCGAAGGCTTGGCGGGGTGTGGTGGAAAGATTGTGGGCGTCTGACTGACGTTCGTGAAGTTGTGAAATACATTTGCAAGCTGTCGTCAGACAAAGACGATACAGAGTCTTACGGCATTGATATGCTGTCATCCCAACAGCTCGCTTGGTTTCATAACCAGACATATCGCTCAAAGCTAAGCCAGCCCCTCGGGCCTTTCGCTGATTTTCTTTCAGAGCTTGAACGCGACCGCGAAAAGATTGCGAGGATGCGTTTGCGTGATGGTTCCACGAAGCTCGTTCGCATGAGCAAAGAGCCTAAGCCATTGAAGCCAAAGGAACGAACAGCAGGAAGGCAAGATGCTGAGAATGTCGTGGTCGGTCGTACTCTTCCCTATGCAGGCAAGAGCGGAATCATCGAGACGCATTCGCTTGTCATTGGGTACACGGAAACCCCTGCAACACTGTGCGGAAAATCAGGGCTTCATCTGCTGGAATGCAACAAGAAGCAAGCTCAAGGCTGGGCTGATGCGAACGCTCGTCGAGCGGGTCTTTATATAGTTCACAATAGCACGCCAAGCGTCCAAGCTGGCGTCGGTGAAGTTTCTAAATCGAATAAGAGAAAGCTCAAGAGACCTACGAAAACAGGATTCCAATATTCTGACGGCTATCTGAAACGCCAAAGGGCTTACAAGAGACGCCAAGCCAAGGAAGAGAAGCGAGTTCGTGAGGCTGATTTTCCCGGTGATTGGTCTTCTGATGACCCTCGCTGGATTCCGTGCGTGGCCTGATGCCATTTGTGTAGGTTTTCTAAGCCTCGCAGAGCACACGCATCCCTAACGGAGTGGCCCTGAAAGGGAGGGTGCTAGTGTGTTAGCACCCTGTGCTAATTCTTGGACTACAATGACTCTACGGAGTTTATTGGTATGTCAGAAGGAATATTTTCAGCAGTTCGTTGCTTTAACGTGAAGAGCATTCAAAGCCTTGCGAGTGCTCGTGAACATGCTTTTCGAAGAGATGAAAACAGTCAGAAGCGTGTTGATTTATCACGCACTGATATGAGTTTGGCATCGTCGGAATATGCTCCTGACAATCCCAGGGATGTTGTTCAGGCATTTAAGGGCTTCAAAGAGAGAACAGGAATCAAAGAGCAGAAAGGTGCAAGCGTTGCTCTGCATATGCTCTGTGTTGTTAGTCCTGAATGGTTGGCTGAAACTGGCGACCCACGAGACCCCCAGAACCCCAGAGTTCGGGAGTTGTTTCGTGAATCACAAAAATGGGCTGAGGAGAAGTTTGGCCCTGGTAGTGTGATTGCTTCACGCATGGATATGGATGAAGCAGGTTCGGGCGTTGTTGATGTGTTTGTGTGTCCTTCGTCTGTTGTCAGACAAAAGGGAAGAGATGACAGACACGTCATCAGCACTCGCAAGGCTCTGAAAACAATCCAAAGAGAATATAAAAAAAAGCGGAGCTTTATGGCTTTGCAGGACAGTTTTGCGGAGTACTGTCAGGCCAATCTTGACCCGAAGATTCAGCGAGGCATTCCGAAAGAAACGACACAGCGTGAACACGTTCACGCTGACATATACCGGCCAGCTCAGGAGCAGGCTCGTGAAATTTTGCGAGATGCTGAAGACCAGAAAACGCAAATTTATGAGAATGCGAAAACGGAAGCGATTGAAGATTTTGAATGTAGCTCGTGGGTCAATCGTGTCGCTGTTTCTGCGAAAGCTAAAGAGAAGAAGCAATATGAAAAGGGAAAAGGAGAAGGAAAATCAGAGACAGCTAAAAAGGCCAATAGGTCAATCGGGACATGGAAAGAACAGAACACGAGACAAAAAGAGACGATTAAGAAATTAAGAGAAGAAAGGAACGAGCTTCGGGAATCTTTGAAGAGCGAAAAGAGTAAATCGGCAGAAGCGTCTGAACCATTAAGACAGTTGAGACGTGAAAACGAGGCTTTGAAAACTGGCATAGAACGCACGTTCGAGAGAATGGATATGAGCGGGATAGATATCAATCCATATCTTGATGATATCAAGACAGTAGACCAAGCGTTGAAACTAATATCGAGAGATATCAAGAAGATGATTCAAGGTATGGAAAATAATAAAAATACATTATCGAGGTAATGTTTTTACAATAAAATTGGGGTTAAAAACTTTTTTTATTTATTTTCGCAAAAGGTACACCTTTTGTATTATAATATTTATTAGTCAAACCCCGCATAAATCTAAGGAAGGATAATTGCAAAAGGGTATTGCAAAAAAAGGATTATAAAAATGGAAAAAATATCGGATATATTAAAAGGTGGAATTATTTATAATGACGGTCAGTTTGTTCATTATATAGAACATTTGCATATGCTCAGATATGGTTCGTCTGATGTGTTTGGATTGCTGTTCATAACCATGACTATCGAGCAAGCTAATAGGTGTTTAGACGATAATATCGAAGCATTGAAAAAATTATCACGTCAAAATTATCTTTTCAGAACTCAGCCATATACTATTAATGAAATAGGAAAAACAACAAAAGAAAACTTTGAAGAGAAGAAACTCGACTATATTGTTGATTTGGAGCGTTTTCTTAACAGAAATACGGTCGAGTATTATTTTGGAACTTGCAAGGTACCGTTCAGCGGATGGCAAAAAGGTAGATTTTTCTGGAATGCGTCAATGCGCGATTTCTTCAATGAGAAAAAACATCTTTTTGAAGGTGCGGTATGATTTACGGCTATGCTCGTGTCAGCACGACTGACCAGAAAATAGATATGCAAACAGAGGCGCTTGCGGGTGCTGGTGCTGTGCAGATTTTTGCGGATGAGGGGGTCTCGGGAACGGTTGCAAACCGTCCCGGCCTCACGGAATTGCTTGATATTGTCGGCCCTGGTGACGTTGTTCTGGTGTGGAAGTTGGACAGGCTCGGCAGGTCTGCGAGGAATCTTCTGGAACTGGCTGAACTGCTCAAAAATAAGGGTGTAAGCATCCGAAGCCTTCAGGACGGTATTGATACGTCTGGGCCTCTCGGTGGCTTTCTTCTCACGATTTTAGGGGCGGTCGGAGAACTCGAAAGGGAGACCATTCGGGAGCGTGTAGTGGCTGGAATGTCTGCCGGTCGCAGGCGTGGAGAGCATCAGGGACGTAAGCCGAAGCTATCGCGGTTAGCACGTCAGGACGTTGTTGATTCAGTGGCTCACGGTGTCCAGGTGAAAGACCTGGCGAGGCGGTACAATGTGAATCCTGCGACGATTTATAGGGTTCTCTCTGATGCTGTGCAGGGTGTTGAACGTGGTGATAGGCTGACGCGGAAACAGCTACAAGCTTAAAGAATTCAAGATTTTCAGGTTTAAAAATTGGCGGTTATCCGCCTTTTTTTGTGTCTGACTTTATAGAATTTTTGAGGATATCAACCGAAGGCGAACAGGCCGGACCTGTTCGGTGGCAGAGCCTCGTCATGAAATGACGACAAAGAAGCGAAGAAGTCAGACAATTTTTCGGAATCGTCGGACATATTCCGGTGTATGACTGACGTGTAAACGTGTGGGACAGGATGAGAGAAATGTCAGACAAGAAGAGCGAACAGGCTGACACGCTTCCGGCTTGGTCAATCAGGGGTGTCCCTGGGGATGTTCGGACAGCTACGGGAACACATGCCAAGAAAGCGGGGGTCTCGATTGGCGACTATGTGACGCAAGCCATTCGGGAGAAGATTAAGAACGACCGAAGCGGTGGGAAGAACATAGCAAAGCGTGAGGCTGGGCCTGTGTCTGTCGCTGATGCTGGTTCGCTCATCGACATGATTAGCAAGCTGTCGGGGTCTGGGGTCGAGATACCGAAGGGGCTTCAAAGGTCTGCGGTGTCAGTTTTGAACAAGCTGGCGTCTGACGTGAAGGCGGGACGGTCAGACAAGACAAGCGAAAAGACTGACGCGAAGGAAGAAGAGGAAGACCAGACACCTCCCTCCCCTTAAGCAGAGTCCCATCTTCATGACATGGGAAAGCGTTCAGAGCAGGAGCGAGCGCAGAGCGGGAGCCACGTAGTGCGACGCTTTGCGTCGTCCTGCTGGTGCTGAGGTTCAGGAAGTGACGCGCTGTTGGAAGCTGGCGTTTTGACCCTCTGGTGCTGGGAAAGTATCCAGCGTTTTAGGCTCGTTTTCTACTTTTGCGGGTGTGGTGGCTTTTTCGAGTTCATGTTCTCGGAAGTCTGCCACCTTTAGCTCGCCGTCTTTATCCCAACGACAGATATATTCCCCTCTAGGGGTTTTTT
>NZ_JABCQO010000027.1:0-2500 GCF_015244675.1 Gluconobacter cerevisiae | reverse complement strand
GCGAGTTTCTGTTTGCAGCGAGCTTAAGCCGTTAGGTGTAGGCGTAGCGAAAGCGAGTCTGAATAGGGCGAATGAGTTGCTGGCAGAAGACCCGAAACCGAGTGATCTAGCCATGGCCAGGCTGAAGGTGCGGTAACACGCACTGGAGGGCCGAACCCACGCCTGTTGAAAAAGTCGGGGATGAGCTGTGGCTAGGGGTGAAAGGCCAATCAAACTCGGAGATAGCTGGTTCTCCGCGAAATCTATTGAGGTAGATCGTCGGGTGTTTACCCTGGGGGGTAGAGCACTGGATGGGCTAGGGGGGCCCAAAGCCTTACCAAACCTAACCAAACTCCGAATACCCAGGAGTATAGCCCGGCAGACAGACAGTGGGTGCTAAGGTCCATTGTCGAGAGGGAAACAGCCCAGACCACCAGCTAAGGCCCCTAAATCGTGGCTAAGTGGGAAAGGATGTGGGGATTCCAAAACAACCAGGAGGTTGGCTTAGAAGCAGCCATCCTTTAAAGAAAGCGTAATAGCTCACTGGTCTATTAGAAACCCTGCGCCGAAAATGTAACGGGGCTCAAGCCACGTGCCGAAGCTGTGGGTGCATTCTTTGAATGCGCGGTAGCGGAGCGTTCCGTAAGTCTGCGAAGGAGACGGGGTGACCCTCTCTGGAGATATCGGAAGTGCGAATGCTGACATGAGTAGCGACAAACAGTGCGAGAAACACTGTCGCCGAAAGTCCAAGGGTTCCTGCGCAAGGTTAATCCACGCAGGGTGAGCCGGCCCCTAAGGCGAGGGCGAGAGCCGTAGTCGATGGGAACCAGTTTAATATTACTGGGCCTGCCAGAAGTGACGAATGAGAGATGTTGTCTGTCCTTAACGGATTGAACAGGCTTTTCAATCATTCCAGGAAATAGCTCTGGCGTATAGACCGTACCCGAAACCGACACAGGTGGACTGGTAGAGAATACCAAGGCGCTTGAGAGAACGATGCTGAAGGAACTAGGCAAATTGCTCGTGTAACTTCGGGATAAACGAGACCCGCTCGTGGGCAACCATGGACGGGTGGCACAGACCAGGGGGTAGCGACTGTTTAGTAAAAACACAGGGCTCTGCGAAATCGTGAGATGACGTATAGGGCCTGACGCCTGCCCGGTGCCGGAAGGTTAAGAGGAGGTGTGCAAGCACTGAATTGAAGCCCCGGTAAACGGCGGCCGTAACTATAACGGTCCTAAGGTAGCGAAATTCCTTGTCGGGTAAGTTCCGACCTGCACGAATGGCGTAACGACTTCCCCACTGTCTCCAGCATCGACTCAGCGAAATTGAATTCCCCGTGAAGATGCGGGGTACCCGCGGTCAGACGGAAAGACCCTATGAACCTTTACTGCAGCTTTGCAGTGGCATCAGAGACATTCTGTGTAGGATAGGTCGGAGGCTTTGAAGCCCGGGCGCCAGCTCAGGTGGAGCCATCCTTGAAATACGACCCTGAATTTTTCTGATGTCTAACCGAGACCAGTAAGCCTGGTCCGGGACCCTGCATGGTGGGCAGTTTGACTGGGGCGGTCGCCTCCCAAAGTGTAACGGAGGCGCGCGATGGTGGGCTCAGGCCGGTCGGAAACCGGCTGTCGAGTGCAATGGCATAAGCCCGCCTGACTGTGAGAGTGACAGCTCGATCAGAGACGAAAGTCGGCCATAGTGATCCGGTGGTCCCACGTGGACGGGCCATCGCTCAACGGATAAAAGGTACTCTAGGGATAACAGGCTGATCTCCCCCAAGAGTCCACATCGACGGGGAGGTTTGGCACCTCGATGTCGGCTCATCACATCCTGGGGCTGGAGCAGGTCCCAAGGGTTCGGCTGTTCGCCGATTAAAGTGGTACGTGAGCTGGGTTTAGAACGTCGTGAGACAGTTCGGTCCCTATCTGCCGTGGGTGTAAGAGACTTGAGAGGATTTGTCCCTAGTACGAGAGGACCGGGATGAACATACCTCTGGTGCACCGGTTGTCACGCCAGTGGCACAGCCGGGTAGCTAAGTATGGACGGGATAACCGCTGAAAGCATCTAAGCGGGAAACCCACCTCAAAACTAGGTCTCATAGAGCCGTGAAAGACCATCACGTTGATAGGCCGGGTGTGAAAGTGCAGTAATGCATGCAGCTAACCGGTCCTAATCGCTCATACTTCTCACATCAAAACACATGCACAGAAATCAGCCACACTCTCTTCACACCGCACCAACCTCCACCCTCTCTCAAAAGACAGGGTGGGCTGGAAGACCTGGTGGCCATTGCGAGGGCCCTACACCCGATCCCATCCCGAACTCGGCCGTGAAATCCCTCAGCGCCTATGATACTGCACCTTAAGGTGCGGAAAAGTCGGTCGCCGCCAGGTCCCCCAGCCCACTCACATAACCCAAAAAACCAACATCATTCACACCACCGCGGGGTGGAGCAGCCCGGTAGCTCGTCAGGCTCATAACCTGAAGGCCGTAGGTTCAAATCCTACCCCCGCAACCA
>NZ_JABCQO010000026.1 GCF_015244675.1 Gluconobacter cerevisiae | reverse complement strand
GACTGGCGACGTGTTGCGACCCGATATGACCGCTGCGCTCATACATTCATGTCCGCAATCCACATCGCAGCAAGCGTCATCTTCTACCTCAAAGAATGAGTCCTGAGCCTAAGAGGGCACTTGCATTCAGCCCGCACTCGATCAAAGCACCCCTCAGGCTGTCCCGTTCCGCCTCCAACTCCGCAATCCGTGCTTCCAGCACGGCGACGTTGGCGTTTTTGTCCTCGATAATCTTGGATGCAGACAGCAACTGCGTTGCCGCCCATTTATCAGCATCCTTCCGGCGCTGTTCCGCCGCGCCTCGGTCTTCGGCTTCTGCTATCATCGCTCGTGCAAGCAGCCGGAAGTTATCCGCAGCCTGTAATCCTCCAAGGTGATAGGCCAGTGAATCCTCTTGCGCATCCCGGCTCCGCACCGGCTTGTTCTGTTCATTCTGGCTCATCGGTAGTGCCCCATGTCATCGCGGTCGGGATTGAAGTCGTCATGATCGTTCGTGAGCCAGTGCCATAGTTCACGGATGCAGCCAGCCGCGAACTGGATCGAGCGGAAGAGTTTGGTCATCACGCGCTCCACTTCTCAGCACTCAGCAAGCCGCACTCGCGGCGGATTTCGTTGTCGTCATGTCGGAGGTCTGAGAGGCACGGCAGGGCCGCTGCACGCTCGATCCGCTCCATGAGAAGTGAGCGCGCAATCACGTCGCTCAGGTCCTCGTTGATCTCGCGGGGGTGGGTCATGCCGCCTCTCTCCTGCGCTTCATCTCAAAGTAGATCCGAGCGCAGGCCCGGACATCGACCAGGGCATCATGCGCACCTTCAAGCGTTTCTCCGTAGAAGTGCTGGATGCACTCTTCGAGCTTCGGCGCCTTGGGCTTAATGATTCCGGCCGCTCGCATGCGAGGCGTCGGCGGGAGGCTCACCAACGGTGCTGCGGCTTCCATCGTGCAGAACTGAACTTCCGGAAGACGCCACTCAGGCCGCTTAGCGCGGGCGTACATGGTCGCTACGATCTGCCGGTGGAACTGGATGTTGTGCGCGACCAGAAGATCAGCCCGGCACGTCAGGTCGTAGAACAGGACCGAGGCCACTTGCTCCCGGATGCCGTAGCGCGCGGCCTTCTCCGTCGTGATGCCGTGAACGGCTGCCGCTGCATCAGGAACCGTCCAGCCATCCGGGCGGATAATGATATTGACGCACGCTTCCTCATGCCCCTGATCGTCCGTCAGGATGGCTGCAAGCTGCACGCAATGCGGCTGATCCTCATGACCGGTCGGAAGTCCGGGCTTCGCAAAACCAGTCGTCTCCGTGTCAAAGAAGAGGATGCTCATGCGGGCATCTCCTCAGCTGTGACTTCCGCGTTGGCGTCGGCCTGCTGGCGCTCTTGTTCAAACAGAACGCCATAACGGTCTGCAATCAGATCTTCAGCAGCTTCCTGCACATCCGGAGGGATGGGAGCGCCTTGCTCATTGAGTTTGCCGACGCGCTTTTTCCATTTTTCTTCAACAGCAAGAATGTTGGCCGTGCTTTGCGCATGAGCCACCCATGCCTTTATGACGGCAAGATGGTCTACTGGCAGCGGTTCCTGGCTTTGCTGCCGCTGTGGCGTTACATCGAAGACCCCAGCCATTTCCTCGTAAGGCGTCGTCTCCAGCCCAACATCCATCAAGACGATAACGTGAGCGAATGCGGATCGGCAGGCACGAGACACGGCACGCGTCTGGGCCATAGCGCGGATAGCGAAATCAGGCCGTTTCGGGAGAAGTTTGCCGTTGTTTGTTTTGCCTCCGAACCATACTGGTTCGTCCTTGCCAACAAAGCCCTCAGCGCGGGCAATTTCTTTTCCGTCAGACATACGACGGATGACGCCTTCTGCGCTGACCCCATCATCAAGGGTACGGACATTTTCGGCAGATGCGACACAGCCATGGGCTATGGCGATTGCTTGCCATCCCTCAACCGGAACATATCGCCGCCCCTGAAGGTTGATTGTGCGCTTGACCACGATTTCTTTGCACATTGAGGCGGCATCTGTGCTTGAGCGCCATACCTGCACATTCGAATTCTGGTCAGTCGTCGTAACTGCGTTCATCGTCTCAAGCCTTTCCTGCGATGACAGGAGGCGTGCGCAGGACGCGCGCCACGATCCGGGACAGGCCCGCAATGGTCTGGTTCTTGATCTGCCGGTCGGTATCAAGCGCAAGGTTCGCGGCGTCGAGGTAGCGTTGCCAGTGCAAGTCATGCTCTGCCCGGTCGCCTTCCATATCGGCCCGGCCCACTGCATTCAGGCTCACGCATGCCGCCTTACGGAACTGCCGACGCTTCATTTCCAGATAAGGAACTGATGCTTTGGACACATTTCGGGCGTTTGCTGTTTCACGCATTTTAGAAATTCCTGTGGTTTACTTGCCGTTCAGGCGGCGACGGGCAGGTTGATCTGGTGCAAAGGGTGTTTCAGCGTTCGCGCTACTTCCCCACATTGAAATGAAAGTCGCCTTAGTTCTTCTGCCGCTCCCGGATCGTCATTGATCCGATATGCGATTTCTTGAACCTTCAGCAGTAAGACCGCAGCCATAGACAGATCATGCACGCTGATATCAGGCATCACATCACGGCCTCATATTTTTCGACCCAATCTTTGCACCAATCCAAGGCGCGCTCGTCGCTGTCGCTATGACGTGCAATCTGGCCTCTGCGGAGTTGGCCATCTGCCATCTTCTCGTAAATTCCGAGACCCGTCTGTTCTTCGAAGATTGCAAAGTGTGGGGTGTCGTGGAGTTTACGGACCGTCCCAAGTGGACCGGGATACAGCGCGATCCACTTCTCGAAATTGATGGTTCGGACAAGCGGAAATCCGAAGTCGCTCAACAAAGGCTCAGCGTTGGCGCGTGCACTCTGTGAGAAATTGTCAGGCAGGTTCGCCATTGTGGTTCTCCCTCGCCGCTTCGTGCGGTGTGGGAAGACTATATGCGCACTATTGCGCATATAGCAAGCGCAAAAATGCGCATATCTTGGTAGAAAAGAAACCCGGCTTTCACCGGGTCTCTGTCAGCTCACTGGCTGGGGTGGTTCCTGTATTGGAGGTGGCCCCTCACCCGGTGACGGGTATGGATTAGGGTGTGGCGGTCCGGGCGGGTGTGGCGGCGGTGCTGGTGGCTGACCGCAGGCTGTTCGAGCGTAGGGCATGGTCGTCTCCATTGGCGGGTGACGATTACTCAAAGCCTGTCCGGCGCGGGGGTTTGGTTTGGGCAAAAAAAACCGGCCGGAGCAGGGAACGATTTTGCAAGTATAAATTTTTAATGCTTGCAAATAGCCAGTTAGCAAGCATATTTTCAGAAATGAAGAAAGAAATCTCCCCCCGTGCTATCGGCGGCCTAGCCCGCAGCAAGTCCCTCGGACCAGAAAAGAGGAAGGAAATCGCCTCCGCAGCCGCTAAGGCGCGGTGGGAAAAGCGGCGCCTTGTGAAAGCAACTCACGGGTCCACTGAACATCCGCTGGTGATCGGCGATGTGCAAATTCCCTGCTTTGTGCTTGAGGATGGACGCCGCGTCTTGACACAAGGTGGCTTCACTGACGCGCTGGGGATGGCTCGCGGCGGATCAATGATAGCAGGCATGAATCGACTTGAGCTTTTCGTGTCTAGAAAGTCGATTAATCCTCATATTAACAATGAGATAGCCGAGAGATTCGCTACGCCAATCGAGTTTGTGACGCCTGATGGTTTTCGAGCATTAGGGTTTGAAGCAGAACTGCTCCACGACCTGTGCGAGGCTGTCCTTTCTGCGCGCCTCAAAGGAGATCTTCAAAAGCAGCAGCAGGGTATCGCTCAAAAATGTGAGATCCTTGTACGCGGTTTTGCTCGGGTCGGTATTATCGCATTAGTCGACGAGGCTACGGGTTATCAAAGAGACAGAGAAAAGACCGCACTAGCCGACATTCTTGAGAAGTTCATAGCTAAAGAGCTTTCGGCATGGGTGCCCACCTTTTCTGCCGATTTTTATGAACAGATGTTCCGGCTTCGCGGGCTAGAATTTTCGTCAGGCAATGTCAGGAGGCCACAGTATTTCGGCGTATTGACGAATGATATCGTCTACAAAAGAATTGCTCCAGGGATTTTAGAAGAGCTTAAAAGAGTTACGCCTCGTACAGACCAAGGCAGACCAACTGCAAAATATTTTCAAAGTCTTACAAGTAATCTTGGTTATCCGAAACTTAAGGAGCACCTTGGCGCAGTTACCGCATTGATGAAAATCAGCCGAGACTGGCCACAATTCATAAATACTTTAAATGAACATTATCCAAGGTATGATATGACTCCAATGCTCCCGATGGATTATGACCAGCGAGATGACACGGGCGAAGGACTATAAAATCAAGGCGCCCTTGTTGATTGCAAGGGTGTCCCTCACTTCCAAGTCCACTTCCCAACGACCCGGCCGCTGATCCGAATATTATCAAGAACCAGTTCCCTGGGAGGGGGACTTGCGCGTGAATCGTTGATAAATTGGCTTCTCAAAAAAGTGCCAAGAGAGCGTGGCCAAAATAATTGATGCGACAAGAACAATCCATATGCAACGCTGCCCGGTAAGCCAGTCAAGTCGGTGCAAGGACAGGATTACTGACAGATGCCATAGGTAAATTCCGTATGAGATCGTTCCCAGATAAGCGAGGGGGCGCAGAGCTTTACACAAAGCCTGACTACGCCCAAGGCAGCAAAACAGCAGAACCACCAACATGCAAGTTATTGCGAGGAAAGTATGAAAGCAAATGACCATTGGCGCACATTGCCAGTAATCCGCCTCCTTCCAGTACACATGCTTTGTGATGAGAACAGATCCAATCGTAAAAATCGGCAAAAATACATATGAAAAAAATCGATTTTCCATTAATTTTTTACCGACATCGCTCATAACAAATTTAGCAGCGATGATACCCATCCCAAACTCATCGAGCATCCCAGGCATTTGCGTGGTGTAAACGAATTCATGAAACACATTCGGGGCGCCATTAGCGGTAGAATAGTGGAATACTACTGCACGCCACCCCCACGAAACTGCTATGGACAGCATAGTAATCAGCCACCACGGCGCCCGAGCAAGCCATGGTGCTACTAGCATCATCAAAAAATAAAACTGCATCTCCGCACCCAAAGACCAATTAACGCCGTTAATGGCCCCCTGATCCGAAACAAACCAGTTATGGATAAAAAATAGGTGCGTTCCCAAAAGATGATATAAATCACCAGAAAATAGAATCGCAGGCTCGACAAAAATAATGAATATAAAGCATGTGAGATAATATAAAGGCACAATTCTTGCAAAACGATGCCTAATAAAACTCTTGCAGAATTGTAAGTAGTTCAAACTCCCATCATAGGTTCTCATAGTTGAGATTGCTATAACAAATCCAGAAATAACAAAGAATAGGTCAACACCCATCCATCCGATGCGAAACCATACAAGCGGACCGGATATAGGATAAGAATTCCATTTAAAGTGATTTATAATATGATATACGACAACACTAATCGCGGCGAATCCGCGAAGAACGTCTATCAATGGGAAATAATGGCGCTTCAATTAGTTTTCTCTTTACTTATTTGGCGATTTTATAACGGACTTTAAACTCAAAAGAGTATGGTTTTTCTGTGCGTTGCGCGTCATTCTGGTCGAATGCTCTGAATGATCAAACCTTCAATGCAATACTCAAGCTGGCATCCGTCATCTGGCAAATCGAGCAACCCATCCATCGACGGAAGTGTGATTGCGGCTGAGAACTCTGGGTTGCTGCTGCGAGGCCAGAGCGCCACCCGTCCATCTTCCAGCACCTCGATTTCCTTGATCGTCGCCTCTTCATCGCCATTGGTGCGACGAATGACTATCACCTTTTCTCCAGTCTTTGGCACCCTCGCTAAGTCGCCAATTCTTACGGCAATCACGATTGTGCCTTCGGGATATAGAAGATTCATTGAATCTCCCCGGACCCGAAAAGCAACCCGTGGCAAGTTGGGGTAACGGTGATCGGGCGCTATCGAGACATATTCAGATGAATAGTCTTGAGAAAAACTGTGGCGAAACACGCCAGCCTGTACTGACCCGATTATAGCCACTCGATTGAAATCTGAAATTGGCTCAAGCGCAGGTTTAGCAGCGGACTCCACATTGAAGGCTGCAGCTATTTTGGCTTCGGTCTTGGCAGATAGACTATGGGTGGCGGTCTGGTCATTCATAAAGCGAACGACAGTTGAGGGGGCCATACCGCTCTTCCGCGCAATTCCTGCATAGGTCTCATCAAACCTGTCACGGATCTGATTGATCCAAGCGCGCTGCTTTTCACGCACATCAGGAATGGTCGGCTCATTAATCATATGCGCATTTTCGCACATCAAGATAAAAACGTCCCTGCGCACTTTTGCGCTTGTGGGTTGCGCATTATTGCGCATATGATCACGCATGGCCAAAATACCCACCCCCACGGAAATCGAAGCTGCTGCGAAGTCCTCCGGTAGGTCGATGAGAGATGTTTGCACCAGCGCCGGAGTTGCGGTCAGCACTTGGACGCGGTGGAAGCGAGGCACGACTTCTCCGCGTATTGACGTTGTTGAGCGCATTGCTGCGGCAGCCCTCCCCACCCGCGCCAAGCGGAAGGAGGCGGTGCATGTCTGATTATCCAGAACATTTTGAAGTTCTCAAATTCCCTATCGGGTTCACCGATAGATGTTCAATGACTACCAAGGTGATAATTGGCCCCTCGGTAGTCATTAAAAATGATCTCGCTGATAGCTCTAATGGGAATGAAAGATCATTCTTCGAGAAAGTCGTTCTCGCCGGCAATATAGGGGCTGTGTCCATCAGAAGCGTCGGCCTTCCCGTCCACAATTTCGATAGCCTCGCGGATAATCTTGCGGATCATGTTAGGCTTGGCATCCGTCCTGCCGCGGCCAATTGTAGAAGCCACGTTCCCGTCGATCGAAACGTCTTCTGCATTAGCGAGAGCTCGAGCAACTTTCCAGATCAGTCCCTCACGGGTCAGGTTTTCACTCATTCCAGTTCATCCTCTCTAGGCTCAGGACTCATTCTTTGAGGTAGAAGATGACGCTTGCTGCGATGTGGATTGCGGACATGAATGTATGAGCGCAGCGGTCATATCGGGTCGCAACACGTCGCCAG
>NZ_JABCQO010000025.1 GCF_015244675.1 Gluconobacter cerevisiae | reverse complement strand
TCTGGCGCTCAGACAACAAAAATACCTCACTCACAGGCCTACCCTCCATCGGTAAGCCTGTGAATCACAACCTCTCGCTCAGTTCAATAAATTAATAGGTCCTGAGCCTAGCACATCGAACGCGATACTGTTTCCAGTTCTCCGACCACTCCGGCAACGAAATCCGAAAAGGCGCGCGCCTTGGCGTTCGTGAGTCTGCCAGAAGGATAGACAACCCATAGATCGACAGGTGGCAGGGACCAGTCCGCCAGACATCGTACCACCGTTCCACGCTCCAGTTCGGACTGGAACATCAAGTCTGCGGCGATGGTCAGGCCCAGATCGGCAAGCACAGCGGCGCGGATTCCTTCAGCGGCGCTCAGGTTCAAGCGCGGACTCAGGACTGCGCTCATTTCTCTTTCCTGTTGGCGGAATTTGTATCTGACACCATTGTCCCGCGCATAGGTGACAGCCTGATGCAAGGTGAGGTCTTCAGGAGTTTCAAGGGGCAGGGAGGTGCCCAGATAGCGGGGCGTTGCGATGACAGATCGCTTTCCGCTCCCGAGGCGTTTAGCGATCATCGTACTGTCGTTCAGAGGCCCGACACGAATGGCAACATCAATTCCTTCCGCCATCAGGTCCACACGCCGGTCATCGAGTTCGATATCCATCTGCAGTCGCGGATGTTTCTTCAGAAATTCTCCAAGACGAGGCACGATCTGAATCCGGCCGAAGGTTGTGGGAATCGCTACCCGGAGCCGACCTTGCAGACTGAAAGTACTGTCGCGCGCAGCGGCATCGGCCTCCTCTGCATCGGATACGATCCGGGCTACGCGTTCGAAATATCGCTGTCCGGCATCCGTTGGTGTCAGACCATGCGCAGAGCGGAGCAGAAGCTGCACGCCCAACTGACGCTCAAGCTGGGCAACGGCCTTCGAGACCGCCGGCTGCCCAAGATGCATCAGCCGCGCCGCCGCAGAAAAAGAGCCACTTTCAACGACCCGTACGAAGACGGTCATGGCTTGAAAACGATCCATTTTATTATTCCATTATGGAATTCTCTCTATACTGAAATGACGGCTGCCAATCCAATACGGAAATCTTCATCCTCTGAGGCACGCCACGGATGGCGCGTTTCACACAGGATTGTTTCCCATGGCCGATCTTCTCTTTTCCCCGAAATTCGTAGGCGCCATGCGGCTCGAGCACCGCATCGTCATGGCGCCCCTGACCAGAATGCGCTCCAGCATCGGCAATTTGCCCAACGACCTGATGCTCGAATACTACACCCAGCGCGCCACGCCGGGCGGTCTGCTCGTTTCTGAAGCCTCTCCGGTTGCACTGACGGGATATGGTTTTGAACGCGCCGCTGGAATTTACGATGACGCACAGATCTCCGGCTGGAGACGCATCACGGATGCAGTCCACGCCAAAGGGGGCCGCATGTTCCTGCAACTTTGGCATGTCGGGCGACAGTCCACGCGTATTCTTCAGCCCGGTGGCGCAGCCCCTCTTGCTCCATCCGCCATCAGGGCAGACGGCACGGCATGGACGCTCAATGGCACAGTCCCCTATGACACGCCCCGTGCTCTGGAACTTGATGAAATTCCGCCATTGATCGACGCCTACCGTCAAGCCGCGGCACGAGCCCTTCAGGCAGGATTTGACGGTGTGGAAATCCACGGTGCCAACGGCTATCTGCCCGACCAGTTTTTGCAGGACGGTACAAACAAGCGCACCGACGCTTATGGCGGCCCGATCGAAAATCGCGCCCGCTTTCTTCGGGAAATCACTCAGGCAGCTATTGACGTATGGGGCGCTGATCGCGTCGGCGTGCGCCTCACACCAAGTGGATCTTATGGATCAATGTCCGACAGTAACAGGCACGCCACATTCAGCTATGTCGCCGCAATGCTGGAGACTATGGAGGTTGCCTATCTGCACATTGTTCAACCACGGATCGGTATGGATGCAGAACCCGACCCGGTCGATGTGTCTGTCCTGCGTCCGCTCTTCTCCCGGACCATCATCGCCGCAGGTGGTTTCACGGGTGAAAGCGCCGAAAGACTCTTGGAATCCGGGGATGCAGACCTGATTGCATTCGGACGCGCCTTTATCGCCAATCCGGATCTGGTCCTGCGGTTACGGAATCACTGGCCATTGAACCGATATGACCGCTCTACCTTCTATGGCGGTGATTTTCACGGCTATACGGACTATCCGACATTCAGCACTGAAGAGAATGAACAGCCAGCGCTCCCATCTCAGCCGACAATCGAATAAGGCCTTACTTCATGGATGAACCCTCCCTTCAGAATCCCTCATACCGCGCTTCCGGAGCGAGTCACGGTCCGGAAGCATCTCTATCCGGGTTTCTGACGCTGGGAATGGCTGTTGCAGCCGGAGTTGCGGTCGCTAACATCTATTACAATCAGCCCATGCTGGGCATCATGCGGAATAACCTGCCAGACCCGCTCACAGGCCTCATCCCGACCGTTACCCAGCTTGGTTATGCTGCAGGGCTCTTCCTTCTTGTTCCAATAGGGGATCTTCTGGAACGCAGGCGGCTGATCGTGTGTCAGTTCATACTGTTGGCTCTCGCACTCGCAGGAGCGGCATTGGCGCCTAGCGCGGCCGTGCTGCTCATCGCCTCTCTTATCGTAGGGGCTATGGCGACTGTGGCACAGCAGATTGTCCCGTTTGCCGCGCATTTGTCTTCTCCTGAACGTCGTGGTCATACGATTGGTATCGTAATGGCAGGGCTTTTGAGCGGCATTCTGCTGAGCCGCACTTTGGCAGGAGTGGTCGCTACATATGCTGGCTGGCGCGACATGTTCTGGCTGGCCGTACCGATTGCTCTTGGTGCAGGAGTGCTAATGGCCTGGCTTCTGCCGAGGAGCAGGCCTTCCGATACTCGCCTGCATTATGGGCAGTTGCTGGTATCCCTCGGCAGTCTGTGGAAGGAATTCCCCGAACTGCGTCTCGCTGCTCTCACACAGGGCTTTCTGTTTGCGGCATTCAGCGTATTCTGGACGACGCTTGCCCTTCGTTTACAAGAACCCCGCTTCGGTCTCGGCGCGGATGCCGCTGGGCTGTTCGGTATTGTCGGAGCAGTCGGAATTCTCGCGGCTCCTCTCTCGGGGCGGATCGCGGATCGGCACGGTCCACACCGGATCATCATTCTGGGTGCGGCATTGACGCTTGTGTCATGGGTTATCTTCGGGTTGTGGACCTCGCTGGCTGGATTAATCGCTGGCGTTATCGTACTGGATTTTGCGATCCAGAGTTCTCTCATCTCCAACCAGCATGTTGTTTATGCGCTACGTCCGCAGGCGCGGGCTCGGCTGAACACGATCTTCATGGGGACGATGTTTCTAGGAGGCTCAGGTGGTTCGGCGATGGCGATGTGGGCATGGTTGCCATGTGGCTGGACAGGTATCGTCATCCTTGGGGGAGTGTTGGCGCTATCAGCCACGTTACTTCAGCTCCAAAACCAGATCAGGACACGAAGTCGATAGTCTGGAAGTCCCTGCAAACCTACATGCCGATGATGTCTGGCCTGACGTCATCCAAGAGTGTTGAGGAATAAGGTGCAGCAACACAGGGCTGTTGGAGAAATATGAGAGGGTTATTTTGAGTTCGCGCAAAATAACCATTTAAAAGAAGGAAAAGGCGGAAAAAGAAGCAAAAAGTGTATTTTCTGAGATATTTTTGCAAAATTTGATCGAATAAGGGAACTTTAAAGCACATTTTACATAAACATCTGTGCCGCAATCTCAAGGTTTGCATGGCAACGGGTACAGAAATTCATTCTATATTTTATGGAGATTTAATAATGAAAAAAACCGTTTTAGCCTCATTGTTTTGTGTGGCTGCGTTGTCAGCCTGTGAATCTCCTCAGCAAATGGTCAGCCAAAAAGACGACCATCTGGCAGCAGCAGGGTTTCAATTGAAGCCTGCATCCACACCCCAACAAATTGCCATGTTGAAAAAACTCCCGTCGCATCACTTTATCCGTCGGGTACACGGAAACACAGTAACCTATGTCTATGCTGACCCAACAGTCTGCGGTTGCCTCTACGTTGGAAATCAGGCTGCTTACGGTCGCTATTTAGCGTATCAGCAGCAGCAGAGCCTCGCCAACGAACAACAAATGACGGCTGAAGATTATCAGGATGCCCAATGGAATTGGGGAGACTGGGGTCCTTGGGGAGGTGATTTCGGTCCAGATTATGGTTTTGGTCCAGGTTGGGGTTGGTAAGGTTTAGTAAAATATTTTCCAAAAATAAGCTCTCAGAAAACAGGGAGCTTATTTTAATTTATTTTCTGAAATTAAAATAAATATCTGAATTCTGATATTTGGCTCTAGGTTGATCAGAATAAAACGATTTTTCAAAGACTTCGCGATGCGTACCTTTTAAAAGGACGTTTCGTGGAATTACGAAGCTGCAATACCTCATGCTATCGCGTTGACAGCGCTCGACACTCATAACAGTTTTGGGGGCAGCGTCTTTTGGATGTGAAAAACAGCTGGAACGGTATGTAAAAACTTTCCCTCCCACAGATGTTCGAAAGATTTTACTAATCTCGGGCAAAAATGTAATCTGTCAGAATTATATTTTTAGCAGCAACAGTAACAAGGCCTCCGTCGTGCAAAAAGAAAAATCTGCAATAGTAATATTTGTTAAAGATGAAGCTCACGACATTATGGCATGGTTATCATGGCACATATCTTTAGGATTCAAAAAAATATTTGTGTATGATGATCATTCAACTGACGGAACTTACGAAATAGCAAAGTCTTGTGAAGATATTTATAATGTTGAAGTTTTTAGAACCTCTATGAAAGAGGGAAATTTTTATTATAGACAGAGAGACAGTTATTTCGATGCTATCCAGCGAGCTTCCGGCCATTATGAATGGATCGCTATGCTCGATGGAGATGAATATATCAGCATCGAGGGATCCAATAATATCAATGATTTTTTAGAGAAATTTACCGAAAATGATACGGCAATTGCGTTAAGTTGGTGTATATATGGAAGCTCAAGTCGGGTATTAAAAGATAAAGTTCCGACCTATCAAGCGTTTAATTATAGGTCAACTGCCGATCTTGACGACAATACACTTGTTAAAAGCTTTGTGAGGCCCGAAGCCGTTAACTTTTCATATGAAAATCCTCACAAATATAATCTACATTATGGAAATTATGCAGACTCTTTAGGGCGTCCGGTGCAATGGCGGTCCGGCGCAACAAAAGATATCGTGTGGGAAGGTGCACGTGTTAACCACTATATCTGCAGGTCCATGGAACATTATATTGGACGCATTAAAAGACGGCTAGGATCTGATTTATCAAATAGCACGGTTTACTGGTCACATTTTGATCGTAATGATGTTTATGATCCTCAGGACCAGATGCAAATTAACTTGGCTAATGATGTATATAAAAATATTCAAAGGAATATATTCAAATTTTCCCTGAAAACATTCCTTATAAACGGAAATTATTCTGATGATTTACTAAATTCATCAATTAAACCAGAAAATATAGATATCTTTTATTTGAAAAGCTCTCACGGCTCCTATTTATCTATCAATAATATTGATGGTCATTTGGTGCAGGGAGAAGGGTATGAAAAAATAATGGTGGCTATTCTTCAGGATAGCAATAAAATATTAATTTTTAGAAGTCCGTTTGTGTATTCATCAAACATAAGATTTCATATCAATCTATCTGCTCAGACCAGTTATTGTTATGAATTTGATTTTGAATATTCTGGTGATCGCATATACATAAAATCACAAAAAACTGGAAAATATTTGACAGCTATTCCTGAAAATCAAGGTGGATCTGTAGAGTTTTCGAGAGAACATGCAGCAGGATGGGAGATGTTTTCTATAGCAGAGAAAGTTGGGGAATTTACATTTTTTGGGAAAAAAAATTATTCATCCTCTGATTTAATCTATTATATGCTTAATTCAGGTGGAAATTTTTCTTATGAAGAATTTATCCTTAAATTATCTACATTCAACACCTCAGATACGATCAATATGTGTAACCTTCTTGGTGTTCAGATAATGGCTATTATCTGAACACCAAGAAGATAAGATATAAGATAAATTAAATCAGCTATTTAGTGCTGCGGCTACAGCTTCAAGCGGTTTTAGTCCGAAGCGTGTGTCGGGTTCCAGAATATTACCTTCAGCCCATTCGTTCCAAGCTTTGAAGAAAATGAAATTATCACCACCGACTTTTCTGTTTCTCAATACTGCTTTGCGCACGTATTCACCTAATAATTCAGGAGAATACCCTTCAAAGACAATCCCACGGCGTTTGCAACGTGGCGTGTTGTCCCAACCTGTGGTTACGCAGGGAATATAGTCCGGTGATGCCGGAAGGTTTTTAAATGCCTGATCAACAACGTCTCGGAAGGGATGGTGGATCGGTGCATTCATGGCTTTTCTTAATGCGTCGGGAAGCCAATCTGCCTGACGCGCGCAGGCTAGGCGACGCATTACGCGGCTCAATAATCCTAGCGGGCGTTGGTCTATGTAATCTCCCGGTCCGCAAGGCATGACCTGATCACAACAGGTGATAAGTTTTTCAGGGTTACTATTGGCCATGCCAATGATGTGAAGGCCGGGGAAGCCGTGTTCAACAGCCAGGTTACGAAGCGCCTGAATATAAGACGGTGGATCGGGGAGTTCATGGACACCATAGATTGGAAAAACAGGCCGTCCATCAAACGTAATATAGCGCGGGTCCCGGAAGGCCTTTGAGAGAAAGGCGAAATGGGCCCGCATATCCTCCTCACCATTATATGTTTGTTCCATGAGAACATGACCTGGTGCTCCATGCCATACACCAGTCCAAGACTGGTTGGCCCAGCATAGACAGAAGGGGAAGTCAGGTTTTTGCGTTTCCAAAATTTTGTTGAATGGTTTCTCGAGAATGCGTTTGCCGTTGCCGAACCAATAATGCCAATAGCAAAAGCCTTCTATGCCGTGGCTCTGCGCCATGTGTGCCTGCGCGGCATAGACGTTTTCGTCCAGTAGATTGTAATAGCCTAACTCCCCTGGAACGATCGGTTGGACATGATTTTTGAAAAGTGGCTTTGCTTTTCGGACGTTTGTCCATTCGGTAAAACCTTCGCCCCACCACGCGTCGTTTTCTGGGATCTGATGAAACTGTGGCAAATAGAACGCGATATTTCTTACTTCAGTGTTCAATTTTTAATCTTTCCTAGAAGATATTATTAATGAATTTTAAAGGAAATCATTGAACTGGTCCACGATATTTATGGCTTTTCAAAGTGGTATATCTGGAGGGATTGAGGAAGCATTCAATAACTCTGAGGTGTGGTGATTTTAGGTTCAACGAACGGAATCGATGGTTCTTTGCGGTGATCTCTTTTCTGTATTGGGAGTGAAGCGAGAAGCGCTATACTCTGGCCTTCCAAGTAAATGATATTGGCAGCGCCCGATCTCCGTGTGCGTACAGAGAGTGCCCATAGTTAGGATGAACAGCCCTGTTTGTGGTTTCTGAGCGGCAGAAACATGCTCGGCTGGGGATCGGATGACAGATTTGCCGGTATTGGATTGCGGATATGAGATCCGACCGTCCTAGGCTCAGGACTCATAGCCAGAAGGTGACGCTTGCGGCGAGGCAGATGGCTGAGAAGAAGATATTTGGGCATCTGTCATAGCGGGTTGCGACCCTCCGCCAGTCCTTGAGCCTTCCGAACATGATTTCGATGCGGTTGCGACGTTTGTATTTTCTCTTGTCGTATTTGACTGGTTTTCCGCGGGATCTTCGCCCCGGAATGCAGGGTCTGATCCCTTTTTCCTCTAAGGCATCCCGAAACCAGTCAGCATCATAATAATCCCGGTCCGCCAGCATCCACTGTGCCATAGGAAGACTGTCCAACAAAGCAGCGGCACCGGTATAATCGCTGATCTGTCTCGCCGTCATGAAGAAGCTCAGCGGTCGTCCGTTCTGATCCGTGATCGCATGCAGCTTGGTATTCATACCGCCTTTGATGCGACCGATCAGGCGGCCTGGATCCCTTTTTTTAGCCGCAGGCTCGAAGCCGTGCGGTGCGCCTTGAGATACGTCGCATCAATCATGATGGTCCGGGGCTCGACACTTGCAGCAGATAAGCCATCCATCATCCGCATAAAAATACCCATGTCGCCCCAACGCTTCCAGCGGTTGTAGAGCGTCTGGTGTGGACCGTACTCCCGGGGCGCATCACGCCAGCGCATACCATTGCGGTTCACAAAAATAATCCCGCTCAACACGCGACGGTCATCAACACGCGGTCTACCGTGGCTCTTTGGGAAAAAGGGCCGCAGACGATCCATCTGTTCATCCGTCAGCCAAAACAGGTCGCTCATCTCCAGTCTCCTCAAGGAGCCTGAATCACATCCAGTCACTCATATCAATGGGTCCTGAGCCTAATCAACAATGCCTCTTCCTGCCACATCTACGAGGGGCAGTCCCGCATTTATCAATAGTTCTTTCTGAACAGGGCGCTTCCCAGACAAAGCGTCAGGTCTAGGTAAGGAAAATACAATACGGATCGAAGCTGTTACCGTCTTCTGGGAAAGATTGCCTCCGATGCATAATATTTTATCACTATCCAGCCATTTTTCCCAGAACGAACTGCCTATACAGGAAGATTCCTCCATTTCGCACAAGCGTAATTTTGAGGAGGCTATGTCAGATGAGGCAGTTTCCTCTGCAAAACGTAGCAATGCTAAAAAGCACGCATCTGAAGGAGGGGCGTGCAGGATCACATACGGCGCCAATCAGAGTGAAAAAGTCTTCACGGTACCGAAGCCGGTAGAGTTTAAATCTGGTCAATCCAAACTGGAACAGATCGGCAAAGAATGTACTAGTCGTGAAAGCCGTTCATTTGATGCTTTAAGAGCGGAACAGACATTAAGGCATCTTGCAACTGCAACACAGAAATCACTCGATGTGAGAAATATAAAAGGCTATCAAGAAGTACAGGCAGGATATAAAGACGGAGATATCCTGATTTCTACAAATACTAATCAAGGCAATAAAGCTCTAAAAAATATATTTTCCGATACGGACAAAAAATCTCAGATCCATACGACAGTGAGCAAATTTTCCGAGAATATTGCTAAAGAGTTTCCATCTTCAGCAGAACTTGCCGATCAGTCCGTTAGAAAGGATCGTCACATCAAAAAATTTGCAGATCCTATACGTATCGAAGCCTCCGGTATTGGACACATGCAGATCATTCCAACAGACTCGGTTTCCACTGCCAGAGATGGCCTACATGCAGAGAGACGTATTCTGGAGGCTGGCGGTACCGATCCCGTTGGTATCAAAAGGCCCTGCGCGAATTGTTATCCACACGTTCATCCGGATGCGCCTGATCCTGTTGGAACGGGGCCCGGTCCCGGCCCGCAATGGCTTTCGAAGAGTGCCCAAATGGGGGATACACCCGCAAGTATGGGAACGACACGCATCACATTGGCACGGAATAACAAAATGACAGTGGATTACGGATCGGATTCTGATAGTGACGCATGACGAGTCTCGCCAGATGTTGTCGCAAAGATTCTGCAGGCGGAGGCTAGCCAGTCTGCGAGGTCTCTAAGCCGTTTTGGGATGTGACAGTACTGGTCTTGTAAACGGAAACGCAAGTTCGCGAAGACTCCTTCTGGCAAGGGAGCGAAGTATACCGAGATCAAGCCACTAAAGCGCGAACTAGTGCGTGTTAAAGGAAAATCCACACACCGTGCTAAATGTGTAATTTCCTGTAGATAATGCAAAATGTCTCGGGTGAGAGCATAATATACGGTTCAATTTGCTTTTAAAGAGGTATTTTATTCGGCTCGATGGAGCCAAAATATCACTCAACGGGCATTCGGAGCAGCTTTCCTCACCCGGAGCGCCGTCTTCCCGGCCATCGCATGTCAGAGATGGTTAGTGCTGTTTATTAGCATTTGTTGTGTTCGGGTTTTATCTCAACCGTTATTCGAACAAGCAGGCACTGAGACCCTCGTTTTAGGCTGAAGGTTTGAAATCATGCGTTAGTTTTTACCATACGCGTGAAACCTAGAGTTTTTTAGAACGCTCTAGGTGCGGATTGACGTGCCCCCCTTTTTGTATCCACTCAAAAGGAGAGTTCTCGTTTTTTATGGCTTTGGGTTGATTGGATGACAAGTGTCTCGGAGGCATGCCCCCGAGACACTTGTCTG
>NZ_JABCQO010000024.1 GCF_015244675.1 Gluconobacter cerevisiae | reverse complement strand
ACTGGCGACGTGTTGCGACCCGATATGACCGCTGCGCTCATACATTCATGTCCGCAATCCACATCGCAGCAAGCGTCATCTTCTACCTCAAAGAATGAGTCCTGAGCCTAGTTTTTCCGGGGCTTTGCCTGTTCGGCGCTGAGGCGGATCCACGGATGGCGGCCCTGAACGAAAGCCACGACACGGGCCTTGTGGGCGTCTTTTTCAGTCGAGGCGTTTGTCATGGATGTTTCGTGCTGGCGGTAATCGGCCAGAATTTTCGGGACGTGATGGCCGGGCAGGCCGCGTTCCGCCATGGAGCACCACAGATCGAAATCCTCCCAGCCCATTGCTTCACGTGAAACATAGTAGCCTCCGACTGCGGCCCAGGCCCATTTCGTGACCATGGCCATCGCGTCGATGCGGTTGCCGGAAACGAGGGATAGCGGGTTGAAGGGCAAGTCTCCCAGAAGTTTCGGGGTGCCCGGCTGGTGGTGGGTGTCAGCAGTCATGTCCATCAGGACCGGGCCGTTTTCGTTGAAACAGGCGATGAGCGGATAGGCATAGGCCGTACCGTCATTCATAGACTCCAGAAGTGTTTCGCAGGCTTCGGGGCGCAGGATATTGTCGGCATCGAGCTGCATGACATGGACCGTCTCGCCTGCATCCATTCCGATGTTTCGCGCGCCGCCCAATCCGGCGTTTGTGAGGGACTGGCGCAGGATCAGGCGATTGAAGCGCTCGCGGTGGCGTTCCATCCATGTTGTGGCCAGAGCGAGCGAACCGTCGGAAGATCCATCGTCCACGACAATCAGATCCAGCATGGGCAGGGTCTGCGACGCGACGGATTCCAATGCGTCCAGAAGGTGCGCTTCGTAATTATAGGATGTGATGACGACCGTGACTGGCGCTGTCCCCAAAGCGTCATGATGGAAAATGGTCCGGCTGGCAGGGATGACGGGCAGTTCCGGTGGGGCCAGACGATCTCGGGCCAGGCGTGTCTCGGCAGCGAGGGCCGCTGCGTCGTCTCCATTCAGGGAAGAAAGTGCGAGCTTCATGCGCTGGGCCTGAGCCTGTGGGCCAAAGGGCCAGAGAATGGAATGATAGGCATCCCGTGCCATCTGGATGCGTCGCTCGGGGTTGTCGATCAGTTCGATCAGGGCGTCGTGCCATTCGGAAGGGCTCTCGGCGAGAAAGCCGGTTTCTCCGTGACGGATGACGCGCCGGAATGGGCCTGTAGGGGAAGCGACTGTCGCTGCACCGGACAGGGCGGCCTCGAAGAACTTGATCTCGCTCTTGGCCTCGCAGAAGACATTCCCTGTTTCCAGTGGTGCGATGGAGATGTCGAACCGCGCAAACTCGTCCTGAAGTTCTGCGAGCGGCACCATGTCACGCCATTCGATTTGGTCCTGCACGGGGATCAGGCTGGGAAATTCTTCCACGAGCAGAATGGGACGATGCGTTTGGGGCTCGCGAAACAGCACAAGCCGGGCCTGTGGGCGTTGATGCAGGATATCTGCGATGGTCGGGCATATGGGAGCGAAATCCCGCTGATGGGTTCGCGAGCCTGCGGCGTAGCCGATGCGGACCAGCCCATCTCCGGCATTGACACGTCCCGGTTCCCCGCGCATGCGCAGCGCCATTCGGGCCCGTTTCAGCGAGGCCATATCGTAGATATTGGGCAGTAGATGAACCACGGGGCGCAGGCTGTGCATGGCAAAGACCAGCTCTGCCGTCGTGGTTGACCCCTGATCGCAGCGCAGAAAGGTGCGGCGCATGTCCGAGAAGCAGCGCTCAATCTGTTCTTCCGTGGCGCCGATGGAGCGGATGCCATCAATCAGGTCCACGCGTGCGTAATGCGGTACGAAGACGATATCGTCGGCGTCAAAGATAGTCACGACGTTTTCAGATCTGGCGAGATCGAAAATCGTACTGACATGACCGCTATATTCAACGCGCCAGAATACCATGACGTCCGCCCAGTGGATGTCGTCGTAGCCGACTGAGGCACAGGGCAGGACTCTGGCATCGAAGCCTGCATCGCGGGCTGCGGCTGCATTTCGCTCGCATCGATAGAGAACGCCGGGCGTGTCCGGTTCGCCGGCAATGAACAGGATGCGGGAGACGGAAAAGGGCGCCTCTGGAGAAGATGTTGTGTCTTCGCTCGCGGCGGAATCCTGATTTGGAATGTCGACAGGCGCAGGGCGGGGAAGAAGGGAACGCTTCAGGCGACGGCCTGCGCGAAGCCAGAGGGGGGACGGCGTGACGGGGGCATGTTCGATAGAGGATACTGTCGGCTGTAAGACGTTCTCTGCTGCAGGCTCGTGTAGCTGTGTGTCTGCAAGAGCAGTGGTCTTGCGGTTGGACAGCATGCGAAGTGAAACACGCAGATCCTGGATGATATGTGTTTTCTTCAGGGATTCCTGATGCAACTCCTGAGACCGGGCGCGCAGAAGACGGTTTTTCCGATCGCTGCGAAGAAGCTGCTGGATGGCATGACGGTAATTCCTGCTCTCCGGAGTGTCTGACAGCAGAAAGCTCAGAAAAGGAGAATCGCCTGCATTGATCAGGACGTTTTCCGAAGTGAGTGCGAAAGATCCGTCAGAATGATGGGCCCCGAAATGTAGTAAAGGTATCGAAGGAGGGATCTTTGTTACGTCCCCCAGAACCTGAAGCAGGACGGGAGGAGAGTGCCCTGTGATCTGAGACGGATAGGGGGTGATCTGGATGTTGGTGGTCGGGAGGTAGGTCTCCAGAAATCTGCGAAGAGTTTTTCTAGCCCCACTGGGAAGGTGCGGTGAATATTCGATGAGGGCGGTTGAAACCCTTTTTTCCTCAGTCAGAATCATCATCAGCCAAGTGATCAAATGGACGTGATCTGTCTGGTCCTGCTGTTGAGAAAGGTTTTGGTCGTCAACCGTTTCTGATGTGAGCAGAAGCGTCAGACGGACCAGAAAATCATCGGGCTTTGAAGGGAGTTGAGAGGGCGGATTGGAAAAATTCACGAGCGGGCCTGTGAGGATCAGTTTTTCTGCGAGAGACGATATATCTTAAAAAGAGACATGACGTTCTGATAAGGATTGAAGCAGTAGCGTTAATATTTATTTCTTATGAAATTAACATTGACGGAACTTTTTCGATATAAAAGGATTTGATTGAAGAGTTGGATTATCCGCTCTTTTCCATTTTTGCGTAATGAAAATGGAGAACTCCTTTGTCGGCGTTGCTTTTCGAATTCCCTAAATGGCAGATCATGAAGCCTTGTATCGTGTGCAAAGTTGATTGCTTTTGACAATCCCGCTCTGATATATGCAAGACTCGTCGCTCGATCATTTGGGTGGTCCGAGGGCCGCCGGTGCGAGGCAACCTTTTTTAGGAGTGCATGGTAATGGCTAACATTACTACAGTCGTTGGCGCCTCCGGCCAGACCTTCGCGGTCACGGTCAATGGTGGACAGACCCAGCTTCTTGCTCAGCAGTACCAGACTGCTCTTTCCACCCTCCACACCAGTGGCGGTCTCGATTCTTACGATCTCGTCGCCGGTAGCAATTCCGCTACGGGTGCCAATCCGGGCCACGGCCTGATCAGTCAGGGCGGCGACTACTCCGTTTCTGGCGGCACCACCCAGTACATCTCCGTCGGCAGCTATTCCGATTCGGGCCAGGACACGCTGAACTCTGCCGTGAGCCTGGATGTTTCGGGCAGCACAGCTCAGAACATCAGTGTTCTTGCTGGCGATTATGCCGGCGTCACGTTCAAGGCTAGCAACCAGAACGGCACGTTTGTTGGCGGTGTTGGCAACAACACATTCAACGGCGGCAGCTCTTCGGGCAACTGGACCGTTGCAACGGGTGACGGCAACGACACCATCACGGGCACCAACGGCAACAACACCATCAGCGGTGGTCTTGGCAACAACAGCATCGTTCTGGGTAGCGGCACGAATGTTGTTCGTTCCGAGGGCCAGGACACCATCGACGGCAAGGCCGGTACGGATACGGTTACGCTGCTCGGCGGTAGCTCCGTGGTTACGCTGGGTGCCAACGCAACGGTTTACGACACGACGTCGCACAACACCGTTTCGGGCGGCAACAACAGCTTCATCACGGGTGGCAGCTCCAGCACCTACTTCTCGACCGGCGCCATGAGCACCGTTTCGGGTGGTCTGAACGACACGATTTCGGCTTCTGCCGACATCTGGCAGATCCGTGGTACGTCCAACTCCATCACGGCTTCGGGCTCTCTGACGTTCCTGAACGGCACGGGCTCCACGACTGTCTCTGCTGGTACGTCCACGCTGTTCGGTGCGTCGGGTCTCGACATGCATCTGGTTGGCGGTTCTGCCAACTCGACCAACCTGTTTGTTGGTGGTGATGGCAATGAGACCGTTTCGGCTGCATCTTCCAACGGCACGCTCCACGCGTTCGCAGGCAAGGGCAACGAAACCATCATCGGTGGCTCTTCTGCCGATACGCTGGTTGGTGGTTCGGGCTCAGCAACCCTCACGGGTGGTTCGGGCGCTGCAAACCTGTTCGCTCTGAACAAGGGCTCTGCTGGTGGTGACTATACGATCACCGACTTCGGCAGTGCAGCTGGTAACCTGATGGCCCTGTACCAGTACGGCCTTCAGAACAACAATGGTCTGTCGAACGTCCTGTCGCATGCTACGGTTGCTGGTGGTAACACCACGATCGAACTGTCCGACAACTCGAAGATCACGTTCCTGGGCGTTAACGACCTAAACGCTTCGAACTTCACCCTGAGCTGATAACAGGTATCTGTCATCTGACAGACCTGTAATGTTCAGGAAGGCCGGATCCGAGAGGGTCCGGCCTTTCGTGTTTCTGATACTGTTTTTGACCTTTGCGAAAGCCTGATGGAATGCGCGATAATGCGCGCGACACACTGATTGAAAGCTATCGAAGTGCGGCCCGCCTGAACGGGTTGAAAGCGGAGCAGCTGCAAAAGGAAAACCAGCAGCTTCTTCGACAGCTTTCCCTGATTCAGACGTCTCTGTCCTGGCGTGTGACGCTTCCTCTGCGGGCCGTCCGTGCGCTGATGTTAGGCAAACTGCTGTCTGGTCGGCCTGTACGGGATGTGCCGGGACGGTTTGTGCGTCTGTGGGCACGGGATGGGTGGGCTGGCCTTCAGAAAACAGTCGTTCATCGCCTGCGTCGTCTGAAAAGGGTCCGTGCGAAATTACGGACTGGTCTTCCTGAAGCCGCGGACGAAACGGGACAGCTGCACCCTTACAAAGCTGCTCATCAGTCAGATGGAATGCGGCCAAAAGTATTGATTATTGCGGAACTGAGTCTGCGACAGTGTGCCAAGTATCGTGTCTGGCAGAAACGCGATTTTCTGACAATGTTGGGATGGTCGGTTCAGGTTGTGGACTGGCGCGATATTGCTGATGCCATGTCAGCGTTGCAGCTTTGCACGCAGGTTATTTTTTATCGGGTTCCGGGGTTTGAGGATGTTCTGAAACTGGTTCAGGAGGCCCATCGGCTGGAGCTGGCGCCGCGATGGGAAGTTGATGACCTGATTTTCGATGAAGAGGAATATCGCCAGAACGGGAATATCAAAACGCTCCCCGCCGCAGAACGTGACCTTGTGCTGTCTGGGGTGGTGTTGTTTCGACGGTGTATGCTGGCCTGTGGGCGGGGCATTGCGTCAACCGAGGCGCTGGAAGAGGCCATGCGCAAGGCGGGTCTTTCGGATGTAGTGGTTCTGGAGAATGCTCTGGATATGGAGACGCTGAAAGTTGCGGCGGCACTCCCTCTGCATTCGGGTTCAGAGCTTCTCTGGGTCTCCTATGGATCTGGGACCAACACTCATGATGCGGATTTCAGGCAGGCAGAGGCCGGATTGCTGGCTGCGATGGCTGAAGAACCCCGGCTGTGCCTGAGGGTGATCGGGCAGTTGCAGCTTTCTGCGGCATTTGAGCGGTTTGGGGACCGCGTCGAACGTCTGACTGAGCTGTCCTATCCCGAATATCTGAGGGCTTTGTCACAGACGGATATTGCGATTGCCCCGCTGGAACCGACGCTGTTCAACGACTGCAAGAGCAACATCAAGTTTCTTGAAGCGGCGATTGTCCGGGTGGCTGCGATCTGCTCTCCGCGGGCGGCTTTCCTAACTGTGATGCGGGATGGACTGAACGGATGTCTGGCGGCGGATGCTGAGGAATGGCGGAACGCCTTTCTCAGGCTGGCGCGGGACGACAATTATCGCAAGCGTCTGGCGGAGGCTGCGTATGAAAATGTGATGGCTCGCTATGCACCGGAGTCGATGGTGCAGACGCAGGCCCGGCTTCTGTTTGGTGTTCCAGCCGTTCAGGAAGCACAGAATCTCAGGGTTCTGATGGCGAATGTCTATTTCGCTCCCCGTTCTTTCGGTGGTGCCACGATCGTGGCTGAGGAGATGGGGCGTCGGTTGGTGCGTAAGGGGGCAAAGGTCAGTGTTCTGACGTCCCGCTCAAGCGTTGCGGATCTTCCTGATGGCGATATTCGCTACGATGTGGATGGAATGACGGTTTTTGCCTCGGTTCTGCCTGATGATCAGGGAGGGCTGGGGCAACTGGACAATCCGGCCATGGCGGCAAGGTTCTCGGAAATTCTGGAGGCCTGTCAGCCTGATGTGGTTCATGTTCATGCCGCGCAGGGGCTTGGGACCGGGCTTTTGCGGGTCTGTCAGGAGAAGGGGGTTCCCTATGTTCTGACGCTGCATGATGCCTGGTGGTTGTGTGAGCGTCAGTTCATGGTTCGGGCTGACGGGCGTTACTGCTTCCAGACGACCATTGATCAGGCTGTTTGTCAGGCCTGTGTGCCGGGGGCACGGCATCTCACGGATCGGGCTGTGGTGATGCGACAGGCCCTGAATGGGGCGGCTCTGCTGATCAGTCCGTCACAGGCGCATCGTGAGCTGTATCTGGCAAATGGGGTTGCGCCCGAGCGGATCGTGGTCAACCGAAACGGGTTTCGCTGGCCTGAGCGCCCCCGCAGGAAGCGAACTGCCGGTACACCGCTGCGGTTTGGGTTTGTCGGGGGAACAGAAGCCGTTAAGGGCTATGGTCTGCTGAAAGAGGCGATGCAGTCCCTGTCCCGGAGCGACTGGGAGCTTGTGTTGGTTGATAACAAGCTCAATCTCGGCTTCCAGTCGATTTTTCCGGAAGACTGGTCTGTGCGGGGACGGCTTCGTGTTGTGCCGGCCTATACGCAGTCAGGGCTGGACGATTTCTACGATCAGATTGATGTGCTGCTTTTTCCATCGCAATGGAAGGAAAGTTACGGCCTGACGGTGCGTGAGGCGCTGGCACGGGATGTCTGGGTTGTGACGACGGCTCCGGGGGGGCAGTCCGAGGATGTGGTGGATGGGTTAAACGGAACCTGCCTGCCGCTGGATGGTAAATCTCGTACGTTGGCCGAGGCTGTCTTGGCGTTGCTGGATGCGCCCGAGCGTTTCGAGAATTACGTCAATCCCTTTCGGGAGCGCCTTGCGACCTACGACACACAGGCAGACGAACTGTATGCCTTCCTGCAACAGGCGGCGGGTCTCACAGCCTAGCTTAACGTCCTAGAAGCAGTGCGATGAAGGCGTGGCGACGGTCTGCGCTGGCGAGGGCCTGAACCGCTCTGGCGCGCAGGCTCGCTCGGGCAGAGCGGTTGCGTGGCGGGGTTGAAGCCAGGTAGGCCGCGATCCAGTCTGGATTGAAAAAGGCCGGGTCAAGGATTTCGGCGCGCCACAGATGGATGGAGGCGATGCCGCTCGGATTGTCACGCAGAAGCTCCGTTTTGATGAATGGAGCGTTGCCCGATCGAAGGACGGTCCGCCAGTCCGCATGCATGGGATTGATTGCCAAAAGGCGGGCGAGGCCCCGAGTGCTGCTCCAGGAGGCTCCCGTGGACAGGCCGGCTGCCTTGATGGCCAGTCCGAGGCCAAGCTCTCCGTGCAGGACGATCTCGTCCTTGGTCATATCGTTGAACGGCTGGTTGAAAATGCGCTGGATCGCCGGATGCTCCAAGGCGTCACACGTCATGCACAGGAACCATGACTGAAGATGGGGCACGACCGCCTCGGAGCGGACCATGCCCCAGACCTGAAGATTCTTCTCTCGCATCTGGTCCATGATGGGACGCAGGGGCAGGAGAGGGCCGAAAACGCTGTCATTGGCGAAAAGAATTTCTGTTGCGTTGTCCGCGCAGCCTTTGGAGAGCAGGAACTGCCATGCTCCAAAGTCCAGTCCGGTATTGGGGCGCGGATGGACAGTCGCGGGGATCGGAACTGTTGGGTCCGCAAGGTCGTTTCGCAATAGTTGGGCGCTGTTCTCTGAAAGACCGGAGGCGGCGATATGGATCGTGAAACCACAGGACGCGATCTGCCTGAGCAGATGTCGGGTGTGGGGCGGCAGTCGGCCGTCAGGATTGTAGTAGGCAAACAGGCAGACAGGCATTGGTATGGACCCGCCAGAGGAAGGAAGAAATGTTAAATTCATGATATTATGGTTGTTTATGAACCAGATCTATATGAAATATTACGACATATCGAAAAGATGGGCAATTTGTCCGTTAATTCGCTTAAGCGGCATTTCTGTACCGGAAAGACCCGATCAGTACTGAGTAAATCCGGAGTTTTATTCATGAGCAAAGCTTTTCTTGCCGCAGTTCTTCAGGATTCCATGAATTGCACCGGGGTTGTCGCCCAGAGAGCCGTCAATGACATGATTGAGGCCATTATAGAGGAATTACGGGAAGAGGGAGGGTTTACGTTGCCCTCATTTGGAACGTTCACGGTTTGTGAAACAAGGGCGCGACAGGCGATCAATCCGAGAACTGGAGAGGCTGTCGATGTTTCTGCGGGACGAACCGTAAGGTTCAAGGCCAGCCCTGGGCTGAAGCAGTCTGTCTGAAAGGCTGGCTGGGGTGGGAGGAATTAGCCAAAAAAGCCGATGTCTCAATAAAATCAAGCAGTTAGGTCGAGGAAAACAGCCAAGTTTGGAGACGACTTTGGAGATAACTCCGGAGACGAGGATAGCTTATCTGGGCTGTTTTGCAATCCGTTTTGCATCATGCTGCGGAAGCTATTCGCTGGATTGTCCTCAAGCCAACGCCATACTCGTTGGCTAAGGATTTCCCAGTCTCGCTCCCATAACGTTGCTTGATGGCATTTTGAGCTTGGGAAGAAAGCTTCTCCTTTCTTCCCATTCGTACTCCGTTGGCCATTGCTCTTTTTCTGCCGGACTGGGTTCTGTCGATAATCAGAGCACGCTCGAACTCTGCAAAGGAGGCGAGGAGGTTCATGGTAAGGCTTCCCATCATGTCATCCCTGATGGTCCCCACTCCTTCAATGGTGATGGCAATGCCCTGACCTCTCAGGTTCTGGATGACTGTCAGGATATCGAGGGTCGACCTTCCAAGTCTGTCGAGCTTCATCACGACCAGCTCATCCCCGGCCTGAATCTTTTTCAGGAGCTTCCCGAACTGAGGTCTGTCATCTGACCTGATGACACCTGAAATCTTTTCCTTGAAGATATTCGCTTTTGGAACTCCAAGAGCCACCAGGGCGTCTTCCTGTTCCTTCAAATCCTGTCCTACTGTGGACACTCTGCAATAACCGTATTTCATATAATTCTCCTTATAATTTTGGCGGAGATTTATGGCGGTTATTTTCTGGCTGTTTTCTGCGGTTCTACAATACCGCCACAAATCTCAATCTATGACGGTATTATATTACAATAATTAAGGTTATATTTGTAAAAATATTTATTGTCTCCGGACTTGATTGGGAAAATTATATTGTGTAACAAAATATTTAGTCTTTGTGGGGTAAATATTTATGAGCACTCAAGAATCTGATACGCTTGTCAAACCGGATATGGTAGCGGTTCTTGAGCGTACTCATATAGCTAAAGATTTACACGGCTTTCTGCTCCCTACTTTGGAGGCTGTATCCAACGCGATGCACGGTATCGAGGCTCGCTTTGGGAAAGAAGCCCGGAAAAACGGAAAAATACACATACAAATAAATAATATAAATAATAGCAGAGATTTACTAATATCTATCAAAGATAATGGCATAGGACTAAATAATGATAATTATGAATTTTTCAAAACGCCATTTTCTGGTCACAAATTACGACAAAATGGTAGGGGTTTCGGAAGATTTATAGCATTTAAAGTATTTTCTAGAATTCTTTATTCTACAAGATATGAAGAATCTATAATTAATTTAGTTAGAACTTTTAGATTCAATATAAAATCCAAAAACGAGTTAATTTTTTATGATGCAGAACCTGATTTCGATGGTATTGGATTGCAGGTTGATTATAATGAACCGCTTCCGGAATGGTGGCAATTAATAGAAAAAATCAGCAAAGAGGATGTTAAGGACCATATTGGCAGCCATTTTTTGCCATATTTCCTAAAAAACGATTTGCCAGATATATCGATATCTTTTGATGGTGAAAAAAGAGAAAATATTACATCTTACTTCAATAATTTATTTTCTTCGTCAAAAAACGGTTCTTTCACATGTAATGTAGAAGGGGTTGACGAAGAGATAGAATTTTCTCTCTCAAAAATACAAAAAACAAAATCGTTTAAAAATCACTGCTTGTTATTTTCTGCGGGTAACAGAATTGTTGGAACTCCTAGAAATCTGACTAATATACTTGGTAGACCTCACTTTTTAGATGAAAAAAATAATCCTTATATCGTAGTTGCTGTAGTAAAATCCAAGGCTTTTGAAAGCCGTTTGAATGACTCTAGGACTCAAATCAATATTCCCCAGGAAACAATCGAAAAAATAACATCTGAAATTGGCGGTATCATTCAAAATGATGAGAAAGACCAGATAGATAAAATAAAAAATCATCAAGAATCAGAGCTTCAAAAGGCGTTGCTTGAAAATCCAATATTAAGATTAGGTTTAAAGGGAAGGAGTTTAAATAAATATGTAAAAGAAAAACCAAACAACTGGACATCCCAGAATTTTGTATCAGATTTAGCCATTGAAAGATATCGTTCGTCGAGAGATTTAGCTAAGTCTATAGCGCAAGTTTCTCATGATCCGGAATCGTATATAAAAAGTATAAAAGAAATATCTGAAAAAATAGATAGCAATAATAAAGAAGCATTGGCGGAATATGTTGTTCACAGAAAAAAAGTTATAGAACTGGTAGAAATTGCCAGAAAAATAGGGGATAATGGAAATTATTCTCCAGAGGATACTATACATGATTTAATCTTCAAAAGATTTTCTGATACTACTTTGAGTGATTATTTTCAGCATAATCTATGGTTGGTTGATGATGCTTTAGCATTTTTGCCATATGTGTCTAGTGACCGTGCTATGCATGGAAAAGGTCGTAAAAAGGGTGACAAAATACCTGACTTAGCATTTTTCGATGATAGTCTTGTATTAGGAGACAATGATGGAACAATGATAAATATTATTGAATTCAAAAAACCATCACGAAATGACTATAAAATGGGCGATGCAAAACATGACCCTGTTCTTCAAGTTATAGAGACTCTAAATAAAGCTCAATCTAGCGGGGGAATATCAAAGGAAGATGGAACTTTTTTTGCATTTCGTGGCGTGGTTAGACGTTTCGCGTATATAATAGCAGACATTACTCCAACACTTTCCAACGTATTAAATCTTCATGATTTTAAAAATGATGTAAATCCAGATATTTATGTGAATTATCGTGATAATCAAAAAATATTCATACAAGCTATGGGTTATGATACTCTAATTTCCAACGCCAAAAAGCGTAATCAAGCCTTTTTTAGTGTTTTATTTGATGAATAGAGATTTAAAAATCTATGTTAATATTTAAATATTTCATTGTTTTATCCTGTCCCAAAAACACCTGATTTGGGAATAGGGTGATTTTGCATGGCTGAGAGTCCGGTTCTGCAATTCTGGTACGGGGATTGCGGGACGGATTTCAGGAGTTCATCGCCCGCCAGGCGGTCATCTTTGAGACATGCAGGAGTTTCGCCACTTCTCTGGCAGACAGGCCCTGAGATTTGAGACGACGTGCCTGAGCGATGTCGTCTTCTGTCAGCGTCGGCTTTCTTCCGAGGCGGATGCCCTTTGCCCTGGCTGTCTCCAGTCCTGACAGCACACGCTCGCGGATGATGTTGCGTTCAAACTCCGCAAATCCCGCCAGAAGCAGCAGGAACAGCTTGCCGCCAGCGCCTGCCGTATCAATCCCCAGATTGAGAATCCTGACAGAAATCTCCCGTTTTTTCAGAACGTCGATGAGTGTCAGGACATCCAGGGCGTTACGGCCCAGACGGTCGAGCTTGACCACCGTCAGTGTGTCCCCGGCCTGAAGCCGTCTGACCAGTTTCTTCAGGACCGGACGCGATTTCCACGCGGTCGCTCCTGACACTGTTTCC
>NZ_JABCQO010000023.1 GCF_015244675.1 Gluconobacter cerevisiae | reverse complement strand
ACGTGTTGCGACCCGATATGACCGCTGCGCTCATACATTCATGTCCGCAATCCACATCGCAGCAAGCGTCATCTTCTACCTCAAAGAATGAGTCCTGAGCCTAGATTGACACCTGGGGCGTGCGGACGGACGGGATCAATCCCTGCTGGAAGGTCAAACGCTACAAAGAGGTGAAGCGCGAACGTTACCTGACACCGGACGAACTGGCCCGCCTGGGCAAAGTGCTCCGCGAGGCGGACGGCGAGCCGGAAGCCGCAACCTGCATCCAGCTGCTGCTCCTGACCGGGTGCCGTCTGGGGGAAATACAGACGCTGAAATGGGACTATGTGGACGCCCGAGCGGGCGTCCTGCGCTTGCCGGATTCCACAAGGTCGTGCCCATAGGCAAAGCTGCGGTGGACGTGCTGGCGGACATTCCCCGGATCGAAGGCAATCCCTATGTCATCACCGGCAAGGTGGAGGGGCAATATCTGACGGACATCCAGAAACCGTGGCGGCGGCTTCGCGCGAGCCGGGCTGGACACGCTGCGCATTCACGATCTGCGCCATTCCTTCGCATCGGACGCGCTCCAGCTTGGCGCGGACCTGACCATGATCGGGAGGCTATTGGGGCATACGCAGGTGCAGACAACCGCACGGTATGCTCACCTCAAGACAAGCTTTGTTCAAAAAACAGCGGATAAAGTTTCCCACGCCATCAACAAGGCGCTCTTTCCCTAATCGAACGACAAGCAATCAATTGACTTTTGCATGTTTGCATGCACACATGCACGCATGCAACCTCGACTGCCTGGCATTGTAACCACGCGCACGCGTTCACGACGAACAGGCGATAAAGAGCCTCTGCAAGTGCGTATTCCATCCGCTATCAAACGACAGTTCAAAGCACACGCAGCATTGCGTGGCATAGAGCCCAATGAACTGTTTGTTGAAATCTGGGCTACATATGAAGCCTCACTACACTCTACGTTGCCAGACCGAAAGATACAAAAGTGATCGACAGTAACCCGACTAGCCCCATCTTAGATTTTCAAAAAGAGCTAGCAGGAAAGCGTTTTGGAACGGTGCTTGCAGATCCTCCGTGGCGATTCACGAACAGAACTGGGAAAATTGCGCCTGAACATCGCCGTCTTTCACGCTATGAGACTATGAGCGTTGAAGAGATTTGCGCGTTACCAGTATCTTCTCAGATGGAAGATACTGCTCATCTATATCTCTGGGTTCCAAATGCTTTACTTCCCGATGGACTTGAAGTCATGCGTGCCTGGGGCTTCAATTATAAGTCAAACATAATATGGCACAAACTTCGCAAGGACGGGGGAAGCGACGGAAGAGGTGTAGGTTTTTATTTTAGAAATGTTACGGAGATACTTCTTTTCGGAACCAGAGGAAAAAATGCCCGTACTCTTGCTCCCGGTCGGAGTCAGGTGAATTATATAGGCTCCCGTAAAAGAGAGCACTCACGAAAACCAGATGAGCAATATTCTATCATTGAAAATTGCAGTAAAGGTCCGTTTTTGGAACTCTTTTCCCGAGGTACGCGCAAGGGATGGACTACATGGGGCAATCAGGCTGACGGCGATTATGAACCCACTTGGGATACATATTCTTACAATTCCGCCACAGATCAAAAAGCTGCTTCCAATTTTGGTCGCTAATTATCGGAGACAACAGCATGTCTGAAGATATTTGGCTTCCAGGTAGTTTTACTAAGAATTTCTCGTGGGGAAAAGACCAAGGACTGCGTCAGCTCTACGAGAATATTCGTATAGGTTTTGATAATAAACTAGAAGCAGTCCCGCGAGATGTTTATAGAGAGCGGGTAACCGGTGCAGGGCGACCCGATTTTATTCCACTCAACTTCTTTTTATTTAATACAATAAAAAATGGAGTTGACTATCTTGCGATAGACGAGTTGGTATTTCAAGCTCTTACTTCCGAACACTCAGAACGATTTGATAAATTGGCCTTATTTGCCTTTAATTTCAGTTATGCAGGCACATGGAAAGGGGCTCGTACAGGTCAACGATACCCTGCCTTATGGGCTAAACATTACATAATTGATCGTGTCTGCAAAGATTATCATTGGGACACAACTAAGATCAGCGCAGAAGATATTGAGGATTTTCTAAAAAAATCACTACAGTTCAAGGCTAAAACGTACAGGAAAATTTCAACAAATTTAAACTTTATGTACGAAATCGGTGGAATAAATGAGTATAAAACAAAAAGAATAGAAAGGTGGTGGGTTGATGCTCTTTTTTTAGCTATAGATAGAATAATATCTGATTTGGAAAGCAAAAATAACACCCAGCCCACAGAAAATACCCTCCCAAATCTATTACTTAAGTCAAAATTCCTTGAATTAACGGGGGTCTCCTCTCCAGAGAAAAGTTTTGCTATGGCTCATCTCATGAGCCTATATTTTATTTGCGCAGGTCTCAGTCGCTTTAATTCAGAAAGTGTCAAAGAAAAAATTTCGGTTGTTTTACCAGACTACCACTATCACACACCCAATGACCCCCGTCCCCAGGGAGCCTTGCATCCAACAAATCCACGTATTCTCAAGACGATACCACGAGATTGCGCCGAATTAGCCAAGAAAGTTGGTTTTGAAATAGTACAAGCTGACGATCTCGATTCTTTTAACCCTACAAATTATATTAATGAAAGAGCAAAAAATGCTGTGAAAAAATTAGAACAAAAAAATATAAAACCAACCATGTCAGCCGAAGAACTACACAAGCTTACGAGGGGAGAATGACTGCTTTTTTTGACACAAGCGCCGTTATTGCATTAACGGATCCCAATAATCATCATCATTCTTGGGCTATGTCAGCCTTTACTACTCAACAAAATGAAGGGCCCATAATAATAAATGACGTTGTATATGCAGAAATTTCAGCGGGAATGGCAGATCAGCTATCAGTAGATACAATAATTTCCACATTTGGCCTACAACGCGCAGCAAGAGACAATGCTGCTCTTTTTCACGCGGGACGATGTTTTAAAACTTATAGACATCAGAACAAAGGTCCAAAAAATAATGTCTTATCAGATTTTTTTATTGGGGCCGCAGCATGCTCTTTAAATGTACCGTTAGTAACGGCCAATCCAAAGGATTTTAGAAGCTATTTTCATGGACTGAATATTATTCATCCCAGTGGGAAAGAAATAACTCCATAATTAAATTATGCAATACATAAAAAAATTATATCAAGTAATATATGAAAATAATCATGCTTCTTTGTCATTTGTGGACAGAAGATCGGAAGCTTCAATTCCCAAAGCTCGCGCCAGTCGGTCCACCACCTCAATGGATGCCGCATACTGGCGCCGTTCCACCGAACTGATGTAGGTCCGGTCGATCTCTGCGAGATGGGCAAGCTCCTCCTGCGATATCCCGCGTTCACGCCGGTATCGTTTGAGGTTTTCTGCCAGAATCTCCTGTATATTCATACGGAACAGGGCAGCCTCTTGCAGAGTATTTAACCACGGAGTATTCTCTACATTCCCAAGCGGACACTAATACGCACGGCACCAACAGCCTTCCTCTTTCGTAGGATCATGAGCCTGCTATCCCATTCATGAAGTGAATCATGCGGTTACGTGATGCGACCTTTGCTCTATGCAGGCTCGTTCCGTTTCTGAAATCCTCGGCTTCTCACAAAATCAGCGACAAACGGACCTGATCCGGGAGGCCGCCCCATGCCGCTCGACGTCTGGCAATCAGAGACCGACCGTACTGCCCTCAAACGCCTGGATGAAGCCGGTTTCGCCGGAGCCTTCATGCGGCGCTGGGCCACCTATCGCAAGGATCACGCCGAAACGGCGCGGCTGATAGCGGCAGGCGCACCCAATCCCAACGCGGAATGGGATACCTTCTGTCAGCGCTGGAGGATACGTTTTCCCGCATAACCCGGAAATACCCGTCACCCGCCTGCCCTTCCCTCATGGCGGTCACTGGGCCATCCCCTGTTCGATCAGGCCGACCAACTGGGACGCGCCATCGTGATAGCGACGCCCTCGGCCACGTTCAGTCTTTCCCCTCATGGCGCAGCCACAGCCTGCCCGGCAGTCCATATCCCCGTTGATCCTTCCTATCGGCGACGAAGCGACGAGGCCGCCCGCTTCTGCGCCCATGTACTGGGCTATCGCCTGCCTGCACGCCATCCCCGCCGGATTACCCCGACACGCTGGCGGCAGCTTACCCTGCGTCTACATGCCTTCGATCTGGATGCGGCGGGCGCCAGCCTACGCGACATTGCGGCGAAACTGCTCGACCCGGACGCCCGGACCATGCCCGACGACATCTGGCGCGATTCCGCCTTGCGTACCATGGCCCGCACCCTGCGAGACGAAGGCAGCGCACTTGTTCATGGCGGATATCTCTCGCTACTGGACGGAATCTAACCACCCTCCTTTCCGGCCTTATTCTGCGCTTCGTTACGCTTTTGGGGTGGAGAAATTCGCGCACATCATTTCCTCCACTCCCAGACCGCCTCTTTCCCGTCAGCCTCCCCTTACCGGCTCAGCTTCGCACCCGAAGCAAGCCACACGCACAGGGAGGCTTTCATGACCGACATCCCGAAACCCAAAACAGGCGCACCCGTGCCACCAACACAACCGACGCCCGAGATCGCTGTACCAGCACGGCCGCTCACGTCTCCGGCCCGTATCCTGCGCCCCTATCTGCGTGGGGGCGAGGCCGCCGAACTGATCGGAGTTTCCATTCGCACGCTGGAGAAATACCGCAGCATCGGTGGAGGCCCGCCGTTCCTGAAGGTTGGCTCGCACGTCCTCTATCTCCGCGAGGACGTGGAAGCATGGCTCCAGCGCCATCGCTGCCGCAACACTTCCGACGACAACTATGCCGCCGCTCTGCGTGAAATACCCTCGCGGAGGAACAGACCATGAGGCCGGACGATCCCAATCTGACCACGGTCGAACTGACCTTCATCGAAAAGCGTATCGAACACTGGATCAGGTTCGGCAGGCCGGTCTCCGACCGCGTGCTCGACAAGCGCCGCCGCCTGCTGAGTTTCATCCCCGGCAGCACATTCGGCTTCATCCGCTGGGCCTCCAATGATTACGGCACGGTCGTCTCCTGCCTCGCCATCGTGCGCACCGTGGAACGGGGCTCCGCCTTTCAGACCGTGCCCTTTGTCTGGCCCGGTGGTGACCTGCTGCTCGACGTATCGGGCTGGCCGCAGGTGAAGCATGTTCTGGAGGTGATCGACCAGATCGAACGCTTCGGCTTCGATCCCTGTGCGGTCTCCCCCGATCACTGGCGGCATGTCCATAACCGCGTTACTGCCGGGCAGGAACCTCGGCCCTACACACAGACCCTGCACGCGGCATGGCTGAAGCGTGCGAGGCTGGTGTCATGACCCGGCGCGCCTGGTTCTTTGCCACGTATTTCGTGGTGCTGACGGTGGGTGTGTCCGCCACCGTGCATGTCGCGCCCCGGCTGTTGTGGAACGAGACGGCCAGCGTGCCGGTCGGGCTGTATCGGGTGCGTCCCGGCAGCGCGCTGCACGTCGGGGATATCGCCGCGATCCAGTTACCCGACCGGCTGGCGCTGCTGCTGGCAAAGCGGGGCTATCTGCCGTTCGGCGTGCCCTTGCTGAAACCCGTCGCAGCATTGTCGGGACAGACCGTGTGCCGAACGAAACGCACCATCAGCATCGACAGTCAGGCTGTCGGCAAAACACTCGACAGCGATCATCGCGGACGCCTGCTGCCCGTCTGGCAAGGCTGTCATCGCCTCGCATCCGATGAGATTTTCGTCATGAACCCAACGGAACCGCGCAGCCTCGACGGGCGGTATTTCGGCCCGCTTCCCGCCGCGTTGGTGATCGGGCGGGCGGTTCCGCTGTGGCTTCCATTCCCTCATATCAATGGAGACCAGCCATGATCCATCTTGGCACGTTTACACATACGACCAACGGGTTTTTCGGGCAGATCACCACCTTCCTGATGGCTGACGATCTCTCCATCGTTCCGAACGAAAACCGCACATCCGAAAACACCCCCGATTATCGTGTCCTGCGTGGTCTGGAGGATGAGGCCGCGCAGGTTGGCTGCGCCTGGGTACGACAGAATGAGCGCTTCGGTCTGTGGCTTGCCGTGCTGATCGACGACCCGCTGTTTGCTTCTCCGTTGCGTGTCCGGCTGATGCCCGAGCGTGATGGTTCCGACAGTTTCCGGCTGATCTGGAACCGCCCCGATCCACGTCATGCCTCACGTTAAAAACGCGCTCGGTCTGGTGGCGGTTTACAGCGCGGTTGCAATGCCCATGCAGACTGCCAGCGCCGCGCCCTTCGATGCCTATGTCACCGAGGCCGCCACGCGCGCGAACATCCCGCCCGCTTGGATCACGGCGGTGATGCGCGCGGAGAGCCAGAGGGATGCTTCTGCGGTATCACCCAAGGGGGCGATGGGCCTCATGCAGATCATGCCGAGCACATGGCGGGAGCTTCGCGCGACGTTGAATCTCGGTGCTGATCCGTTTGATCCGCACGACAATATCACGGCAGGGGCAACCTATCTCCGATGGCTTCATGACCGCTACGGCGATGCGGGTTTCCTTGCCGCCTACAATGCCGGTCCCGGACGGTATGAGGAACTGCTGAGAACCAGTCGTGCGCTTCCCGACGATACAAAAAAATACGTCATAAGAGTTGTCCGGCTGCTGCGCGGAGAGTCGATTGGCGATCCGGTTTTCGACGCGAATTTTGCAGCGCGAACGCCACTCAAAATGCCGTCCGGGAGTCCGCTTTTCGTCGGCCCGTTTGCATCCCGAACCGTCGTTCAGAACGCGCCCGAGGTGATGCCGATTTTCGTTCAGGTGATGCGATCCACCGCTCCACCCCATGGCCTGTTCGTGCGCCTTTCGCAAAAGAGCACACCGTGACGTGGGATTTTCGGCATGAGCGGGGAAACCGGACATCCCATCGAGAGCGCTTCGGGTGTGCGTCGGGGGGTGTGCGGATCGGGAAACATGAAGGAAAGGGAAGGCAAGATAAAACGGCCTGCCACGTCGGACGACGAAGCGCGGTCGCGCTTCGTCTTCTTGTGTGCATGGCGGGTCGGTCGTGTGCAGGGTTTTGGATTCTGGCCTACTTTCCTGCGGGGGTTTCCTGCACAATAGGGTTGTGATGACCCGCGACGAGGATTTCCGCGTCCGTCCGGGCCGCATTCGGAGCAAGGGAAGCAGCGCCCGGCCTCGGAGCTTTCTAGCGCAGGTTCTCCATGCCTCCCGCCGCGCGGGTGGAGGGGATAGCGGCAGCCCCGGAAAGGGGAAAAATTACGGTCCGCGCTCCGGCCCTTCGACCTTCGGGCGAGGCCATTCCCGCTTTGGCAGAAGCCGCCTGTTCGACGCCCATCGCCGCGTCACCGTGAAGGCCCGCGTGGTGCGACAGACCGGGCGCGGCGCGCGCCCCGGATCACTGGCCGATCACCTCGCCTATCTGCGCCGAGATGGCGTCACCCGCGACGGCGAGAAAGCGCATCTGTTCGGGCCGGATGATCAGGAGGTGGACGCACAGGATTTTTCCGCACGCTGCAAAGACGACCGGCATCACTTCCGCTTCATCGTCTCGCCCGAGGAAGCACCGGAGATAGCGAACCTCGACGGCTTTACCCGCGACCTCGTGACGCAGATGGAAGCCGATCTCGGCACGCGGCTGGACTGGGCCGCCGTGTCGCACTGGAACACCGACAATCCGCATGTGCATCTGATCGTGCGCGGTGTGGATCAGGCCGGGGCCGATCTGGTCATCGCCCGCGACTATATCAACCACGGGCTGCGCTCACGGGCAGAGGATCTGGTGTCGCTGGAGCTTGGCCCGCGCACGGAGCATGAGATCAAAATAGCTCTGCGCCAGGACGTGACGGCGGAACGCTGGACACGCCTCGATGCCGAATTGCAGCGCCACGCCGATGATCTGCGCATCGTGGACCTGCGGCCTGAAACCGGGAGCGCTCATGACCTCGGGCAAAATGCGACGCATCGCGCCCTTCTCACCGGCAGGGCGCAGACCCTAGAACGCATGGGGCTGGCTACGCCGGAAGGACCGGGGCGCTGGTCGCTCGCGCCTGGCATGGCGGACACGCTGCGTGAAATGGGCGCGCGCGGCGACATCATCCAAACCATGCACCGCGCCATGACGGAACGAAGCCGGGATCGAGGGATGTCTCCCGGTGATTACGTGATCTCAGGGCGCGATCAGCCCATCGCCTTAACGGGGCGGTTGCTGGAACGCGGTCTGCATAACGAACTGACCGGCGAAGCCTATGCCGTGATCGACGCCACGGACGAGCGCGTACATCATGTCCGCTTCCCCGGCGTAGAAGCCTTCCGCGACGCCCTACCCGACGGCGGCATCGTGGAAATCCGCACTGCGACCGGCAGGACAAGCGGGAAGGATTATCTGGTCCTGTCCGCGCATTCCGATCTGGACCTTGCCGCCCAGGTGAAAGCGCCGGGAGCCACATGGCTGGATCATCGGCTGGTGGAGCGCCAGCCCATGAACCTCGCCCGCACCGGTTTCGGGGCCGAGGTGCGGCAGGCCATGCAGGAACGCACCCGGCATCTCGCGAATCGGGGGCTGGCGTCATTCCAGCAGGATGGGTCCGTCCGCTATCAGCGCAACCTCCTGGCCACGCTACGCCAGCAGGAACTGGATCAGGTGGGCGCGAAACTCGCGAAGGAAAGCGGGCTGGCTTATGAGCGCAGTATTCCGGGCAACTTCGTCACCGGCCAGTATGTGAAACGCCTCAGCCTGTCCTCGGGGCGCTTCGCCATGATCGACAATGGGCTGGGCTTTCAGCTTGTGCCCTGGGCACCCTCTCTGGAGAAGCAGCACGACCGGCATGTCGATGGCGTCGCCCGCAATGACAGGGAAGTCGACTGGCGACATGACCGCAAAAGCGATCTCGGGATCAGCCTATGAGCCACGCTGCCCGTTCCTTTTACGTCCTGGCCCGCCCCGATACGACGAGCACGATTTCGATCTTGTTTCTGAAAAATCCTTTGGTCACACCATGGCTTTTCATGGAGGGTTTCCATGCGTGACCGCCTGAACGTCTCCCTGCCCGTTGCCATGATCTCGCAGATCGGTGACCTTGCCGCACGTCGGAAGGTGACGCGCTCCGCCGTGGTGGAAGCGGCGGTCGCATCCCTGCTATCTCCCGACAGCGCGGAGAAAACCGAAGCCGCCCTGACACGGCGGCTGGACCGGCTGACCCGCCAGATGCAGCGCCAGGAACGTGACCTAATGATCGCGCTGGAAACGCATGCCCTGTTCATCCGCTTCTGGCTGGGACAGATGCCGCCCCTGCCCGCCGAAGCGCAGGCCGCCGCCAATCCGGCGGGGCAGGAGCGCTTCACCCGGTTTCTGGACACGCTGGGGCGACGACTGTCGCAAGGGCGGTCGTTCCGCGACGACATCCCGCTCGATATTCCCGCGATGCGTCAGACGTCACCGACACCAGAAAAAGAAGCGCCGTCCTCATGAGTTTGCCGCGCCAATTCGATAAAGTGGGTCAGAACAGGATCGCTTTCCCCATCCCGCCAGCACAAGGCGAGATCGAATGCCGCTGGGCCATCTTCATCCAAGACCGGTCGGAAGACGACGCCATCCATTCTGATGCCGGTAGCGCCTTCCGTCACGAGCAGAATCTTATCCCCGTGACGGACCAGTGCCAGCAACCGGTCAATCGCAGCGTCATGAAACATGATGCGCTCAGGCCGAATGCCATGCTGCAACGCGAGCTTGCGAAGCTCCATGCCTGCACCACGACGCGGGAGTGTCAGGAAGTAAGCTGACAGGCCGGACCACGTCACCGCTGCACGCGCCGCAAGAGGGTGATCCCGCGCAACAGCCGCCAGCACTCTTTCCGGCCCCAAAAGGATGGATCGGGTTGACCACCCCTCGCCCGCTATGACGATCGCGGCGTCGAGGCGGGAGGCCAGCACATCCCGTAGCAATCTCTCGCGCGTGCCATCCATGATCTGAAGGTCCACATCGGGGTATGCGGCCTGATACCGTTCGAACAGGTTCGCCACTACGCCTTGGACGAAAGACAACTGCAAGCCAAGGCGGAGACTGCCCACCACCCCATTATGCCGCAGACGCAGATGCAGCATGGCTTCGTCCATGCCCTCCAGCACTGAGGCGGCGATCTTCGTGAACGCCTCGCCCGTCGCCGTGAGCCGCGCACCCGTCCGCAGTCGCTCGAACAGAGGAATGCGAAGCGCGTGCTCCAGTGCCTGGATGGAGCGTGTCAGCGTGCCCTGATCAACCTCCAAGGCCAGAGCCGCCTGACGCAGGCTACGGTGTTCCGCAACCGCGATGACCCGTCGCAGATCGCGTATATTGAAGCCATAATCAGAAACTTTTCCGCGCATGTATCAGATGATCGACGGACACCATGGCTCTTCATAGAAGCTATATTTCCCGTTTTCTTTAAAAACTCGAATGAAGCCAGGAAAATTAAGATGCAAACCACCAACAAGTTCAGCGTTCGATGTAACCATATCAAGCGTCCGATGTCTTGTTAGGCAAGCCTCTACAGGGTCCACATCAAAAGCAATGGTGACATCTGGACACGGAATTTGAATATCGGGGAAGTGGACAATATCTCCCCATATCAAGAGACTGGAATCACCTGAACTAATCCGATAGCCCCCATGTCCGGGCGTGTGCCCCGGAAGCGGCACAAATTCTACGCCCGGCAGCACTTCCCCAGCGGCGACAAATCTTGTTCGATCACGATATGCCGCAAGAATATTGCGGGCAAAGAGCAACATAGGCCGTTTGTTTTCGGAAAAAAATGAAAAATACTGCGGGTCCGTCCAGAACTGGCACTCATCATGACATAGAATAAGCTCAGCATTCGTGAAGACCGGTTGTCCAGCCATTCCAACCATTCCGCCAATGTGATCGGGATGCGCATGCGTCAGCAGAACGGCATCAACATCTTCCGGTTCAATGCCCGCTACGGCAAGGGCCGAACATAGCCGTCCGCCCCAGCCGTTGAAACCGCCTGCGCCTGCGTCAATCAGCAGCGTTCTTGCCCCATCTTGAACGAGATAAGCACCAACACTCATCCGAGCTTCTGGAGGCCGGTGAGCGATCACCATCATGGCTTCCGCGTCCTGTATCGACACACCAGTCAAAAGATTAAAATCGACATCAAGGCAGCCGTCATTCAAAGCGGTTACGACCACGTTACCAATTCTTCGCCGATTAATACCGGCAGCTTGTTTTACGGGTAGAAGAGCCATATCGCTTCCTCACACAATAATAAATTTTCCTAACAACATGCCATACCGTCTTACATAATAACTTTTTAGGAGCATTATATGATTGTGATAATTAACTCAGGGTTTTTAATTCATGGATAGTCTGATGAGTATGCGTGTATTTGTAACAGCGGCTGAACTGGGGTCGTTCAATGCAGCAGCAAAAACACTTGGAATTTCAGCTCCAATGGTCGGCAAGCATATCAATACACTTGAAGATCATCTGGGTATCACGCTTTTTCACCGCACAACGCGACGAATGAGCCTAAGCGACCTAGGACGAATCTATTATGATCGCTGTGTATGTATTCTGAACGATATAGAAACAACAAATGCTTTAGTAAAAGAACTGAGCCATGATGTCAGTGGGACATTGCGAATGACTATGCCGGTTCTTTTTGGAAAACGGCTGATTGCTCCGATTTTATTTTCTGCATCAGAGAAATATGAAAATCTAAAATTAGAACTTTATTTTGATGATAACACGCCAGATATTTTGACTGAGCGTTTCGATCTGGCCATCCGAAGCGGTTTTTCGTCGATCAAGCAGGGGTTCGCTTCGCAGCATCTGATAAATTATCCGATGGTTGTTTGCTGCTCTCCCACCTTTGCCGAGCAACATATCATGAAAGACTTTTCTCAGCTCAAGGATCACGCAGGACTATTTTACAGTCGGTCAGGTCAGGTTCGCCCCTGGCGATTTCCAAAAGCCGACGGTAATATAACGGAAATAGTCCCTCGCTGTCGCCTAGTCCTAAATGACATTGAGGCTATTGCTGATGCCGCTGTAGCGGGTTTGGGAACTGCTTGGTTGCCATCATGGTTGGTGCAGGAACGCATCGATGCTGGGAAATTGGTACGAATATGCCCCGAACAAGAGACGCTGCAATTAAATTACCATCTAATTTGGCCAAAAACTCAATTGCTACCGGCGAAAACAAATGCCGTTATGGAAATGATACGTTCTTCTATCTGAGTTTGCCTAGCCGTCCTTTGAACTCACGGCAAGTTAATCACACTCTCAGGAAGCCGCGTTGCATCACAGATGCTTGAGCCGATTCGCGCCCTTCCCGGCCCACCAGCGCCGCGCTGCATGCGACGGCCCGCTACGCGTGAATTCTCCGCCGATTGATTCCTATATGATTCCAGTTGGTGCTCTGGAACGCCAAAAGGCCGCCCTTGGGGCAGCCTAAGCATTTGATATCAAATGGTAATTTTGGTTGCGGGGGTAGGATTTGAACCTACGGCCTTCAGGTTATGAGCCTGACGAGCTACCGGGCTGCTCCACCCCGCGGTGGTGTGAATGATGTTGGTTTTTTGGGTTATG
>NZ_JABCQO010000022.1 GCF_015244675.1 Gluconobacter cerevisiae | reverse complement strand
TGCTTTGCCATCGTGGCGGGTTTTGGTGTGGATGACGGCAAGACAGACATCCGAGGCCTGAAATCCGAACTCTCTGGCGAGCATGGTGATGCAGTCGGCAAACTGTTCGTCTGTCAGCTTCTCCTTGGACGATATCTGGAAGTGCTGGACTGCGTTCACACGATGAAAGGCGGCTGCATCAGCCATGCAGTCATCGACATCCTGACGTCTGCCTTTCCACAAGAGGATGTGCTCGTTCTCGTCCGTTTTCTCCACAAGATGGTGGAAAATGGCTCCTGACCCGGATGAGGTTCTGATGGGATTGCTCTTGAGTATCATCGCACCCGCCTCAGCGCACGATTGATGCGGACCTTGATGTCATCAATCACCAAAGGTAGGGCAGCGATATCGACCTGCTCCCCTGTATTCAGTCGTCTGGCTATCTGGTTCAGGTTGTTCCCGATGGCAGACAGCTCACGACGTAAGGCCAGAAGCTCCTCTGCAATCGAAGCCCCTCCTGCCAGTTCGTTCAGCAGGACTTTCCTGCACCAGACAGACAGTCTGCGTGTTCCTGCTGTGGTTTTTAGTCTCTCCCGTTCTTCCGGTTTCACCCGGATATGTAATGTCTCCGTTTTCATGGTTGGTCCTCATTTCTGAGGAGGATTATGACACCACTCTGTGCAGGGAACGGGTGAGACAGCTCTGACAGACACGTTCCGGTTCAGGGAGGATTTCGCGCCTCTTGGGGATTTCTCTGGGTTTTGCGCCAATCCGGGTCTGGTCGGTGGGGGCTGTCAGGGATTCACTTTCAGCCCTGGAAAGGAGGAGGCTGCCCTCTGGACTGAAGCCGCTCCCATCCACAGGCTGAAGCCGGGACACCTTCTTGGTAGTCATTTAAACAAGTTGGAACAAAGAGAGACTGAACCCCTGTTTTCCCTGCTGAAACCTTCTGTCTGACCATGGAGGTCTGGCTGACAGGGGATGCATTGAAATTCTTCACTGTCCTGAAATGCATGACATGCACCAGAGCTGTCAGAACCCTTGGCATCCCTGTGCGGACATAATGGAAATCGGGATGTCGGGCTGATATCCGGTTCAACCTTTCATCGGAAAATCCACGCATCAGCAGCAGCGCTGTTCCACCAAAGGCTTTTCGCTTCATCAATCTGTGAGCTGTGGCAATCCTGGCATCGGACAGGGTGCCGTAGCGCTTACCTGCGTAGATACTCGTGTAACGGGCTCGGATGTCGCGTGTCAGGCCAATGAAGGTCAGACTGGTCTCGGGTTTTCCATAGTCCTTCGTGAGATAAAGAGAGACAGACAGCACATCGCGGATGTCCTTGATGGCTTCCGCCTGTCGTTCAATCTCGTTCGGGAAGGCCTGGAGTATCTGCTCTTCGAGCCATGCTCTCTGTGCTGGGTCGACATAGAGCTGGATATGATAGTGGGGTGTTTCGTCATCCTGAAGTTCAAGCGCTGTCATGCCCAGTAGGAGGACACCTTTCTCTCGTGCCTTGCGTCTGACAGTTTTCCAACGTCTGGCGATTTCTGCCTTGGCCTCTTCATAGGAACAGGTGTGGTACTTGCCAGGTAGTGTCAGGGTCAGGAACAGGCCCTGATAGCCAAGAAATCCGGTAGCAAAATCATGCAGGCTGTCGGCTATGGCCAGCGTGACAGCATAGTGTTTTCTGAGCTGCCACTGACGGAGCGTATGCGCTGACAGGCCAGTGTCCGGGTTCTGTCGGTCAGGGACCACGATGAACGATTTGCTGGCAGCCAGCTTTTCGTCATTGAATGTTTTCTGCACCCTATCGTGTTCAGGGGAGAGTTCCAGAACCCTGCGGAGATTACGGCGTAGCCTGTTGGCTTTGCGTGTGAGAACCTGCCCTGTGATTCGCTGGGTCTGCTTCAGTTCGTCATAAGACTGGGAGAGAAGGTCAAAGCCGGAAACAAGGTCATCGGATAGGGTTTCAACCCAGTCCACGACCTCCATGGCGACCTGTTCGGTCTCTTCAAAACATGCAAGGAACTCGCAGTTTTCTGCGACCTTGCGGGTAATTTCGTTCTTGTAAATCCCATGCAGGGGTAACAGCCTGCGCCAGACATCGGGTCTGGTGGTTCTTATCCAGTGGTCTATTTCTGCATACTGCACATCATCCTGCATCTTTCCCCGTGTAATCGTGGAGAGAAGCAGAATGGTCTATAATGGTCCTGTCGTAGAAACATGTCGTACTTCCTTCTTCTGACTGGTCTCCGGGATGTTTTCCAGTCACAAGAGGGAAGTATAGCAGACAGTTATGCAGTTTTGTTTCGAAGTGGGATTATTGCTTTCCCATCAGTCTCTTCAGGTCCCAGAACTCAGGATATGACATGGAATCCGCAACACGTTTGAGGTTCGTGATATCCACGTCATCGAAATAGACGATGTTACCAACGGACTTGTTCAATCCTTCATGTCCGAGAAAATCATCAATCCATGACTCTCGAAGTCCACCGTCGCCATGTTCGTGAATATTGCGGAGTTTGGTTGAGACGTTGTGCCGGAAAGAATGAAAAACCTTCTCCCGGCCGATGCCCAGCCGTGATTTGAAAGAGGAGAAATTTCTCTGGAAAATCCCGGACCTTTTCTTGTCCATACCCGTGAAATTCAGTTCCTTGAACAGATATCGGCGTCGTTGGTTTTTAGCGCGTTGGGCCATTTCCACGAGGCCGGTCTCCAGAAGTGGCTGGCATAGAGGAACAATGCGAGCCCCGGCTTCAGTCTTGGGGTCCCATGCTTCCCAAGGAGCGTCTTTATGAGCACGGTGGACCTGCACCACAATGCACCAGACATCCTGAATCTGTACGATATCCTGTGGACGCAGACGGCAGATTTCTTCCTCACGCATTCCCGTATAGGACGCTATTCCTACAATCAGACCGAAGGTGGCCTGACTGATGGTCTGGAACGGCCATGGAGTGTCGATAAGCGTTCTCAGGTCATCGTTTGACCAGCGGATACGCTGTGTTTTTGCGGTAGTGTCAAACTTCCAGCCCCCGACAAACGGATTACGGTCAATCAGGCCGAGGGGTTCGTAATGACGCCACAGAGCGGAAAGGCGAGTGAAATGATTTTTGCTGGCCTTTCCGGAGATACGTTCCAGATTTTTCCGATTGGCCTCTGCTGTCAGTTCGGCAACTGTCCGCGTGTCCTTCCGGTTCTTGCCATAATGGACAGGAAGTTGCTCCATCATGTCCTTGAACGTGCCCGCGTCTTCTCCCGTGTAGTCGCGGATGGGTCTGTCTCCACAGATTTCGACAAATCTTCTGTAGGTGTTGCGATGTTCGGCGATGACAGAGGGTTTTGACTTCTTGGTCTTGACGCTCAGGAAGGTCTCGGACGCTTCGGAGAACAGAGGGGAGGGTTTGGGCGCTGGCGGCTGGACAAGCTGTGTCAGTGCGGCAACCTGCTCTGACAGCTTTGTCAGGGCTTCTTCGCCCGAGCTTCTTTTGTCCTTGCCCAGTTTGTAAATGATGTCGGTCAGAGCGTTGATTTCGGGACCAATCTTTTCAAGAACGCTGGAAACCCGCTGATGGTCTTCCATTCGTGCCAGAAGGTGCTCGGCATTCATGGTTTTATAGCGAGCCTTCAGGGCCTGAATCTCACTGTCGTAGGTCTGGACGATGGACTGGAACAGGTCCTGCTGGACAGGGTGCAGGTCAGATGTGGCCAGAGCCTCCTGAAAGGTCTCAACCGCCTTGTTGAGCGAGGATGTTTCTTCCGATGAAGACATGGCCAGACTGATGCACTCGAAAAGCTGAGAGGTCAGTCCATACATGGCACAGGCACGGGTTCTGGCAAGATTTCTGTCGAGGGTTTCCAGCGAGTGCCAGATTTCCCGTTTCCCCAGAGCAGGCCGAAAACGAACGGGAATCCCGCGTCTGAAATGGAAACCGGATTGCAGACGAATCAGCACAACAGGGCTCGTTTTGTAGAAGCCCTTTGTAGAAGAATGGGGGCTCCGGGTTGTTGAAAACCCTAAAAGCCTTTTATTTTCAATGACTTATATGTGGTGCGAGCTGCGGGACTCGAACCCTCACGCTCTGCAAAGCACCAAGCAGACAACCCTCTGAAAACGAACGACAATTTCAGCCGTTACCGTCCTTCAAGGTTGGTAATCCCGCATAACCTGCGGGCAACCCGGTGGAGCAGTCAAGAGGATTACCTTAAAGAGAGCCGTTATACGCAATGTAAAGCATTGCTTGACACTATGGATGTAAAGTCATACCTTCCGCTTATGGAGATAGAGAGTATCGCGCATAAAGGCCTCCGGCGTTTCTTTGAAACTGGAAATGCTAAAGGTCTGGTCGGCGATATCAACCGTTTACGGAAGATGCTGGCTTTTATTGACGCTGCTGGTTCGTTGGAAGAGCTGTCTGTGCCGCCGAATTACGGACTGCATCCTTTAACGGGAGATAGGGCCGGAACATGGTCCATGACAGTTACGAAAAACTGGCGGCTGACGTTCAGAGTTCGTGAAGACGGTGCGCTTCTGGATATGACATTGGAGGATTATCATGGCTCTTAAGATGCATTCTTCTCTGGCTGTGCATGTCGGGGAGTGGATCCGGACAGAACTGCTTGAGCCGCATAATATCCGGGTTAACGACGTGGCTGAGCATTTCGGTGTTTCGCGTCAGGCTATCAGTGCATTGCTGAATGGTCGGGCTAGCCTTTCGGCGGATATGGCCATTCGTTTTGAGAAGGCCTTTGGTGTCCGGGCCGAGACGTTGATGCGGATGCAAAGCACGTTTGACCTTGCGCAGGCCCGTGAACATGAAGCGGAATTGAAAGTCCGCCTGTTTTTTACGCCTGCGCAGCGGGCGGTCGGATATCAGGTTGCGTAAGGGCTCATTTACATAAGAGAATTCAAAGAGAGAAAGAGAGCCAGCAGTGCTCAATGGCTACCCATTGAACAGCAGGCAAGGGGGAATGCTTCCCCCGTTGACCCCTTTGTCCTTTTTGAAATCTGACCGCTTTGGAGCACTCAGACGGGTTTCCTGCCGTTCATTCAACTGCGTATAACGGCCGCTATCGTGCCCCTTGTGGGTGGTTCAATTGGCTGCGGAGCAGTATCGACTGCGAATCCAGCGGATGATGGTTGCTGCGCTACACGCGATGGCAGAGATATCCGGCGTTCCCGCTTGAAGATGAAAGGTGGTAGACGGCATATCGGTATCGCAACTTTCATTCTATTTGTCGCGCGCGCCGCTCTCGCCTAAAATTGGGGCGGCAGCAAGAGCACGGATGACACCGTCTTTCCTGCCAGAAAAGAAAGACCGAAGCTGGTGCAAAAACGCGTTCTTATTACCGATGTCGATAACACCCTGCTTGATTGGCAGGATCTTTGGTATCAGACCTTCTCTGCTATGATGGGCACGGTGCTCGACATATCCGGCGTCGATCCCGAGACGCTCTATGCAGAAACCAGCGTGATCCATCAGAAGTACGGCACAAGCGAATATTCGCACCTACTCGAAGAACTCCCGTCGCTCCGCACGCGCTACGGCGACGATATCCTGACCGTGATGGCGCCAGCGATTGATGCCTTTCGCGAGGCGCGCCGTCGCGTGCTCGCCCTCTATCCGACCGTTGCCGACACGCTCACTGCGTTGAAGCATAAGGGCGTTCGAATCGCCGCTTTCACCGAATCCAAGGCGTTTTACACCAACTATCGGTTCCGCAAACTTGGGCTCGATGGCTTGGTTGACGTCCTGTATTCGCCCGAGGATCACAGCGTTCCTGAGAAGACCGTGGCGACACGACACTACGATGCCGGCAGCTACGCCTTCAAATACACCGTACATCACTATACCCCAGAGGGCGAAGTGAAACCCAATCCCGATATCCTGCGCGATATAGTCAGGGATCTCGGGGTCTCGATCGACGAAGTGGTATATGTCGGCGACAATCCTCTGAAGGACGTTTTCATGGCGCAGCAGGCCGGCATCACCGATGTCCACGCCGCCTACGGGTCTAGCCAGCACAAGCCCGAATATGAGCTATTGCGCAAAGTCACGCACTGGACGCCGGAGATGGTGGAGCGAGAACGCACCGCACTCAAGCCCGGCAGCGTCATACCGAGCCATGTGTTGACCGAGAATTTCGCCCAGATCTTGCCACTGTTCGAGATATCCTAATGGCCGCTCCTGATCCCACATCGACATCTCCACTAACGCCAGAGATGCCGCCGACGCTGCTCCCGGTGCCACCACTCGGGGCTGGACAGATTGAAATCTGGAAGAAGATCGTCGACGTACAGCAGCACTTCAACGATCTTGAGCTGCGTATTCGCAATTTCGCGTTGATCGTCACCGGCGCTTTCTTGGGCCTTGGCGGCTATGCGATAAAGGATGCTGGTGTTGTTAAGCTCTTGGGGCTGGAAGTATCCATCGCCGGGCTGGTGGTGGTATCGGCAATCTTCCCGCTCGCTGCCTTCTATTTCATGGACCGGCTTTGGTATCACCGACTTCTCGACGGCTCGGTCTATGCTGGTATAGAGGCGGAGACGGCACTCAAGGATCTCGGCTACAAGGTTGACCTTGGCTCTAAGATTAAGGAGCACAGCCCATTCAAACTGTACTTCACTGAGAATAAGATGATTCGGTCAGCAGCCAAGATGGACCTCTTTTACGCAATTCTATGCGGGTCGCTGTTGCTCGTCGCGGGCTTTCTCGGGTTCGGGATCCGTCCGCAGGCGGTACTAGACAAGACGCGATCGTCCATCGTCGTGCCGGCGGTTACTCATCTGCCGGCCCACGCTGCATCTCGTACCGTTTCCATCAACATGCTGGCACCCGCATTGTCAGCCCCCCAGCCGAGCGTCGCAGTCGGGCGTCCCATTGTGGTTGAACCAATCGTCGGTAATTCCCAGACCAGTAAGTGACATCGGCGATGCCGTGATGATTAGATGTGTTTGGGTGATTTGGCAGTTTGAGGGGAAAGATTGTAGACCATCCGCTTCGGAACGTGGGTCAGGTATTTTTAATTATTTCCTCACTGCCAAAGGAATGTCAGAATCATCAAATGTGGAGCGTCAACGGAGGGGCGGAAATGAGACGCGATATGGATTTGGTTCGCAAATTACTTCTGACGCTGGAAGGAATTGAGAAGGGGCCTCACGATGTTCTCCTTATCGCTGGAAACTCTGAAGAGGTTGCTGTCGAAGGTCGAACATCTGATGAGATTTACTTCCATCTCACCAAAATTGAAGAAGCTGGTTTTTTAGAGCATGTGGGAAGCGGAGCGATGACGGCAGTCACGTTCCGAGCTCTGTCGTGGAAAGGGCAAGAGTTCTTAGATGCCATTCGGGACGATAGCATCTGGAAAAAAACGAAAGAGAAAGCCGGTAGCGCCTCCTTCGATGTTCTCGCCGCCGTTGCAAAGGCAGTTCTTAAAGACAGAATAAAGTCTCTTACAGGATTGGATATAGGTTGAGAGGTTATGCGGCCGATAAGTAACTGTTTAGGGCGTAGCGGCTTTCGGATAACTGTCAAAACCGATTCCATGTCTGGCATGTAGGCGACAGCGGCCATCAGAGATGGTGTATTTTCCAGTCTTTCAGGGGGTCAACGGGGGAGGTTTCTCCCCCTTGCCAGTTGCTTGATGGGACCCTTTGGGTAGCCATTGAGCACTGCTGGCTCCCGCTTAACTCCAGCCTTTTCTGAAGATGTCGTTGGGATAGGAAATCGCTTCGACGGTTTGTCTGAGGTTGGCCGTTGTGATGCCGCTCAGATAGGTCGAGGTCCCTTGGCTTTTATGGGTGGCTTCGTGTCCCAAAAGCCTATCAATCCAGATTTCCCGAATATCGGCTGAAGCGTTTCGCAATTGCGTGGAGACGCTGTGTCGGAACGAGTGGAACGTAATTTCAGCCGGTAGCCCGAGACGCGTTTTCATCGTCGAGAAGGACCGCCCGAAGACTGTCCCTCGAACGCCGTCCTTCGACATGTTGAGGCCGGGAATGAGGTGCGGGCCGTCTACTGTGTCTTTCAGGGTGAGAAACCCTGCCTCAATGAGCTTGGAGTGAATAGGGACCATCCGGGTTCCGGCGTCTGTTTTGGGCGACCATCCGTCTTCTGTGTGAGGCTGGATGACAAAGCACGGAATGCCGTCAATCGTTTGAAGGTCTTCTGTTCTCAGATGACAGATTTCTCCCAGCCTCAGACCTGAATAAGCTCCTATCATCGTGACGAGCCGGAATGTGCTTTCAGAGACAGAGCTACGAGGCCAGTCTCCTGTCATCAGGGTGTGCAGCTCCTGAGTGCTCCAGCCCCTGCGGATGGTCTTGGAGCCATTTTCAAAACTCCATCCGGTCCACGGATTCTTTGTGACCAGTTCCCGTTGCAGTAACTGGTTCCAGAGGGCTGAGAGCCGCATCATGTGGTTTTTCACGCTCTTGCCGCTCAGAGTGGGGCGTCCGTCCCTTTTGGCACACTCTGTTTCTTCTGTGAGTGTGAGACTGCTTTTCCGCTTTCCGAGGGACGCAGGCAGGGAAAAGAGCAAATCCCGGAAGGCTCCAGCCTTTTCGCCGCCAATGATAGAAATAGACGCATCACCAAAGGCTTGCAGAAATAGCTCTACAGCCCGCTGAGTGGCTTTTTTGGTATCGGCGCTGGTTTGTGGGTTCTCCAGAACAAACCGTGTCAGAGCCTCGGACAGGAGCAAGGGCTGGGGTTTGGGAGTGGAGGCAGTAGTGGCTGCCAAAGCTTTCCGCATGTTCTGCGGTCGTAGTCTCGGTCTTGAGACGGGCAAAGGCATCGCTTCAATGCCTATTGGGGCTTCGACCAGGCGATGCAGGTCCTTCAGTGCGTCCCGCACGTGCGGGATACTCTGACAGTCCTGTCCCTCAGCCAAAGCCCGAAAGGTCTCATCAAAGAGTTCGGTCGTTCTCGCATGCAGCAAAGAGGCCCGTTTGCGGGCTTCGTTCTGATAGCCTGTTTTCAAAGAGACCCAGATTTCCCGCTGTTTTAGTGCAGAGCGCAGGGCAGGGGGTACGATTCGGCGGAAGTGATAAGTGGTGCCGCGAATACGGAGCATGAGACGTCCTTTGGTGGGGAAGGACGGTGGAGCAAAGAGTGTCTTTGCCCCATTCAGGCCGAAAAACCGTTCATTTCCGGGAAGTCTGTGGTGCGAGCTGCGGGACTCGAACCCGCACGTCCTTGCGGACTCGAGATTTTAAGTCTCGTGCGTCTACCATTCCGCCAAGCTCGCACAGCTCTCATGCTGCGCGCAGGAGAGCTGTACCGTTTTCTCTCAACCAGCGTTCCGCTGCAAGACGTCCAGTGCGTCCTTCTGGAATAAAACTGTCCACCAGAGCCCAAAAATCAGGGCCATGGTTGAAGTGTTTCAGGTGCGAGAGTTCGTGAATGATAACATAATTCTGTATTGGAACTGGCGCCATTAGCAGGCGCCAGCTGAGCATGATCCGGCCCTGTTTTGTACAGCTGCCCCAGCGCGTTCGGACTTCGCGCAGGTCGAGGCGGATGGGGTGCAGGTTCATTTTTGCGGAATGGGTTTGGAGTATTTCGGTCAGGCAATCTTTTGCCAGGATCTGAAGAAAATCGCGGACGCGTCGCGTCGTGTGCGAGGCATCTCCGCTAACGTGAAGTCCGTCTGCATCAAGCCAGCATCCGCGTCTGGCTGTGGGCTCATGGAGAATGGGAATGCGTTTCCCATCAATCATGACGTGAGAGCCTTCTGTCAGTGTGGGCTTTTCCGGTAGTGCCGCAAGGGCCCTTGCGATCCATTCCGTCTGTTGGTGCACGAAAGCCAATGCCCGGTCTTTGGTGACAGTCTGGGGAAGCGTGACAATGACTTCGCCGCGGACAGGTTCGATCCGCAGGGTGATGCGTCTGGCCCGTGCCGAACGCTTCCAGATCAGTGGAACGGTCGGGGGGAGCATGGGTGTCAGGCCTTGAGTTTCAGCACCTGACACAGCGGCGAGCGGTCTGGCCATTCGCCGGGCCAGTCTTCCAGATGGTCTTCCAGAGGGCCTGCACGACGCTCGCTGATGCAACGGTCCTGAACGGATGCGCGTGAACTGTGGACGCCTTTGTCGTTACCCGTGCGGAGCGGGTGCCAGTCGGGAAGATCAAATCCGTCGCGCAGCAGGCGATAAGAACAACTGGGCGGAAGCCAGTCGATTTCGGCCAGAAGGGCAGGGGTCAGGGTCACGCAGTCGGGGACCTTGCGGTGACGGTCCGCGTAGTCGGTGCAACGGCAGGTATGGGTGTCGAGAAGGCGGCAGGCAACGTCTGTGTAAATCACCTCTTCCGTATCTTCGTCGCGCAGTTTGTTGAGGCAGCAGCGACCGCAGCCGTCACAGAGGGATTCCCACTGTTCGGAAGACATCTGATCCAGAGGAACGGTTTGCCAGAAAGGCGCGGAGGGAGACGTCATGGATGGTCCAGCAGGGCACAGGCAACGCAGAAAGCGGTCGCAAGAAGAAAGGAAAGAAAAACGGACGGTAACAGAAGCGGAAACCAGATCAGGCGCAGGCGTGTCGGCAGATCTGCGCCCAGACCGATTGCGGCGCGGGTTGTACCAGGAGGAAGAGTCAGAAGGGTTGCCCCGATGGGAAAGGCCACTGCGGGGGCGATGAGCAGCCCTTCGAGCCATCCGGGAGCAGAATGAAGGCTGGCTAGCGCAAGGGCCAGCCCTGGTCCGGGCAGCAGCAGGATCAACCCCAGACGACGCAGAACGGAAGCTGGCAGAACCCGCATGAGGAGTGCGATCAGCGCACAGGCCCCCAAAAGCCCTGTCAGGATCGAGGGAAGATTAAGGCGGAGTGCGAGGGCCATCAGGGCGTCCGGGGAACGAAATGTGCTGCGAACTGCTGTTCAAGCGCGTCGCCATGTAGGGACCAGAACGTGTCGCTGACCGTCAGGAACGTGGGAGCCGCTTCTGGAGGAACGGGCGTGGGCATGTCCTCCAGATGAGGCGCGTGCATCCTGAGTTGCTCAAGAGTCCGGTGGGCGCTTTCGGCAGAAACATTGATGGGAATGGCCCAGAAAAGGGGCGAGCGGAGTACATTCTGTGTCCCGGCAACGAACAGTGATGTCGCGGGGCCGGACGGAGCGCGCGCACTCACGCTGGTGACTTCTGTGGCGGGCGCACTCAGCATAAGGGCACCGCTCTGTTCCATGATGCGGGCGGCATCGGCCGGTGTTTCCCACCACACGATATAAGGGCGTAGCAGATCCAGCCTGCGGAACGCACGCTCCACGCCAGCTGGTGTCGAAAGCGTCGCATAGATGTTCTGTGGCGCAACGCCGTCAGCCAGTAGAGCGATTTCCAGTGTGGTCCGGGCGCCAAAATGCAATCCCCTCCGTCCCGGATGGCGGGCCACATCCCAGAAGTCCTGCCAGCTTGGGGCCGTCGTTAGTCGTGAGCGGTCCCAGGTCAGGGCAACGTCGCTCACACCTCCGGGAATGCCGCAGGTTGATGTGTTATCTATCGGATGAACCCATTTACCCTCACAGGCCTGAGTCAGCTGCGTCCCAGTGACGAGAACGGCCATCCATGCGGGCTTTGTTGCCTGCATCGCAGTTTGGAGGGTGCTTGTCTTGCCGTCCCATTCCACCAGAGGCAGAGCAGTGTTAGCGGAAGTCAGGGCATGCGCGGCTATTGTTCCTTGGGGAACGCCGAAGCCGGGTTCAGGACGATGGACGGGTTTGCGAACGTGACGAGCGCGTCGGTGTGCATGGGCCGAGGCCGGGGCAGGCACAAAAACGGATGTGATGTCGCGCCCGACAGACGTCAGAAACGTGCCGATACCGCTGCTTTGGTGCGGTGAAGCGGCCTGCACTGCCGAGGTCAGCGATGACAGAATCAGCAGCGCGCAGAAAGACGTCCGAAGCTGGAGGCTCCTGCGGGAGATCCGACCAGATGTCCAAAAGACATGTCGCAAAGGGAAGGCGGGCCGGGTCAGAACGAGAGGATCCTCAGAAAAATTCAGGTGTCCGAAATAGGCCGTCCGATTATTTTCGGACAGAACGGACGCACTTTAATACATCCCGGCACCCAGCGGAAAGGCCGTCGCATGAGCAGCAGGCCAGGCAAGCTGTACGGGAGTGCCAGAGGTAGGGATTTTCTGGGCCTGAAGCGGGGGGCGGCGCAACTCGATTTCCGTCCCTTCCGCACAGCGGACGCGCATGCGGATATGGTCGCCGAGATGGGTGCTGTCGGTCAGCACGCCCCGCACGGGGGTGTCTCCGTCGTCGTCCATGCCAAGGCTCTGGGGACCGAAAAAGGGCGATATCCGGTCCGGGCGAACGCAGACAAGACATTCCTGCCCCTCGCTCAGGTCTTCGGAAATCATGGCGTCCACGATGCCACCGCAGGCCAGATGAACGCGGGCCACGTCATCGCCGATGTCCAGAACCTGTCCTGTCAGTGTGTTGGTCTCACCGAAAAGGGTTGCGACTTCCACGCAGGCGGGACGGTCATAGAGGCGGGCAGCGTCGGCGCACTGCAAAAGTGCGTTATTGTGGAAAACTGCGATCGCCCGGCCGGAGCGCAGGGCATCTTCCCGACGTGAGACGGCGTGAATGATGCTGAGGTTCAGGGCGCGGGAGAGTGTGCTCAGCAGAATCGGGATGCGGCGTGCGGCATGAGGATTCAGCGTATGAAGCGGGTCATCCAGAAGCAGAACGTCAGGCGAAGCGATCAGGGCGCGCGCCAGTTTGACGCGCAGAGACTGCTCCGCGTCCAGTTCTGTCGGGCGCCGGTCTGCAATACCATCCAGTCCCAAGAGCGAGATCATCCGTCCGGCAGCAGCCCGGGCTTCCTGTCTGCCTTTGCGGCTCGCACGCAGGCTGAAGGCGATGTTGTCGCGCAGGTCTAGATGCGGAAAAAGCGGGTCCCGCGGGCTGACGATCCGCATGCGTCGTTCTGGGGGCGGCCGAGACGTCACATCTTCGCCATTGACCATGATGGTGCCGCCCAGATGGGGCAGGAATCCTGCCAGTACGTCCAAAAGGCGCGACAGGGCCGTAGGCTGGTTGCCGAAAAGAGTCAGGGTCGCGCCCGGCAGGAGCGAAAGATCGACGGGCGGCGCATCGATGGCTGCACGCAGGCCGATAATATCCAGCACGGGCTGCACGACGGCTTTGGGGCGGGAGGGGCGAGTGCTCCCCTGCTTGGGAGCCATGCGGGGAGCGCCTGACAGGCCTGACATGCAACCTCTGGGAGAATGGATCGTTATGAGCGAAACAAAATCAAGCCAGAACGGATCTGACCTGATACTGAAGAAGGGGTTTGAACATGAGCCGTAAAAGCGTCAAGGATAACATTGAAGTTGCAGCCGAAACCACGCAGGCTCAGATCGACGGTCTGCGGACCCAGTTGCAGGAACTCCTGAACAACCGCATCAATCCCGCTCTGCTCGACGCAGCGGACCGCACGGATCATGCCGTTGCAAATGCCCGCAAAATCACGGATCATGAAATTGAAAATGTTTCGACGCGTGTGCGGGCGCGTCCGATTGCAGCCGTCCTGATTTCGGCCGTTGTCGGTTTCCTTGCCGGCCGTTTCTCCAAGTAACAGCCCGGTTCTTTCCAGGCAGGAGACGGACGGCATTGCGTCCGGCTCCGTCCTGAAAAAGAGGCAAACGATTTCCCATGAAGCCCATTGAACTCGGACAGGACGTCCTCTCCGCACAGGGACAGATCCTTTCCCGCTCTGCCATGCGAATCGGCCGCAGAGTCGCTTACGGTGTTGTCGCGGCAGTTTTTCTGATGTTCGCGGCAATCTCGTTTCACGGGTTCCTGTGGGCATTTTTTATTGATGTGGTTGGACTGGGTTATGTCGCTTCCGCACTCTGCGTCATGGGCGTGGACCTTCTGTTTGTCGTGATCTTCGGACTTCTCGCGGCCCGCTCCATTCCGGACCCCGTTGCAATCGAAGCGCGCATCCGTCGTGATCGCAAGCTGGCGCAGCTTAAACAGTCTGTGGCCATGGCAGCTCTGACAGGGGTTGTATTCGGGCCTGCCGGGCGTTTTACGCTCAGACGTGTGTTCGATCTTGTGCGCAATATCCTCGGCCTTCGGAAATAAGACATTTTGTGGCTGATATTGGCCAAAGCCATATAGTCAGCCCCAACGTAATGGCGTAAGCACGTCGCCAGCACACAACCCCCTCATTATTTGAGGGGGAGTCGTTGTGTCTGATTGAGGAGCGTTGTGGGCGAGTTGTCTTACAGTGTGGCGTTTGGCAGTCTGGTGGTTGACGCTGGAGCTGGTTTCTGATGCTGGCTGAAGTTAA
>NZ_JABCQO010000021.1 GCF_015244675.1 Gluconobacter cerevisiae | reverse complement strand
CTTCAGGATCCCTATGATCTGCTCTTCCGTAAAGCGACTGCGCTTCATTCGTCCGTATCCTTCTCGATCGGACTCTACTTTAAAATGGTGACATTTCCGGGGAGCACGTCAACTGCAATAGTCTGTGCTGGCACAGTGCACCTCTAAAATAGGGTCCAAACAAGGCGTTTTATAATCACTGAAGCGCCATGAGGATCTTTATCCGAATGACGGATGGTCTGATTTCTGGAAGGGCAGAATCTCAGACCATCATGATTGATGCGAACCATCTTGAGGCATATCGTACAGCTTCGAGCCTGCCGCTAAATGCATGGGATATAAACCGCCTGATTAGCGTTGCTAAACACTGGATGCGTGTCGCATCACCTCCCGAATGGTAGTTGGTTCTCTGCACTATCACCGGTAATTTTTCTACTTTTTAAATCCAGTCTTCAAAGAGTAATATTGGAGCGTTCGGATTTATTGCCTAACGGCGCTACGAGGGTAAAAATCAAAACGACGAACATGAGAGCAGCCAGAACGCCAAACGATGCTGGTAATGTAATAAGACTGGACATATGGCCGACGACCGAGGGGCCTAAAAACACACCCAGATAACCAAGCGTACTCACCGCAGCAATGGCATGTCCTCCCGGCATCATCTTCTGTGTCGCGGCAAGGGTGAAAAGAACAGGAACTAGGTTAGCTGCTCCGGCACCAGCAATCAGGAAGCCGCAGATTGTTTCCCAGCCAGCAGGGCCTATTGCAATAATCGCTACACCAACCGTCGTAATGAAGGAGGAAGACGCTAACATGATGCGGTTTCCTACCCTGACAACCAGGCCATCGCTGACAAGGCGTGCTACTGTCATTGCGATTGCAAATGCGGAATATCCTATACCTGCATAATCTTTAGTTATTCCTCTGGTTTCCGTCAGAAGAATTGCTCCCCAGTCAAGCGCCGCTCCTTCCACCAAAAAGGTTATCAGAGCCATAATGCCGATTAGAACGACAATGCCATGGGGCATTATAAACAAAGGCTCCGATACTACATTCTTTTTGACGGGTAAAAATCGACGGACAGAAATAAGAATTGTCATAAGAACGATGAAGCTTCCGACCGAAGCAGAAATAATACTACCAAAATTGAGAGATAGAGCGAGAGTGACCGTACAGGAACCGATTAATCCGCCGATACTGTAAAATCCATGGAATCCAGACATCAAAGGCTGTTTCATATGTGCTTGAACTTCGGTTCCGTGAATATTGGCTCCGACATCTATAGCGCCAATAGACGCTCCGAATAGCAAAAGGGTCACGGCAAGGACAGCATGGTTCGTCGTGGTTGCAAGTATGGGAAGTGCCAGCATGATACCGACTGCGGCAAGGAAGGTGACAGAAGCACTCCCCAGACGTCGTACCAATGCACTAGCAGTTGGCATGCCGAGTACACTGCCTATACCAAGAAAAAGCAGGAGATTGCCAAGTTCGACATCACTGAGTCTCATCCGTTCCCTTGCAAAAGGAACAAGCGGGGCCCAACACGCAAGCCCGAAGCCTGCAATAAAAAATGCGCAACGCGTTGCTATTTTCGCTCCCGTCAGCTGGCTGATATTGGGCTGGTTGCCGATATCTTCGACAGGAGCAGCAGATACTGCGTCCATTTTGTTTGTTCCTTAATTCATAAAGAGCATCAGACTATCGTCCCTTCTCAATGATGTGTTAGCGCTATAAAGCCATAATATGCTTTCAATCTGCCAAAATTCCCCTTCAACTGATACGGCGGAATCTCCCATCGTGGGCGCTATCGAGCACTGGTCTTCTTCGTCTGGGGTAAATTCTCACGCTCATTCTCAGCATCAGCTTCTTTTTGCAATCAAAGGAGTAGCGCATGTTAAGACCAGTAAAGGAAGTTGGATTCTGCCGCCCTCGCGTGCCATTTGGATTCCCGGTGAAACAGAACATGCGTTCCGGGCACCGAGGCCTGTGAAAGTTGCAATTATCTACATTCGTTCAGACATGCCATGTGCCCAAAAATGGTCAGGATGCACTGTTCTGAACGTATCACCGCTTATAAAAGAACTAGTTTTAGTTGGCGCTACCTTGCCACGGACTTATAATATTGATTCTGCCGAAGAACGTCTTTTCCGGGTGCTGTTGGATCAGTTGGCTATTATGCCGCAGATCCCTGTTGAACTACCTGAAATTTCGGATGCACGTATAAAAAATATCTCTGATCTTTTGCGACAGAACCCGGCAGAACGCCGTTCACTGGAAGAACTGGTAAAAATTGCGGGAACATCGATCCGGACGGCAGAGCGCCTCTTCATAGAAGAGACAGGATTAACATTTGGTCAGTGGCGACTGCGCCTGCGCATGGTGATAGCTTTGGAGCTACTGGCAGAGGAAGAGAGTGTCGGTAATATTGCGTTTGCTCTTGGATATGAAAACCCTTCAAGCTTTATCGCGACGTTCAGGAAATTCTTTGGGAAAACACCTGCTCGATTTTACGAACATTAGTTTTCACAGATGTTATTTTATAGAGAACGGATGTTATACTATGGGGAGTGCTTTAAATCACCCTGGGCGTCATTTTCGAAGCCGCCGACGCCTATCTGCTTTGCCTCCGTCGCGTGACTGGATTGTTCGAGAGAGGAGAGCAAAAGTGGTCATCCGAGCGGGTTGTTTTCTTGCCTTGCATTGAGCTGTGGTTCATATTGAAAGCCTCCAAAGGTCGTGCTGCATCAACTTATTACCCCTGTCCGAAAAAGGGGAGGTGCCTTTAAGGGGTATAATTTGCGATTTGCTCCTGACCTTTTGTTGCCGGACGGGTTTTACTTCCTGAATCCCCTACAGTCATTGACGCAACAAGCCCAATTAGAAAGCGTGATCGTTGGGTAGGAGTCAGGAGCGCCATCAACGCATCTATTGATTTTTATAGATGCGATGTAATCATAATTATATGGCAATACTCAAACCTGTTGCAAAGCGAAGAGAGTGGCCTATTCCTATCATTTACAGTTCGTGACTGTGAATGACACACCAGTCCTGGAAACTCCCCGCTCCCGATTGGTAAGGATTGGGAAACGCTATCTGGAGATCCTTCCGGTCTCTGTAGATCAGGCGTTCTGGACGACTGATCTGTGTGCCGTCCTCATAGGTACCATAATACCAATATCTAGGTGGAACCTCGGCAGGCTGGTTCTTTTCGATAGCCTCGCGATACCATCTCAGAAGCTCAAAGAGCGCGATACTTTCACTGCCATACCGCTCCAGCATGACTTCGCCTGCTGTATCTACTTTGGTAAAATGAAAGAAGCGTAGCGGTGCGTTGGCAGCATAGATCTGGCCTTTATTGTCGATCCGGATCGGCCGATGGCTTAGATTCCAGCTCGCCACGTTATATCCCGGATCTCGCAGAATAGCCGAATTTTCAAAAAAAGCTGGAATCAGGTCACACCATTTTTGATCCGTGAAAAGGCCGTTTTCCGGATCGTCTCGGCAGTAGACGAGAAGTCTGTCGCGCCACCACCGCGCAATACGCTGCCCTTCGGCTACATTGGCGATTGCCATGAAACCAAGATTGTAAATCCCGTGTTTGAGCGAGCCGATCTCATTATCGACGATACCCTGAGGATGAATTTCGGGTTCGAGCTGATGAGGCGTTAGAACGACCGGATGCTCTTTCAGAAGGTCCAGAACATGCGTTAGCGGGTTGAAGAGAGCGATATCCGGATCAATATAGACAACGCTGTCCGCGTCTTTTTTCTCCAGGAGACGACATAGCATCTTGCCTTTGACGGCGGTGGAGAGTTCCACAATATTATGCCTGAACATCCAAGCTGGCAGATCCGGAATTCCCAGCTCCGTCACCGGGACGACCTCGTCAAACAGATCCTGATCCTCCCCAGGATCAAATCCCTGAGGAGGAACGTCACACAGGCAAAGACAGAAAACCCAGTCTGGATGATGCCGTCTGATGCTTTTTGCCAGAACCCGGACGCGTCCGAGGTAGGAATAAGTGGCGCTTGTAAAGCAATAGACGGTCATTGTGCATACTCCGGCACGAGATATGCATAGGTACAGGGGCGGATCACGAGGGTTCCTGCCGTCCTTCTGGAGTTTTCCAGCAGAGACTTCACTTTCCCCTTCTCGAACAGGCTCATCAATTCGGTTTCATCCGCAGCCACATGGCCGATCTTTTGCCGTGAGGATTTTAGCAAATCTTCGACATTTCCGCTGCCTTTTGGAGCAATCAGAAACGTACCCGCAGCCAGAGCTTCATAAGCAGTGAAACAGAAGGTTTCTGGGTAAAGAGACCAGTTCACAATGACGTCGATCCTATTGTCGCGAATACATGTCTGCATCGCATTCCGGTCATCATGCGTCACAGTGGCGTGCAGGGATGTGATGTTCACCTCATCCTGTGCGGTGGAACCAAGGTAGAAAAATTCGTATCGGCTGTCGTTCAGGAAATGCGCTGCGAGTTTGCGGTAGATGTCCCATCCTTTATAAAAGACAGGTGTTCCGACGAAGCCGATTTTTAAAGGCTGTGACACAATTGTGTCGAGAGTTACCTGATCAGTAATGAACGCGTGTTCCTGAACCGAGGCCTTCGAGACGGCCAAATTCGTCTTCTTCTGCCAGAACGCCAACGTATAGTGTGAAGGCGCGATAACCTCGGGACGCAGTGCTTCAAACATGGCTTTTATTCTAGGTAGATGCGTTTGTCGCTCTTCACCATAGGCACAGATGCCGCATGCGGGCGATGTCGGAGCGGGAGCATCACAAAAAGCGATATCATTCCTCATCAAGGCGTAAGAAGGGCAGATCGTGAAGAAGTCGTGGAGCCAGAAAAGGCTTTTTTCTGCCTGCATCTCCTGTGCGATCACGGGCACGCATTCCGGCATGACCCCCAGTAGGTGATGAATAATCAGGTTTCGGTGGGCATAATGGCCTTTCTGGACGGCCAGCACCTTCAGGAGTGTATCGACCGTCACACGCCCGATACGCTGATCGTTCAGAGATACGACGAACTCACCGATGTGTAGAGGCGCAAGCGTGGAAAGCGCCCGGGCCGGAAACAGGTGCAGATAGGCCCATCCATGCGATGCGAACGCCGCAGCTTCGTCCCGCACGCAGTTCTGCACACCTCCCGGGACGTTGCGGTAATCATCATGGCTTATGGAAACGATAAGTCCGGTTTTGCGTCCATAGTTCTTGCGGTCCTGAGCCAGAAAGGATGTCAGATACCACTCATCGACAGCCTTGTCCGAGGCTTGGAGTTCCCAGAAGGGTTTCCGGTCTTGAACGGCCTGACAACGGCGGAGCACGGCCCGTTCCATGGCATGCGGCTGAAGACGGCGACGGATTTCCGTGGCCGAGTGGAGGCGGTAATGCAGCAGAGGATTGATCTCTGCTGCGGCGACGTCGGGATTCGCCCATAAATAATAAGCCACGTCAAAGCGCCCGCTGGGGTCCCGTCCTTCTTTCCAGCCTATGGTCATAAAATGGCGGAACAGATCATCGTCCGTTCCTTTGATATCCGGGTTCCGTCGCCGATAGAACCGGACATCAAAATCCTCCGCAACGACCTCCATGCCACTCAGCAGCATTTCTTCATGCAGATCCCGCTTGTCGGGCGCGACCGAAATTTCATGGGCCATTTCGTTCGGTGCGGCAGGGCGTCCCTCTGCACGCCCTGACATCACATAATGCTCAAGCGGATTAAGTTCTGCCGAGCCGACGTCCGGGTTGCTATCCAGATAAAACTGCGTGTCGAAAGCCTCGGAAGGATTGTAACCGCAATGCCAGCCGACCGTCATGAAGTGCGCGAAAGCATCCTCATCAGACCACACACTTCCCGGATAGCGACTGCGATAATAGTCTTCGTCGAAAAGCGCTTTTAGTTGCTCTGCCTGCGTTGTGGAAAGACTCCTTGCTAAGGAGGATGCCGCAGTTGAGGATACGGCAGCAGTAGCTACATGAGACAGGGGACCACGACCTTCGGCCTGCCCTGTTCCCACAAAATGTTCAAGAGGATTCAGATCCGCCTTAACAACGTCAGGATTAGCATGCAGATAGAACTGCGTGTCGAAAGCAGGCGAGGGATTACGCCCCTCTCTCCAGCCGACAGTCATGTAATGTTCGAGAGGGTCAATCCCGGCGTCCCGAACATCCGGATAGGTTTCCAGATACCAGCAGGCATCAAACATGTCTGTAAGAAGAGGCAACTGGTGTCCGATCTATGAGTTGGAAGGGCAGGGAGTAGCTGACAGGCCTGCCTGAATATGTATATTTAACATCTAACCGAATCAAGAATTCATATGACCAGAACCCTGTTTTCCCAAACCACCGATACCGACACCCGTTACGGGAAATTAAAGGTTCCTGATCTTAAACATGATCTCATCGGACGTTTTCTTGATTATTATGGTGAGTGGGCCTTTAATGAAGTCAGGTTCTGTGCGTCTCTTCTTAAAGATGGCGCACGAGTTCTTGATATTGGAGCCTTCATTGGGACGTTCAGTCTGGGAGTCGCCTCACTGCGACGCCTGAACAGCCTATGCGTCGTGGAAGGTAACCCAGAACTCATTCCTTTTCTGAACGCTAATATCTCCGGTGCTGCTCATAGCCCGGACATATCTTGCATAAATGCCATTGTTGCTCCTCGGGGTTACGAGGTTCATGGTCATTATGGTCAGGAGGAAAATCTCGGCTCCACATCCTTCGTTTATGACGAAACTACGGTGGATGTGCCGGACGACGTTTCGATGAAGGCCACACTTACCCTGACCGAACTACGGGAACAAAATGGCCCCTTCGATCTTATCAAGATCGACGCGGAAGGCATGGAATATGCCATTCTCAAGGATGACAAGGAGTTTGTGGCTACCGGAAATTCCCTGATCTGGATCGAATGCAACGAAGAGATTTCATCGCTTGACTGCGCTGATTTACTGCTCGGACTCGGACTCACGTTGCATTATTTTGCCTTTCCAGCTCATAATTTTGAAAATTATCGTTCTCAGATCGAGCCGTTGCTTCCTTGGGCTTATGAAGCAGGTCTTTTGGCCAGTCGTCAGCAGATTATTCCTGAATTGGATAGCCTACTGACCCACAATCTCTGCATCCTGAAGAAAATCACCAGTCGTGAGGATCTACGGCGCGTATTATGGGAAACGCCACGATGGACGCCGTCGGGATGGCCAATGACATATTCGTCGGTCAAACTCGCTGCCCTTGCGAGCCGACAAGTAAGAAATCAATCTTATGAAATATTTCTAGATGACAAGGGAGCGTCTGATAGAGTGGCCCCTGAGGAAGATCTTTCTGAAAATCAAAGTCTAAAAAATCGCTTATACGTAGCGGAAGAAGCGTTGGAATTCGCCAGAAAGCTTGCGTTTGAACGTCTGGATCAGATTCAGAAAGCAGAAGTCCATGTCCAACATCTGGATGCGGCTTTAAACGATGCCAGAGAAATGCTGCAAGTCTCTCGTCAGTCAGAAGATCATATCAGGCAGCAACTAGAACAAACGCAGGGCGGCTTAAACCAGGCACAGAAACTTGCTTATGAACGCTTGAACGCTTTGGAATTAGCAGAAGTCAGACACGAGAAGTCAGTACAGACGGAACTTGCTTTGCGGAAACGTCTAGAACAAACTGAAATCGGTTTGGCAGAAGCACAAAAGCTGGCATTTGAACGTTTGGAAGCTTTGAAACACTCAGAAGAATAAACTGCAGGAGAATAGAAAAATACTGGCAGCTGGATAGGTTGAAGCACCATCAACTGAAATTCCTGTGACATAATTTTTATCTCCACAGGTAGATCCTGATAGTTCTGGATGATTATTTTTATTATTTGTCTGGGAGAAGCGAAGGTACTACTCAGCTCTATGTGTTTAGGCTCAGGACCCATTGATTTGATTACGGAAATCTGATTCAGGCTCTGCGAGGAAACTGGAGGTGAGCGACCTGTTTTGGCTGACGGACGAACAGATGGGCCGTTTGCGCCCGTTCTTTCCCAAGAGCCACGGTAGACCCCGTGTTGATGACCGTCGCGTGTTGAGCGGGATTATTTTTGTGAACCGGCAATGGTAGGTATGCGCTGGCGTGATGCACCCCGGGAATACGGTCCACACAAGACGCTCTACAACCGCTGGGGCGACATGGGTATTTTCATGCGAATGATGGATGGCTTATCTGCTGCAAGTGTCGCGCCCCGGACCATCATGATTGATGCGACGTATTTCAAGGCGCACCGCACGGCTTCGAGCCTGCGGCTAAAAAAGGGGATCCAGGCTGCCTGATCGGTCGCACCAAAGGCGGTATGAATACCAAGCTGCATGCGATCACGGATCAGAACGGACGACCGCTGAGCTTCTTCATGACGGCGAGACAGGTCAGCGATTATACCGGTGCCGCTGCTTTGTTGGACAGTCTTCCTATGGTACAGTGGATGCTGGCGGACTGGGGTTATGATGCTGACTGGTTTCGGGATGCCTTAGGCTCAGGGCTCATTCCTTGAGCCAGAAGATGAAGCTTGCTGCGATATGGATTGCGGACCTGAAGGTATGAGGCATCGGTCATATCGGGTCGCCACACGTCGCCAATCCTTCAGCTTTGCGAACATGTTTTCGATGAGGTGACGTTTCTTATACAGATGCCAGTCGTAAGATGGCTTTGATGTCCTGTTCTTCTTTAGCGGAATACAGGCGGTGATGTTCCGGTCTGCGAGAGACTGTCTGATTTTATTGCTGTCGTATCCCCGATCTCCGATGACTTCCTCTGTCTCATCCGGCAGGTCCGCCAGCAGAACATCAGCGCCTTTGAAATTACTGACCTGTCCAGCAGTCAGATGAAGGCGGACAGGGCGTCCCTGTCCATCGCACATGGCATGAAGTTTTGAGTTCAGGCCGCCTTTTGTTCGTCCGATATGACGGGGAAAGCCCCTTTTTGAGCAGGGACGCTGATGTCCGGTGCGCCTTGAGATGTGTTGCATCGATCATCAGGCGCTTCGAACGGCCAGCCTGTTCTGTCAGCGCGACAAAAATCCGGTTAAAGACACCCAGGCGGCTCCAGCGGATGAAGCGATTGTATAAGGTCTTGTGCGGACCATACGCTTTCGGGGCATCCTTCCACTGAAGGCCGTTGCGGATCACATAAACGATCCCGCTCAGAACGCGCCGGTCATCCACGCGAGGCACTCCGTGCGCCAGAGGGAAAAACGGCTCAATCCGCTCCATCTGCCTCTCAGATAGCAAAAATATCTCACTCACAGCATCACCTCCATCGGTAAGCCTGTGAATCACGGAACACCGTTCAATTCAATGAATTAACAGGTCCTGAGTCTAGGTTCGAGCCAAGCCGTGATCTCTCCAAGCATGGCAAACATCGCCGATTGTTTCAGATTGTGGCAAGTCTGGTGCCTCTATCGTTGACGTGCCTCACGTCGCTGCGTTCTTACATCTTCTCTACCCCGCGTGTTTACAGGCACTGACTTATGAACCACCAAGAGCTTTCCTCATTTATTTGGTGCGTCGCGGACCTGCTCCGTGGGGATTATAAGCAGTCTGAATACGGGCGGGTTATTCTACCCTTCACAGTGTTGCGCCGTTTGGACTGTGTCTTAGAGAAGACTAAATCAGCTGTTGTCGACGAGTTCAAACTCCGAACCGCTGCTGGCATGAGCGATCCTTCACACTTTTTGCTCCGCAAGTCAGGTCGGTCTTTCTACAATACCTCTTCGCTCGATCTTGAAAAACTTGTGGGCGACCAAGACCACATTCGGCAAAATTTGCTTGCTTACATTGAAGCTTTTTCACCAGAAGCGAGCGATATTTTTACACGGTTTGATTTTGCCGCTCAGATCGAGCGATTGGCCAAAGCCGACCTCCTGTATCTGGTGACGGAGAAATTCACCAAAATCGACTTACATCCTGACGTCGTCGATAACGCTCAGATGGGACTGGTCTTTGAGGAACTGATCCGAAAATTTGCGGAAATCTCAAACGAAACAGCCGGTGAGCACTTCACCCCGCGTGAGGTCATTTGTCTCATGGTCAACCTGATCTTCATTGAAGATGATGACGTTCTGACATCTGGCAAAGCGGTCGTCTGCACGGTTTACGATCCTACCGCAGGCACGGGCGGCATGCTGTCTGAAGCGGGGGAATTTCTCCATGAACATAACCCGGCTGCTCGTCTTACAATGTTTGGGCAAGAGTTAAGTGATGAGTCTTACGCCATCTGTAAGGCGGATATGCTCATCAAGGGCCAGAATGTCACCAATATCGTGGCAGGAAATACCCTGTCTGAAGATGGGCATGGCGGGCAGAAATTTGACTACATGCTCTCTAACCCGCCCTTTGGTGTAGAATGGAAGAAGGTCCAGAAGATCGTTACCACGGAGCATGTGGATAAAGGCTTTGATGGTCGCTTGGGGCCAGGTCTTCCTCGTGTGTCTGATGGGTCTATGCTGTTGCTCATGCATCTTCTCAGCAAGATGCGACCGGCACAGGACGGCGGAAGCCGCTTCGGGATTGTTCTGAACGGTTCGCCCTTGTTCACAGGCGGCGCTGGCTCTGGAGAGTCCGAGATCCGTCGCTATATTCTGGAGAATGATCTGGTCGAGGCGATTATCGGCCTCCCAACAGATATGTTCTACAATACTGGCATTGCGACCTATGTGTGGGTTCTCTCCAACAAAAAACCGGCACAGCGCAAGGGATTTGTGCAACTCATCGATGCTTCTAGCTTCTGGCAGAAGATGCGCAAGAGCCTTGGCAGCAAGCGCAAGGAAATGAGCGAGGAGCATATTGCGACTGTCACCAATTTGTTCGGGCATTTTGTTGAGGCCCAGCAGGCGACGGTTCTCGATGCTGAGGGTAAAGAGATCAGCCGTTCCATCTTGCGTGATGGTGAGATTGCACCGGAGGCCCCAACGGGAGGTAAGGTAAGGCTGGCCCCTATTTCTCGCATCTTCCGCAACGAGGATTTTGGCTACACGACTATCACAGTTGAGCGTCCGCTTCGTGATGAGCAGGGTAAGATGGTGCTCGGTGTCAAAGGAAAGCATCATTGAAGATTTTGACATCACTGAAAGCATGAACGTGGTTGAACTCGAAACCTTCATGGAAAAGATGTCTGAAAGTGACCGAGTAGAATGTGAACCTAACGCCCTAACGGAAACGCCTAAAGCTGACCATCAGGCTGAGATTATATCTGAAGCCAAAGAAGCTTGATTTGTACTATCCGGGGGCATCTTTTCGCAATTATAAACTGCCTCCTATTTTTCCTGATTGAACCGCCCTCGAAATGGCGAACATGTCCGCTTTCACAAGGACGTGGACCGACCGCTTCCCCCCCCCATAGCCGCCGTCAGCTCTCCGGAATGTCCAACTGGAATGTTGGGAATTCTAGCGCTTCGATAACGCTTTTCAGGTTCTGCACATCAATGGAACTGGTGTAGTTCATGGTCCCTTGACTGCGATGGGAGGCTTCGTGTCCCAGCACCTTGTCAATCCATAGTTCTCGGAAGCTCGCATTCTGATTCCGGAGCTTCGTGGAGACCGTGTGCCGGAAGCTGTGGAATGTAATTTCCGCCGGAAGGTCGAGCTTGGTTTTGAGTTTTGAGAACGCTTGCCCAAAAGCAGCGCCTCTGACGCCTTCGCTTGATGTCGGGAGGTCTGGGAAGAGAAAGTGCTGGTCGGGCTTTAAAAAACTCATGATGCCCGCTTTGATAAGCTGGGAGTGAATGGGAACCAGCCTCGTTCCTGCTGCCGACTTAGGAGACCATCCATCTTCCGGATGTGGACGAACATGGAAGCACGCTATGCCCTGTACGTTCTCGATGTCTTGACCGCGCAGATTGCAGATTTCGCCCAGTCGCAAGCCCGTATAGAGAGCGACGTTGACCATCCCCGCGTACGTTCGACGGGAAATGCCGCGATGCTCCCACTGGTCCGGTGTGAGCAGGGCTAGTTCTTCATCGGTCCAGCAGCGTCGTTCTGTCTTTTTCGTTGTGTTGAAAGACCATTGCGACCACGGGTTCCTGGCAACGATTTCGCGTTGAACCAACATGGACCAGAGAGACGATAGCCGGGAGAAGTGGTTCTTCACGGTCTTGCCGCTGACTGTTTCCAGCCCTTGCTCTTTGGCCGCTTCTACGGCTTTTCGAATGGGTAAACGGTTTTTGGATTTTCCATGTGTCGCAGGGAGCCCGAGGAGTAAATCATGAAAGTCTCCAGCCGTTGTGCCTGATACCTGATTAACGGACAGGTCTCCGAAAGCCTCGATGAACAGGCCGAGCGTAGTTTTCGTTCCCTTTATCGTGTCTGCGCTCTTACTGGCATCATTGAGAATAAAGCGTTGAGCCATCGCGCTGATGGTCTGTGCCTTAGCCTTTTTACGGTTCCCTTGAGCCAGAGGCGGCAAGGCTTGAAGCGGTTCGTCTTCTGGTTTCTCCTCAGCAGGGAGGGTAGGCACCGGCGTTAAAGCGCCGCTTGAAGCTTTGATATCGACGACCAGTTCGCGAAGCCCGGCAATCTCATCACGAAGCATCGCCTCGCGAGTCTGCGTAACGGCCGTATTCAGTGCCTGTGTCTGCTTCAAGGCAGCGAGAAAGGCGTCGGTCTGTTCGAAATGCCCTGCGATGACATCCAAAAAAACTATCGACTTGCTCCATTTAAGCTTTTGTCCGAAGGGCCTGCTGGGCCAGTTCAACGCGGTGCTTGGTCTCTTCCTCTTGCAGCCGTACGTTGTGATAGTTTTCCCAGTCTTTCACGAACTGTTCGTAAAAACGGATGATATCGACAGCGGTCAGGGCTTTTCGTGTTGGCTCTGTCGTCATGCGCCGAATCTCCTCAAAGCATTGCCCTGTACGAGAATAAAGCAGAGCGGCTTTCTGTCTTGCGACAAGCTTACTGGAGGTTTTTAGGGGATGCGAGACTTCGCCTCGCTCCAGCCAAGGGCGCAGGTCTAGCGGGACAGAACGCCTGAAATAATATTGCGATCCGACGATTCGCAGCATGCGTCTAACTCTCCCGGAATGGGAAAGACTGTGGGACAAACGCCCATTTTAACGCCGAGGTTCGTTTTTCTCTGTATTTTCAATAGGTTAGTGGTGCGAGCTGCGGGACTCGAACAAGAACTGTCCCGGAGTGACGTACCTAAGTCATTGAAAAATATAACTTCTAGGGCAATATTTTCGAGAGAGTTGTAGAAGGGCTTTGTAAATTAGTCTACCTTTTATTAGGCAGCGGCAATCCTCTGAATTGTCCTTAATCCGACCCCATATTCTTTGGCCAAGGCAGACCCTGTTTCTCCGCCATAACGTCGCTTGATGGCGTCCTGCGCTTGAGAGGAGAGCTTCTGCTTTCTTCCCATCCGCACACCATTTGCCATGGCTCTTTTTCTGCCAGATTGGGTGCGGTCGATAATCAGGGCGCGCTCGAACTCTGCAAAGGAGGCTAGGAGGTTCATGGTAAGGCTTCCCATCATGTCATCCCTGATGGTCCCCACTCCCTCAATGGTGATTGCAATGCCCTGACCTCTCAGGTTCTGGATGACTGTCAGGATATCGAGGGTAGACCTTCCAAGTCGGTCGAGCTTCATCACGACCAGCTCATCCCCGGCCTTAATCTTCTTCAGAAGCTTCCCGAACTGAGGTCTGTCATCTGACCTGATGACGCCTGAAATCTTTTCCTTGAAGATATTCGCTTTTGGAACGCCAAGAGCCAGTAGGGCGTCTTCCTGTTCCTTCAAATCCTGGCCTACTGTGGACACTCTGCAATAACCGTATTTCATATAATTCCCCTTATGATTTTGGCGGGGATTTATGGCGGCTATTTTCTGGCTGTCTTCTGCGGTTCTATAATACCGCCACAAATCTCAATCTGTGGCGTTATTATATCACTTATTTTATTTTGACTTGCACTTATGGTGAAGGAGTTAGATGCTTATAGACTTCCGTGAGTAGAATCTAAAAAAATCTTGAATCCAGTATGTTGAAATTTTATAGGAGTATTGATATTTAATTATATTTATGTAGTGTCACTTCATTAAAGTGCCTGTTGTAAAAATATGTTGGAGATAATAAGTTGACTTCTTATGCTATCTGGAACAATAAGGGTGGTACTGGCAAGAGTACTATAACTTTTCATATTGCTTCTCGTTTTGCGGAAAAAAATCCAAATCGAAAAGTATTGGTTGTCGATATGTGCCCTCAAGCAAACAGTTCAATGCTATTTTTGGGGGGGGGGAATACAGGGCGAGACTAATTTACTTACCTTATGTTCGGCATCTACACCTCAGAGTGTCGTTGGGTATATAAGTGATGCTATAATAAACCGAAATATTCCCAATATAAATTCATATGCTGTTCAAGTTTCTTCGATAAATGAAAAAATGTCGTCCAATCTATACCTTCTCTGTGGTGATGGTAATTTAGAGTTGATGGCTCCAGCAATAAATGATGAAGCTGACCGGACGCCATTCCCTGGCCTGGCAGATCCATGGCAATGGGTGCATCTCATTTTTAGAAGAATGGTAGATGCTTTGGATGGGGATTGGACAGTTTTTTTTGACACAAATCCTTCTTTTGCCATCTATACTGAACTGGCTATTTCTGGTGCAGATAGCCTTTTGGTTCCTATAAATGCGGATGACTCTTCTCGGGTTGCAGTTAAAGCTCTGTTTGCGCTTCTACATGGTACAACGCCTCCTCATCCTTTTTTTGGGAAATATACTTTTGCGGCAAAAGCTGCGAGCCGCGGGATGGTGATCCCTCAAGTTCATCTCGCGATTGGCAATCGGTTCACCCAATTTAAGGGGGCAGCAGCAGCATTTGAGGCTTTCTCAGAAGCAACTACTGACCAACTGTGGTCAGAATATAATGCCCATCCGCAACGTTTCACGCTGCGCGCATCACCTTCTACAAACCGTGTTGATTTTATCAGCGAGTATGTTGGTGAACTCCGCGATTTTAACACTGCCGGTGTTGTAGCTGCGCACCATGGAACACCAATGTCTAAGATGAGGCAGGATTACTATCCTGTACATAACGACCCAGACGTGAAGGTTAATAAAAGTCAATTGGTGGCGGGGTTGACGGCTGTTGACTCTGTGGTTTCAAAAATTATCCCTTAAAAAGAGGAAATGAATTATCACTCCCGTCCCAAAAACACCTGATTTGGGAATAGGGTGATTTTGCATGGCTGAGAGTCCGGTTCTGCAATTCTGGTACAGGGATTGCGGGACGGATTTCAGGAGTTCATCGCCCGCCAGGCCGTCATCTTGGAGACGTGCAAGAGTTTCGCCACTTCTCGTGCAGACAGCCCTTGAGCTTTGAGACGACGCGCCTGAGCGATGTCCGCTTCTGTCAGGGTCGGCTTTCTCCCGAGGCGGATGCCCTTTGCCTTGGCGGTCTCCAGACCTGACAGCACGCGTTCGCGGATGATGTTGCGTTCAAACTCCGCAAATCCTGCCAGAAGCAGCAGGAACAGCTTTCCGCCAGCGCCTGCCGTATCAATCCCCAGATTGAGAATCCTGACAGAAATCTCCCGTTTTTTCAGCACGTCGATGAGGGTCAGGACATCCAGAGCATTACGCCCCAGACGGTCGAGCTTGACCACCGTCAGTGTGTCCCCGGCCTGAAGCCGTCTGACCAGTTTCTTCAGGACCGGACGCGATTTCCACGCGGTCGCTCCTGACACTGTTTCC
>NZ_JABCQO010000020.1 GCF_015244675.1 Gluconobacter cerevisiae | reverse complement strand
TCTGGCGCTCAGACAACAAAAATACCTCACTCACAGGCCTACCCTCCATCGGTAAGCCTGTGAATCACAACCTCTCGCTCAGTTCAATAAATTAATAGGTCCTGAGCCTAGGTCACCCGAAGGGAGGTAAGTGACCACCCCAAGCATTTTCCAGCCTATGAGTTTTCAGGTCTTTCGTCATGATCCGCGCAGACCTTTGACTATATCCTGGATGCAACACTGCACGTGGCAACACTCAAGTAGCACGACACCAAAAAGGAAAAGGCGGATCTCAAGCCTGTGCATTCGGATCGTGGAAAATATCCGTGCCTCTATAGAGATCGGAATCGACAAGATTATCTAAACCATGCACCGATTTCCCTTTCTCAAGAAGATCAGTAACACGAAGAATTCTCCGCTCTACTCCAGATAAATAACAAAAATCATCAATACCTGCTCATTGAGTCCACAATCAGGATATCATGAAATATAGTTTTTTCATCCTTCAATTTACAAAGCTGGCTTTGTTTCGCCGTGTATTTCCAGCCAACTCCCCGCAATATCTACCGAAATCGTTGCTGACTTATATGCCTCTTTAGGCGCTAGCATGATGTTTTCTACGTAGGTCTGAGGATTTCGGTCATAAAGCGGAAACCAGCTCGACTGAATTTGAATCTGGATCCGGTGTCCCGGTAGAAACGTATGATTGACCATAGGCAAACGCACCGGATACACCTGCTTTACATTGGCGGGAATCGCTTCAGGATGCTCAAAACTCTTCCGGTATCGACCGCGGAGAATATTTCCGGCAACCATCAATTGGTAACCGCCCGTCGCTGGCTGCTGCGCTACTTCATCCGGATAAACATCAATCAGTTTGACAACAAAATCTCCATCTGTCCCTGTCGTAGCGGCCGCAAGGTGCATGAAGGGCTCACCCGTTACTGTAAAAGGCTTCGTCAGCACAGCAGACGTCAGGGAAAGTACATCTGGCCGTGAAGCTGCGTTACGTTGATCCATTGCCAACCACCAGCGCCATTCTGAACCCGCCTGCCCTTTTGAAATTACGGGGCGAGGAACATAGGAAACAGGATGTTCGGGATCAGAAACATAGGTCAACTGACCAGCATTAATCGGTGTTTTGCCAAAACCAAGTCCATGATCCGGCTGAAAACGCAAGATCGAGCATTGACTGTCACAGTCAGGAGACGGAAGAGCATCCATCGTCTCCCACTCATTTTCGCCAGATCGATAGGCCGTCACGCGCGCAGGTAACGGTATTGATTCATCCTTGAGGTAATGTGCAAGAAATGGACTCAGAACATGTTTCCGAAAATACAGTCCTGTATCAGAGTGAAGGTCTATCGCCCCGAGCGTACTAGCGGCATGAATTTCGCCACCGTGATTCCACGGTCCCATTGCAAGCCAAAGATTAGATCGTGCTTCGGTATTCCTGTGCAATGCATCGTACATAGCGATAGCGCCATAGTTATCTTCCTGGTCCCACAGACTATGAACCAGCATAGTCGGAACCTTCAGCCCTTCTTTTGGCAGAAGTCGATCAAGGGCTTGCAATTGCCACCATGAATCATATGCAGGATGAGCCAAAATCTGCTTGAAAAAGCCAAGCTGATCCATTCCACGGGATTTACCAACGGCTCCTGCCGAAACACCATTCAGGAAAAGCGCGTATGAATCATAAGCACTATTCCACCATTCGACCGCGTTTCCCCGGGTCGCCCCTTGATCGTAAATATAAGGGAGCATTTCTTCGCGAAACGCGCCATTATGAAACCAGTCATCGCCCATCCAGCCATCCACCATTGGGTTCATCGGCACGGACACCTTTAATGCAGGATGTGGGTGAAACAGAGCTGTAATCGCCGTGTACCCATCATATGACACCCCAAGAATGCCAACCTTTCCATTGCTTTTTGGAACATTATGAACCAGCCATTCGATAGTATCCCACGTATCGGTACTTTCATCGACTGCAGTACCATTGAGTGGACCCCGCATCGGACGGTTCATTACAAATGCCCCTTCAGAACCATATTTGCCGCGAATATCCTGAAGAACGCGAATATATCCCCCCTCCACTATGACATCAGGCATGTTGTCATAACCAGGTAAAATCGACGCCAAATGGTTGCTTGAGCCGAGGGACGCCATGTGCGCAGCATTGTAGGGCGTGCGCGTCATGAGCATTCCAGCGTTTTGCGCACCTTTAGGAACAAGGATGACAGTATGTAGCTTCACGCCATCTCGCATCGGAATCATAACATCTTGGCGCGTATAATCGAAACTGGCGTCAGAAACCTGAAAATCAACAGGCATGTCCGTGTAGACTGACTTATCAGACTGTTGAGCCAAAACAGGCTGCGAGAAAGCCAGCGCACAGGCCGACATCATAAGAATTTTTTTCATCATCGTTCCAAGAAAGAAGGCGTGCGCGGCGCAAACAGCATATATTACGCTTGAAAATCCTGCATCATCATACCCTGTCAGAATTCAGCAGAGACCGAACCGAAATACTGACGTGGTGCTGCGACAAAGAGATTGGCATTGTTATCTCCCGATACTGACGCCGCCCCGTAAATCCCGCCAATATAATTCGTATCAAACAGGTTGGTAATTCCAAAGGTCGCCTCCAAATTCCGCGCGAATCCAACCTTGCCGAAATTATAGGCCAGATTAAGGTTTGCCTGCCAATAAGACGGAACATATTGGTCATTAAGATAAGTTATCGGACGCGCACCAACGTAGTTGACGTTAAAATTAAACATTGCTTGGTGCCATGTGTAATTCAAATTCGCTTTGTACATAAATTTAGGATAATAAACTTGGTGCCTTCCCTTCAGGCTATAAGTCTTACCGCTATAATTAATTGAAGGCGTCTGATACTCTGCGTCATTCCAACTAAAGCTGTTGGTAATTTCCAGTCCGCGAAACGGGCGGATTGTAGCAATGGCGTCAGCGCCATTCATGGTTTCGCGCCCGACGTTCAGATAAGCGCTGTGTGCAGTAGCAGTGCTCCCTTCCGTAATAGATGCCAAACGGTTGTAATAATCGGTGTGATAAAAATCTGCGCTCCCCGAGAAAAAACGAGAATCGTACCGATAACCTACGATATAGTTCCAGGTCCGTTCCGGCTTAAGGACTTTTTTATTTGCATCAAACACTGATTGGGCAGGCTGAGACGAATTACCTAAGCCTCCCCACGGGGTGGCGCTGGATGTTTGCGAATAGTAGTCGTAGGCACGCAGGTTTTCGGCAATATCCCAGTAAATTTCATGATGATCGAGAAAATGATAGTCAAAATTAAAGTGGGGCAGGAAAGCCCCGGAAGCCGCAAGCGTACCACTTGCTGCATGACGGTAATATGTATTCCATCCTTCAGCAGTAAGCTGGTCTGTATAGTCGGCCTTCGTGCCGCCATGAGTCGTCTGCGTCAGTGACTTGAAGCCGGCAAGAAGCGTCATGCCAGACATGATCTTCCAGCGATCCTGCAGAAAGAACTGAAAAGTGTTGCTATTATAGGCGTCATTATACCACGTGCTGCCAGTCCCCTTTTTAAAGCCAGACAGCGGATTATGACCAGTTGTCAGGCCATCTTCATAAAGCATTGAGTCGTAGATCCAGCGGTTATTTTCATACCAGAAACCACTTTCAATATAATTATTATGTGGCGCCTCATACGAGAACTTCTGCGTAAAACCCAGCCGTCGCATATCAGCATGCGACATACCCAACGCCATCGGAACCCCCGTGACTGACCCGTCGGCCTGCAGTGATGGTGTGCCGTAGCTAGGTGACGTCACAAAATTATTAGTTCCACCATACAAACCGCTGCTGACATTTCCATATGCAACCGTATCCGAATGGATTTTCTCCGATAGATCAAAATGACCCGTTACAGCTGAAAGATAGGTTCTCTGCACCTGGGAAGAATCCCAAGCGTAATCACCGATTTCATCATTCGACAATTTCCCTTCGTAACCCGGAGGAACATTGGAGGTGTACTGAGCGTAATAAGCCCATTGTTTAGCCTTTTCGTAATCAGGCTTCAGGTAAGTCGTATTGCGTCCCATCTGCCGCCACATGTTTTTGGTGAGCGTCAGATAGTTCATTTGCTGAAAATTACCGTAACCAAAGAACCCGGTGATTTTACCGTGTTGCCCCACAGGCTGCACAATCTTTGCATCCGCCTGTAATTCGTTCTGCCCCCCTGCCCCTTTCCACAGGTCGGTATCAGTACGAGCAAAAGAAGCATAAAATTTCGTACCTGTCGGATTCAGGATACCACTGTCTGCACGAACATAGGTGCGATAGGCATTGTAACTACCGAAAGTCTGGCTGACTTTGCCACCCGCCTTATCCTTAGGATCAGAGGACGTGTATGTCATGGCGCCTCCGAGGTTCTGAGCAGAAAATGAATCCAATGCCCCTGCGCCCTGAGACATGGTCATGCCACCGATATCGTCCTGGATTATCGCCTGTGTAATGGACACGCCGTTATTGTTAGTAAAACCCTGTGTTCCCAACGGAATACCATCCAACGTCGCGCCGATCTGCATCTGGGTAAATCCGCGCACATAGAACGTGTTGCCATAAGTATCGAGGCCAAAGGCGTCGGTTGATGTAAAATTCGCGCCCGGCGTAGTCATCGCAAGAATTTGCATCGGGTTTGTCCCTTCAACAAATCTGTCCATAACTTTACGTGTCACAGCAATTTCAGGTCCGTGACTGCGCACACGAGCCACCTTGACCGAAATTGATTCCGCATCGGCTCCTTCAACCGTGTGGTGTCTCGGAGATTTCGAAACAGCTTGAGCTGCGGAGCGTGACGTGGCGGGTCGGGCCTTAGCGGTATGGTGCGATTTCGTTGCAGCTTCCGCTCCGCTGGATACGGCACTTGCGACAGCCATGCTGAGGATGCTCGTCGTGAGCAGATAACGAGATCTTCTTCTCAGCTTACCTGACGATTTCACAACACGCATCCGCCGCACTCCTGAGAAAATTTCGATCAAATCACGTTACGTGTACGATATGTTATACGTCTATATTGCTTTATTTTTGTATCTGATAGACTAAGGTTAACTCTCGATCACCATCGAAACCCCTTAAGAAATAAAGAATACCAACGAGTTCTAAACCCCCAGCATCGTGCGCGCCCTCTTGGCACAATATTTTCCAAACCTTCGTAAGAGGGATATGTAAGGTCTTCTCCCCCTTCAGTGGGAAATGTCGCTACCCATTCGCACTCAGGAGACTATGCACCGTGAGATTACGTCAGATCGAAGTCTTCTACGCGATCATGACGACAGGATCGCTCCGAAAGGCGGCGGAAGTCCTGAATGTTTCGCAACCAGCCGCCAGCAAGGTTCTGCGTTACGCTGAACACTCACTTGGTTTTGCATTATTCGAGCGCAAAGGCGGTCGCCTTGTCCCCACGCGGGAGGCTCAAATCATGCTTCCCCATGTGAATGCCATTTTTGGCAAACTTTCTGACCTGCGGCGCCTCACGCATAATCTGCGCTATGCCCGGGCAGGACATTCCATCAGCATCGGCTGCGTCCCAAGCCTTGGCCTAAGCCTGATCCCACGCGTAGTTCGAAGTTATTGCGCCGATCATCCCGATACAGAAGTCACGATTGATGCGCTTCATGGTTCAGAAATCGTGTCACGAATTTTCAACCATGATCTTGATCTCGGAGTTGTATTTGGAAACTACTTACGAGAAGGTCTAACGGCCCAGCATATTGGTGATATTCCTTTGGTCCTGATCGATAAAGAAAAAGACCAAGGCCCCATAGCGCTGACGGACATTGATCAGAACCGTTATCTCGGTCTATCCGAAAAAGATCCGACTGCTGACCTACTCGACATGGCGCTTGACGAAGCAGGCATATCAGCGACCCCTGCCATTCGTGTGCGAACGCATTTCATGGCGGCAGAACTTGTTCGACTGGGTGTTGGCTGCGCGATCGTTGATGCCCTCACGGTACTACATCATCCAGGGCTACCCCGCCCCTGCATCCTGTCGCCACCTCTCAGCATAAAATGCACAGTCCTTTACCGTGCCGATTACGCTCTTTCGCATATTTCGCGCGATATTCTCGCCATATTACGACACGAACTCGATAGCGATCTGGCAGAACTGGAAGCAATGGTTTAGCTTCAGGTTATCACCTACGTATATCTCGTCATGGGACACTCACCCAATTCCATGCTTTATTTCTCTCATCTGACACAGAATTTCGTTTCTTGATCAACATAAGATGAGAGTTTTCGAACAGTTATGAACAAGCATCGTGCCCTGTATAGAACTGCTTTTCTCGCAGGGATGTTGATGCTTCACCCAACGCATAGCGTTGAAGCCGCAGAACTACCTTCAGGGTTAACGACGCAGAATATTGATGCAACTGTAGAACAGGCACGCAAGGTTTTTGACGTACCCGGTATTGCCATAGCAATCGTTCAGGATGGAAAAATTGTTTTCAACCGCGGTTACGGGAGACGCTCTGAAGATGCCCATAGCGCGCCTGTAGATAGCCGAACACTGTTCGCTATCGGATCAAATACGAAGGAATTTACAGCCACCGCTCTGGCACAACTGGTAGATGCTGGAAAACTGAAATGGGATGATCACGTCATTGATCATCTACCGGAATTTCGTGTCTCTGATCCATGGATTACACGCGACTTCCGTATTTCGGATCTGCTGACCCATCATAGTGGCATGGGCCTCGGCGCAGGAGACCTGATGCTTTTCTCCCACAGCACGTTGACGCGCAAAGACGTACTGGCGGGACTTGAGTATATGCCTTTCACCGCCCCTTTCCGGAAGGAGTATGCTTACAATAACGTACTCTATGTCGTCGCAGGAGCACTTGTAGAACGGGTAACAGGCCGTAGTTGGGAAGACGTGGTTCAGACCCGTCTGATTGACGCATCAGGCTTGGCAGCATGTCAGTCAACACCGCCTTACAAAGGCGAAACAGATGTTGCGACCGGTCAGGGAGATCATACGCCCCTCCCCGAAAAAGCAGCACGTCTTTTCCCTGCAGTAGCGCCAGCGGGAAGCATATGGTGCAGCACTGAGGGAATGGCACGATGGGCCCAGATCTATCTGGGAGGTGGGCAAACGCCTGAAGGAAAGCGTATTTTCAGCAACGAAAGTCGCGACACACTTTGGGCACCCCATGCCCTTCTCCCTTTGCCGGACATGGCAGCTTTAACCGGAACGCATTTTCGCGCCTACGGTTACGGATGGTTCATGGAGGACTTTTTTGGGCACAAGCGCGTCTGGCATACCGGCACCATCGGAGGGATGGTCAGTTACGTCACGTTCCTGCCTGAACTGAAAAGCGCCGTTGTGATCCTGACCAATCATGATGATCACAACGCGACCTATGCCTTGGCCACGACGTTGAGCGCGCGCATCGCGACCGGCCATAGCGATGACTGGATCAGCTACTGGAAACACAAGGAAGACGAAGCAAAGGCTCAAGATATTAAAGCTGCAATTTCAACCGGACCTGGCTCTTCTGTTCGTCCTTTCGTGACGCTCTCCTCATCACAGCTCAAGGACTACCTGGGTCGCTATCAGGACAATTGGCGCGGACCAATTTTCGTCACTGAACACGGCAAGGATCTACGACTCACATTTTCCAAGGCTGTTGGTTTGACCGGGACACTGAACGCTCTTCCACATGACCTCTTCGTCGTGCGCTGGGACAATCGGGAAGAAGACAGCGAAGACGATGCTTACGTCCAGTTTGAAAGGGATGTTACGGGCAAGATCACCGGCCTGAAGATGCAGCTTCTAGGGTCTGACTTCAGTTTCGATGCGCAGGACCTGCACCCCCGCAAAATAGACGCATTGCCCGGCGAGACACAGCCGTGAAACAGCATATTGCAGTTATCGGCGGCGGCGTTATTGGTCTTTCGACAGCTTATGCTCTTATCCGGGCAGGCCATGACGTCACCCTGATCGAACAAAATGCGGATGTTGGCCTGGGTGCAAGCTATGCTAATGGCGGTCAACTCAGTTATCGCTATGTCACGCCTTTGGCAGATGCAGGCATTCCATTTCAGGCGTTACGCTGGATGCTGAAACCCAGCTCTCCGGTCTCGCTTCGCCTCCGCGCCAATCCGAGACAATGGCGCTGGATGCTCTCCTTTCTCTCTGCCTGCACGCGCGCAACCAATCGCCGAAATGCCAAATTGCTCTTGCAGCTGGGCCTCGAGGGTCAGGCGGAAATGGAAATATGGCGCACGGAGGGACTGGACGGATTCCTTTGGCGTCAGCCAGGAAAGCTTGTTCTGTATCGAAATGCAGCCACGTTCATGAAAGCGGTAGCAGGGATACAGAATACAACTTTGGAGCAAGCTCTTTCGCCTGCTGAATGTGCCGAGGTCGAACCGGCTTTCGCTCATCTTGTTCCTGATCTTGCAGGAGGTATTTTCTCTCCTGAAGACGAGGTCGCGGACAGCCATTTATTTTGCAGGGCCCTCAAAATAGCCCTGCTGAATGCCTCTGGCTTTCAATACCTTCAGGAAAAAGCCACGCTCCTACCTGACACGAACAACAAATGCACGCTCACTGTAGGCGGTCGACATTTTAAGACAGATCAGATTGTACTCGCTGCAGGTCTGAACTCACGTGAGATCACGGCCCCGCTTGGCATCCATCTGCCGCTCTATGGTCTCAAGGGCTACAGTTTAACGCTCCGTCCCCCAGCCGAGACATTACCAACTGTCAGCGTCACCGATTATGACAACCGTGTAGTGTATGCGCGTCTTGGCAATACACTCCGCGTCGCCGCAATGGTCGATATCGGAGCGGAAGATACAATTCCAAACACGAAACGCCTCGCCTCACTCCGCACTCTCGTCCAGCAAACGTTACCAAAAGCAAACACGGATCATAGCTCCGACTCTCCATGGGCTGGACTGCGTCCGGCTACCCCCACCGGGGTTCCGATCATCGGCCGGAGCAGCTGTGACAATCTTCTCCTCAATGTAGGCCACGGCGCATTGGGCTTCACACTCGCTGCAGGTTCAGCTGCAAGGATCGCCAAGCTGGTTGCCACAGATCAGACCGATAGGGTTCAGAAATGAATGTATATTCTCGTCATTACTTTTCTATACTCCTCCTCGCAACAAGCGTTGCGACCGCATATGCCGTTCCTTCTTCGACAACAGACACATTGCTGACGCAGACCTTACAGCATGGAGACGCTCGGCCTCTGACGGCACTCGCAGCCCTTCGCATCCATAACGGCACCGTGTCCTACCAGTATGTAGGTGGTTTTGCGCGCAGGAATGGCGCTGACGTCACTCCAGTCCAGGCAGACACTTTGTTTCGTATCGCGTCCGTCTCGAAATTCGTCACAACGATTGGTCTGATGCAATTGGTGGAACAAGGCCGGATCGATTTGGACGCAGATGTTTCTCGCTACCTTGGCTTTCTGCTTCGCAATCCCGCGTTTCCTGATACGCCAATCACAACGCGCATGCTGCTCAGCCATACCGCAAGCATCGCAGACGCAGATGATTATGTGATACCGGCAGATCACGCCGTCTCTGAATTTTTCAATGCATCCCGTCGTCCAGGGACCGCAGACTACCATTTCCTGCCCAATCGGAAGCCAGGATCATGGTTCAGCTATTGCAATCTGTGTTACGGCCTGATCGGCACCATGATCGAACGGGTCAGCGGAGAACGTTTCGATCTTTACCAGCAAAAGCACGTTCTGGCGCCTCTTGGCATTGATGGGGGCTATGATCCTGCCCGTCTTTCTCACCCCGAACGCCTTGCGACGCTCTATCATCACACTGTCAACGGTTATGAACCTGCCAAAGACAGCGACGCGCATATCGCTCCGGAAGCCTCAGACCAGTACAGAATCGGAACCAACGCAACGATCTTTTCCCCACAAGGCGGTCTTCGCATTTCTCTTGACGGTCTCTATCGCCTGTCACAGTTCGTATTCGGAAATGGAACGCTTGCAAGCGTAACTGTCCTCTCACCCAAGTCCCTCCAGACCATGCTGCATTCGGACTGGCATTACGATGGCCAGAATGGTGAAGGATCTTACCCCATCGCAAGTTACGGTCTGGCGACCATTCAACTGACTGGTGCACGCGATCCTTCCGGACATCCGACAACACCATGGCGCGGCTATCAGGGTGGACTGGTTGGCCATCTCGGGGATGCTTACGGCCTGCGATCCGGGTTCTGGCTCGATCCCATGACGCGCGATGGTTATCTGTTCATTGCCAACGGCTTTCCTGAGGACGGCCAAGAAAAACCCGGAAAAATATCTTCTTTTACCAATGTCGAAGAAGAAATTTTCAACGCACTGTCAAACGCAGGCTCAATTTCAGGAGCGGTTCAATGAAGATCACAATCTCTCAAAGCCGCGCCTGCGCCATCGTCGTGTCGCTTCTCTCGTGCACATCATGGACAGCGCTCGCGCAGGATGACAGTTCGCCATCGTCACGCCTTTCCAAACTGATGGCCATGCCTTTTGCAACGGATATGACAGGGGCAAAACAGGCACCCCGTCTGGCATGGGTGGAACAACGCAGCGGCGTGAGGAACGTCGTAATCTCCGAAGAAGGAAACACGCCCCATCAGGTGACAACGTACTCGAAGGATGACGGAACTTCCCTTTGGGGCCTGACCTTTACTGGGGATGGCAAGACTTTAGCTTACGTAGAAGGAGGAGATCCAGAAGCCCTCGCAGCCCCTGCTCCCAACCCTGACAATGACGCAAAACGTCCTGTAGCCGCAGTACATGTTGTCCGTGATGGCAAACAAAATACCATTGCAGGAACCGGATATCTTCCAGAGTTCTCACCGAACGGACGACAGCTTGCTTTTGCGCAAGGAGGGACTCTGCTCCTCGGGGCAGCCAGTTCTTCTGCCCATGCAGTCATGACGACAGATGGAATGATCACAGCCCTCCGTTGGTCCCCTGATGGCGCGTTTGTCGCATTGGAGATCAATCGTGGCTCACACGGCGTGATCGCATTATGGAACACGAAACGCAGCATTCTAAGCTTTATTCCACCAGGTTTAGGCTTTGACCGCCTCCCGACATTCTCGCCGGACGGGAAGAGCCTCGCTTTCGTCCGGACGCAGCAGCCTCCTTTACTGGCATCCCCAGAAAAAGGGACGTTCTGGTCGCTCCACAGCTACCATCTGGCGAGCGGTATGGAAGAACTTCTCTGGACACCCCCCAAAGGACCGGGAAGCCGGTTCTGGGCCGCAGACGAACTCGACCTTACGTGGACGCCTGATGGCCGGATCCTGTTTCCCTGGGAAGGAAGCGGCTGGCTGCGGATCTGCGCCCTTTCTATGGGTAGCGGCACACCAGAATGTCTGACACCCGAAAAAGCAGAGGTCTCATCCTACCGTCTGTCATCTGACGCCAAATCCCTTTTCTATACTTCGAATGTCGGTAACCCCGATTACTGGCGCGTATGGTCCCGGCCATTGAACGGCAATGCGACCGCTCTGACGGATGAGACAACAGAAGCAGGCTTACTCGCAATGGCTGGAAATGATCTGGCCGTTATGATGACAAGTCCCACGCAGACGGCCCACCCCATTCTTCACCATGATGGCCAATGGAAAGTCCCGGTCGTACCAGCACTCCCAAAAGAAATAAACTTCGTTGCGCCACAAAGCGTACAGTTCCACAGCGAAGACGGAACCAACATTCACGGACAGCTTTTCCTGCCACCGACAGACATGCACGGACCACATCCAGCACTAGTGTTCGTCCATGGCGGACCCAATCGGCAGATGATTCCTGCCTTCAATGCCATGGGCTATTATTCCAACGCGTATCTGATGAACCAGATATTGGCCTCGCACGGTTATGTCGTATTGTCTGTGAACTATCGCAGCAGTACGGGCTACGGACAGTCGTTTCGTGAAGCCAACAGGATTGGAAGCGCTGGAGCCAGTGAATACCAGGACGTTCGTGCTGCAGCACAATATCTGGGGGCAAGATCAGATGTCGTGCCTCAACATATCGGGATTTGGGGCGGAAGCTGGGGAGGTTATCTCGTCGGTCTAGCACTCGCGCGCGATAGCGGATTATTTGCTGCGGGTGTGGATTTCCACGGAGTTCACGACATGACCGAACCAGATCATCCCGGTCTGTCTCCCGAAGAAAACCGCAAACAACATGAGACCGAATGGCGATCGTCGCCTCTGGCAGATATCACGCGCTGGAAGGCGCCTGTGTTGCTTGTTCACGGTGATGATGATCACGACGTGGAATTTGAACAATCAGTCGTGCTGTCCAAAGCATTAACTGCCCAAGGTGTAACGCACGAAGACCATACGTTCCCAGGCGAGCGACATGAATTTCTTCGACAACAGGACTGGTTGACAGCATATGGCTGGACCATTCGCTTTTTCGATCATTATCTCGAAAGACCTGAAGGGCATTAAGGGTAAGCCAACACTTTCAGAACTGTGCACGACGGCGCCATCTCCTGAACATCAGAAATACCAGTCTCTTCTGCGGGATCTAAATGGGCGTACGCCCCGGAAGGCGTATCATAACAGGCCGACGCCCCCGGATGCTGAACGGCGGCTGGCGGAATTCATTCTCGATTTCCCTGGAGATTTTGCCAGTTACGAAGCAAAGGAACTGGCTCGCCCATCATGTTTAATGCGAAGCAACGGGACCAATCTGAAAAACCGTTCAAAAAAATATCGAATATGCAACATATAAGACCTGAACCACAGGGTTGAGATATGCAATTCGACAATACGACAGGGCGTAAAATACTAAAGGAGCGCTTGGAGAGCACCGCCCGCATCATCAGGAATCCCTTCGCAAGAACCGCCGCGATACAGGCGGCCTTCAGGATTTCAATATAAGTCCCCACCGACGTCGTTCATATTGTCTTTTATACGTTATAAAATCGCAACGTAGCGTTTTTCCGGTTATCCAGATTGTCGCTCCGTCAGACTCGTGTGAAGGCAAGGATTGATCTCATTGCGTATCGTCCAACAAAGCAAACTCGCGTTACGCCACATGGCCCTGCTTTCGACAGTGCTGGCCGTCATTCCCTCATGCGGATCGGCAGCAGAAAAACCCCTATATGCTCGCAAAGGAAAGGTGCCCCCACTTCATACGGTGTCTGCCTCCCAGACACCTACCGCACGACACACCCTGACCCGCCCCATGCAACCGGAACTCATGCAAGTCCAGGGCCGACATGTCTCCCACGGCGCACTGACCGTCATTTCACAGCACGTTTTTACAAACGCCGTTGCCGGAACATCCGTAATGAAGGCGTTGCAGAACGTACCGGGTGTCCTGTTTCAATCTGACGATGCGCAAGGCGTCGATACGGGCGGCGTCAAACTCTATATCCACGGTTTTTCGCAAAACCAGATTGGCTTTTCACTGGACGGTATTCCGCTCGGTGAGTCCGTCTATCGCAATTATAACGGCCTGAATGCCGTCGCCGCGCTGTCTTCCGAGAATGTCGGTCATATGGAGATGTCACAGGGCGCGGGCGCCGTGGACATGCCCAGCACTAATGTGCTCGGTGGCGCCATCATGATTTCGTCCTCGGACCCCAAGGACAAGTTCGGCGGTACGCTGGCCACCACCGGCGGAAGCAATGCTACCACGCATACCTTCATCCGCATCGATAGCGGCAAGCTGAACTCCATCGGAACCAAGTTCTATGTGTCCTACATGCGGAACGACACCAAACTATGGAAAGGCTATGGCACCCAGTTCTTCCAGCAGGCCAACCTGAAACTGGTGCAGCCGATCCGTAATGAAAGCAGTGTTTCGCTCCTGTTCGACTGGGCGGATGTGCAGCAGTTCAACTACCAGTCAGAAACGCTGGAAACGGTTCAGAAGCTTGGCTACGGCGTTTCCAACTATTACCCGAACTATCGTTTGGCCTATGAAGCCGCACAGGGGATCTATTCCCATGGCGAAAACATGACCAGCGACCCGAAGGATGTCTCCTACTACGCCGGAACAACGGCTTCACGCGACCTACTGGGAGGCTTGAATTTCCATCTGAAACTGGCGGATCACCTGCGATGGGATTCCGTCGTGTACGGTCACAGCCAGAAGGCTAATACCCAGTGGTCCGATCCGTGGATGGCCTCCGCCAACGGCGCCCCTCTCTCCGAAATCGTCAAACAGCCTGATATCCAGCGTTTCGGCCTCACATCAAGCATGACGTATAATCTCGGCAAACACGAAATTCATGGCGGCATCTGGTACGAGAACAACAAATATATCTCGAACATGTTCGCCTATAACGACCCCCTTCTTGTAACAGGACAGACCCTGACGCCCAATCCTTTTCGCAAATGGTCCGATCCTTTCGCAAAGCTCTGGGGACAGACCTACAACACCAACACACTGCAGACCTACATCGAAGACATCCGGCGTCCGGTCAAAGACCTTTCGCTTCATGCAGGCTTCAAATCCATGCTGAGCACGACCCGTGTCAGTCAGACCGGGAATTACGAACCCTATACCGGCACCAGAGCCCTCGCTGGCGGCGTGGGCCTGACGACATTCGGGGCGTTCCTGCCGCATTTCAGCGGAGACTGGCATTTCGTGACACATCATGAGCTATATTTCGATATCGCCAAGAACATGCGTGCCTATCCGCAAAGCGGCTATCACCTGTCTGCATCGCCATTTGCCGTCTCGCAGGACGCCTTTGATCTGTCACGCAGTTCCGTCAAACCCGAGACCAGCTGGGCCTATTCGGTCGGCTACCGCTTCACACAGCGTCGCGTGGATTTCTCAGTGAATGCCTATCGCGTGAACTTCTCGAACCGCCTGGGTGCGTTGGTTCAGGGCAGTCAGACCAACCCTCAGACGACGGTTCTAAACCTCGGCGGTGTGACAATGAACGGCGTGGATGCCGGTCTGACCCTGCGCCCGCTGCATGGTCTCTCGATCTTTAACTCGATCAGCTACAACCACTCGACATACGATAACAATATCACCCAGCAGGACACGACCTACGTCATCAAGGGCAAGCATGTCGTGAACTATCCGGACCTGATGTATAAAGCGACGGCGGAGTACACCTACAGGAAGGCCAGTTTCGACATCGATGCCCTCTACACCAGTAGCCGTCCGTTCAGCTACACGAACGACACATCTCTTCCATCCTACTGGCTGGTCAATTTCGGAGCACGCTACAACTTTGGCCGCATCGGGTGCCTGGAAAATCTGACGGCATCCTTTAACGTCACCAACCTAACAGGGTCACGCTACCTGATCATGACAGGCGATGACGGCGGCAACCCGCTTTCGGGCGATTATCAGTCATTGGTCATAGGCGCACCCCGCCAGTTCTTCGGTGGAGTGAAGGCAGACTTCTAACGCCCTGCTAATACTTCTCGCGCGTATGGATAAGCAGTATGGCAAACCGGGTCAGTGGATATCCGATCGACCGTCAAATCCTGTTCGGAAGACATGCCCGACCCTACTTTAAATGATTGCTCTATCGCTCGCCTTGCTGGCCGGATCATCAGCTCCGCCCATAATGGACCTGTTTGGCAGCGGTAAAGAGAAATTTAGATATTCGCTGACGCTGGGTGTTCCGGGCACCCTGAGGAGGAACTGATGCTGGTTCCGGTCATAAGTGTGGTCATGTGCACGTATGACCCAAACAATGCCGTCTATCTGATCACCATTTTTGGTGTGAACTGCTTTTTCTAGGGCATGATGCTACCGATCTTTTAAGCCATGATTACGTACGGCGCGGCTGCTCGCTTTCCGTCACAATCGGCGCGCAAAAAACGCTCACAGAGAAGTTTGATCTCGTCTGGGACTTCCGTCCGCATTGATGACGGATGATCTCAACTGATCGAACCTTGACAGAAAACCGGCAGTTCTTGGGGGTGTATCAACGGACTTCAACAGAACTTCGATCACGACAACCCACATCAGGTAATTTCTAAACAGCCGCATCGGCTTCGCATCAGGCGCCCGGCCCGTTTTAACGAACCAGACGCTCTTCAATACCAAAGGGGGTTTTTAGTACTCCATATTGATCATACAGCTCTATAACCCATTTTGTGACCGACATTTATATAATGATCGAGCATATTTCTATAATGACCTTGAGTTACTGACAATGCGGCCATAGGGTAACGGGCACTGTAAGAAGTCTCATCAAAGAAAAATGGCTTCCGCCCCTCCCAAAAACCGGCTTCACAGAAGTGATTAATGAGTCCAGTCGCTCCAAATTTCTGATAAAGATCAGTGAATTCAGGGTATAAAGCCAAATAATCATTTGCATTAAATAAATTTAGCGCCGCATCCAAAGATCTTTCCTTGGATTTACACATCTCCCGAAGTGTATCTGTATCAGTATACTCCCATAAATTCCGGATGGGGTCCATATATTCCCTATATTCCTGAATATTACGGGCATAATAGATAGGAAACGTAAAGAATTCATATCGTTTGTCGTTAAAGGGTAGTAACATTGCAGAAGGATGCTGCATTGGCGAAAAAATCCCCGCTACAGGGAAAAAGATTTTTTTCGCGTTTGAAAGCCACGTCGCTAGCCAAGAGAATGTACTCAAGGCAGGAACGATATAATGTGATTTACGAATGAAATCAAAATCACGCTCAACACCACGTGACGATATGAATGTCGCGTTCGGGAATCGCTGCCTCAATTCTTCCAGGTAGGGCGAAGGATCAAGCTGACCATAGAAAATCGGATGTTTTCCGGTGCGGGCGATCAATGCTTCATAAAATTCAGGTGGAAGCTGTGTATAATGAGGGTGAATAGCTTTTAAAATATCGCCGCCACGAATGTTGATGACAAGGTCATCTTCCCCTCCATGATCATTCACATCAGAAAGAGCAGGAAATTCTCGGTCATAATCGAATGTATTTCTATCAGGGAAATTATTTACATTCTGGTAAAAACCTTCAAGCGCGAGAAAAGAAGCATCACATTGCTGAATAGCCTTATTGTAGCCCCCAATAGGAAACTCACCTCGAAGTTGACCATTGGTTGAATTACGATCATGCAGCCCGATCATTCCATGAAGATCGCAGTCCGGTATGTTGATATTAAACAAGGGAATATGCACATGCCGCAGTGTACCAAAACCCAGGGTGTTTTTAAGGTTCAAGGCCGTCAGATACATCATGATAATGTTTCCGGGATTACCTTCTGCCCATATCCGTATAGAAAAATCTCTCATTTTGAACCTTAAAACATTGCTTGGCTTTCATCGTACTCAGAGCATATAATCGTAAGGCTTGCCAAGCTAGAAGTGGTTGTTGATTTTTAGATCGAAATATAATCTGTAGTCAGAAAAAATCTTTGTGTATTCCAAGATATATGCCTGAAATATAAATTTCCTCAAAATTATTAAATAGACCTCCAATTAAATCGGTCTGTGCCAGGTGATCTTTAACACCAAAGAAGCCAGGCTACCTGATAGTTTATCTTCCCAATCATCACAGAAGAAATACAACCACAGAAAAGCCCCAAAAACCAGATGGTTTCTTGATATCTATTCGGCAGGTTCAACCGATCGTCGCAACACGTTTGATCATATCCTGTTTGAGTAGATGGTCGAGAGCTTCTGCAAGGGGTCTCCATTCGAGTGTTTTTCGTGGTCTCGTATTTAAAGCATGGGCAACAGCGCTCAGTTCTTCGATGCAATGCTGGCTGAGATCAGTGCCTTTGGGAAAGTATTGGCGGAGCAGGCCATTGGTGTTTTCGTTGCTCCCGCGCTGCCAGGGGCTCTGAGGATCACAGAAGTAGATATCAAGACCTGTGTCGATCCGAAGCTGAGCGTGCTGAGCCATCTCAGCACCCTGATCCCAGGTCAGGGAACGGCGCAGATGTGCCGGGAGATCCATCATGGTTTCGGAAATGGCATCGCGGACGGTTTCAGCACCATGACCGGCAAGAGCCGGACCGTTCTTGATCGAATTGGTCTTGCCGTGGCTTCTATGCGCGGCAGGTGCAAGAGCATAATGAAGCGCGTGGTGCGTTCAACCAATGTGCCGATCGCCGAACTGCCAAGGCCGAGAATGAGGTCGCCTTCCCAATGTCCTGGTACCGCTCTATGGTTAATCTCAGCAGGACGATCGCTGATCATAAGCACATTTGAGATGAAGGGCTTGCTTCGGTTTTTGGCTCGTTCCCGAGGCAGACGCAGTGCCCGTCCAGAGCAGGCAGGCCGAGAACTCCCGCTTCAGAACTCCACGTCCTTGGATGTAGAGTGCCTGATAGATGGTTTCATGACTGATGCGCATGGTTGGATCCTCGGGAAAGCCCACCTTCAGGCGCTGCACGATTTGCTCGGGGCTCCAGGCCGAAGACCAACGTCGACTTTGCCGATGAACAGCCCGTCGCTTCTTCCATACTACAACCGGCCCATCGAACTCGATGCCTTCGGGCGTTGCAATCAGGCCAGCGAGGCGATCCTGCACATAGTCGCGCAGGGCGGAATTCTTCGCCAGTTTGCTGATTTTTGGGCGTCGCGCAGCACGATCCGCATGCCACTGTGCAGTACACATCTTGTGCGTGGAGCAGAAACACAAAAAGCCGCTATGAAGCGGCCTAAATGTTCGTTTTTAAACAGGGTACATTGGTTGCGGGGGTAGGATTTGAACCTACGGCCTTCAGGTTATGAGCCTGACGAGCTACCGGGCTGCTCCACCCCGCGGTGGTGTGAATGATGTTGGTTTTTTGGGTTATGT
>NZ_JABCQO010000019.1 GCF_015244675.1 Gluconobacter cerevisiae | reverse complement strand
AGGACCAGTTCGTCGTACGGTATCGCGTGGCTTTCGGCTTGCTCATCACTCCCAGCTACCAGTCTGGATTCATTCCGTGAATCCACTCCGAGCATTTACGCAACAAAGCCCTTTCCAATGGCCATGAGGAACACCGGCCCGGAGTGGGTATTACCACTTCAATTAGGGATATTTGGATGGTTCCCTAGCTGTTCGATTATCGCATCTGTGGCGTTTTTTAAGTAGGCATCCGGATGAGAAGAACAATAATTATAGACCATTCTTAGCAAGGCCGAATCATTTCCTATAGCTGTATTCCATATAGGTTTAGACCCATAAAGATTATAACCAGCCATCAACCCCTCTAAATATCCAGCGTATTCTCCATACTCAACATCCGAAACCGAATTGAATGGCCCCAAACTACTTTTATATTTTGCAATTATATTTTTGTTTTTCTCAAATGCACTCAAAAACATCGTACAGCCATCTAGTGACATAGAGGGCAATGGTCCATTAGCTGCATATGCACCAGAAGGAATAAGGAATATACCGCATATCAGGAGTAAGTTTTTTTTCACGGTTGTTACTCACCAGCAGGGGAAGTCGACATTATGTGGGTGCCGACGAGCTCGTTTTTCGTTCGAGTGCCCAAGCAAGGTTAACTGATTATGTCCGCTATGTCGGCATCTACTTTGGCGCCTCCATATTCAGAACGTAGGCGGCCCGTCTTTTCCGGCCTGTTACACTGGTCAATCAATGCCGAATTTGACGATGTAGAGAGCTGTCGCATTCAGAGACATTAATGCGACGCTTTTAGTCGGAGACAAAGCCTAATAGTAGGTGGGAGCGAGTGATCTGCCGAACACTGATAATGCCCTTTATCATGGGTATAAAGGATATTAGGGTTTCTGTATGAAGCACGTTTTTTCGTCTTGCTCATCGGGAAATATCGACCAGCTTTTAGCTGGTGGATTTGTGCATATTGGAGCGTGGCATGCTGGTCCGAGTGGATCGATAATGTTCCAGGGTATTAGTCCTGTTCCAGGCGAGCCTGGGGTTTACGTGTATGCTATCGGAGATGAAGTTCTTTATGTTGGTTCGGCGCAGCGGGGTCTGAACAGGCGACTTCGGCATTATGAAAACTCAAAAAAACTGCGAACAGCCAGTCGTATCCGAGAGGCGGTGCTGAAAGAGCTTTCTCAGGGCACAATCGTTGATATTTATGTAATTGTACTTGAAGAGCCCCTCACGCTGCATGGCGGATTACCCATTGATCCAGTCGCCGGTGTTGAAGAAGGTCTGATCCGGGACATCAAGCCGAAGTGGAACCGCCGCGGAAGCAGAGCAAGATGACTTTGGTGAACTGCTCCACGAGGCACGTCTGCTTTTGAGAAACGCCGATCGACGCGTTGACGTCCTATATGTAGGCGTAAGCGGTAGGTCCGCTTTTCTCTGGCAGCTCCCCCCGGGGTTTGAGTGGCTGCGGAACAGAAAATCTACACAAGATTTACAACCAGTAAGTCTATCGAATGAGAACCACTTCAACGCCGATTGCCTCAGCAATTTCGGTCCATGCCCGATCTGCCGTGACCGCAGGGACATCCAATTTTTTAGCTAATGCCAGACAGGCGCGGTCTCCGTGGCTGAGACCGACCCGCTTGGTTGCATCGCGCATTAATCCGGCCGTCAGAGCCAGGTTGTGATCAAGAGGCCGTACGTCTAGGCGCAGAGCTGCGATCAGTTCGGATATTCCTTCGGCCGGGACGCCTTTATCAACAGCCTTAGAAACGATTTCCTGCAGATTAATGGCGGAGATGGCTGCATCTCTCAGCCAGCGCCGAGCTTCTTCAGCTCCGGTTTCTTCGTTCAGGTCCGCAAAGACAGCGGACGTGTCGATGACGCAAATCGGCATCAGCGCTGCACCTTATTGTCATGGTTATCCAACGTATTTTCTGCGCGTCGTTCAGCAATGACTTCATCGGCAATCGAAGAGCCGGCTGGCACATATTTTCGGAATAGTGCTCTGGCCCGATCAAGCGAGGCATCGGGCGTCATCAAGCGAACCTCCCCGTCCACGATCTCTGCCATGACCTGGCCGCCCTTTTCGACGCCAAGTGACTTACGCAGGCCAACCGGCAGGACAAGTCGGCCATTCGGCATAACATTGACACGAATCATGTAAATGATCCCTCGCTCATTGAGGTTGCGACCTTAATTAAGGTCATATTCCTAACATAGGTCATTTTATGTGATGGTGCCATAAGTTCTTCCTGTCCGAAAACGATCGTTTACGGACAGGGGAAGAACGGTCTGTCCGTAAATTACCTTTACAGTGTTCCGGACATAGTTCATATTTCGGACATCCTATTCGGACGAAATGAACCCTATGCCACGCACCTTTGCCTATGTTCGCGTCTCAACAGTCGGGCAAACGACTGAAAACCAGATTCAGGAAATTGAAGCAGCCGGTTTCCGGGTTGAGCCGCGTCGGGTCGTTACCGAAACAATTTCCGGAAGTACCTCCATCGCGCAGCGGCGTGGCTTCGCCCGGCTCATGGATAGGTTGGAGGCTGGAGATATTCTGATCGTAACCAAGCTTGATCGTCTTGGTCGCGATGCGATGGATGTGAGCACCACTGTTAAAATGCTGGGGACCATGGGAGTGAAGGTCTACTGCCTCGCTCTTGGCGGTGCTGATCTGACCAGCTCGTCCGGCACAATGACGATGCAGGTTCTGAATGCTGTTGCACAGTTTGAACGGGATCTGTTGATCGAGCGGACACAGTCCGGTCTCAGGCGAGCAAAGTCCGAAGGGAAAACTCTCGGACGGCCGTCCGTACTATCAGAGAGTGATAGGCAATGCGTCCTCAAGGACCTGGCGGAGGGTATGAGTGTGTCCGCACTCGCCAGAAAATTCTCTACAAGTCGGCAGACCATTATGCGGGTTCGAACTGAAAACTCTCCCCCCGGTTCCTCCTAACTGCAGGTCTGCTTACGCCTCTTCTCGGACGTCGCAGGGCCGTCCGAAGCTTTCTCAAAGCGGACGTCGCAGCACGGCATACAAGGGCTTGTCTCTGCCAGTGCCGGAGCGGTTCATCGTACCCTGCGCCTGAAATCAGGTAGCCAGGACATCAATCAATAGTTCTTCGATCCCTCCCAACTGGCTTCGACTTCGGTATCGCCGGACGGGAAACGAACAGTAACGACAATACCCCTTGTTTTTCCTGGAGCAGGGGAGGTTATCGTGATGTCAGCCTGAAGCTGAAGAGAGACCTGTCGCACTATCGCAAGCCCGAGACCACTGCCTTCAGCGTTAGTTTTACCTCTCACGAAGGGCTTTTCCATATTCTGCAAACTCTCAAGTGTGAGGGGATCGCAGTCATTAAAGATCAGAATTTCGGAATTCTCCGTTACAATCACGTGCGCCGGCCGCAGAGAAGAACCATGAAGAACAGCATTTTCCAGAAGATTACGAAACAGGATCCCTGCGGCATCCATGTCGCCCCGAATCATGAGATGAGGGACTCCTGAAAGGTCAATGGTCTGGTTTTTTTCTCGCTCAAGCTCCCGTGCCAGAAACTGGATGACAGGCACCAGATCAAACATCTCCCCCGTAAGAGCGATTCCCGACGTTACTCGTGAAAGCTGAAGGAGTTTTTCCATCATCCGGCCAATCCTGCGGGCCTGGTGCATGATGGTCGTCGCGCGCTCTTCATATTCTGAACGCTGAAGCAGATTTCTGAGGACCTGCACCTGCGCCAGAAGCGCGCCTATGGGGTTGCGCAGCTCATGTGCGGCATTCGCGGCAAAGGCGCGTTCGGTCGAGAGCGCCATTTTCAGACGTTCAAGAAGAAGATTGACGGCGGAATGAATTGTCACAAGCTCTTCGGGCAGATCCAGCGGCGGGATTGGAACCAGATTGGTACCGCCTCTACTCCTGATTTCGTGCTGAAGGCTTGTGAGGGGACGCATGGCGCGGCGGACGCGCCAGCGGACCAAGACCCAGATTGCCGGAAAAAATATCACCATTGGCAGGACTGAAATCAGGATAGCCCGCCTGACTGCTTCATTTCGGTGAAAGGCCGGCTCCCCCACCAGAATGTAATGGCGACCGGATGCGGAAGGGACACTATACACCCGGAACGACGGCACATTGTAAAATCCCATTTTCAGTCGGGGAACAAACAGCGTCTCTGGTGCATTCTGCGATCTCACCTCAAGGCGGCCGTCCGGCGAGGCAATCTGATAGGCCAGTGTACGCCGATTCACACCGGGCAGGCGTGCGACCTGACCACCTGGCGTGGTGCTCTTCTGATCCGTTCTGTCCAGTTCACTGATGACGAACTCCAGGCGTTCGGCCACTTCCTGCAGCGAGTTGTCGAGACGCTCCGTGACTTCATAGCGGGTAAAGGCCGCGACGAGGATACTGAGCAACACCAGCGCGCCTAGCACGATAATCAGTGTCCCGGACACTATGCGGGACGCCAGGCTCCAGCGCTTCATCAGGATGAACTTTCTGCAAGGCTGTAGCCTCTGCCCCGGACCGTCACGATCAGGCCGGGTCCGGTTTTCTTTCGTATCCTGCTGATAAAGACTTCAATGGCATTGCTCTCCACATCGTCGCTGAGGCCATAAAGAGCATCTTCGATCTGCTCGCGGCTGCACAGTGCCCCCGGTCGACGGGCAAGAAGTTCGACAATGGCCCATTCGCGCGCGGAAAGATCGATCGTGCGTCCTTCACGTCTGAGCTGTCGCCGAGAAAGATCGATCTCCACGTCATCAATGATCACAATATTATCCGGCAATGCGATGTATCGTCTGGCGACTGCTTCAATACGGGCGACGAGTTCGTCGAGATCGTAAGGCTTGACGATATAATCGTCTGCTCCCTCCGACAGACCTGCAATCCTGTCGCTTATCTGGTCCTGAGCGGTTGTGATCAGGACAGCCAGAGAAGAACGATTTCGCCGGATCTCACGCAGAAGGTACCGGCCATTGCCGTCTGGAAGCCCGAGATCGAGCAGAAGAAAATCGTAAGCGGACGCTCTCAGGGCTGCCCGCCCGTCAGTCAGGGTTCTGAACCAGTCGGCAACATGACCAGCCTGACGGACACGGTCCCTGACGGCAGAACCAAGAGCCGGTTCGTCTTCGATGATCAGGATTTTCATGATTCACGATTTTTCATGATGCGAGCATACAGTGAGGGCAACACAAGCAGCGTCAGAAGTGTCGAGGAGATCAGCCCCCCAATCACAACAGTGGCCAGCGGGCGCTCGACCTCGGCACCGGCGCTTGTCGAGACGGCCATGGGGATGAAGCCCAGACTGGCCACCAGAGCGGTTGCCATGACAGGACGGAAACGCTCTTCTGCCGCCTCAAAGGCCGCCTGGGCAGCGCTGCGCCCTGCCAGACGCAGGGACTGGATCGCGGTAACAAGCACTACGCCGTTCAGAACGGCCACGCCGAACAGGGCGATAAAGCCAATCCCGGCGGAGACACTGAACGGCAGGCCCCGAAGACACAGGGCAAGAATACCACCTGTTGCGGCGATTGGCAGATTGATGAAAACAAGCCCCGCCAGCCAGACGGAGTTCAGAGCAAGAATTAGCAGGGCAAAAATCAGAATCAGAGCGACCGGCACGACAAGTTCCAGACGCGCCATGGCTGAACGCAGATTCTGGAACTGACCCGCCCAGACCATGCGATAGCCTGCGGGAAGGTTGACTTTTTTACTGACCGCTCTTTGTGCTTCCGTCACGAAAGAGCTGAGATCGCGCCCGCGCACGTTCGCCTGAACAATCAGACGGCGGCGGATCGCGTCCCGACTGATGCGGGGCGGACCGTCCTGAACCGTAACCTTCGCAACTTCCGAAAGAAGGACGGCGCCCCGGCCGTCGGCGCGGCGGATTCTCAGGCGGGCGATCTGATCCCGTGTTCCGGCCTGGGCGGGATCATAGCGGATCTGCGTGCTGATTAGCGCGTTATTGACCGTAACGGGCCGCCCGATATGACCGCCGACAGCTTCCACCACATTTAGAAGTTCCTGCTGCGAAACCCCGAGACGGGCGGCCTGTCTGCGGTCGATGTCGATATGGATGAAAGAGATGCTCCCTGCCCCCTGCGGCGCCACATCCGCTGCGCCGGGAATGGCTTTCATGATACCGGCCACCCTGTCCCCAAGGCGTGTCAGGGTGGCAAGATCATCGCCATAGATCGAAACGGCGATCTGCGTGCGCACGCCGGACAGCAGATCATCCATCCGCATCTGGACGGGCTGGCTCCATGACTGTTGAGCGCCCGGCAGTTCATCGCTCATGACCCGGCTCATCGCCGTGACGAGACCTTCCTGCGTGCGTGCGGTGGTCCATTGCGACGGTGGCTTGAGGAAAATGAAGCTGTCGGTCTCGTTGACGCCCATCGGATCGGTCGGAATCGCAGACGTGCCTGTGTTGCTTACGACGCTGGTGACTTCCGGAAACCGGCGCAGGATGCGTTCCTGCAGGGAGACCTCCTTCACGGCCTCCGAGAGTGAGATCCCCGGCAGGCGCGTCGTCGTCATCGTCAGCGCGCCTTCACCGAGAGACGGGATGAACTCGCCGCCCAGATGCAGGCCGATCCAAACGGACACGCTGAAAATCGCGATCGTCGTGCCGAAGAGAATACGCGGTCGGGTTTCACACCAAGCCAGCATCGGGCCATAGACGCGACGAAGGGCAGCAACCAGGCGCGTATCATTATGACGACCGTTCGATTTCATCACCAGTGCCGCGATGACGGGCATGCCGACGACGCAGTAAAAGAGCGAGGCGAGGAGCGCCATGATCACGGTTTGCGCCATGGGCCGGAACATCTTGCCCTCGATACCCTGCAAGGTCAGGATCGGCAGATAGACCATGATGATGACGAGAATGCCAAAGCTGACAGGCCGGAGGACTTCTGCGGCTGATGATACCGCCAGCGTGAAGAGTGGCGTGCTCTGTCCGGTGGCGCGATCGCGCGCGCGATGGGTCATGAGATTTTCCACCACGACCAGCGAACTGTCGACGATCATACCGAAATCAATTGCGCCCAGACTCAGCAGATTGGCGGAAATCCCGAAGGCGCGCATTCCCGTCATGGCGCAGACGAGGGCGAACGGAATGACGGAGGCGATGACCAGTGAGGCCCGCCAGTCGCCGATCACCACGATCAGGACGCCGATCACCAGGGTCGCGCCGATGATGAGGTTTTCCTTCACCGTCGCGATTGTGCTGTCTGTCAGTGTCGAGCGTACATAATAGGGGTCGAGCGTCACGCCTTTGGGAAGGGACTGCCGGATGCCGGGCAACGCCGCATTGATGGCGGCCAGCGTGGCATCGGAACTCGCGCCCATCTGCATCATGACGACACCGATCACGATCTCGCCCTGACCGTCACGGGTCACCGCGCCCAGACGTGTTCTCGGCCCCATGGAAATGCGTCCGACATCCCGCAGGAAAATGGCGGAGCCGTTGGCATTGGTCCTGACAGGAATGGAGCCGAAATCATCAAGCGAGCCGATCAGGCCGCGTCCGACCACGATCTGCTGCTCCTCGTCATGCTCGATCCACCCGCCACCGGATGCGGAGTTGTTGCCGTCCACGGCCTGGAAGACATTGTCGACCGAAACCCCCAGCGCCAGAAGGCGGGCCTGATCGAGGGCAACCTGGAATGTCTCCTCCGCGCCCCCGTTCACGTTGACGTCCACCACCCCGGGTACGAGCTTCATCTGTGGTGCGACCGTCCATGTCATCAGGCGGTTCAGATCCATCAGGGAATAGCCGTTTCCCTTGATCTGTAACTGCATGATCTCGCCCAGCCCCGTTGTCAGCGGCCCGATATTCACGCTCACGCCTGGTACGGAGATCAGGGTTCTGGCCTGCTGAATCCGCTCCTCGACACGGGTGCGATCGAGATTGATGTCCGTGTCGTCCGCGAACTGGACATACACGACGGAAACCCCGGAACGTGACACGGACCGAAGATCGGTCATGTCCGGGATGCCCGCCATACTGGTCTCAATCGGGAACGTGATCAGTCGTTCGACTTCTTCCGTGGCAAGACCCGGAGCGACAACGGAAACGAGCACCTGTCTGGGCGAGATGTCCGGCACGGCCTCAACGGGGAGGCTCCGCACCATGCGGCAGGCGGCAATGAAAATCAGGCCAAGCACACTGAGAACCAGCCAGCGTCGGGCCTGAAGAGCAGAAAGAAAGGCACGCATGGCGGTGTCAGTCTCCGTCGGACAGATCAGAGGTCTGTATGATGGCTTTCAGGGCAAATGCGCCATGCGTCACAATCCTGTCGCCCACCGTGAGGCCGGAGACGATGACCTTTTGTCCGGCGCTTTCGGCACCGACCTGAACCTCTTGCGGGCGAAAACGGTCGGGGCCGACGGGCAGGAAGACGGTGCTGATGCCGTTGATCTCCGTAACGGCACTTTCGGGCACGATAATGCCTTCAGTTCGGGCGCGTGTCGGCAGGTGCGTATTGAGAAACATGCCCGGGTGAAGATGGCCTCCGGGGTTCGCTGCGCGGCTGATGACACGAACAAGGCCGGTCACGGGGTCCGCCAGATCGCCGACTGACGTTATCTTCGACGTCAGCAAGGTCATTGCGCCATCTGCTGGCAGTTCCGTTGTCTGCTCACCACCTTCGACGATCTGAGCGGCATCCTGCGGGAGGATGTCCGATACGATCCAGACCGACGACATGTCGGCCAGAGCCACCAGTTCCGTCGCGGGCGAGATATCATCCGCAACACCGACAAGCACGCTCTGCACCTCACTCGTGGTCGGCGAGATGATGGAGGATGTCTCATCTGTGGGGGTGATCTGTCCCTTGTCCGATTCCGTTACGGAATTGTATTCTTCATCAAGCTGGTGTTGCAGAGTATCCACATCAGCCTGCCGGGCCGTAATATCGTCTCTTGCTGCTTTGAAGAGCGCTAGACGGTGCCTGGTTTCTCCGGCGGCAACCGTTATCCCTTCCAGATCACGGCTCCGGCTATAGGCTGCGGCAGCATTCTGATAGGCTGCCTGTGCCGTCGACAACGCAGACTGCGCCTTTGTCATCTCAAGGCGGACCAAATGCAGGGAGTGATCCTGATACGTAAGAAGAACCTCGCCCTTGCGGACATGCTGTCCAGGTACAACAGCCACATTCAGAATTTTTCCTGATCCAGCAGGATGAATGCGAACGATACGGCTCGCGTCAGACATGACGGTGCCCATTGCGTCGAGATTTTCCCCGAGCGTGCCATGTTGCACCACTGAGATCACCAGCTTGGCATTCGCCCGTGCAGCCGCTCCCATCGTGATGGTCTGTTCGTCGTCTGTCGCGAATGCGGGCTGTGTGAGCGCCCCGGAGAGGCAGAACAGCGCCAGAAGCCACCTCTGGTGTCCGATGACGACTATTCTGAAGCTCACTGGAATTCTCCTGCTGCGATTAATGTCCGGATGATTGCGGCATGCCAAGCGATCTCCGCCTGATTACGCGTCTGCAGTGCGCTGTACGCAGCAGCTCTGGCACGCAGAAGTTCGATCAGCGATGTCTCACCAGCCTGCCACGACCGAACCATCTCATTGGCGCGCTTGTTCATATCGTCAGCGGACAACACTGAATTTCTGAATGTGTCCTTTGCCGCTGTCAGGTGGACAAAAACCTGCGCCAGTTCCTGGCGTACGCTTCGACGGGCCTGCTGTTCTTGGTTGGAGGCCGCGGCTAGCTTGTTTCTCGCTTCGGCCTCCAGCGGGACATTGCGGACGTCACTCGGCAGAGGGACCGACACTGTAATGCCCACCCGATCATCCCATGGGCTGCCATACTGTTTCTCATGAATCGCAGCGACACCAACTTCCGGGTCGGGCATGAATGAAGCCCGTGCCAGACGCATACCTTCTTCCGCCGCACGGACAGCCTGCTGTGCGGCTCTTACACGCGGATCGTTGTCCTCAAGAATCCTGACGGAAGTCAACCTTGCACGCGCGGCAGCCGGATCATCGTAGGAGAGGATGTTCGGTACCCCGGAGCGGCCCAGCACGATGCGAAGCGCTGACGTCGTCGTTTCAACCTGCTCGACGGCCAGTGAATGCTCGCTGGCTGCGTTCGCCAGATCGGCGGCGACGGCATGCTCATCTGCCAGAGTATTCTCACCAGACCGGACGCCATGCTGGACAGACAGTTTTATTTTTTCCAGCGTTTCCCGCAGTGTCTGAGCAATGCTGAGACGTTTCCGGGCCATCAGCACGCCGGCGGAGGTATCCAGAACCCTCATGGCGACAGCCATCCGCTCCACATGCAGCCGTTCCTGTACGGTCAAGGCTTCTGCTTTCGCCGCTTTAACAGTAGCGGTGCCCTGTCCGGGCAACCAGAGGGGAACAGAAACACTCCCCTCGTAGGTTGTGTATCCCTCATTGCTGCCGATGGCGTGATCGTCAAAATACTGACCAGACACCGTCGGGCCTCCTGCAAACCAGGAGTCGGCAGCCTCGGCCCGTGCCGATGCCGAACGATAGTTCGTATTCAGTTCATCCCGCCCCGGATCGACGGACCATGCCGCTTCCACCCCCTGGGCAAAGGTGAGGCTCTGACCTCTGGCCTTTGAAATAAGAGCTGAAGAAAAGCAGAGGGTGAACAGGGTGAGAGCGATACAGAAAGTACGGATTTTCAGGAAATGAATCCCTGCCCATTCCGAGGCGCGGTTAACGACCTGATAATCGACATGACGAGTACACATGAAGTTCAGTCGGCTTTCTGTATCATCGCGTGAATGAGCTGCGGCAGGATCTTCAGTATATCAGGCGAACCTGACAGTTTCCTGAACGCTGCCCACGATCACGACATCGAACTGTTCGGCCATTTCCCGGCTAAGAGCCTGTTTGGAAAATCGATCTGATGTGATTCAAGCTCTGGATGTGGACGCCAGAGCAGAGGGGCCGGATGGCCAGGATCACCCGTAAGACGAAACGCTACCCGTCTGACATGACAGACGAGGAATGGGAGCGGATCGTGCCATTGATGCCAGGTCCTGAACGTCGTGGCCGCCCACGAGAGGTTGAATTCCGTGAGGTGATCAATGCGGTGCGCTATCTCGTTCGTTCAGGCTGCGGTTGGCGGATGCTGCCGATCCACTTTGGGCACTGGCGCACGGTCTATGGCTGGTTTCGTGAGCTGGCGCGACGGTTCCTGTTCCAGACCATCCATGACGTTGAACTGATGCTCGACCGGGAGCAGGCAGGCCGCGAGGCCAGTCCGACAGCAGCGGTGATCGACAGCCAGAGCATCAAGGCGCCTCATGCCAGGACAAGGGGTTACGATGCCGGCAAAAAAGTCGTCGGACGCAAGCGGCATATCGCCGTCGACACGGACGGGCGCCTTCTGATGGTCAACCTGACTCCGGCCGACATCTCCGACAGTGCCGGCGCTCAGATGATCCTGGATGCGATCCGCAGGCGTTGGCCGTGGGTGAAGCATCTGTTCGCCGATGGCGCCTATAACCGCTTGAAGTTGATGGACAAGGCGACTTATCTGGATTTCATCGTCGAGATTATCCGCCGCCATGACGGAGCAAAGGGCTTCGAGGTGTTGCCGCGACGCTGGGTGGTCGAGAGGACCTTTGGCTGGATGACCCGCTGGCGCCGGCTCGTGCGTGATTACGAGCGCCGCGTCGACGTGTCACAGGCCATGCGTCGCCATGGGCGCCAATCTCATGCGCAGAAATGCTCACCCGTGATTTTCCAAACAGGCTCTTAGAGCCCTTTTGGAAATTCGCTGTGATAGGTTTTCAAGAGGTTTTGAGCGTGATTCAACGGCAGGATGTGGACGCCAGCCCAACGAGGCTGCATGGCCAGCATTACGCGCAAGACGAAACGCTATCCGTCTGATCTGACAGATGAGGAATGGGAGCGCATAGCGCCTCTGATGCCCCCTGCGAACCGGCGTGGCCGGAAACGGACAACCGATTTCCGTGAGATCATCAACGCGTTGCGCTATCTCGTGCGCTCAGGCTGCGGCTGGGAGATGCTTCCGGTTCATTTTGGCCCATGGCAAACGGTTTACTGGTGGTTCCACAGGCTGATGCGCCGTTTCCTGTTCCAGACCATTCATGATGTCTGTTTGATGCTCGATCGTGAAGCGGCAGGACGCGAAGCCAGTCCATCGGGTGGTGTCATTGATAGCCAGAGTATCAAGGCACCCCACGCAAAGACACATGGTTATGACGCAGGCAAGAAGATCGTTGGTCGCAAGCGGCACATTGCCGTCGATACGGCTGGCCGACTGCTTCTGGTCAGACTGACACCTGCCGATATTTCGGATAGTGCGGGCGGACAGATGATCCTTGATGCCATTCGTAAACGCTGGCCGTGGGTGAAGCACCTGTTCGCAGATGGGGCCTATGACCGCTTGCAGTTGATGGACAAAGCCGCCTTTCTCGACTTCACAGTCGAGGTCATCCGGCGGTCAGATACAGCAAAAGGGTTTGAAATCCTGCCGCGTCGGTGGGTTGTGGAACGGACCTTCGGCTGGATGATCCGCTGGCGTCGCCTTGTGAAGGACTACGAACAGCGGATCGACGTCGCAGAGGCCATGATCCACATCGCCATGGGAAGCCTCATGTTACGCAGAAACGCTCATCCCTGAATTGCCAAAAGGGCTCTCACAGCTTTTCAGGCAGGCGGTGTTCTGATCTGCGCTCGCTGTAGCGATCGACAAGGTAGTCGGCCCGGTCCCGCAGCAGCCAGGTGAACTTCATCAGTTCCTCCATGACATCCACCATCCGGTCATAAAGGGGAGACGGTTTCATCCGATCATCGTCACCGAACTGGGTATAGGCCATCGGCACGCTGGACTGATTGGGGACGGTGAACATCCGCATCCATCGTCCCAGCACCCGCAGGGCGTTGACGGAATTGAAGCTCTGCGAGCCGCCCGAAACCTGCATGACCGCTAGCGTGCGACCTTGCGTCGGGCGGATCGATCCTTCGGTCAGAGGCAACCAGTCGATCTGGTTCTTGAATACTGCCGTCATGTTCCCGTGGCGTTCGGGGCTGCACCAGACCTGGCCTTCCGACCAGATCGAGAGTTCCCGCAGTTCCTGAACCTTGGGATGCGTAGGCGGCACGGAATCCGCAACCGGCAGGCCAGTCGGGTCGAACACCCGTGTCTCGGCCCCCAGTACCTTCAGGATGCGTTCGGCCTCCAGAACCAGCAGACGGCTGAACGAGCGCGGCCGCAGCGAGCCATACAGCAGCAGGATGCGTGGCGGGTGGTCAACCCGTGGTTGCGGTTCCAATCGTGCGAGATCGACCGGTTCGAGATACTCCGGGTGCAGGGCGGGCATTTCCGGCTTGGACATGGTTCCATCAGATCCTTCGGTCTTGTCAGGGATGGCTGATCAGGGGCAGCCACAAGGCCAGTGCGGCAAGTGTGACCAGCAGGACGGGTGGCGTGATCACCAGACCCACCGTCATGTATTGCCCCCAAGTGACCCGACGGTTTTTGGATGCCAGCACATGCAGCCACAGCAGGGTGGCGAGACTGCCGATCGGGGTAAATTTCGGCCCGAGGTCACAGCCAATGACGTTGGCGTAAACCATCAGGTCGCGGGTCAGAGGCGTGATGTCGTGCGCCTGCTGGATCGCGAGCGCGCCGATCAGAACACCGGGCATGTTGTTCATGATGGACGATAGAACAGCCGCCAGAAAGCCGGTGCCGATGGTGGCCGTGAACGTCCCCTGATGACCGAGCCAGACCAGTACCACTGCGAGATGATCGGTCAGCCCGGCATTGCGCAGCCCGTAGACCACCAGATACATCCCCAGCGAGAAGAACACGATCTGCCACGGCGCGCCCCGCAGCACGCGGCTGACGGGAATGACCTTTCCATATCCGGCAACTGCCAGCAGGGTACTGACAGCCAGGCAAGCCACGATACAGACCGGGATATGAAACGGCGCCGTCAGGAAATAGGCCGCCAGCACCAGGGCCAGCAGCGGAAAAGCCGCGCGGAACACATGTCGGTCACGAATAGCCGTGACAGGTGCAGGCAGTTCAGAGACGGGATAGGTCTGGGGCACCTGCCGCCGGTAATAGAGCCACAGCACGGCAAGTGTCGCGCCAAGGGCGGCCAGATCGACGGGGACCATGATCGCGGCGTAGCGGTCAAAGGGAATGTCGAAGAAATTGGCGCTGACGATGTTCACCAGATTGGAAATCACCAGCGGCAGGCTGGTGGTATCCGCGACAAAGCCGGTCGCGATGATGAAGGCCAGCGCCGCGCCATGGTTCAGGCGGAGTTGTGTGAGGATGGCAATGACGATGGGCGTGAGCAGCAAGGCCGCACCATCATTGGCGAACACGGCCGCGATGGCCGCCCCCAGCAGCACGATCAGCGGAAACAGCGTCCGGCCTCGCCCTTTGCCCCAGCGCACGACATGCAGGGCCGCCCAGTGGAAGAACCCGGCCTCATCCAGAAGCAACGAGATGACGATCAGCGCGATGAAGGTAAAGGTCGCATCCCAGACGATGTGCCAGACGACCGGGATGTCGTGCCAGTGGATCACACCGGTCGCCAGAGCCACGGCGGCACCGGCCATCGCACTCCAGCCAATACCGAGGCTACGAGGCTGCCAGATGACGAAAACCAGTGTTGCAATGAAAATGGCGAGGGCCAGCATCAGACGATCCGCTTTCCGACCTCATCCACGATCTTCTAGCCGTCCTCCCTGGCAAAGGCACCCTTCTGCGGCGCGGGAAGAAGGTCCAGCACCGTTTCGGACGGACGGCAGAGCGCAACGCCGAGCGGGGTGCCGACGATGGGCCGGTTGATCAGGATCGGGTGTGCGATCATGGCGTCGATCAGCGTATCATCGCTCAGGGCCGGGTTGTCGAGGCCGAGTTCATGAAAGGGCGTGCCCTTTTCCCGCAGGACCGCGCGCACCGGAACCCCCATACGGGCGATCAGATCAACCAGTTCGGCTCGGCTCGGTGGGGTTTTCAGATATTCGATGATCCGGGGCTCCTCGCCGCTGTTGCGGATCAGTGCCAGCACGTTGCGCGACGTGCCGCAGGCCGGGTTGTGGTAGATCGTGATGGTCATGGGCAGGATTCCGGGCTCGGGCAGCAGGAAGACAGGTTCGCGATCAGGGGTGCGCAGAGTTCGGGGCTGCCCGCACAGCAGTCCCTGACGAGGAAAAGCATCAGGTCGCGCAGGCGCGGAAGACACGCGCGATAGACGATCAGCCGACTGTGGCGCTGCGAGGTCAGCAGGCCAGCGCGCGTCAGGGTGGCGAGATGGGCCGAGATCGTGTTCTGCGGGACATCGAGGTGCCGCGCGACGTCCCCGGCGGGCAGCCCGTCCGGTTCGTGGCGCACCAGCAGGCGGAAGATCTCCAGCCGCGTGGACTGGGACAGCGCATTGAGGGCCGAGAGTGCGGATTCTGTATCCATAAATCGACGATCACGGATATATGGGATGAAGTCAAGACTACCTAGGACATGCCTCGTTCAGAGCTTGGAACGCGGCTTCACACGCCGAACAGGCGGCCGATTCCGCCCGTGACGATCATTGCCACAATACCCCAGAACGTCACACGCAGTGCTGGGCGCAGAGGCGCCGCACCGCCAGCAATCGCACCAACGACGCCCAGAACAGCGAGAACTACGACGGACGTCAGGGACACGCCCCAGGACACCCAGGCCACGGGGGTCAGAACAGCTGCCAGCACGGGCAGTAATGCTCCGGATGAAAAGGCGGTTGCTGAGGCGAATGCCGCCTGTATGGGTCTTGCCGCCGTGGCCTCGGACAAACCCAGTTCATCCCTTGCATGGGCACCGAGCGCATCATGCTTCATGAGGGCGACGGCGACCTTGCGCGAGAGGTCTTCATCCAGCCCTCTCTTCTGATAGATCCCGGCCAGTTCGGTGACTTCGCCCTCCCAGTCCGTGACCAGTTCCTGTTTCTCGCGGGCGATGTCGGCGTGTTCGGAATCGGCCTGGGAACTGACCGAGACATACTCGCCCGCCGCCATGGACAGGGCGCCCGCGACAAGCGCGGACAGTCCCGCGACGAGAATGCTGCCGCGTGTCGCATGAGAACTGGCAACGCCGACGATGAGGCTGCCGGTCGACAGCGTTCCGTCATTGGCGCCGAGAACAGCCGCACGCAGCCATCCCAGTTTCTCGACGGCATGACGTTCGGCCAAAGGATGGAGACGCGACATAAGATGACCTGCTGCTTCTGGTGAATACAAATAAAGGTTAAGATGCATCATTTGCCGCGACAACAGATATTTCATTCTGATATTGCGAGTTATTTTCAATATTATTTATGTTTTAGGAAAATCTGTTCTGTTCAGAATCCTGTCAGGTAAGCATGATACGGAAGTGGATTCAGGGTTCTTTTTTGCCGAGACGTATATGCCTTATTCAACGCCGGACATCACGGATAGCCTGCTGCGTTACGACAGGCCGACGATCATCCTTCACTGGATGACGGCCTTTCTGGTGCTGCTTCAGTTTGCTCTTGGCGAAACCTGGAACTGGCCAACAAAACCCGTCCATCATCTGATGGTGGTCGCGCATCTGACAGTCGGCATCCTGCTGACTGCAATCATGGCGTTCCGCATTGTCTGGCGTCTGACGAAAGGCCGGCATCTGTCGGACCTTCTCGTGCCTGTGGACCGGGTATTCGCCCTTGGAGCAGAGTACACGCTCTATGTGCTGCTTCTGGCGGAAATCTTGCTGGGCTATCTCTGGCGATGGGGTGCCGGGCAGACGATGAGTTTTTTCGGCTTCCTGATTCCATCCCCCTTTGCGCGGTTCCCGGCGGAAACCGTGACGTGGTTTCAGACGCTACATTACTGGAACGCCTGGCTGATTATGGGTCTTGCGACAGGCCATGGCGCGGCGGCGCTTTTTCATCAGTTTGTCCTGAAAGACAAAGTGCTTGGACGCATGCTGCCGCGGGGTTCCTCACTCAGTCAGTGATTGCGATCGGGAACCTATCTGATTTTCATGATTGAGCAGCATCGTGATGCCGGATCGCCAACAACGTCAGCTTTTTTCGACTTCCGTTGTACAACAGACGTTCCGCTGCCCCCCCCTTAGCTGCCCGGGCGGCCAGATGCCGTGATCAGAGACCGGCCATTTGGCTTGAACATGGAGGGTTCGAAAAACCTCTTGGTTTTGAGGTCTGCTCTGTGATTCCATTTTTCTGGTTCTGGTTGGAGGAATGGCGCTATGAAACAGGCGGGATTTTTTGACGTTGAAGAGCGGCTTGCTCGGTTAAGCGGTCTTGGCGACCAGCTCGAAGCGTTTTCCCGGACTGTGGATTTTGAGGTGTTCCGCCCGGAACTGGACAAAGCACTGGCCTATTCAGACGGGAGCAAAGGCGGGCGTCCACCGTTTGATCCGGTGCTGATGTTCAAGATCCTGGTGATCCAGACACTCAACAATCTGTCCGATGAACGGACGGAATACCTGATCAACGACCGTCTCTCCTTCATGCGCTTTTTAGGCCTGGGGCTGTCGGAGCGTGTGCCTGATGCCAAAACCATCTGGCTGTTCAGGGAGCGTCTGACACAGGCGGGAGCAATTGATATTTTGTTTAACCGCTTTGATGCGACCCTGCGTAACGCTGGTTATCTGCCGATGTCAGGCTAAATCCTGGATGCCACGCTGGTAGCGGCTCCGAAGCAGCGCAATACCAACGATGAAAAGACTGATCTGCGGGAAGGACGGATCCCACAGGATTGGCAGGATAGACCGGCAAAGCTGTCCCACAAGGATAGGCATGCGCGCTGGACCCTGAAATTCACGAAAGCGAAGCGACAGGAAGACGGGAGTATGCCCGCAACGGATCTGGCCATCCCGTTTTTTGGTTACAAGTCGCACATCTCCATCGATCGGAAATTTCGGCTGATCCGCAAATGGAAGACGACAGATGCCGCCGCCAGTGACGGCGCGCGATTGAGAGAGGGCTTGCTTGATAAAAGCAATACAGCCTCAACGGTCTGGGCAGACACAGCCTACCGCTCAAAAGCCAACGAAGATTTCATGGAAAAGCAGGGTTTTGTCTCAAAGGTTCACAGGAAAAAGCCGCATCTCAGGCCTATGCCCCGGCATATCCAGAAATCGAATGCCGGAAAGTCTGTGATCCGATCTCGTGTCGAGCATGTCTTTGCCGATCAGAAATCACAGACGGGACTGCTGATCCGAACTGTCGGTATCACCCGGGCCACCATGAGGATCGGGCTGGCCAATATCGTCTATAATATGCGCCGCTTTCTCCTCCTGGAGCGGATTAACGCCGCCGCGTAGCAATCCAGAGCATGAAACCCTCTCTCTGCTCAAAACGCAGAGTGAAAATCAGGACTAGGAACCAGAAATCGGGCGCAAGGCTAAGCAATCAAGGGTTTTTCGAACCCTCCATCTTGAACATCAACACGGGATCAAATGGCGGTCGTCCGCCTTTATTCCCATACAAATATGCCAGAGCCAGCTCCAGATCAGGGCGGAACACCTCAAAATCCACAGTCCGGGAAAATACTTCGAGCTGATCGCCAAGCCCGCTCAACCGGGCAAGCCGCTCTTCAACGTCAAAAATCCCGCCTGCTTCATCTTCCATTCCCTCAATCAATGCAAAAGAAATGGAATCACAGAGACAGATTCAAAACCAGAGGGTTTTTTGAACCCTCCAGGTTGTCGAAACTCCTCAGACGGATCGGGCGTCTTAATAGTCAGACATAGAAGGACAAGTAGTTAGAGAGGTGGTCCCCATTTTTCGGACAGGGCGATAAGCTATCATCTGGCCTGAACGAGGACGGGTTTTATGGGCAAGGTTACGCGCAAGAGGTATGCGGCAGAGTTCAAGTCGCGGGTTGCGCTTGAGGCGATGCGGGGCGAGCAGACGCTGTCGGAGTTGGCGTCGAAGCACGGCGTGCACCAGACGATGATTGCCCAGTGGAAGCGCCAGGCAGTCGAGGGCATGGCGGGCATCTTCTCCGGCAAGGCGGCACCGGAGGCGGCGGCCAGCCCGGCCGACGTGGAGAAACTGGAGGGATCGAAGAACCGTTGGTTGATGCGCTTGGCTCGTGATTTCAGGCTTTTGGCGATTTGATTGACGGTTTTTGGGGTAGCTTTTGATCTGCGTTTTGAACAGATC
>NZ_JABCQO010000018.1 GCF_015244675.1 Gluconobacter cerevisiae | reverse complement strand
ACTGGCGACGTGTTGCGACCCGATATGACCGCTGCGCTCATACATTCATGTCCGCAATCCACATCGCAGCAAGCGTCATCTTCTACCTCAAAGAATGAGTCCTGAGCCTAGCCACACTCAGGTTGGCTTTTCCGTTCTGCATTTTGGGTTCACGAACTATCAGGGCGTCTTTTCCGACGTTTCCGGCACGCTGGACCTCAACGACAAAAATCCGGCTAAATCCCATCTTTCCGTGAGCATTCCGGTTGGATCGGTTCAGACGACCAGCGCCAAGCTGACCGAAGAACTCAAGGGCGACCAGTGGTTCAATGCGGCGCAGTATCCGAACGCCACATTTGAATCCATCTCCGTCCGACGCACAGGCAAGGCCGATGCCATCGTCACCGGCAATCTGACGCTCCATGGTGTTACGAAGCCTGAGACGCTGAAGGTTCATTTCATCGGCGCAGGTGTCAACGCGCTCGACAAGAAATACACAGCCGGTTTTGAAGCCACAGGTACCATCAAGCGCAGCGATTTCGGCGTGAAGATGTATGTCCCGTATGTCAGCGATGCCGTGCAACTGCGGATTGCAGGCGCTTTCGAAAAGCAGGGCTAAGTCCATGGCTGCGCCCGCAAAGCAGAGCCGCGGGATCACGCGATATACGGGCGTGGCGATTATCCTTCACTGGTTGATCGCTGCGGGAATCCTGACCCTGATCGTTATGGGGCTGATCATGGATCATCTGTCTCTTGATCCGATGCGTGTTTTTCAGCTGTACCAGCTTCACAAGTCGATCGGTATTACGGTCATGGTTCTTATTGCCCTGCGGATTGTCTGGCGCCTGACGCACAGGCCGCCAGAGCTTCCCGGTGACATGAAGGGGTTCGAGCGCATGGCGGCCCATCTGACGCATGCAGCTTTATACGGCCTGCAAATATTCATGCCGCTGAGCGGATGGGCCATGGTGTCGGTGTCCGCTCTGGGGATTCCAACCCTTCTGTACGGCACCATCCTCTGGCCCGATCTGCCAGTGCTTTCAACGTTGCAGAATAAAGCCCCCGTCGAAACCGCACCAAAAGCGGTTCATCATTGGGGCGGCTGGTTTCTGCTGGCGTTGATTGTTCTGCACATCGCCGCTGCCCTGCGTCACCATGTCGTTTTGAACGATAACACCCTGCGACAGATGCTTCCTGCCATTGGCAGAAAGTCTGTTCCCAGACACGGAGACTGACATCATGGCTTTCCTTAAAAAAGTAGCCTTTTCAGCGTTCGCCATGAGCTTTCTGGGCGCGACACCTGTTTTCGCCGCAGACTGGACGATTGATCCGGCTCACAGCACGATCGATTTTTCGGGAACACAGACCGGACATGCCTTTACGGGACATTTCGGAAAATTCGACGGAACCATCTCTTTCGATCCGGCTCATCCCGAAGAGGGGCATGCGAAAATCACGATCGATATTGCAAGCGCCACGACAGCGGACAAACAGCGTGATGGAGCCATGCCAGGAAGTGACTGGTTCAATGTAGCCCGCTTCCCGACTGCGACGTTTGAAGCCCGCAGCTTCCGGGCCAAAGGCGGTAATGCATACGAAGCTGTTGGAACGCTGACGATCCGTGGTGTCAGCAGGCCCGAGACCCTGCCTTTCACTCTCGACATCAACGGCCAGACAGCTCACGCCAAAGGTCATCTTGATCTGATCCGCTCCGCTTTCGGCATTGGTCAGGGCCCGTGGGCCACCGGACAGTGGGTTGCGCTTCAGGTGGGTGTGACCATCGATGTCACCGCAAGCCAGACGTCAGAAGCACCGACCCGTCCGTGACAGTGTTCTGTGCTGCGTTCTCCGACGAGCTGGGTGGGCGTGGTTTCTCTGGCTCATCCGGCTAAACTATAGAAACATACAGTTTCTATAGTTTCCATTTATTGATTTCTGAGGCAACGGTAAAACAGACATCAACGGCCCAGGAGCGCAGAACAGCAAGCCTCCGGCTGAATGTCAGATACTTTCAAATACGAAAGACAAACCGATGAACATGTCCTTTCCACGCGATCAGGCTCTTCTTGCCTCACGCATTCTTCTCGCCCTTCTGTTCGTCCTGATGGGGTGGAGCAAACTGACGGGCTTTGAAGGAACCGTAGGATATATGGCCAGCACGGGTGCCCCGGTTCCGACAGTGTCTGCTATTATTGCCATCGTCACCGAACTCGGTATCGGTCTGGCACTTATCGCCGGTTTTCTAACGAGACCGCTCTCCATTCTTCTCGCTATCTATACGATCGTCACAGCGTTCATCGGTCATCATTACTGGACGTTCGACGGCATGGCTCGATACGATATGTGGATTCATTTCTACAAGAATTTCAGTATCGCAGGCGGTCTTCTCGCCCTCGCGGCCTCTGGAGCCGGTCGCTTCTCTGTGGATGCTCTGCGTCGATAAGCCCATAGTCTTATCTGGTCGAACTTCATGCAGTCGTGTTGGCCCAGGGCGGATGTTCAAACGCCGAGATCAGGTGATCCATCAAGGCGTTGACCCGGAAGGGGCGGAGCGTACTGCTGGATGTCACGAGATAAAGCGCAATGCTCGCGGCATCCCAGTCCGGCAGGATCTGTTCGAACCGTCCATCCCGCATGCCATCCCAGACCATGAATTCGGGAAACAGGCCAAATCCCAGATGCGCTTCCAGTGCTGGCAGAAAAGCCTCCGCATTATTGGCCCTAAAACGTGAGGCCTGGGACAGCACATAATTCTCACCGGTTTTTGTGGACGTAAAGCGCAACGTACCGGGAGCGGATATATTCGTATAAACGAAGCTTTTCTGCTCTTCGAGGTTACGAGGATGCGTCGGACGCCCGATACGATCCAAATACTTCGGGGTTGCAACCAGAAGCAACCGAACTCCACAGAGATGCCGGGCACGCAGGGATGAATCGGCCAGAGATGCAATCCTCAAAGCCAGATCATACCCTTCAGCCACGAGGTCAACGAGGGAATCGCTGAAATCCACAGTGATGTCGATATCCGGATATCGCTCCAGAAAGGCCGGGAGTACGGGCGAGAGATGCCTGATTCCGAACGTCATGGGCGCAGCGACCCGGATCAGGCCTGAAGGCCGATGGGTGCCTCCACGGGCTTCACTTTCGGCAGCTTCTGCTTCAGCAAGTATCCGGTTTGCATGCCCCAGCAGCATGCGGCCTGTTTCCGTTACGGACATCTGACGGGAATTCCGACTGAACAGCGCCACCCCCAGAGACTGCTCCAGACGACTGATGGCTTTCGAGATCGTCGGTTTGGAAAGCTGAAGCTCTTCGGCAGCGCGCACGAAAGAACCGCGTTCGGCCACTTTGGCAAAAATGGCCCAAGCCTCGAAATCCGGCAGTCTCATACAAGCAATCTCCAGAACTGAACGTCAGCCATTAATTATCTTTTTGATCGAGCATCATACAGGAAATCACGCAGTTCTCTGGACGCTGGAGGTTCCCTCTTTTAACCCAAAGAACCCGCCCCAAAGGCCAGCCCCGCAGCAGCAATCAAAGCAGCGTAATAAGCATCTGAACGACTGAGATTAGCGTCAAGAAGCCCGTTCTGCGCCAACTCCGTTTGTGTCACTGACCCCGTTCCCGAGCGGTACGATAACAAAGCTGCATCAAAGTTCGTCTGCGAGGCCACACGGAGTTTGGATGCCGCGTCGTAAGCTTGAAGGCTTGTATGCAGGGCATTCTCCGCCAGAACAATCTGCTGGACTGCACCATTGACTGTCTGTCGAAGAGTAGCTTCTGCACTGTCTTCCTGATCTTGCGCGCGTTTGACAATAGCAGAACGCAAACCACCGTCAAAAATAGGGACACTGATCCCACCAAGAATCAACGTACTGAAACGGTTTCCTGAAAGATTAAGAGTTGGAGATACACTATCACTGGCACTCGGTATGGAAGTCAGATTGGTTCGCCCTGTTGAGTACGCCACGTTGCCTGTCATAAAGATGCTTGGAAGAAATGCCGCACGCGCTGCAGAAATACGACTTTGCGCAGAACGCATTGCTGCATAAGCAGCCAATACATCCGGACGACGTCCAACCGCTGCTTTGACCACTTCATCACTTAAACGCACATCTTCCAAAGACAGGGAACGTCCCGATACGTCTTCAAGATTGATACGGGATTCCGTCGAAACTCCCATATTATTAAGTAACGCCAGATAAGTATTCTGTTCTTCTCCTTGAGCTTGCACAAGACGCAGATTGACCTGTGCGGTCACCTGTCGTGCCTGTGTGACATCCATGATTGTTCCTTGCCCCTGTTTCAGCCTTGCCTCTGCCGCGGCTTGCACGTGTTCTGCATTTTCCAGCGATGTCTGTAAGAGTTGCACGCGAGTGGAGGCTGCAGCATGTGTATAGAAAGCAGTTGTAACGCCATAGATGATTTTCTGATGCACACCCGTGAAAAGAACATTGGTTGCCAATTGAGCCTGGCGCGCAGCACTAATAAGGGATTCTCTCCGACCAAAATCAAATAACAACCATCGAAGCCCCACTGTCTGAACTTCCGCAGTCCCTGAACTGCGCCGCTTTGGGTTGCCATTGATGCCAATAGAGCCATAGTTATCTGCGTCAAACGATGCATCCGTAGTTTGGCTTTTCGCTCGAGACCATCCTCCTACAACAGTTGCCGTTAGCGTGGGAAGATAAGTACTTTTAATAATTCCAACGGCCAGCGCCGCATCTCGTGCAGTATTCCATGCTTTTCTTGTTTGCGGATTAGAGGACTGCGCAACATCAATCAGGTCTGCCAGAGTATATGAATCTTTTTTTTGATCATTAAGCAGTGGCGCTTCCCCCTGAATAACTGCATTTGGATTTGAGGGGAGTGTATATTTTGCAGGCAAAGATAGTTTAGATAATTTTTTTTCTTTTCCAGGAATGATCACACCCCCGGCAGTAACATTAGGTTGCCACGGCTGATCGGGACTGGCGGGGGCTGTGTCCAATTCCGATGTCGCACATCCTGATAACACCAATGACAATGTAGCGGCAAAAATCCGTTTATTACTATTTTTTATCAATTCAATTACTCCACATTTATTAAAATCATTAATGTTAATATTTTTCAATATGCTACAAACTTATTCACAACATTCTCAACACAACTTTGGTATTTTAAAAAAGGGCATTCCACTCACACCACGAAAAACACTTTCCACGTAGTGTAGCAGATTTTTTGTTTCACTGAATTTCATCGTGAACACCGTCTAAAAAACGAAATTTTTCTGACACGCGTTACGACGTTGTTTGAAAAATCGAGGACGTGAGGGAATCAAAGAACCGTTAACCGAAGCCGTTATGCCCTGATTTAGGCCTTAACGGACGGACGTTGGCGGTCTTTTGTGACGATATTCGCTCTGCATCGGGAGCAGAGTAGAAAACATGCTGCTCTGGACCACTCCCTGTCGACGCTGATCAGCTGCAGAAACAGAAATCGTATGAAGGGCAGGCGAGCATCGATCAGATACTTCTTCTGTTTATCGAATAGGTTGTTCAGCAACGCCATGGCAGACAGCCGCCCTTGCTTCTGTCTGAATGGACCAGAGCCTTCTCAAAATCCGCTAGCCACTTTACAATCAAAAAAACACTCCCGAAGCGATGCTTACGGAAGTGCCGTTAAAGTTGATTGCCAAGGCAGAATTGACTCTCTGTTCGCGAGGATCGCCAAACAGATTGCCGTACTCAGATCAATGCGGCCGGACCCTGACCCGAAGGGCAATTAGTAGTGCCGAAAGTAGAAGGATGGCGCTGGCTACACTAAATACCCCTATCACACCGCCAATACTGAACATCACGCCTCCGACAGCCGCACCAGTAGCGATGGCAGACTGTACGGACACGACGACCATTCCGCCTGCGCTTTCTGCCTGATCCGGCACGGCATGTGCGACCCAGTTAGACCACGCTACAGGAACACCACCAAAAGCCATCCCCCATAGGATCACCAGCAGCACCTGACCGGTTGTTCCAGTAGGCAGCAGGATCAGACCCAGACTTGCTCCGCCGATCAGAACCGGCATGACGATGAGCGTAGCGCGTAGGCTATGTTCCAGTACCCATCCGGCAACCAGTGTTCCAACGAAGTTTGCGAGGCCAAATGCCAGCAACACCAATGCCAGGCCGCTGACGTTAATCACCATCACACTTTCCAGCACGGGCCGGATGTAAGTGAACAAAGCGTACTGCCCTGTATGGACAAAGGTGCAGCACAACATGCCCACGCCGATCCCCGGCCTGCGCAGGATTCCCAGAATGGTACTCAGCTTAGCCGGACGCTGCGGTGCCAGAGGCGGAAGTGTCAGGAACTGGAAGAGCAACGTCACAGCCCCAAGCGCTGCGGCGGCGAAAAAAGCGCTTCTCCAACCGTATAACCCGCCGAGATAACTGCCGAAGGGTACGGCGACGACAGTTGCCACCGAAATACCGCTGAAAATGATCGAAAGGGCCCGTGGCAGAAGTGCTGCTGGAACAAGACGCATCGCTACGGCAGCCGCCATGCTCCAGAACCCGCCCAGCGCAATACCCAACAGAACACGCATTGCAAGAAGGAAGATGAGACTCGTTGAAAGAGCTGCCAGCAGATTGGATGCAATCATCAACAGACTGAACGCGAGGAGCACAACGCGGCGATCGATCTTCTGCGTCAGGCTTGCTGTCAGCAATCCCGAGAACATGGCAATCACCGCTGTTACAGTAACCGCCTGCCCTGCCAGCGCCTCTGAGACACCTAACCCGGCTGCCATAGGGGTCAAAAGGCTTGCGGGCAGATATTCCGCTGTCAGAAGTCCGAAAACCCCCATGGTTAGCGAAAAGACCGCCATCCATGCAGGAGACGTAACCTCCTTCGCTTCGATAACGCCGGACTCAGCAGGAACTGGGTCCAGAAATGCGTCACTCATAAAAATGTCCTCAAGATTGCCGTTACGTCACAGGCTAGGCAGATCGGTCGGGACGATCTATGATTGGAAATCCGTTTTTTTTGATCATAAAGCCGGAATTTTTTGATGTTGGATCAGATTGCTCCGTCCTCCGATCTCATGAGTGAGCTTCTTCTCGGAATGCGGTTGCGCGGTCTTCAATACCGTCGCATCCATGTGGGCTCATCTTTTGGTTTTGCCTTCAGGGAAAAAACCGGTTGTGCCTATTTTCATTTCATGGCGACCGGGAAGGCAGCGCTTCGAACAGAAGACGGAGTTCGTGAGACGCTCGCGGCGGGAAATGCAGTGTTTTTACCGCAAGGGAGCGCTCATCAAATCGTCTCCGATCCGACGGCTTCAGTTCAGGATATCGAGCATTACGATGTCGCTCCTCTCAGCGAGACCTTGTATGCCGTGACAACCCCTGAACCGCAGTCCATCTTTTTTAGTGGCTGCATGGAGTTCGACCTTGGCGGTCTGCAAGGGCTTGTGCCTCTGATGCCCGAGATCATGAAGATTGATGCTACGAGCCAGCGTTACCTCGAACTTATGCCGATTTTAACAGCCATGGAACAGGAAGCCTGCAGCGGCCGCGTGGGAGACGCTGGTATTCTTGCGCGCCTAGCGGATGTTGTGATGACTGTCATCGTTCGGGGCTGGGTCGAATGCGGTTGCGGTAATAGTTCCGCTTTTGTAACAGCCTTGCGGGAGCCGAGATTGTCACGTGCCATTCTTGCCCTCCATCGCCAGCCTGGACGCGACTGGAGTGTGGCGGAGCTGGCCGCTGAAAGCGGTCTTTCGCGCTCCGTCTTTGCAAAGCGCTTCCAGGAAACGATAGGTGTTACCCCTTTGCGTTATGCCGGTGAGTTACGGATGCGCATTGCCCGAACCTGGCTTGCTTATGACAAAATCTCCATTGAGAGAGTGGCCGATCGGCTAGGATATACGTCTCAGGCAGCCTTTAGCCGTGCCTACAAGCGGATTGTCGGTGTGTCCCCCGGGTATAGTCGTCGAACATAGCAATAGTCTTCGGATAATGGACTTTCCTGCTAACGGAAAGCAGATGGAACGGTGCGAGTGAGCAACCGAGAAGCCATGCCGGATTTTACAGCTCCCGGCACGGGGTTACCAAGCCTGAAAAGACCAGAATAATAGAGATACTCCGCACAACAGAAAAAATTGCAGGGTATGGTTGCAAAAGAGCAGCTATGTTTTTTACGGAAAGACGCTGGAAGTCTGGATGTCATTTTTTAATAGTGACGTCACGGCGTTACGCAGCCACATGGCAGCAGGGTCGCGATCGCTGCGAACAGACCAGACCATTGAAACAGCAGGAATTCGTAGATCCAACGGTACCGGTCGTAACGTCAAACCGAAATGTTCTGCATGCTGATGCGCGATACGACTGGGCAGTGTCGCCAGAACCGGCGCAGTCGCAGCTGTGGCCAGCGCAGTCAGGAAATCTGATGCGGCCAGAACGACATTAAGTTTCTGACCGATCCGCCCCAGAGCCTCAGACAAACAGCCCTGAATGTCGTCCTTCAACGTCATGAGCGCATGCGGCAATGTAAGATAGCGTTCAATCGTGAGTGGAGCGTCCGGATCAATCAGATCAGGGTTGAAACAGCAGGCAAGCGTTTGTTCATACAATGGCACACCACAGTGACGCTCCATCCCGAAATCAAAACACCCAACCGCAATGTCCAGCGCACCGGTGTCCAGCAACGTATGAACTTCGCTGCGCGGCGAGCCTCGTGACAGCAGTTGTATCCCCGGCGCATGGCTTTGTAGATAAGACGTCAGTCTGGGCATTAGGAAGACTTCGAGTTCGGATGAAAATCCAAAACGGAAAATTCGTTTCTCTGTCTCCGAGTTAAACCGGTCCTCGGCTGTCAGAATGCCTTGAACCTGCCTCAACATCTCAGCGACACGCGGAGCCATGGCGACTGCTTTGGCGGTCGGCAGCATGACGGCACCCGTCCTTACCAGCACCTCATCTGCCAGAAGTATTCTCAGCGTTGCCAAAACATGGCTCATTGCCGGTTGCTGAATACGCAAACGGTGCGCAGCCTTCGTGACGCTGCGTTCTGACACAAGGGCATCAAAGGCGATCAGCAGATTGAGGTCAAAGGATCGAAGATTGAAATGATCAATAGGCTTCATGCGTCAAATCGATTTGTATGATGATCGGATGCACCCTAGCTCTAGATGCAACGCAAAACAATTGCATTGGGGCTAAAATGACAGAAGCTTTTCACGTTGGAGACGCCCGCATTACGCGTATCCAGGAACTGCACTGGGACAATGCTGATCCCGGAAAACTGTATCCGGATATGGATCCTGAGGCGCTGGCGACGTTTGGTTCGTCCTTAACGCCCGGCTCCTTTAACAGCACCACCGGTAGACTTGCGCAAGGAACCCACGCATGGCTCGTCCAATTGCCGGGCACCACGATCCTGATCGATACCGCGACCGGTAATGATAAGCCCTTACCAGCCGCACCAGCACTTGATCATCTGCATACGCCGTTTCTTGCACGTCTTGCTGCTGTAGGCGTCCAGCCCGAACAGATTGATACTGTACTGCACACGCATATTCACGCCGATCATGTCGGATGGAATACCCATTTACGAGACGGAAAATGGGTGCCGACTTTTCCGAACGCACGTCATTATTTTTCGGAAATTGAAGCCCGTTATGGCGCCAGCAACGACGGTATTGATCCGGCGCCGGATCTGCCCCCTGAGATTTTGGGACCTCCCGACCATCGACCACTACGCCGTGTCTATCAAGACAGCATGCTTCCAGTGATCGAAGCCGGGCTTGGACAGCCTATCGCAATCGACGGTCAGGAAGTCCTTGCAGGCCTCTCTTTTCATTCGACCCCAGGGCACAGCATCGACCATGCCTCAATCCGCCTGAGGTCGAAGGGGCAGGAAGCCTGGTTCACGGGAGATGTCATGCATCATCCACTTCAGGTTTATCGCCCGGATCTGCGCTCCGTTTACTGCGAATTCATTGAAACGGCAGAACGCTCGCGTCGATGGATGCTCGAACAGGCCGCCGAAAGTGGAAGCCTGTGTTTCACGCCGCATTTTGCAGAAACGAGTGCAGGTTACGTCAAACGCCGCAAAAACGGATTTTCATGGGAATTTGCACAGCCCGATACAGGAGAAATCAAATGACCAATATTCATACAGAAAACCTGCATATCCCCAGTGATACTACGGGTATTTCACTCCATCTGCGTCATAAACGACGCACGGACATCCCGTCATTTGGTCCAGAGCGCACTATTTTGTTGATGCACGGTGCGACACTACCAGCGGAGAGTCTGTTTGACGTTCCTGTTGGCGATGGGACGTTTATGGACAGCCTCGCTCAAGATGGGTTTGACGTCTACGCGCTCAACGTGCGTGGCTTCGGAGGCTCAACACGCCCACCCGGCATGGAGGGCGCACCGGAGGACGCCCCTCCTCAGGTCAGAACTGAAACTGCCGTGCGTGACCTGGAAGCCGCCGTCAATTATATCCTGACCCAGCACGGTCTTCCTCGCCTGTGCCTGATCGGTATGTCATGGGGCGGTACCGTTACAGGCGCTTATACAGCCGCGAATAACGATAAAGTCGAAAAACTGACGCTCATAGCGCCGCAATGGATTAATAAAGGCGTGGCTCTGCTGGATCCCGGCGGGCCTGTTCACGCTTATCGGCGGTTCGATGTCGCGGCATTCCACAAAAACTGGCTGGACGGCGTACCGGAAGACAAACGCAGCGAGATTCTTCCTGCAGGATGGTTCGAGCAATGGGGCACGGTCATGCTTGCCAGCGACCCTGCAGAACAGAATGGTATCATCCGTGCACCAGCAGGCGTGATACAGGATATTCGCGAATACTGGTCTGCTGGAAAGTCCTTCTACGAGCCAGAACACATCACAGTCCCGGTTCTTTTGCTCCATGCCGAGTGGGACAGGAGTGTAACCACCGCGCAAATGGTGAATCTATTCCCTCGCTTTAAAAACGCACCTTACCGACGCTGGGTCGAAATTGGAGAAGGAACGCATATGGTGGTTATGGAAAAGAATCGATGGCAGGTTCTGGAAAGCATCAGGCGTTTTCTGCAAACGGATGCCGTTTGAACTCAGGGTTTTATGGAGTTGAATTCGGTAATCTGCCCAGGTCTCTGTGATGAGACTGGAAATGAGCATCGCGCACTTCGTCACAGCGTGCGATACAGAATGTAGGAAAGGCCCGAGCCTGATTACTCCATAGTGGACGACTTGTCGGGGACGGCAAGGCTGGCCATAGCCTGTTGCGGAGCCAACTGATGATGACCATTCTTGCCTATATCGGTGCTGCGCTGGCGGAGATCGGCGGCTGCTTCGCATTTTGGGCGTGGCTACGCCTTGGCAAATCTGCATGGTGGGTCGCACCAGGCATGGTCTCTCTGACCGTGTTCGCGTTGCTTCTCACCCGCGTCGACAGTGACGCAGCTGGACGCGCCTACGCGGCTTACGGCGGCATTTACGTCTGTGCTTCTCTCTTCTGGTTGTGGGCAGTTGATGGCGTGAGACCCGACCGTTGGGATATCGCGGGCGGTCTGATTTGTTTGATCGGAACGAGTATCATTTTACTCGGTCCTCGGGCCGGATAGCGACCGATATATTGGCAAGGCTGATGCCTCTCGTATCCACAATCCGCCCACATCAAACTTTTAGTTTTCGGCCTCATGCCCGAGCCGGTGCCCAGGTCGGAATCCATGGGATCTGGCCTTCCATGCGATCAGGAGTCCAGCAAGCGCGAGACCCATTACAGCCCAGGGGAACGACATAGCCCCCCAGGTCTCAAGCAACACCCCGCCCAGAATTCCTCCACCGGCTATGGCACTATTCCAGGCGACGACGTTCATCGACAGGGCGACATCCGCGCCTTCACCGGCCGCGTCCGCAAGGGCTGTCTGAAGTAACGTCGCAGCGCCACCGAATGTCAGGCCCCATACCGTGACGCCGATCATGATCACCACAGGCGATGCAGATCCGATTGCAAAAACGCCAGCGACAACGGCGAAGATTGCGAGGCTGGCCAGAACCGACAGACGCAGAGCGTGATCGACCGTACGACTGGTTAGCCAGATGCCGAAAAGAGCGGCGAAACCAAAGAGCAGGAGGATGCGATCGGCTTCCCCCGCCAGTCGGGCAGGAGCGATGAACGGTACGATATAGATGTACAGCACATTGTGCGCGAGCATCCATGTCATCACGACGCTCAGGACAGACCGTACACCTGGCGTTCGCAGGACATGCCCGAACGGCAGACGCTCGTGATGTGCAAGGCCCGGAAAATCAGGAACTTTCGCCAGAACCCAGACGATTAGCAGCAGAGAGGCGCCCGACATGATCCCGAAGGCCAGTCTCCAGCCAACAGCCGCGCCCAGCCATGTACCCGCCGGAACACCCAACGAGAGCGCAATCGGCGTCCCGACCATGGCGATGGCCAGAGCACGTCCCTGCTGGGCACGTGTCACCATTCTGCGCGCATAGCCTGCCAGCAAGGCCCAGGCGAGACCTGCCGCTGCACCTGCACCATATCGCGCCACGAGGGTCAGGTCGTAATGCGTCGAAAATGCCGTAATGGAGTTGAAGACTACAAAGCCGATGATCGCCAGCAGCAGAACCCGCCTTCGCCGCCAACGCTGTGTAAATAGTGTCAGCGGGATCGCGGCACTCAGGGAGCCCAGAGCGTAAGCTGTGACCATCTGGCCGGCCAATGCGGAGGAAATATGCAAGCCAGCCCCGATCTCGGGCAACAGACCAGCGGGAAGAGTTTCGGTCATGATGCAGATGAAGCCAGTCATCGCCAGCGCGAGCAGACCGGCTACAGGCAGTCCATCATCGGGGTTCCTGCGGAGGGATGTCGTCTTCGGGATCATGGGCTACTCATATATGGATCGATTGGTATATATATGAGCTGCAAAATTCTGGCAATTATTTCTGGATCAATTAATATGGAAGTCTTTCAGAAGGAGCGGCAGCATGGCGCGGACAGGTCGTCCCCGTGAGTTTGACAGGGACAAGGCGATTGATGCGGCCACGGCGCTTTTCTGGGCACAGGGATATGAACCGACGTCCCTGACGCAGCTAAAATCCTGCATGGGGAATATTTCGCCCGCGAGTTTCTACGCAGCGTTCGGCTCCAAGGAAGCCCTGTTCCGCGAAGTCGTGCAGCATTATCTGGCGACCTATGGACAGGTCATGGCGCCCTTATGGGACGAAAGTCTGTCATCGCGCGATGCAATCGAACGAACCCTGCGCGGCTCGGCGCGTATGCAGGCGGCGCGGACGCACCCTTGCGGATGTCTGGTCGTATCGGGCGCCAGCAATTGTTCACCCGAAAACGAACCTGTTCAGGCTCTCCTTGGAGGCGAGCGGCAGCGGACACGAGCTGGGATCCGGGCCTGCGTGGAACGCGCCGTTGCCCACGGTGAACTGCAGGATTGCGCAGCCACAAAAGTCCTGCCCGATATTCTCGCGACATTTCTCCATGGCATGACCTGCGAAGTTCGGGATGGGGTGACATCAACACAACTGGATGCGGCCGTTACGTCACTTCTAACATTGTGGGATGCCAACGCGACGATGTCCGGACGAACACAGTCAGACAGACACTAGCGCGCATGAGGCAAAGGGGCCTTAAGATCACAATTTTCCAGATTGACCGATCTATAACTCCCTGACTGTGCTTCATGTGAATATTATGGAGCAGTTGATGCGGAAATTGAGTTCCAGAACATACCACCGCATCTCAGCCAGGAGAGGCCGCCACCAAAGTCATCGCGCTGTATATGGCGAAAGACCTGGGTGAGCAGGGCATTACGGTCAATGCCTTAGGCGCGGCGGCGTCGGATTTCGATGGGGGGACTGGTCCGTGATTTCAGCGCCTTGGATGCTGGTTACCGGGCGTACAAAGCTGCGTGATTGAAGGCAGTGAGCCCGGTGATCGCGTGGGGGGCAATTCGCCGTGTTGAAATGGGCTATGTCGGCCCTATCCGTGAACAACTTCTATCGACATGGACCATGTGGTGACGTTCTCGATGATTAAATCAGCGCTACCCATCAGAAACTATGCTCTACGATCATCCTTCTTCCCATAACGGCGAGCGATAGCACATTCACTCAGTGGCGCGGACAGTTCAAGGCGCCTGCCGAGCACGCCGCCAGTATGAAAGTCCGGATGCTGACACATCTCTATGCTGGCCGAGATACTGGCATCAGAGGCAATCCCGTCATGAAGGAACCGAGGAATATGACTTACTCACCCTCCAGCGCTTCCCGATCCGGCACGTTCAAAATCGGCGGCGATCTCGAGATCAGCCGTCTGGGTTTCGGTGCAATGCGCATCACCGGCAAAGGCATATGGGGACCGCCTGTTGATCATGATGAAGCTATCCGCACGCTGAAGCATCTTCCCGAACTCGGCGTCAATTTTATTGATACGGCGGATTCCTACGGACCCGACGTCTCGGAATGGCTGATCAGGGAAGCACTGCATCCCTATCCCAAGGGCCTCGTCATCGCAACAAAGGGGGGCCTGACCCGTTCGGGGCCGGACATCTGGAAACCCGTGGGGCGACCGGAATACCTGCTGCAGCAGGTGCATAAAAGCCTGCGCAATCTGGGCGTCGAACAGATCGACCTGTGGCAGTTGCACCGCATTGATCCCAGAGTCCCGGCGGACGAACAGTTCGATGCAATCCGCTCCTTCATCGATCAGAAACTGATCCGTTACGCGGGACTGAGCGAGGTGTCCGTTGAAGATATCAAGGCAGCATCGAAGTTCTTTGAGGTCACGACAGTCCAGAACCGCTACAATCTTGTCGATCGTACCAGCGAGGAAGTGCTCGACTACTGTACGACGCAGAACATCGGGTTCATCCCGTGGTTTCCGCTCGCCGCTGGCGACCTCGCGAAGTCCGGGTCAATTCTGGACACCGTGGCGAAGAAGTACGGCGTGGAACCGAGCCAGATCGCCCTTGCCTGGGTTTTGAAACGTAGCCCCGTGATGCTGCCAATTCCCGGCACATCCAAGGTCGCCCATCTGGAACAGAATGTCGCTGCCACAGATATCTTACTGTCCGACGAGGACTTTGCGGCATTGGACGCAGAAGGCCGCAAGGCGTTCCAGTCAACCCGGTAAGGACACGCTTCCGGACAGTCACAGTCCCAACGCCGAAAGGCCGGGATGATTGTCCGGACGCCGTCCCTGAGACCAGTGGAACAGACGATCCGTAGCTGAAATGGGTTGATCATTGATTGACGCCGCGCGGTAACGCATCAACCCATTTTCATCGAACTCCCAGTTTTCGTTCCCGTGGGATCTGAACCACTCTCCGGTCTGATCCTGCCATTCATAGGCGAAACGAACAGCGATCCGGTTGTCATGAAAAGCCCAGAGTTCCTTGATAAGTCGGTACTCCTGCTCGCGCTTCCATTTCCGCGTCAGAAACGTCACGATCTCTTGTCGTCCACGAATGAATTCCAAGCGATTGCGCCACTGGCTACTGAGAGTATAGGCCTGCGCCACCTTTTCGGGGTCCTGCCCGTTCCAGGCGTCCTCCGCGAGACGAACCTTCTGAATAGCAGTTTCAGCATTGAAGGGGGGAAATGGGGGTCGGGACATTCAAATTCCGCCTCTGGTTCAGGATTGGATCATGGGTTGATCCAACGTCTGTCAGTGTTTTCCACTAGACCATTTGACGAAAGGACAATCATCCCTCATTTCAGGACATGCCCAGACAGATCGGTCTTCTCCTCTATCCGAATTTTCAATTGCTCGACGCTGCCGGAGTGACGGCTGCCTTCGAGATCGCCAGCGCATTCGGGGGTGCTCCATATGAGACGACACCCCTGTCCCAATATGGCGGTATGATCCGCTCATCTTCGGGAATGTTGATCGAGACCGTCCCGATCGCGGCAGCGGGGTCCGTGGATACGCTTGTCGTTGTCGGAGGAGAAGGTCACAAGCAGGCCATGGCCTGTCCTGAATTACAGGTCTTTATACGGCATCAGGCCCGCACTGCACGACGGATCTGCAGCGTGTGTACGGGAGCTTTTCTGCTGGCAGCGTCTGGCGTGCTTGATGGACGTCGTGTGACAACGCACTGGCAACAGGCCAGCGCCATGGCAGCACAATTTCCGAAAGTCCGAGTTTCTGCGGATGCCATTCATGTCCATGACGGTCCGGTCTGGACGTCTGCTGGTATCAGCGCAGGGATCGACATGGCTCTTGCGCTGATAACCGAAGATCTCGGTGCAGATATCGGGCGTCGTACGGCACAGCAGATGGTGGTTTTTTATCACCGCCCTGGCGGGCAGTCCCAATTCTCGACCCTGCTAGAGATGGGGAGCACTCAGGAACGCTTTGCCGAGCTTCTGGGATGGATCCGATCCCACCTTCAACAGCGCCTGACCGTGGAAGTTCTTGCCATTCAGGCGGGCATGAGTCCGCGGAATTTTTCACGCAGTTTTCAGGCGTCGGTGGGAATGAGCCCCGCCAAAGCGGTCGAAAAACTGCGTTTGGAAGCCGCACGGGAGCGTGTCGAGTGCTCCACACTCCCCATCGAAGCCATCGCTGTCATGACTGGCTTCCACGATCCCGAACGGATGCGGCGGGCCTTCCTGCGTGAATTTCACCAGCCGCCGCAGGCTATCCGGCGAAATGCCAATATCACCTACTAAAAATCTTCCCGGCGGAAGGTGCTTTACGCAGAAAGGTATCAGCAACGCTACACCAAAATAGTTCTGAAAACGAAATTACACGACAGCGATTGTATCAAGGCGCGCCTTAACATCGGACGACATTTCCAGCGTTGCTGCAGCAAGATTTTCCGACAGATGACGGAGGTTCGAAGTCCCTGGAATAAGGAGCAGATTCGGTGAACGGGCCAGCAACCACGCAAGCGCAACCTGCAATGGGGTCTTTCCTACATCAGAGGCAATCTCAGACAGAACATGTGACTGGATCGGGTTGAATCCACCCAGGGGAAAAAATGGCACATAGGCAATGCCCTGTGCCGTCAGCGCGTCGATCAGTGCATCGTCTTTTCTATGAACAAGGTTGTAATGGTTCTGTACACAAACAACTGGTGCGATCGTCTGTGCTTCAGCGATCTGCGTAGTCGTCGCATTGCTGAGACCGAGATGCCGGATGAGGCCCTGTTCACGAAGCGCAGCCAGTACTGAAAACGGCTCTGCCAGCGAACCCTCCAAAGGAGCATGAACGTCACCCATCAAACGCAGATTGACCACGTCAAGCTGATCAAGTCCCAGATTGCGTAGATTGTCGTGCACTGATCTGGTCAGATCTTGCGTGCTCTGCGCTGGGTGCCATGATGCATCCGCGCCACGCACCGCTCCGACCTTGGTCACGATCACGAGGTCATCATGATAAGGGTGGAGTGCCTCACGGATGATCTGGTTCGTAATGTGTGGGCCATAAAAATCGCTGGTATCGATATGATTGACGCCTGCTTCCACAGCAGAGCGAAGTACAGCAACAGCGGCTTTGTGATCCTGCGGCGGACCAAAAACACCCGGGCCAGCAAGTTGCATTGCCCCGTATCCCATACGGTTCACAATTCGGTCGCCGAGTATAAAAGTTCCGGCATGGGCGTGAATGCTCATTGGTCTCTCCTTGGTGAGGGTGCCTCCCAAAGATGGACTCGCTTTGAATGATCGATAAGCTGGGCGACTCTGAACGGGCTGTCCGGAAAATCGCACAATGCCACTCGAACTTGATGATCTTTCAGCTTTCATTGCCGTTACGCGAGCGGGCGGCTTCCGCGAGGCTTCACGTGTTTCAGGGTCTTCGGCCTCTGGACTCAGCGACGCTGTACGGCGACTGGAAACACGTCTTGGTACACGGTTGCTTCATCGAAGCACACGCAGCATCTCGCTTACAGAGACGGGCGTTCGGTTGTTTGAACGGCTTTCGCCAGCCCTTGCCGAGATCAGCGCCGCACTCGATACCGTCCATGCGCAAACCGACCAGCCTGCAGGAACAATCCGTCTCAATGTCCCGGCCAATGTCGCAAGAACCGTACTCCCAGGCATTCTGTCGCCCTTCCTGATCGCTCATCCACATATCCGTGTGGAGGTGACGGTAGAGGACAGTTTTGTAGATATTCTCGCCTCTGGCGCAGATGCAGGTATCCGATATGAAGAAAAGCTGGAACAGGATATGATCGCAGTCCCCATTGGGCCGCGTAGCCAGCGCCTTCTAGTTGCCGCTGCACCATCCTATCTTTCTGCGAAGGGACGTCCCCAGCACCCAGGCGAATTACTGGAGCACGCCTGCCTTCGTCTTCGCTTCTCCGGTGGAGCATCGGCTGTGTGGGAGTTCGAGAAAAATGGGGAAATTATTCGTCTTGATCCATCAGGCCCTTTATTGGTTCAACCCGGATTGGCGTGCGACCTTCTGTTAGAAACTGCCATAGCGGGCCTTGGTATTGTTTGTCTGTTCGAAGACTGGCTGACTCCGCACATCCGCAACGGGGCACTGGAAACAGTACTCGAAGACTGGTCTCCTCCATTTTCAGGGCCAATGCTTTATTATTCTGGCCGCCGCCAGTTGCCACCAGCACTTCGTGCATTTGTCGATTTCATTCGATCACGCTACCCTTCGGGATAATGAATATCGTTGCAATGCTAATGCATGAGCAATCGAAGTCTGTATTTATGGAATATTATGCGCCAGTCTTAAAATATCTACCTGCGGAAATGTCTAAGCTGCGATGCTGAACTTTACCACGAACAAGAAGAAATCATCGGGGACAGAGGCTATGTTAGCAACCAAATCCGGTTATCATTTACAGAACGTAATATTACTGTCCATCCTGTATTCTTCCGAAAAAGAATCGGGAATTAAAGCTGCTGTTTCCTATGTATTTACGTTCTATACACATCTATACACATCTATACACATCTATACACATCTATACACATCTATACACATCTATACACATCTATACACATCTATACACATCTATACACATCTATACACATCTTGTGCGTGGAGCAGAAACACAAAAAGCCACTATGAAGCGGCCTAAATGTTCGTTTTTAAACAGGGTATTTATGGTTGCGGGGGTAGGATTTGAACCTACGGCCTTCAGGTTATGAGTTCCAGTCTAATACTTACACAATTACCGCACAGAGCCGATTTTTTCACGATAAGTGGTAGTTTTTCTTAAGTTTTTACTCGATTCTTGCTACACTCTTCCACGGCTGGAATCGCCTGATTTCACTCCCAAATGATTCCTATTTGATTCCAGTGATTCCAACCGGGGAAGGATGTCCCATGGTCACGATCACCAAACGGTCCGTCGAAGCCGCCACCAAAACCGGCAAGGAATATTTCCTCTGGGATGACGAACTTCGCGGCTTCGGCCTCAGGGTCCATCCGTCAGGCCGGAAAATCTACCTCGCCCAGTTCCGCGCGGGTGGACGCATCCGCCGCGTCAATATTGGTCCTCATGGCCCGATCACACCAGATCAGGCTCGCACCGAGGCCATGAAGCATCTGTCCGATGTGCGGCGCGGCAGCGATCCGGGCGCACAGCGCGACGGCCTGCGTGCCGCCGCGACCATGAAGGAGTTCGGCAAGCGGTTCCTCGACGAGCATGTCGCCTCACACTGCAAGCCTTCGACCCGGTACGAATATCGCCGCTGCGTGGACCTGTTCATTACCCCAAAGCTCGGAATGCTCAAGGTCATCGACGTGACCCGCGCCGATGTCGTCGAACTGCACCAGTCGCTGAAGGAAACGCCCTATCAGGCCAACCGGGTGCTTGGGGTGCTGTCGATCATGTTCACCCTAGGCTCAGGACCTATTAATTTATTGAACTGAGCGAGAGGTTGTGATTCACAGGCTTACCGATGGAGGGTAGGCCTGTGAGTGAGGTATTTTTGTTGTCTGAGCGCCAG
>NZ_JABCQO010000017.1 GCF_015244675.1 Gluconobacter cerevisiae | reverse complement strand
TGCTTTGCCATCGTGGCGGGTTTTGGTGTGGATGACGGCAAGACAGACATCCGAGGCCTGAAATCCGAACTCTCTGGCGAGCATGGTGATGCAGTCGGCAAACTGTTCGTCGGTGAGTTTCTCTTTTGAAGAGACCTGGAAGTGCTGAACAGCATTCACACGATGAAAAGCGGCTGCATCAGCCATGCAGTCATCGACATCCTGACGTCGACCCTTCCACAGCAGGATGTGCTCGTTCTCGTCCGTCTTCTCCACGAGATGGTGGAAAATGGCTCCTGACCCGGAGGATGTTTTGATGGGGTTGCTCTTCAGTATCATCGCACCCGCCTCAGAACCCTGTTGATGCGGGCTTTCAGTGTGTCGATGTCAGCAGGCAGGGCAGCGATATCGACCTGCTCCCCTGTATTCAGCCTGCGAGCAATTTGATTCAGGTTGTTGCCTATCGCTGACAGCTCACGACGCAAGGACAGAAGCTCGTCGGCAATCGAAGCCCCTCCTGCCAGCTCATTGAGCAGAATCCTGCGACACCACATAGACAGTCTGCGTGTTCCTGCTGTGGTTTTCAGTCTCTCCTGTTCTTCCGGTGTCACCCGGATATGTAATGTCTCCGTTTTCATGATGCCCCTCGCGCGCGTGAGTCATTATAGCTCTGGGAGATGCAGGGGAGAGTGTATGGTCTTCTGTATTCGGAAGTGATTTCGGATTGATACAGAAGTATTCGTATATACAGATTCATCGAAAATCATTTATTTTTCGGAGTATTGAAATTAATACTTGACAAAGGGTGGAGTATTGGCTATACACACCCTTGTCACTGAGGTGACCAAATTGGGAATAACATCATGAGGATTTTTAATACAAATATAGAAACTGTACTTCTCGCTCTTACAAATATTGAGGAACGAGAAAAAAGCTTTGGAACAACGAGGCACATAGGAAATGCCCCTCTCGCACAGGCTGAAATCAAGCGTATCGTTTCGCTTGTCAGTCAGGAGCTAAAAGCTCAGGAATTGACCAAGGCCAAGTCTGGTCATGCCTATGCTGAAGGGTTGAAAAAGGTATCAGGCCTTCGAAACGTAGGACCTGACGAGCTGTTCCGTTTCTTCACAGATACAAAAAATCCGGTTGCAGAGCTTCTGGGAGCCATCAGCATTTATGGATGGGAGCAGGAAGATAGCAATCAGGAGCGAAAAGGTTTTGGGAATGCGCTTTTTGTCGCATTCGGACTGCTGAGCTTCCGGGACTGGGAGCGTTATCACGGGCATAGCTGGGACTGGGAAATCCAGTACGTGCAGTGGTTTGCCCGCTTTGCTCCGGAGGAGTTCAATGCAGGTTCATCCATTGCCCTCCATGCCCATTTCGACCTCGGTTTTTCTCTTCTGGCAGAGATGAAGGGCAAGAAGCCTCTGTCCTGGTCCTATGAAGGACAGGGAGGTCAGCCATGAGTAATCTTGCTACCACAATCACCGAATTATGCCGCGAAATGAAAGCCCTGGAAGCGGAAGCCTCTCGCTTTAAAGAAGCACGTCTCATGTTTGAGATGTGTGGTAGAAAAGATAAGGCTCAGGCTTTGAATAAAAGGGAGCGAAAGATTAGAAACCTTATACGTTCCTTTGAATGTGTGACGAGCCATCTCGATGAAAAACGGGAACTCGAGGAATGGGAATGTCAGCGAGATTATGAATTGATGTGCTCATTTGGCCCCCGCCTTCACTGATAATGTTTTCTCGTAAATGAGAGGCCTCACGGAATGTGAGCCTCTCCTTACAAAAACAGTAACTCTGCGCCATCAGCTTCTTTTTTTGCGCAGAAAATATTTATGTCTGACGGAACGTGCGCGCCAATTGGTTTGCTTTCGTCCAGTAACGCGCTCCCATAGGGCTTTCCCGCTTTCTGAGGAGAGTTTTGCAAAAATGACGCCCATCGTTGCAAAAAATATGACCGATACGAGAGTAACTGTTGCCGATAAATAAAAGGATAACGACTGATGCAGGAGGGGTGTCAGGTCGCTTGACAGAGGTAGAGAATACACATCGAATATTTTCCCTATCTGATAGAGCAGATAACTGATTCCGAGTGCCTCCCCCGTGCATAATGATGCCCAGAGAAACAAGGCGTAGGTTGGCAAATCCTGCAATTCAGGAGCAGGGCGGTTCCTGAAAAGGAGAAACGTGGCGACAGGAGGTATGGCTTTGAACCGCGACCCTACAGACACTTGCGTTCAACCCCGCCCTTGCCCGTTTCTGTCCATTCTGCACCGTGTTTCCAGTCAGATTTCAATGTCCTATACCTTTGTGGGTGGGGGCTGACTCCTCGAACATAGCCGTTCGTAAGGGAGGCCAATCTGGGGAACACCTTCTTGGTATACATTTAAACAAGTTGGAACAAAGAGAGACTGAACCCCTGTTTTTTCTGCTGAAACCTCGCGTCTGACCATGGAGGTCTGGCTGACAGCGGGTTCATTGAAATCCTTCACTGTCCTGAAATGCATTGTATGCACGAGAGCTATCAGAACCCTTGGCATCCCTGCGCGGACATAATGGAAATCGGGATGACGGGCTGATATCCGGTTCAGTCTCTCATCGGAAAATCCACGCATCAGAAGCAGCGCTGTTCCGCCAAAGGCTTTCCGCTTTATCAGTCTGTGAGTTGTGGCAATCCTGGCATCTGACAGGGTTCCGTAGCGCTTGCCTGCATAGACGTTCGTGTAGCGGGTCCGGATGTCTTTGCTCAGGCCAATGAAGGTCAGACTGGTCTCAGGCTTGCCGTAGTCCTTGGTGAGATAGAGGGAGACGGACAGCACATCGCGGATGTCCTTGATGGCTTCGTCCTGCCGCTCAACCTCATTCGGGAAGGCCTGAAGTATCTGCTCCTCAAGCCACGCTCTCTGTGTCGGGTCTATATAGAGCTGGATATGATAGTGGGGTGTTTCGTCGTCCTGGAGTTCGAGCGCTGTCATGCCCAGAAGCAGGACATCTTTCTCCCGTGCTTTGCGTCTGACGGTTTTCCAGCGTCTGGAGATTTCTGCCTTGGCCTCTTCATAGGAACAGGCGTGATACTCTCCGGGTAGTGTCAGGGTCAGGAACAGCCCTTGATAGCCCAGAAATCCTGTGGCGAAGTCATTCAGGCTGTCGGCTATGGCCAGCGTGACGGCATAATGTTTTCTGAGCTGCCACTGACGGAGCGTATGCGCTGACAGGCCAGTGTCCGGGTTCTGTCGGTCAGAGACCACGATGAACGATTTGCTTGCAGCCAGCTTCTCGTCATCAAAGGCCTGCTGCACCCTGTCGTGTTCAGGGGAGAGTTCCAGCATTCTGCGGAGATTGCGGCGTAACCTGTTGGCTTTGCGTGTGAGAACCCGCCCTGTGATTCGCTGGGTCTGCTTCAGTTCGTCATAGGACTGGGAGAGAAGGTCAAAGCCGGAAACAAAGTCATCGGGCAGGGTTTCAACCCAGTCCACGACTTCCATGGCGACCTGTTCGGTCTCTTCGAAACAGGCAAGAAACTCGCAGTTTTCTGCGACCTTGCTGGTGATTTCGTTCTTGTAAATCCCATGCAGGGGTAACAGCCTGCGCCAGACATCGGGTCTGGTGGTTCTTATCCAGTGGTCTATCTCGTCATACTGCACATCATCCTGCATCTTCCCCGCGTAATCGTGGAGAGGGGCAGAATGGTCTATAATGGTCCTGTTGTAGAAACATGTCGTACTTCCTTCTCCTGACTGGTCTCCGGGATGTTTTCCAGTCCTGAGAGGGAAGTATAGCAGACAGTTATGTAGTTTTGTTTCAGGGCACGGTTATCGGTTTTTTATTTCCATAGGGTCCCAGCTTTCGAACTTCACTGTTCGAACGACTTTCATCAGGTTCGATGGTGTTGTCCCTGCATTGTAATGGCTTCCCATTCCGGCTGTTTCATGGCCCAGAATCTGGTCAATCCACTCTACCGGGTAGTTCAGTCCATCGCTTCGATGGCCAAGCATGGTTCGGAACAGATGTCGGAAACTGTGAAATGTTGTCTCACGAGGCAGACCCGCATCTTTCTTGAACTTGCTAAACCTTTGAGAGAAAGCCGCTCCATATTTATTAGTGGAGGCAGCATAAGGAAGGTCGAAAAATATCCGGTCTCTTTTGGATTTCTCGCAGTTTTTGGCGCGTTCAATCAATCCGGTAGAGTTCTTGATATAGGAGTGAACGGGAATGAGACGTTCACCGGCCTCTGATTTTGGGTTCCAGATTTCCTTCCCATCGGCATCTCGATGAATTCGGATATCGAAACAGAGAACGCCCTCAACCTCATGAATATCGCATGGGCGAAGTCTGCAAATTTCTTCCAGCCTCATGCCTGTATAGGTCGCAACGGATATAATCTGTCTGACTGTGTTGATATTCATCCGTGGCTTCCACAGGGTTTCCATGAGAGCCGCCAGCTCTATTTCCTTGAACGGCCTTCTATCCACGGTCTGTTCGTTAATGGCCGTTACCATATGCTTCGACCAGATATCGTATTCCTTCTTGTCGTCCAGTTCTCCAATCGAGATGGCATAACTCCAGATTTCGGCCATCTTGTTGATGTGTCGGCTCATCGTGTCTGTTGATAAAGTCACGTATTCAGGATTTCGCGTCCGGTGGTATGCGACAATTTCTCCCAGAGTCATTGTTTCTTCTTTGGAAGATTTTCCCCAGTATTTGGGCATCTGTCTCAAGACGTTGATGAAAGCTGATGAATCTTTACGGGTAAAAGTATGCAGCTCACGGGTGGTGTCAGTGAATCTGCCAAACAGACTGCACGCGGCTACAAAGTGGTTATAGGTCTCTATTGAGACGCTTGCCCTCTTAATTTCCAGATATCTATTGGCAATGTCTCTGAAGGGTACCGAGGAGATTTTTGACGGAATCTGGTGGTGCATCACAGGAGCAGCGGAAACCTGCTGGCTCATATCGGGTATCTTGGAGATGGCCTGACCTAGCAGGGCTAACAGTTGACCCTCCCGCTCATGATTGCCTGCCGCTTTGGCAGCTTCCAGTTCTGCGCCCAGACGCTGGATTTCGTTCAGAAGGTGAGCGTTTCGACCATCTATATCCTTCACGAACTGCTGAAGGAATCTGTCAGAGGCTCCTGAGAGATATTTTTTCTTTACGTCAATTCCGGCACTTGTCCCTGCCAGCCAGTCCTCTTTGAAATCAGACGGATGGAGTTTCACCATCTCCAGAAGATAATTCTTAAGGTCAAACTTTTCAGGCAAGGCACCACCACCCGACAGGAAACAGAACAGGTTCTCGACCTGTCCATATATCATGCCCGCACGGGACGTGGCGTCTCTCTTCTTGTGGGTGCCTAGAGAGAGCCAGATTTCAGTCTGACCCAAAGCATCACGAATATGTGAAGGGACTACTCTGCGGAAGTGGTAACAGCCATTTTTTCGTTTGAGCATTGGAGTCAGTTTTGGGGACGAAAATGGAGAAAAGTCCCAAAACTCAATTTTTTACCCGAATAAAATCCGTTTGATATCAATGATTTATATCGGAGTTTGGCTGGGGCGGGAGGATTCGAACCTCCGCGTGGCGGAATCAAAATCCGCTGCCTTACCGCTTGGCTACACCCCAATCGATGCGCCCCGGGGAGCGCATCCTTTCGGACTTCTAGTCCGAACCGGTTGCCTTCGTAAAGTCCGAAGTCAGGATTCCAATTCGAGATCGTGATCGGGCAGGCCGGTTGTGTTCAGGGCCTCGTCCATTTTGCGTCGCGCTGAGGGCTTGAGGATGCCGTAACGCTCTGCACGATCCAGCGCGGTATCAAGGGCAGCCATGGTCGCGGCCAGATCCGGGCTTTCGTCTTTTTCCCAGGCCCGCATGGCATGCGCCCAGACAGCGGCCAGAACATTGATTCGGAAAATACCACCGAAACCCGTGCAGTCGATTCCGGCGGCCTCTGCCAGCCATTTCATGGAATCAAGGGTTGTCCCGGCCAGAAAGGCAGCCAGAGGCGGGTCGTAGGGCACGGCCTGAAGGACAGCACGGACGCCTTCGCGATATTCCTGAAAAATATCGAAACGGCGCATGATCAGGTCAAAGAGATATTCGCGCAGTGTGCCGCCATTGCCATCGTCACGCAGGGCACTGGCATCGGCCAGACGTCCAAGCTGGAGCAGCAGCAGGGCTTTGACGGGATAGCGTTTGCGGACTGTCTCGACCGGGAGGTCAGCGTCCCGTGCGGCTTCCACGAGCGAAAAGCGGTGCCAGCCTTCGCTTGCGGCGAGGGACAGGGCGGACTGGAGAAGGGCGGCGTCGAAAGCTTCCTGCGCCAGATCCGGCGGACCACTCAGTGCCATGTCGTCGGATTCAAAGGGGTCCTGCCGTCCGTCCATTCGGGTCTCCTGTCGAAAGCGTCTTGTTCTATTGGTGGGAGCGTTGCGGTCTGCCGACAAGCTCTCTCCCATAAAGAAACCGTCAGCCAGCGAGTTCGTCGGCCCGTTTTGTAGCAGCGTCAATAGCTTTTGGAACCGTCTGGGGCCAGGCATCGGGTTTCATGAGGACGGCCAGCGCCGCAGCGGTGGTACCATTGGGGCTGGTGACGGCCTTGCGGAGGTCTTCGGCGCTTTCGGGCAGATCGTCGAGCATACGTCCTGCACCATAGATTGTTCCACGGGCCAGACGGCGGGCGACATTTGGCGCCAGACCGTGTTGCTGCCCTGCTTTTTCCAGCAGTTCGGCCAGAAGGAATACATAGGCGGGCCCGGAGCCGGAAATGGCTGTGACGACCGACAGATCGTCTTCGTTTTCGACTGGTACGACGTCTCCGACCGCAAATAGCAGATCGTGACAGATGGATTTCTGCTCGGGGGTGGCGGCGGCCGAGGCAAAGAGACCGCTGATCCCGGCACCCACCGAGGAGGGTGTATTGGGCATGGCGCGCAGGACCGGAATGTCCGCGCCTGCAAGCCGGATAGAGTCCGACAGTGCTTCGCAGGTGCGACCGGCCATGACGGAGAGCAGGGCGGCACCGTTCAGGCGGGGCCCCAGAGCCTTTCCAAATGCGTCGATCACGATTTCGGCAACGCTGGGTTTGACGGCGAGGACGATGATGTCGGGTTGGAAATCGGCCGGGATTTCGGCGGCAGTCCGGACGATGGTGACCGTATCGTCCGGACTGGTTCGGTGTCGGTCAAGGACGACGAGGCGTGGCGGGGTTGGGGAGGCGAGCCACCCGTCGAGCAGCGCGCCTCCCAGCTTGCCGCACCCTGCAAGAAGGATTGAAGGGACGGAGGATGGCACGATCAGGCGTCTCCCACACAGTCGAGCATGGCGGCGTCTATGGCCTCCTGCGGTGTTTTTCCGCCCCAGAGCGCGAACTGGAAGGCGGGATAAAAGCGTTCGCATTCGGACATCGCGATCTCCACGAGGTCTTCCATGCTTTCGCCGGGCAATGTCTGCACGCCGCGCAGCAGCAGCGTATGTCGGTAGGACGGGGTGCCTGTGTCGGGATCGACGGCGAAATGGCCGATCCAGAGGCGGTTATTGGCAAGGGAAACGAGTTCGTGGACGGCCGGACGGCGCTTTGCGGGGGAGCGCAGATCCATGATGCAGTTCAGATGCAGGGCCGAGAGCTCGTCGGACCATGTGAAATACAGGGAATAGTCGCACCATTGTCCGGGTGCTTGGGCGGCCATTTCGGACGGGCCGAGGCGTTCGAACTCCCATTCATAGAGGCCTATGACCTGTTCCATCAGGTCGAGCGGATGGGATTCTGTTTCCGTGGTGAGTGAGGTGCTCAGGGCAGGCATGGCGGGTCTCCCAAGGCCGTGGAGCCTGGCACCGGCCTGGCGCCGGTGCGGCGCTCCAGATGTCTGCGGCCGGAAGCGGAAAACCGCTCCCGACAGCAGTTACGTTATGGAGCCTTTGCCTCGGGTGCAAGCATTACGTGTTACAATAGCTACACGGTCTTGGGTGACTGTTGCAGATTAGCCCTGCGGGCCGCCTTTTTCTTCAGTTGCGAGTTCTTCGACAGCGGCAAGACGCGATTCGATTTCGGCCAGACGCTGTTCGGTGGCGTCCTGTGCCATGCGGGCGCGGGTTGCCATTTCCTGTACCGCGTCGAATTCGTCACGGCGGACGAGGTCGAGACTGTTGAGGATTTCGTCCACGCGTGTGCGGACGATGGCATGAAGCTCCTCGCGGGCGCCGGTCACGGCGGAAAATGCGTTACCGGCGAGGCCAGCGAGGTCGTCGAAAAAGCGGGGTCTGTCAGCCATGATGAAGTTCCTGCTGTTCTGCGGCGTGTCGTGTCGGGCGCGTCGCTTGGATCGTTATCGGGGGCAGACTATACAGGAAGGATGATTATCGTCACCGGCGGGGCCGGATTCATTGGTTCGTGTCTTCATTCCGCCCTGCGTCGCCGGGGCTTGCGGACGGTTGTGGTTGACCGGCTCAGGGACGGGGTGAAGTGGCGCAATCTGGCGTCCCATGCGCCGGATCGCATCATCACGCCTGATGAGCTTGAAGGTTTCCTCGCGTCCGAACCGGATGTCGAAGCCGTGTTTCACATGGGGGCGATCAGCGCCACGACGGCGCGGGACGGAGACCTCGTCTGGTCGAGCAACGTGGACCTGTCGCAGACATTGTGGCGCTGGTGCGCGGCGCGGGGTGTGCGGATGATCTATGCGTCTTCTGCCGCGACTTATGGAGCAGCGGACCGGCCTGAGATGTTCCGTGATGGGCTGGAGGGCATCGAGGGTCTGAGGCCGCTGAACCTGTATGGCTGGTCCAAGCAGGCCTTCGACCTCTGGGTGAAGCGGGAAATCGAAGCCGGAGCGTCTGTGCCGCCGCAATGGGCCGGGCTCAAGTTCTTTAATGTCTATGGGCCGAACGAATACCACAAGGGGTCGATGATCTCGGTCGTGAAGGTCAAGTACGACGAAGTTGTGCAGGATCGTGCGGCGAAGCTGTTCCGCTCGGATGTACCGGGACTGGCCGACGGGCAGCAGCAGCGGGACTTCATCTGGGTCGGGGACGTTGTGAACGTCATGCTGTGGCTGTTCGATCATCCGCAGGTCAGCGGGCTGTTCAACTGCGGAACCGGCGTGGCGCGAAGTTATCTCGATCTGGCGCATGCGGTCTGTGACGCTGCGAAGCGGGCGCGGGATGTCGAATTCGTGGACATGCCCGAGAAGCTGCGCGGGCAGTACCAGTCTTTTACCTGTGCGGATATGAGCCGCCTGCGCGCTGCGGGTTATGATGCGCCGTTTACGTCTCTTGAAGATGGAATCGGGCAATATGTGCGCGACTATCTTTCCCGTTCCCACCCCAATCTCTGAGAGCCGATTCCGTGAGCCATCCCCTGATCTTCCCTGATTTTGATCCGGTTGCCTTTCATGTCGGCCCTCTTGCGGTGCGCTGGTATGCGCTGGCCTACATGGTGTCGTTCATTATTGCGCTGCCCATTGCGAAGCGCCTGAACCGTCTGTCGCCGGAAGTGGCGACGAAAGAGCAGGTCGATGACTTCCTGTTCTACGCTATTCTGGGTGTGCTTCTGGGCGGGCGGCTGGGTTATGTCCTGTTCTACCGGCCGATGGATTACCTTTCGCACCCGCTGGAGATCTTCAAGACATGGGATGGCGGGATGTCGTTCCATGGCGGGGCGCTGGGCGTTATTCTGGCGCTGGCCTATTTCAGCTGGAAGAACCGTTTGAGCTTTCTGGCTTTTGCGGACCGGATTGTGCCGGTGGTGCCGATCGGGCTGGGGCTTGGGCGTTGTGCGAATTTCGTGAACGGGGAGCTGTGGGGGCGTCCGGCGTCTCCGGATCTGCCTTGGGCGATGATTTTCCCGACCGGTGGGCCGATTCCGCGTCATCCGTCCGAATTGTATGAAGCCCTGACCGAGGGTGTGCTGTTGCTGAGCGTCATGCTGTTTGCGGCCAGCCGTCCGGCGGCGCGTGAGCGGTTCGGGTTCCTGTCGGGGCTGTTCCTGTTCGGCTATGCCTGTGCACGCAGTTTCTGTGAGTTTTTCCGCCAGCCGGATGCGAATATCGGGTTCCTGTCTGGTGGTACGACCATGGGGCAGTTGCTGTGTATTCCGATGGCGCTCGCGGGGATGGGGCTCATGGTTTACGCGATGCGGCGCCCGGCTCAGGTGTCGGCGCATGTCTGAGGTCGTGCTGACGGGATCGGTTCTCAAGGTGCCGCACGGGTTCTTCACGCGGCTCGGGGGGGTATCGCCCGTGCCGTATGACAGCCTGAACTGTTCGCTGTCCTCTCAGGACGATCCGGCGAATGTGGCGGAAAACCGGGCGCGAGTGGCGCGGGCGATTGGAGTGGAACCGGATCATCTGCTGGGGCTGAAGCAGACGCATAGTGACATCACTGTGCCTGTGACGTCCGAAATGCCTCTGTGGGTGGCTGGAACCGGGCAGGTCGGGGATGCGCTGGTGACGGACCGACCAGAGATTGGCGTGGGCGTCATTACGGCGGATTGCGGACCGGTGCTGCTGTCTTCTGAGGATGGGCGGATCGTGGGCGCGGCCCATGCGGGCTGGCGTGGCGCTGCGGGCGGGATTCTTGAATCCGTGGTGACGCAGATGGTTGCGCTGGGTGCCACGGGGATTCGTGCCGTTGTCGGGCCATGCATTGCGCCTGCGAGCTATGAAGTCGGGCCGGATATGCGGGATGCGGTTCTGGCTTACGGGAGTGTTGGGGAAATCTTTTTCCGTTCAGCGCCCCGTGCCGGACATTTCCTGTTTGATCTGCCGGGCTATTGCGGGTTTCGGCTGGAACAGGCCGGGGTCCGGAATGTGCAGATTCTGGGGGTGGATACGCTGACGGATCCGCGTTTCTTCAGTCATCGCCGCCGGACCCTCGCGGAGGGCGGGCATATCGGGCATCAGATTTCGGCGATCCGCCCGCTGGTCTCCCCGCTGGGCTGAGGGCGGCGCAGGCCGGATTTCTCCAGCAGCCAGCGATCGGCGGGGCGTGAGAGAAAACGGTCCACGAGGACGCCGAGGCAGAAGGACAGGCCGAGGGTCGGGAGGAACCAGACCCAGCCGAACGTCCAGTTTTCGCCAGTGGCCTTGAACAGGTGAACCATCGGCATGACCACAAACATATGGCTGAGATAGATTTCGTAGCTCAGTCTGCCCCAGTGGCGCGGCCACGCCAGAAACTGACTTGCGGTCGCTTTGCCCCAGCCGTTGTAGAAGGCGAGCAGCAGGACTGCGCAGGATACTGTGAAGAATAGCGGGGCGCCGTAATTCAGGGTCTGCCAAAGAACGTGGCTGTTCAGCAGATAGAGACCGACGCCGAATGTTCCAGTCCAACCCAGCCAGGGCGTGAGACGCGCGAATGTGAACGGAGACATCCGGTGCGCCAGCAGGGCTGTACAGACGCCCATGGCGATTGCGGAAACGCCCGGTCCATAGGCTTCGTCCTGCCAGATTTCAGAAGCGTCCCGGATCTGCCATTCCGCAAAAGGCAGGGACAGGGCCAGAAGGACGAAAACGCAGACGAGAAGTCTGGGGCCGATCAGTTTTGGAATGCGTCCGCTCAGAAGGCAGAAGATCGGGAAGGCCAGATAGAACAGTTCCTCGACCGACAATGACCACAATACGTCCCAGTTCGCAGGCAGGTAGTTCGTCTGCGCTTCATACAGGTTCAGATGCATGAACAGGGCTGCGAAGATGGCGCCGGGCAGCGTCTGGTTTTCGTGATGGAAAAGGAAGTCAGGCACGCCTGCGAGCTTCAGAAGTGCAAGAATCCCGAGCAGCACCAGCAGACACGGCAGGATTCGGCAGGCCCGGCGGCCGGAGAACGCGACAACTTTGATACCGTCCAGACTGCCCCAGCGGCGCAATGTATGATCGGTGATCAGAAAACCTGAGATCACGAAGAAGATCTTTACGCCTTTGGCGCCGTCCCAGGTGAGGGCTTTGAGCAGAAAAGCAGGGAAGACGGCTGAAAGACCGGTGTGCATCAGGGGGATGCGCAAAGCGAGGTGATGGATGACAACGAGGATGATGGAGATGCCCCTGAGCAGGTCGATCCCCGGATTGCGCTGCGCACCTGTCGTGACTGTCTGCACCCTGAGATCCCATCCTGCAAAAGCGAAACGCTTCTGCAATGGAAATCAGGCATGATTCCGTTCGGAATACGGCAGATATGGAAAAATAGGAGCGGAGAATGTCTCCGCCCCCTTTTTTCGTCTCAAACGGCTTGGGTTCTGGCTTCCCGGTCCCAGAAGCGCAGATTGCGGCACAGGGTGATGAAGTTCTGTAAATCACTCACAGCTTTTAGTGGAACGATGCCGTCATCCATGTCTTCAGGGGTGATGCCGCCTTTGGCGAGAAGGGGTTTGGCTTCCGCGCCGTAGCCGATGAATTTGGCATGGGCGAAGGCGTCGGCCACAAAGTCCCGGGCCGTGGCTTCGCGGGTCAGGAGCTTTGCACCCTCTGCGGATGGGAGCAGAACCACCGCATCGTACAGGACCGATGGCGCACCGACGATCTTCTGTCCTGCCGGGATGAGCTTGCCGTCCGTGGTTTTCACGCCGCCGACGGCTGGAGCGACAAGTTCGATGGTTGTCCCTTCCGTCTCTGCGGCTTTCATCAGGGCTGCGAGTAGTTCCGCATCCGTGCCATCGGTAACGAGCACACCCAGCTTGCGGCCCTTGAAGGTCTTGGGGCCATTTTTGAGGATGCTGAGCGGGTTCGAAGCCGGAAGGTCCGTTAGCGGCGTGCGCGCTGCCGGAGCAGGAGCTGGCATTTTTTCCAGACGCAGACCTTCGGCCACCGCTTGAGCAAGGGTTTCATCGACATTCAGCAAATGGGCGACCACGCGAGCGCGGATGGCGGGCGTCAGGCACTTGCTGAGTTCAAAGACGAAGGCGTCCTTGATATGCGTCTGTTCGGTGGACGTCTGGCTGGCATAAAACTGGCGGGCCTGACTGTAGTGATCGGCGAACAGCTCTCCGCGCTCGCGGGTTTTGCGGCCGTTCAGTTCCTCTGCATAGGGTTTGTAGCCGGTCTGCGGGTTTTCACGCGGTCCCATCCCCCAGGAGTTTGGCTCATAGTTTGCACGCCCTTTTGGGTTGTGCATGGCCATGTGTCCGTCCTGCTGGAAATTATGGAACGGGCATTTCGGCGCGTTTATGGGGAGATGTGTGAAGTTGGGTCCACCCAGGCGCTTGGTCTGGGTGTCCAGATACGAGAAATTCCGACCCTGAAGGAGCGGATCGTTGGTGAAGGCGATGCCCGGAACGACGTTCTGGGTGCAGAAAGCGACCTGTTCGGTCTCGGCGAAGAAATTGTCCACCATGCGGTTCAGCACGAGGCGTCCGATACGACGGACGGGGACGAGTTCTTCCGGGATCAGTTTGGTCGCGTCGAGAATGTCGAAGTCGAATTTGTCTGCAAAGGCGTCGTCGAAAAGCTGCACGCCCAGTTCCCATTCCGGGAAGTCGCCGGAATTGATGGCGTCCCACAGGTCCCGGCGATGGAAGTCCGGATCAGCGCCGTTGATCTTCACGGCTTCGTTCCACACAACGGATTGCAGGCCCTGTTTCGGCTTCCAGTGGAACTTCACATAGGTGGACTTGCCGTCGGCGTTCACGAGGCGGAAGGTGTGGACGCCAAAGCCTTCCATGAAGCGGAAGGAACGCGGAATCGCACGGTCAGACATAATCCACAGGAGCATGTGGACGGTCTCGGGAGAGAGCGATGCGAAATCCCAGAAGTTGTCGTGGGCAGACTGGGCCTGCGGAAAGCCGCTATCGGGTTCTTCCTTCACGGCATGGACCATGTCCGGGAATTTGATGGCGTCCTGAATGAAGAAGACGGGCATGTTGTTGCCCACGAGATCCCAATTGCCTTCTTCGGTATAGAGCTTCACGGCAAAGCCCCGGACGTCACGCACCATGTCTGACGAACCACGAGCGCCAGCGACAGTCGAGAAGCGCACGAACGCCGGGACGCGCTTGCCGATTTTGCCGAGGACGCTGGCTGTTGTGTAGTCGGACAGGGAGTCGGTCAGTTCAAAGAAGCCATGTGCGCCATAGCCGCGTGCATGGACGACGCGTTCGGGGATGCGCTCGTGATCGAAATGGAAGATCTTTTCCCGGAAATGAAAGTCTTCGAGAAGGCTGGGGCCGCGTGCCCCTGCTTTTTCGGTGTTTTGGTCGTCCGAGACGGGAACACCCTGCTGTGTGGTCAGGATCGGGATATCGCCTGTGGCCACCTGATGGGTAGCACCCTGCGGGCCGCGCTCGAAAGTTTGATCGCCGATAGTGACGGTCGTGCGTTTGTCCGTGCTCATGAAATGCACCTCTGGCTGCAAGCCCGGAAAAGCGCGGGCTTCGGGACGCCTGGATAAGAAAGTCGCCCCTCCCACAGGAAAGGCTGCGCCCATAAGAAAGCGCCGTCAGGGGCAAGTGTTCCTGAAATAAATCCGTGAAAATTTCTGAACCCGCCCGGAAGACGCGCCGTTAAGGCGGCAATACTGTCCCATGACGACACAGGAGTGTTTCCATGCCAGCCGATCCCCGCACCTGCTATCCGCGCCCGCCTTTCAAAGGTCAGACGCAGGCTTTTCCCGGTCTTTCGGAAAAGATGGTTCCGAAACCTGATTATGGGGAGAAAACCTATAAGGGGTCCGGAAAGCTGAAGGGGCTGGCGGCTCTGATTACAGGGGGCGATTCCGGAATCGGTCGGGCTGCGGCGCTGGCTTTTGCGCGGGAAGGAACTGATGTCGCGATTTCGTATCTGGAGACGGAAACCGACGACGCCCGGGAGATCAAGGCCGAGATTGAAGCTGAAGGCCGGGCCTGTCTGCTGTTGCCGGGCGACATTCGAGAAGCGGCGCATTGCCGGGAGATGATCCGCAAAACCGTCGAGGTTTTCGGAAAGCTCGATATTCTTGTGAACAATGCGGCTTTCCAGAAAGCCCGTGCGAAACTGGAAGACATTCCAGACGAGGAATGGAAGCGCCATTTCTCCACGAACACGGATGCATTGTTCCATCTGACGAAGGCTGCGTTGCCGCATCTTCAGGCGGGCGCGTCCATCATCAATACGTCTTCGGTCAATCTCAAGACGGCGCCGGAGCTGTTGGTGCCGTATTCCATGACGAAGGCGGCAATCGCGAATTTTACGTCCAGCATGGCGCAGCAGCTCGCCGGGCGAGGCATCCGGGTCAATGCGGTGATGCCGGGACCGATCTGGACGCCGTTTATCGTCACGGGCATGCCGGAAGACGAACAGGAACATCTTGGTTCCGATGTGCCGTTGGGCCGTCCCGGACAACCCGCTGAACTGGCGGGTGCCTATGTTTACTTCGCCGATCCGATGAACAGCTACACGACGGGCGCGCTTCTGGCGGTCAATGGTGGTGTGCCGATGATCTGACGCGGACTTTCTGAACTCAGATCTGCGCGAACGCCTGCTCGTCATCGAGCGGGCGTTTTTCTGTTCTGGGGCCGAAAATGAGTGTGACAATGGCGCCGGACAGGAGGATCAGGGTGGTCAGACCGAAGACGCCGGGAAAACCGGCGAGCGGATAGAGCCAGCCGATCAGAACAGGGGAGGCGATGGCGCCGAGACGGGCGATGGCGGACGCGAGGCCCATGCCGCGGGCGCGCAGGGCGGTCGGGAAGAGTTCGGGAGTGTAGGCGTAGATGCCGCCGAAAGTGCCATTCATGAAAAAAGACAGCAGCATGCCGAAGAATAGGACTTCGGTTGGGGTCTGGCTGGCCGCCATACCGATGGCGCTGAGTGCTCCGGAGACCATGAAGAGGGCCACGGTTCCGCGTCGTCCCAGGCGGTCAGTGAGCAGGGCGGCGCAGGCATAGCCGGGGAGCTGGGCGAAATAGATCGAAATGGCGTAACCGAAGCTGCGGGTGACGGTCATGCCGCGTTCGATCATCAGGGTCGGGATCCAGGTGAAGAAGGCGTAGAAGCTGAAGGTGATGGCCAGCCACATGGCCCAGCTCATGAAGGTAGAGCGCCGCAGATTTGGGGCGAACAGATCCCGGACGGGTCGCAGGGAAGGAGCACCACGATCGGTCGTGGTGGTCAGGCCAACCGCGAGGCCCGCACTTTCCTCGATGTCGCCGACGATCCGGCAGGCTTCAACAGTCCGTCCGCGTTCGTCGAGCCAGCGGGGGGATTCGGGCAGAGCGCGTCGCCACCACAGCAGCATCAACACCGGAAAACCCGTCAGTGCCAGAGCCCAGCGCCAGCCATCCTCCATTGCGGGGACGAGCATGAATCCCAGAATGGCTGCTGTGACGTATCCGAAGGAGTAGAATCCGGTCAGGGCTGCGGTGAAGGCTCCCCGATAGCGGGCGGCGACGAATTCGCTGAGATAGGGCGCGATGATGGTGGCTTCCGCTCCCGCGCCGATCCCGGAGAGCAGGCGGCACAGAAAAAATGCGGTGAAGGAGGACGATCCAGCGGAGAGCAGGGAGCCGATGGCGTAGATGGCCAGTGCGTTCATCATGACGCGGCGGCGGCCGGAGCGGTCTCCCCACCAGCCGGACAGCAGGGCGCCCAGCCCGTAGCCGAGATAGGTGGCGCTTCCGAGCAGGCCCAGCGCCGGGCCGCTTAGATGCCACTGGTTTTTGAGCATCGGGAGTGCGAAAGCGACAATCGCGGAATCGAGGCCGTCGAACGTATAGCCGAGGCCGCCGAGGAACAGCAGTTTCCAGTGAAAGCGGGTAAAGGGCAGGCATTCGATGCGGGCGGCGATGCTCATCGGTGGGTATATCTGCCGGAAACTGTGGAAACGGAACGCAATCGTAGCGGTCGCGGGATGGGATGGTCCAGAGGGGCGCAGCAGGGCCGTTGAGTCCGAAAATGGTTGTATCGGTGGCGGTTTTCCGCTACTCCGCGCCTCGCACAGGCACCCCTGGAGGTCTGTGATGAATGAAATTCAATACGCAGGAGCGTAACAGTGGCTAATTTGACGACACTTGCTGTCTCGACGCGCGCGAAGGCTGGTAAGGGGGCAGCGCGCGCAACGAGACGTGAGGGCCTCGTGCCGGCCGTGATCTACGGTGGCAAGGAAGAACCCTCCATCATCGCACTTGATCCGCGCGTGATCATGAAGGAACTGCATCGCGGTGGCTGGTCCTCGCGCGTGTACAACCTCGCTACCGAAGGTGCAGAGCCGGTTGCGGCGCTGATCCGCGACGTGCAGCTGCACCCGGTCACCGATGCCCCGATCCATGTGGATTTCCAGCGCGTTACGGCTGGCACCAAGATCCACGTTGAAGTCTCCATCGCTTTCGTTGGCGAAGAGAAGTCCCCGGGCATCAAGCGTGGCGGCGTTCTGAACGTCGTGCGTCATTACATGGACGTGCAGGCTGATCCGGCAAACATTCCGGAGCACTTCACGGCAGATCTGAGCGGTCTTGAGATCCACGACAACGTGCGTTGGACGGACCTTAAGGGCACCGAGGGTGTTGTGCTGACGGGTGGCCAGAACACGGACATCGTCATCGCTTCCATCGCTGCGCCGACGGTTGATGCCGAAATGGAAGCTGAAGCCGCTGCAAAGGCTGCCGCTGCTGAAGCTGCTGCTGCCAAGCCGGGCGCAAAGAAGAAGTAATGTCATGAGGCTCTGGACCGGTCTCGGCAATCCCGAGCCGGGGATGAGCCGTCATAGACATAATATCGGCTTTATGGCGGTCGATGAGATCGCCAGGCGCCACGGTTTTTCACCGTGGCGCAAGCGTTTCCGGGGGGAGACCTCCGAAGGCGTCATCGGGGGGCAGAAGATCCTGCTCCTCAAGCCGATGACGTATATGAACCTGTCAGGCGACAGCGTTCAGCAGGCCGCGCAGTTCTTCAAGATCGCGCCGGACGATATCACTGCATTTCATGATGAACTCGACCTTGCTTTCGGCAAGCTGCGTATCAAACGCGGCGGTGGTGCTGCGGGGCATAATGGTTTGCGTTCCATGGACAAATGTCTGTCGGGGCCGGATTACTGGCGTGTGCGGATGGGAATCGGTCACCCAGGGCACAAGGATCGTGTGACGGGGCATGTGCTGGGCAATTTCGCCAAGGCGGAAGAGCCGGAACTCGAGCGCTGGCTTGAGGCTATGGCCGACGCAGCTCCTTTGCTGGCGAAAAAAGAGCACGAAGCCTTCATGACAAAGGTTGCCCTGCTGGCGGCGTAACAGCGCTTCGGCTGAAATGGCCGGTCAAAGCGGGCCTGACGAACAGGGCAATGACGTCCATCAGGGCGTGAAGCCCCATCAGCCAGATCAGGGGTGTTCCGTGAAGCGCGCGGAGCATGAAGATCAGGCCGATGATCGTCGTGATCAGCACGCCTTTACGCCCCTGATACCAATGCATGCCTCCGAACAGCAGTGTTGAGAGCGCTGCTCCGGCAATCAGGCTACCGGTGAGCTGCCCTACGAGCAGGGGAAGAGCCAGACGGAAGAAAAGCTCTTCTCCCAGACCCGCATTCAGACAGAGCAAAAAAGCCAGTCCGGCTTCGGGCAGAGTGCGTGGGATCAGGGCGGAAAAATCGCCAAGAGGGTTGAGAAGCGCGGGTCGCTTCAGTTTGCGGAGCAGAATGAACACGCCCGCGAGGATCAGAAGCCCGCAAGTGAATCCTGCGAAAAACGCGGGTGACATTTCAGGAGGCGTCGTGCTGGCCGGTGTCGCCGGTGCGGACAGGCGTAGCTGGGCAAGGGATGTGGGCTTCAGGGGTTCGGGCAGAATCCAGAGCGTCACGAGACTCCCAAGATCGAAAAGCATGACGCTCTGCAACAGCCATTTCAGATAGAAGCGGCGTCGTTCCGGAGTATGGAGGGTTGTGCGGAAGATTTTCCAGTCCTGCATTCCCCTGCGGCTGTGGTGCGCGCAGGCTGCCAGCAGGAATGCGAGCCAGAGGATTGCCAGAATTCTTGCTGCGGAGATGCCGTGCAGGATTGTCATGAATGGGTTCTCTTTCCATATTGGAAAGTCAGATCATCATTTTCCACATTGGAAAGTCAAGGCCATGCAGCAGGATGGATTCGAAACGACGCATGTGAGCAGGCGGGACGATGCGCGGGCGCAACTGGAAGCGCTTGACGCTTTCAGGAGCAGGCTTCCGAAAGAACTGGCTTGTCCGTGGTGGAATGCGCCCGTCATGGGTGGGCTTCTGGCGCTCCTCACCTTTGCGATGAGTCTGGACCCTCCCTTCGTTTTTCTGCTGGAAGGGCTGTGTGTCGCCTTGATGGGCATTTTTTTTGCGATTGCGCGGCGGCGGATGGGATACTTCGTCAATGGGTACCGTCGGGGACGGACCCGGAAGATCGCAATCGGCATGATCCTGGCGGTTTATGCGATGATGGCGTTGTCCGGAGCAGGGGCGAGGGTGCTTCATCAGGCGTGGCTGCCGTGGATTGCGACTTTGGGCAGTTTTGCGATTGGCTATGGGGTGGCGCTGCTCTGGCGGAGGGTCTGGCAGGCTGGTATGACGGCGCGGTTGTGACGGCTGTTCCTCAATTCGATCCTGTTATTCATCCTCCGGTCCGGTTGCAGCTTGCCGCGGCTCTGTCGGAAGTGAGTGACATGGAATTTGGCCGGGCGCGGGATCTGTTGGGTGTGAGTGACTCGGTCCTGTCCAAGCATCTCGCGCAGATGCAGGAGGCGGGCTATGTGCGGTTGCGCAAGGCGCCTCTGGGGGGGCGGCAACGAACCTGGCTGGTTCTGACGGTGCAGGGGCGTACGGCGCTGAAGGCGCATGTGCGGGCCTTGCAGGATCTGGCGGGAATCGTGGGCTGAATGCCTGTTTCGCAAGGGTAAGAGGTTGTGAGCCTCTCCGGTTTCTGCGAACACAGGGCAACGGATTTTTCTGGAACGGGTCGTTCGCGTTCGAGCGGTCTTTTAATGATGATGGAGAGCACGAATGGGTTTCAATTGCGGCATCGTTGGTCTGCCCAATGTTGGCAAGTCCACGCTGTTCAATGCCCTGACGGAAACGGCGGCGGCACAGGCTGCGAATTACCCGTTCTGCACCATCGAGCCGAATACGGGGCGTGTGGCTGTGCCGGATGCGCGGCTGGATGAACTGGCGCGGATCGGCAAGTCCATCCGCAAGGTTCCGACAAGCCTCGAATTCGTGGACATTGCCGGTCTGGTCCGGGGCGCGTCCAAGGGCGAAGGCCTTGGGAACCAGTTCCTCGCCAATATCCGTGAAGTCGATGCCATCGTGCATGTGCTGCGGTGTTTCGAGGATGACGACATCACCCATGTCGAGGGTGGGGTTGATCCGGTTCGTGATGCGGACATCATCGAGACGGAGCTGATGCTCGCGGATCTGGAAAGCCTTGAGAAGCGCCAGATCGGTCTTCAGAAGCGCGCGCGTGGCAACGACCGTGAGGCGCAGGCGCAGCTTGAGCTTCTGGAGCCGCTGCTTGCGGCCCTGCGGGACGGCCAGCCGGCCCGGACGGCTGTTCCTAAAGGGCAGGAAGTGGAGGCGTCCCGTCTTCAGCTTCTGACGACGAAGCCGGTTCTGTATGTCTGCAACGTCGAGGAAGCCTCGGCGTCCACCGGGAATGCTTTTTCTGAGGCCGTGCGCAAGCGGGCTGAAGCCGAGGGTGCGGGCGTTGTCGTGGTGTCAGCCGCTATTGAAGCGGAAGTCAGCCAGTTACCGAATGAAGACCGGACGGAGTTTCTTGAAGGTCTGGGTCTGACGGATAGCGGGCTGGATCGTGTGATTGCGGCTGGTTACAAGCTGCTTGGTCTGCGGACGTATTTCACGGTTGGGCCAAAAGAATCCCGTGCCTGGACGATCACGGCCGGGACGAAGGCACCGCAGGCTGCTGCCGTGATTCACAACGATTTCGAGCGCGGGTTCATTGCCTGTGAAACCGTAGCGTTTGACGACTATGTGGCCTGTAACGGTGAGGCCGGGGCCAAGGAAGTCGGCAAGCTGCGGATCGAAGGCAAGGAATATGTGGTGCAGGACGGTGACGTGTTGCTGTTCCGGTTCAATGTCTGAAGTCGCTTCCGGGGCCATCCGGATTCTGGACGGTCTGGCGGATCATGCCCGCCGGGCCTCCCGGAGTCTGGCGCGCGCCAGCGAGGATACCCGCAATTTTGCGCTGTCCGAAGCTGCGAAGGCGCTGCGGGAACGGTCTGATGCGATTGTTGCGGCCAATCAACAGGATCTGGCTGCCCTTTCAGAAGACCGGAACGCAGCCTTTCGCGATCGTCTGACGCTGACGCCAGAGCGTGTTGAGGCAATGGCGTGTGGTCTGGAAGATGTCGCACGTCTGCCGGACCCGGTCGGGCGTGTTCTGGCGGAATGGGATCGGCCGAATGGTCTGCATTTTCGGCGCGTTGCGACACCGCTTGGCGTGATCGGCATGATCTATGAAAGCCGTCCGAATGTCGGTGCGGATGCGGCGGCGCTTTGCATCAAGTCGGGGAATGCCGTGATTCTGCGTGGAGGCGGTGAGAGCCTGCATTCCGCACGGGCGATTCAGGCTGCGATGGAAGATGGATTGCGGGCTGCCGGGCTGGATGAAGCCTGTGTGCAGATTCTGCCGTCTGCCGATCGTGCTCTGGTGGGAGCCATGTTGCAGGCTTCGGGGCAGATCGATCTGATTATTCCGCGTGGTGGCAAGTCGCTTGTGGAGCGTGTGCAGCGAGAAGCGCGCGTTCCGGTTCTTGCTCATGCAGATGGTCTGAATCATACCTATATTCATGCAAGCGCTGATCCGGCCATGGCCCGGAAGGTGTTGTTGGATGCGAAAATGCGCCGGACGGGCGTCTGCGGTTCGACTGAAACGCTGCTGATTGATGCTGCAATTGCGCCGACGCTCCTGCCATTGCTGGTTCAGGATCTGGGCGCAAAAGGATGTGCGTTTCGGGCGGATGACCGGGCGCGTGCGATTGTCCCGACACTTGAAGCAGCCCGGGCTGATGATTTCAGAACAGAGTGGCTGGATTCGGTGTTGTCGATTGCTGTTGTGGACGGTGTCGAGGACGCTTTGGATCACATCGCCCGGCATGGAAGCTCGCATACCGAGGCCATTATTGCCGAAGATGCGGAGGCCGCGGCTGAGTTTCTCAACGGGACGGATAGTGCGGTTGTGATGTGGAATGCATCCACGCAGTTCTGTGACGGTGGTGAGTTTGGATTCGGCGCAGAAATCGGCATTGCGACGGGGCGAATGCATGCGCGCGGCCCGGTGGGGCTCGAACAGCTCACATGCTATCGCTACGAGGTGATCGGCACCGGACAGGTGCGGGGCTGAGCAGTATTCCGACGTCTGGCGACGGCCGGAACATGCGGATCGGCCTGCTGGGTGGGTCTTTCAACCCGGCCCATGCCGGTCATCTCATGCTGGCGCGACGGGCATTGCGGGCGCTGCGGCTGGATCAGGTGTGGCTCATGGTCTCGCCGGGGAATCCGCTCAAGCCGGGCAAGGGGATGGCGCCGTTCAGGGTGCGTCTTGCCTCTGCGGAGCGGATCGCGGATGGGCGGCGAATCGTTGCGACCGATATTGAAGCCCGTTTGGGGCAGCGCTTTACCGTCAAAACCGTGGCATTGCTGAAGCAGCGATTCCCACATGTCCGCTTTGTGTGGCTGATGGGAGCGGACGGACTGGCGCAGTTGTCCCGATGGAAGCGCTGGCGCCGGTTGGCTGCGATGGTTCCCATAGCCGTTGCCCCCCGTCCGGGAAGCGTTTCGCCTGCGTTGAGAGGGGCTGCAGCATCTGTTTTGCGGCACCAAAGGCGGCCTTCGCGGGAATCTCCTGTGCTTGCAGAGCGAAAAGGCAACGCATGGACGTTCCTTTCTGCGCCGCAGAACGATATATCGGCTACAGCGTTGCGTGAGTCCGGCCAGTTTCGTCCGGAGTCCGATCAGGAGTAAAAACCATCACCAAGACGACCTCTCCCGAATCGCAGGCCAAAAAGCCTGTGCGCCGGAAAACCAGCTCCCCCGATGCGGCACTGGCCGAGGCTGCCAAGGTGCCGGGAACGGCTCGCAAGAAGGCTGCTGTCGCCGGACCGAAGAAAACGGCCGTCAAGCGCGAAGCCGTGCAGCCGGACGTTCTGACCAGCATGCTGACAGTCATCACCACAAGTCTGGATGAAGACAAGGGTGAAGACATCGTTGTGCTGGATCTTGTCGGACGTGCGAATTTCGCAGACCGCATGGTCATCGCGACCGGTCTTGCCGATCGTCAGATTTCTGCGATGGCGCATCACATCGAGAAGAAGCTCAATGAGATCGGCATCAAGCGTATCCTGATCGAGGGCGCGAATGGCAGCGACTGGGTCCTGATCGATGCTGGTGACGTTGTCGTTCATCTCTTCAAGCCGGAAAGCCGCGAGCTTTATGGTCTGGAGCGGATGTGGGGCACCGATCTGGATGGCAGCGAAAACGAAGTTGCGGTCGGACAGGGCGAAGAGCAGGACTGAATGAAACTGGTCGCAATCGGCCGGCTCAAAGCCGGGCCGGAGCGCGAACTGTTCGAACGTTATGCGGGCCGGATTAGGCCCGCCCTGACGGTGACGGAACTCGCGCCGTCAAAAGGCAGCGTCCAGGAGCAGAAACGCAAGGATGCTGCGGCTCTGCTGGGGGCCTGTCCCGATAACGCGCTGATCGTGGCTCTGGACGAGGGCGGTAAGACGCCTGACAGTCTGCGTCTGGCGGAGATGTTGTCCCGCTGGCAGGAGTCCGGACGTCCCATTCATTTTCTGATTGGTGGTGCGGAAGGGCTGGATTCGAGTGTGATCCAGCGGGCCGATTCCGTGATTTCTCTTGGTAAACTGACTTGGCCGCACATGCTGGTCAGGGTTCTGATTGCCGAACAGGTGTTCCGGGCTCAGGCCATCAATACCGGTCATCCCTATCATCGGGAATCCCGGCCAGACTGAACCGCCGGTTATATGTTCCTGATTATATCAGCGAATCGAACGGTCTGGCGCATCCGAAGTGAAGGCGTCGTCCGGAGCTTCTGCGACTTCGGTGCTGAGCATCGGATGGCTCAGGGCATCGGAGCCATTCACGACAGCGCGGTGACGAAAGCCTGAGACGTTCGAGGCACGGGCCAGCACAACATGCGGGGCTGGATTGCGATCACCCTCATCGGAATGCGGGTAGATGAAGCCGTATGTCGGGTAGATGCTGCCCAGTCGACCACTACGATCATTGAGGCCAACGCGGACGGCGCTCCAGTCATTGTTGGGCGAGACGTCAACGACGCGGACATTATGTGCGATGCCGTTCGAGGCCCAATGCGACTGATCGATATAGATCGTGCGGCTGTCTTCGACCGAACGCACGACGGCGACGTGGCCGAGGGGCATGCGGCGGATGGCCCGGAAGTTCAGGACCGATCCGGCCTGCGGTGCAGAGCCACGGGCATAAACGCCAGCAGCATTATACCACCAATCCCGCGCATTGCCGTGCAGTTCGACCTCGGAGGCCGTTTTGGCATAGGCGACGCACTGAATGACGTGTGCATAGGAATGATGGTGGCTGATGGAGTGACGGCTATGGAAAACGGACCGTCCGTGATGAGCCGAACTGTGACGGGCCTGAGCCTGTCCTGAAAAGAACGCGACAGCGGAGAGCGCCAGAGCGGAGAGAAAGGTTTTCCGGCAACTTTTATGCTTCACGATCTTTAGGATCCTGATTGGTTGTGTGTTGTTCGGGTTACAGGGAGGTAACAACCTTCCCGCAACCCTGACAAGAGCAGAATGCAGACCTGTGTGTTAAATTTTCATTTCCATGGAAAATCTTTTTGACACCACATCCTGCTGCATTCTCGCCACAATCATTCGATTCAGATCATTTCGTTGTCGTGAGCATGATTTCCACGAGAATCTTCGGATCTGCCATCACAGCCTGAACGCAGGCACGGGCGGGGGCTGCGTTTTCCGGAAGCCAGGCGGACCAGAGCGTGTTGAGTGCGGCGCGGTCTGCGATATCTTTCAGCCAGATCTGGGCCTGCAGGATGCGGGTGTTGTCGGTGCCGTGTTCTTCAAGGATCTGATCGAGCTGGTCGAGAACGCTCCGGGTCTGTCCTTCGATACCCTGCGACAGGTCGGCTGCGACCACGCCCTGCGTGAAAATGAAGCCATGATATTCGACAGCCTTGGACAGAATGGCGTTAGGTTCCGTGCGGATGATGCGGCTCATGATGATACCTTGGTCTGGAGAGGAAAGGGCGAGAGTGACCTTCCTGCGAAAGGGGGTCAATGATCTGCGCGACACAATCCTTCCGGTTGACTTGTCGTGCGGAGACGGAGCCTGTATCGCCACATCAGAACGGATCGTCTGGAAGGAGGAGTGATGACTCCTTTGTATGCGAAGCGGGTGCCGGTTACGCCCTTGCGGCAGAACTGCACCATTCTCTCGAATGACGCAGGCCGTGCTGTCGTGGTGGACCCGGGTGGGGATGTTGATGACATCCTGCAGGAACTTGGTGACATGCCTGTCGAGGCTATTCTCCTCACACATGGTCATCTGGATCACGCCGGCGGGGCTGCTCCCCTGAAGAGAGCTCTTGAAAAACGGCAGGGTCAGAGCGTTCCGGTTGTAGGGCCGGATCGGCGGGATGACTTCCTGTTGCAGAGCATCACGAAACAGGCTGCTGCCTTCGGGCTCACCGGCATGGAAAATGTGGTTCCCGATCGCTTCGTCGAGGGCGGAGAGGTCCTGCATTTTCTGGGGCAGGATCTGCATGTGGCGCATGTTCCGGGTCACACCCCAGGGCATGTCGTTTTCGTGGATCACGACAATCAACGTGTTCTGGCAGGGGACACGCTGTTCCGCGGAACGGTCGGCCGTACGGATTTCGCTTATGGGGATTCACGCGCCCTTATCGATGGCATCCGGACCCATCTTCTGAGCCTGCCTGACGATACCGTGGTTCTGTGTGGGCACGGAATGCCGACGACCATCGGCGAAGAACGTCGGGCCAATCCGTTTCTGATTTCCTGAACCTGAAAGTCATACCTTCATGCGAACTTTAAGTTTTGTGCTGCTGGCGGCTCTTGGACTGAGTGCCGGTGTTGCCAGAGCAGAAGATCCGATCACGCAGGCGCAGGCGCGTCTGCCAACGGATAGTCTGACGGTCACGACCCGTGATGGGCAGAAGCACGTTTTCACGGTGGAGCTGGCCAAGACTTATCGTCAGCAGGAAGTCGGAGAAATGTTCCGCAAGAACCTGCCTGAGAACGAGGGTATGCTGTTCATGTGGCCAGCGCCGCAGGTGTCGGACATGTGGATGCGCAACACGCTTGTGCCTCTGGACATCGTTTTCATTGATTCCACGAACCATATCCACGCCATCGCGGAAAATGCTGTTCCTTTGAGTGAAGCTATTCTGCGGAGCGATGGTGTGGTTGCAAACACGCTCGAACTGGCAGGTGGTGTGACCGCGAAGCTGGGAATTCGTGTCGGGGATGTTGTTTCCAGTTCCGCTCTGAAACACTGATGGTCCTGTGAAGATACTGGTTACCGGTGTTGCCGGATTTATAGGGTTTCATGTTGCTGAAGCCCTTCTGAAGCAGGGAATGGACGTCGTTGGGGTCGATGTTCTCAACGACTATTATGATCCTTCCCTGAAAATGGCGCGGTTAAGCCAGCTTGAGCCTCATCCGAAATTCAGCTTCGTGAAAGCGGATGTGGCCAACCCGCAGGCCATGCAGGACGTCATTGGGCAGAATCCCGATCTGGAAGGCGTCATCCATCTCGCCGCTCAGGCTGGTGTTCGATATTCTTTAGTCGATCCTTACTCTTATGTGACGGCAAATGTGATGGGGCAGGTTGCGCTCCTGGAAGCGTGCCGGAACCTGAAAAAACTGACGCATGTCGTGTATGCGTCTTCGTCCTCCGTTTATGGGCGCAATCAGGAAACGCCTTTTCAGGAAACGGATCGGGTCGAACAGCCCAGCTCTTTATATGCGGTCACCAAGCGTGCGGCCGAACTGACGTCAGAATCCTACTCCTATCTGTATGGCATTCCACAGACGGGATTGAGGTTCTTCACCGTTTACGGCCCGTGGGGACGACCCGACATGGCTTATTACGGTTTTGCAAAAGCGATTTCAGAAGGCCGTCCGGTTACTCTTTATGAGGGGAAGGGCCTTTCCCGCGATTTCACCTATATCGATGACATCGTCAGAGGTGTGGTGAAGGTTTTTGCAAAGCCGCCGGAAGCCGGAGTGTCGCGCCTTCTTAATCTTGGGGGGGACAAGCCAGAAAAAGTGACCCGGATGATCGCATTGCTTGAGCAGGATCTGGGAAAGAAAGCTCTGGTTGAACACCACCCACGTCCTGTGGCGGATATGGAATCGACATGGGCTTCCTTGGAAAAAGTGAGGGAATTGTGCGGCTGGGAGCCTGAAGTTTCCTTTGAAGACGGTATGAGAGAGTTCGCTGTCTGGTTCAGAAAGTTCCATGGAATCTGATTTTTTCACAAAAATGCAATTTTCCTGTTGACCCCCTCCAGTAGCCCCCGTATAAGCCCGTTCACCGACGCAGCGGGGCTCACTTCTAGGGCTTCTGGGGCGGCGGGGCAGATGGTCTTTGAAAATTGAATATGGAATTGGAAGGGATATGTTGGCGGCGTTTTGGTGCTGGTGATCTGGGATTAAGTTCCTGGGTCTAAGTATCGGGATGT
>NZ_JABCQO010000016.1 GCF_015244675.1 Gluconobacter cerevisiae | reverse complement strand
TCTGGCGCTCAGACAACAAAAATACCTCACTCACAGGCCTACCCTCCATCGGTAAGCCTGTGAATCACAACCTCTCGCTCAGTTCAATAAATTAATAGGTCCTGAGCCTAAGGCTCTTCCAAACCGAGCGCGAAAAAAACCCGCTCCCGGACAACTCCGGAAGCGGGTTTTTCATGACCTGAAAGATCGAACCGGACTTCTCGAAAGAAGCCCGATACACTCCAATCAGAACGGTGCGTCGATATCCACAACGTCGATCAGCTTGTGATTGACGAACTCCTTGATGCCCAGACCGATCAGCTCGCGGCCATAACCCGAACGAGCCACACCACCGAACGGCAGATCAGCCTTCACCATCGTCGGATGGTTGATATAGACCATGCCCGTATAAATCTGCTCAGCAACCTTCACGCCACGCTTGGTGTCCTTCGTGAAGACCGAACCACCCAGACCAAACGGCGAATCATTGGCAATGCGAATGGCATCCGCATCGTCCTTGGCGCGATAGAGCTGCGTGACCGGGCCAAAGAACTCCCACAGGCGGGCTTCATTGTTCTCGTGCAGGTTGGTCATCAGCAGCGGCTGGAAGAACGCACCCCTTTCCGGGACGGACGGGCCAATCGCTTCGACAACCGCACCATGCTTCTTGGCTTCCTCAACCTGAGCCTTCAGATCGTCCGCAGCCTTCTGCGAAGACAGCGGTGCCAGCGTGGTGGACGCATCCATCGGATCGCCAGCCTTCAGCTTGAGAACTTCCGCTTTGTACAGCTCAAGGAAACGATCATAAACGGCATCTGCCACGATCAGACGCTTGGCAGACACGCAGACCTGACCAGCATTCCAGTGACGGCCGAAAGCAGCCCATTTCGCGGTCTTCTCCAGATCTGCATCGTCCAGAACCAGGAATGCGTCAGAGCCGCCCAGTTCCATCGTGGACTTCTTCAGAGCCTGCGCCGCAATCCCGGCAACAATGGCACCAGCCCCTTCCGAACCCGTAAGGGCCACGCCACAGACACGCGGGTCCTTGAGGATCGTCTCGGTGTGATGACGGGCAGCATACAGATTGCGGAACCCACCCTTCGGCAGCCCGGCCTCCTTCATCAGGTCATCGAACGCAGCCGCGCACTGCGGCACGTTGGAAGCATGCTTGAGAATGACCGTGTTACCAGCAGAAAGCTGCGGCGCGATAATGCGGGCGATCTGGTAGAACGGGAAGTTCCACGGCTCGATCGCGAAAACAATGCCCTGCGGCTGATGGATCAGCACGGCGTCGCCCGAGTTCGGGTCCGCAACCGGCAGCTTCTCGGACTTGAGTAACTCTTCGGCATGCTTGGCATAATATTCGAAGATTTCAGCCGACAGGATCGTCTCAGCCTTGGCTTCGGCGTAAATCTTGCCCATTTCCAGCGTCAGAAGACGGGAATACTTATCGATATCACGACGAAGGATATTGGCGGCGGCGGTCATGATCTTCGCACGCTCGGCGAAGGAGGTGTGACGCCAGCTCTTGAACGCATCATAGGCTTCGGTCAGCGCGGTCTGGACTTCCTGATCCGTGGCATCTGGAAAAGTCTTGAGCGTCTCACCGGTATAAGGGTTGATCGTAGCATAAGCCATGATGGGTCATATTCCTGTAAGGTGACGTGTTTGAGACATATTGGCACGAATGCCAAAAGACAAAACCCCCTAACAGTCATTCCTCCCGAAAGTTCACAGAGCTGTGTTCGTTTCGGGGAGATTATCCCATAACTCCTCAAGCCAGGCCGTCGCGGTCCCATCAGAGGGGGCGCGCCAGTCTCCCCGTGGCGAGAGAGACCCGCCCGCTACAAGCTTCGGACCATTGGGCATGGCGGAGCGCTTGAACTGGCTCGTCCCGAAAAACCGTCGCAGAAAAATTTCCAGCCAATGCCGGATTTCGGCCAGATCGTATGAGATTTTCCGATTCTCGGGATAATGGGCAGGCCAGTCTCCTCTGGCAGCGTCTCCCCAGGCAAACTCAGCCAGAAACGCGATCCGTGACGGACGGAACCCATGACGCAGGATGTAAAAGAGCGTGAAGTCCTGAAGCGGATACGGCCCGATCGTCTGCTCCGTACTCTGCACGCCCTGACCGGTATCAGGCACCAGTTCGGGGGTGATTTCTGCGCTGACGATCCGCTCCAAAACGGGCCCAACCCCTTCACCCAGCTTTCCCTCACGCGCCAGCCAGCGGATAACATGCTGGATCAGCGTCTTCGGCATCCCGGCATTGACGTTGTAATGGGACATCTGGTCCCCCACGCCGTAAGTGCACCAGCCCAGCGCCAGTTCCGACAGATCGCCGGTCCCAATCACAATCCCATTGCGGTAATTGGCGATCCGGAACAGGAAATCGGTCCGCAGACCCGCCTGCACGTTCTCGAACGTGATGTCATGCACAGGCTTCCCTTCCGCAAAGGGATGGCCGATCCCCGACAGCATGGTCTGCGCCGTGGGGCGGATATCCAGTTCGTTCACCTCGACACCCAGCGCTTTCATCAGCGCGTGAGCCAGAGACCGGCTTTCGGTTCCGGTCGCAAATCCGGGCATCGTGTAGGCCAGAACATGCGTCCGTGGCCAACCAAGCTCATCCGCCGCCCGCACCGCCACCAGAAGGGCCAGCGTGCTGTCCAACCCACCCGACACCCCGATCACGGCCCGCTGCGCGCCACTGGCCTGCAACCGCCTCCGCAACGCACTGACCTGAATGGTCCAGCCCTCGTAACAGTCCCGCGCCAGCGTCCGCGCATCGGACGGCACAAACGGAAACCGCACCACATCCCGCTTCAGTCCCAGATTGGTCATCGGGGGCTGGAGCGTGAACCCGACAGTCCGGAAATCCTGTTCCGCCTGCCCGAACTGTCCGGTCCGCATCCGCTCCTGCCGCAGCAGGTCCAGATCCACATCCGCCACAACCAGACGTTCGCCCTGTGGAAAACGGTCCGACTGCGCCAGAAGTCGCCCGGCCTCATGAATAGAGACCTGACCATCCCATGCCAGATCGGTCGTGGACTCCCCTTCGCCTGCCGCCGCATAGGCATAGGCCGTCAGCGTCCGCATGGACTGCGCCTGACACAGCAAAGACCGGTCATCCGTCCGCCCGATCGTCACGGGAGACGCAGACGGGTTGAGAATGACCGTTGCGCCCGCTTCCGCAAGTTTTCCACTTGGCGGAGACGCCACCCACAGATCCTCGCAAATCTCCACACCGAGCGTCAGCCCGCGAAGATCCTCCGCCTGAAACAGCAGATCCGCACCGAACGGCACATCCTCCTCAAACAGGCAAATGCTCCCCGACATGCGAAGCCCGGACGTGAAGTGCCGGGGCTCATAGAATTCGCGATACCGTGGCAGATGAGATTTCGGCACCACGCCCAGCACCCGCCCCCGATGCACAACCGCCGCACAGTTATAGAGCAGTCCGCTACGCACAAGCGGCACCCCCACAACCGCGACGGACAACAGATCCCGCGACCCCGCGACAACCCGCCGAAGTGCCTCCAGCGCCCCGTCCAGCACCACATCCTGAAACCGCAGATCGTCCAGCGTGTAGCCCGTCAGCCCCAGTTCAGGGAAAACCGCCGCCGCCACACCCTGCCGATCGCAGTCGCGCAGAACATCCAGCGTCCGCTCTGCATTCTTCAGCGAATCAGCAAGAATCACCGGCAACGTACAAGCTGCAATCCGGGCAAATCCCTGATGATACAGGGAACGGAACAGAGTCATAACGGCCCTCCGGCGGCGGCTTTAAGAAAAACAGGAACCGAGCGCCCGGTCCCCACACAAAACGCCCCACACAAAACGAATGTTGCGAAAATGAACCCGTTCACCCCGCCATCGTTCACCTTTTCAAACCCCGCTTCTCCGTCGGAGGGCGCGACTGACAAAAGGAGACATTTCCATGGACCTGCTACGCTGGACCATTGCCTTCCTGATTCTGGCCCTGTTTGCTGCAGTGCTGGGCTTCGGCGGAATTTCGGCAGATTTTGCCTATATCGGCAAGATCCTTTTCTTCATTTTCCTGGTGCTGCTGGTCATCAGCCTCATCTTCGGGCGGGGACGCGGCACCCGTCTCTGAGCATGGCCCTTAACGCCGGGAGCGTCCCATGCGGACGCTCCCCACCAGGGCAATCACAAAAACCGCCACGGCATACAAACCGCCCAATTCCGTCATGGAAACGGGCAGCCCAAACAGATAGTCCGGGGAATCACAGGGTTTGTTCGGCCGGGCTGGCATCGCAGACATCCAGTCCTTGAAACTGCCTCCGTGAAAAGACGGCGCACGGCATTCCGGCGCAGGACTGGGCCAGAACTTGTGCTCCACACCTGCATGCAGCACGGCCAGACCGATGCTTGTCATCAGGCATAAAATCCCCGCAAAAACCGTATAACGCGCATAGCGTCTGGGAAGCAGAGCCGTGATAACGCCAATCCCAATCAGCACCCACCACGGACGCCGCTCCCACAGGCAAAGCTCGCAGGGCGCAAGCTTCAGCCAGTGTTCGGCAAACCAGACAACCCCAAGCGCCACCACTCCCCCCAGAACATAAAAGCCACCCAGTGCAGTCGTAGAGACAGGGCGGCGTGGTCTGTTCATGGGCACGGACGGATTTCCTCCAGACTATCAAGGAACTGCTTGGACCAGCTTCCCGCGGTATTGCGGGAAACTTCTTCATACATCGCAGACCATGCCGCGTGACGCGCCTTGACGTCCATAGTCAGACCAATATGCAGCGCATCCGCCATGCCTTCGGCATCCAGCGGATTGATCAGCAGCGCCTCAGGCATTTCCGGTGCCGCTCCAGCAAACCGCGAGAGTACCAGAACGCCAGGGTCTTCCTCATCCTGAGCCGCAATGAATTCCTTGGCCACCAGATTCATGCCATCGCGCAGAGGCGTGACGAAGCCCACATCCGCCATCCTGTACAAACCGGCCAGAATATCGCGCCCGATTGGCCAGGTCGTATAACGGATCGGCACCCAGTCCGGCGTGCCATAAGCGCCATTGATCGTCCCGACCAGCCCGTCGAGTTCTTCCTTGAGCAGTCGGTAACTCTCCACCCCGCCCCGCGACACCGGCGTCACCTGAAGGAACGTCACCTGCCCGCGATGCTCGGGGTAATTCTTCAGAAGAGCCTCAAATCCCTTCATCCGCTCCGGCAGACCCTTGGAATAATCCAGCCGGTCCACCCCGATGATCAGCCTCGTGCCTTCCAGCGTATCGACGATCTTCACGACCTCGTCCGAGACCGCACTTTCGATCGCCTGCTGGCGAAAACTCACAGGATCAATCCCGATCGGCACAGCCTTCACAGCAGCTTTCAGACCATAAGCCTCAAAACATCCCCTGAGGTTGGACTCGTCCTCAGGCGTCTGAACGCCGATCAGGTCACAGGCCGCAAGGCCGGTCAGCAGCATGTCGAGTTTAGGCAGAAGCCGCGCCACGCTCCACGGCGGGAACGGAATATGCAGGAAAAATCCGATCCGCCCCGTCACGCCCCTGTCCCGCAGCATCTGGCCCAGCGGGAACAGGTGATAGTCGTGAATCCAGATCGTATCGTCCGGCTCCAGAAGTGAGATCAACCGATCTGCAAAAACCCGGTTCGCCTCATAATAGACGTCACAGTCTTCACGCGTGTAGCGAATCAGATTGGTGCGGTAATGGCACAGGGGCCAGAGCACGCCATTGGAAAAGTTCAGATAGAAGCGGTCATACTGCTTCTGCGTCAGATCGAACGTCACATAATTGACGTTGCCGACCTGCTCACGCTGGACAGGCCGATCGGCCGCATCCGCATGTTGATGGCCCGACCATCCAACCCAGACGGTCTCACGCGTCTGGACAGCATCATACAGGCCAACCGTCAGCCCGCCCGCAGGCTGTGTCCGCTCCCCTGGAGCGGGTGTGCGGTTCGATACAATGATCAGGCGCCCCATCCGCGTCCCTCCGAAAGCTCGTGCAGCCAGCGCCGGAACGTGGCCGCATCTGGAAAATCATCAGGAATGAGCCAGCCCGCACCACCCATGTGGCGCGCAGCCCTCACCCCATCCCGGTCTGTGACATCATCGCCGACAAACAGCGGAAGACGCCCCCTGAAAGGCGGCTCCGCCATCAGTTCCTCAAGCGCCTTGCCCTTGTCGATCCCCAGAGGCCGCAGCTCGATGGCCATCTGTGCATCCTGAAGATGAAACCCGTGGCTTTCCACGGGCCAGGCTGCCGTCAGATTCCGAAATGCCGATTCAGCCTCGGGAGCGCGGCGATAATGCAGCACCATTCCAGCTTTTTTGTGTTCAATGCTGGCTCCGGGATAACGGTCGGCAAGTTCTGCACTCGTCGCAGTCCAGTCTGGCGGAACCAGAGGCAACACGCGCTGGCGAACGTCCTGATCCGGCGCCGGACGCACCGCAACACCATGTTCCCCTGCCACAGCATAAGGAATACCCGGCAGGAAATGATCAATCTGGGCGATGGGTCGCCCCGTAATGATCGCCAGCGCACCGTCGAGCATATCGCGCAGTCGCAACAGATCGGCCGTCAGCCCTTCCGGGACACGCACGCCTTCAGGAGTGGGAGCGATATCGACGAGGGTCCCGTCGAAATCAAGCAGCAGAGCCGCCCGGGACGGGGAAAAGGGAACCTGAATCATGAAGCTGTCATTTCTTCCTGTTTCTGGGTCATTCCGCCCCGTCCAACCTTATTCGAGACCGGGGTCGGCCTGAGGAGGCGGTAACGGCTGCCCCGACGACTGCGCGGGCGCAGCCGGAGCAAGGGAGGGTGCTGCACCCGTGGAAGGCGCGAGCGGAATGGGATTATGACTGTCCGGAGCAAGCGGTACAGGACCACCTGAGGCAGAACCGGGCGGGGATACCGGAGCATCGCCACCCTCTTCCACCGGAACCTCCGCACCGGCGAGCACGGGAGCCTTCACCACAGGCAGAGGACCCGCCTGCGGTGCCGTCGGCACACCCGCACAGGAGACAACGCGCACATCGTACAAAGGGCTGCCATAAGTTGCGACAGAAGGTTCCTGCGCCAGCATCCACCCGTCAAAAGGCGGACGCTGAGGGTCGCTGGTATCCTTCAGATGCAGCAGAGCCCCGGCATCCGTCGCCAGTGTCTGCGGCCGGGTTACGCAGGCCTCAACTCCGACAGAGAGACTGCGATAGACCGCTGTCCCACCAACCGGAACCGTCAAAAGCTCCAGATGACCGTCCAGCCGATCCAGCACACGCATCACAGCCTGCGACTGGCCCTGCCAGGTGGCAGCCGGATACATGGCCGGAGGCGCCACACCCACAGCCGCCTGCGCTGCAACCGGCAGAAAAACTCCAGCCGCACCACACAGTAGTGCGACGCCCACATACCGTTTCATCATGACGATTCTCCCCCGGAACGCCCCTGCAAAGGATTTTTCAGATCAGAGAGCATGGCCTGGAACGTCTGCAACATCGCATCTGGCGCAACCCCCATCAGAACCCCGTCTTCAAAAGCATCCTGAAGCGCCTGACGCAGTTCTGCATCGTTTTCCCGCAAAAGCTGCACTTTCTCCACGCAGGATACAGGGTTCCCCTCATGGTCGACCCACAGAAAAGTCCTCTCCTGCGCCTGCGTCATGACTCAGGGCTCGTCCGACAGACTGCCCGCAGCCGGCTTGGACGCAGCGGCTTTCTGGCTCTTCTGCAAAGAATCCGTCACGGAGAAAATGAACTTGCTCAGAAGCTGTTCCAGACTGATGGAGCCCTGGGTTTCCGTCATGACACCGCCGGGCTTTACCAGCGAATCCGCCCCACCCGGAGACAGCGCGATATACTTGCCGCCCAACAGACTGTCAGACGTCACGATCGCAGCGGAATCCGTCGGCAGCTTCACATCGGGCGCCAGCGTAAACGTCACCTGCGCCTGAAACGTCTTCGGATCGACCGTGGCCCCCGTCACATGCCCCACGGTAATCCCCGCCAGACGCACATCGGACCCCACGTTCAATCCGTCGATCTGACTGAACGAGGCGTGAACCGGATAGCCTCCGTCGTTGCCCTGATGATGCCCGACCATCGCCGCCACCAGAAGTCCCGCAAGGCAGACAAGGACTGCGAACCCGGCCAGAAGCTCCAGCCGGTCATGGCGGACCGTAACAGCGGTCATGACAATACCCTCGTGAAAATCATCCTTCCTGCACTACCCGACTCCGCTTCCCGCGTCCAATCCCCCCGCAGAAATCGTCCCGATCGGGCGTGGGGAAAATGTTATCCCCCATATCCCCATGTTCCCACCCATTAGCACCCTTCCAGAGGCCCTTTTCCGGCTTACGGGCCAACCGGCGCAGGGCGTAGATTTACGTCATGACAGCTCGCCTTCACTGGACCGGCGTTCGTATGAGGACGCTTCAGGTCATGACCGACCCCGACGACAGCGCCATGCGCTCCGTCACCCTTCCCGCTGCCTGGGATGACGAGGCCGCGCAGGCCCTTGCGCGCATCACCCTGAACGGCGGGCCGGTCAGACTTGCCGCCGAAGCCGCGCGCTGGGTGGACACGATCGACGCGTGCCCGCCCCTGCCCGGCACCCCAGCAAACACGCCTGCTCCGGGGCGGAGCCTGTCCTATCTTCTTCTGATGCAGCAGATGGCGCCCAATACGGCGCTGTGGCAGTGCCAGCCGGACGAAGCGCCGGGTTTCACCATCCGTCTGTCCAGCTTCGTGCAGGATTCCGGATTCGCCACGGAACATTTCGTCGCCTGCCTGCGTCTGGCCTGTGACGCCCTGCGCCGCCTTCATGCCGCAACACGGATCGAACGCACCGGCGAGCTGCCTTTGTTCGATCTGCCCGCGAAACCGGAAGACGAAGCCGCAGGTTTCGTTCTGCTGACGGATCTGGACGCCTGCCTGGCGGCCCTCGGCCTCGACTACGACAGTGACGATGCCCGCAACGCGGCCCGCGCCCTGTCCGCACTCGCCACCACGGTAGCCCGCGCCGGGACGAAACTGCCGCCTCCCGCTATTCCGGAATCGCCGCTGGCAGACCTGCGTGCCGCAGCTTCTTCAGCTTACAATACGGAAGACGGTCGGCATTTCTGCCCAATCGAAACCGGATTTTCTTCTCCCGGCCCGACTGAGGGGCTTCTGGGTGTGGAAACCTGCGGCCTCGCCCCGGCCTTCTCCCCACTGCGCGAAGACGGGCATCTGCGCGCCTCGACGCTGGCCCGACTGGCCAGCAGGGGCCTGACACCCGAATCTGCACTCGCACTCGCACTGGCTGGCGAAACACCACTACCGCCTGTTCGTCCCGAAGCGCAGGGCGCCATGCATGCGGCTCTCAAAAACGCCGTGGATTTCCTGCCCGCCGTTCCCGAACCCGATCTCGCTGACCTTCAGGCCAGACTGGCCCGCGGCGTGCGTCGTCCACTCCCCATGCGCCAGACCGGCTTTACCCAGCGTGCCGCAGTGGGAGGACACAGCCTCTTCATGCGCACCAGCGAGTTCGAAGACGGAACGCTCGGCGAAATCAGCATCACCCCACCCCGCGAAAGTCCCATGGCCCGCGGCCTGATGGACTGTCTGGGACATGCCGTCAGCATTGGCCTGCAATACGGCGCTCCGCTGGAATCCTTCGTAGAACGATTCGCCTATACGCGCTTCGGCCCCGCAGGCACCGTGGAAGGCGATCCTTCCACAGCCTATGCGACCTCAATGCTGGATTATGCCTTCCGCACCCTGTCGGACGCCTATCTGGGTCAGCCCATGCCCGATGCCCCGCGTCTCGAACCCAGCTCGGAAGATGTCGCCCCCATGCTTCCCTTCGGTCGCAGTTCCGGCGAAAGCCCGGAATGGAAAGACCGTGGACGCCGCTTAAAGCTGGTCAGCTAGGACGAAATCGGGTTTCGATGGCTCCGGCGAGCAGAATACATTGACAGTCAACGGACTCGCCGGTAGCTAGCGCCTGCGCTGAGAAGGAATCCGGTTGAATGACCGGGTGAAAATGATGCGTACAGGGTAAGGGATCAGATCTCATGGGACACGCCCCTGCCGGTAACGACGGAAACTTCGACGAACGCCTCAAGCGCGCGCGTCAGAAGCTCGATCCCCGTTCAGGGGAATTCGCCGTAACCGACGCGGGCAATGATGACAGTTCCATGTCATCCCTTGGACTGGCGATCCGCGTGGGAACCGACCTTGTGGCCGGGCTCGCGGTCGGTGTAGCCATAGGCTACGCCTTGGGTCACTGGTTCGGGTACAGGGCTTTGTTCCTGTCCGTTTTCGCCCTGGCAGGATGTGGTGCCGGCATGTTGAATGTCTGGCGGGTTTTGAAGGATTCGGACATGGTGTCCGGACCGAAAGATGACGGGAGAAGCCAGCGTGGCAGCCGGATCGACGATTGACGCGCTCGGACAGTTCGAGCTCCATCCGGTTCTCGGACATCTGGGAGAAGCCCTGCGGTTCTCGCAGTCACCGCTGTTCATGCTGATCGCCGTCGCTGTCGTTCTCGTTTTTCTGTATGTCGGAATGCGTCCTGCCGCCGTTGTGCCGGGTCGCCTTCAGGCCGCTGCCGAGATCAGCTACGACTTCGTGCATGACCTCGCCGTCAGCACGATCGGCGAAAACGGCGCGACGTTCTTCCCGTTCGTCTTCGCAATCTTCTTCTTCATTCTGGCTGGCAACTATCTCGGTCTGCTGCCCTTCGCCTTCACCTACACCAGCCACATCGCCGTGACATTCGGTCTGGCCATCATGGTGTTCGTCATCTCGATCCTTGCTTCCATCCGTTTTCAGGGTGTTGGCTTCCTCAAGCACTTCCTGCCCGCTGGAACGCCTGTCTGGCTTGCTCCGCTGCTGGTGCCGATCGAGCTCATTTCTTTCCTTTCGCGTCCGGTCAGCCTGTCGATCCGACTTTTCGCCAACATGGTGGCGGGTCACGTGCTTCTGGAAGTGTTTGCCGGCTTCACGATCATGCTCGCCGGTCTGGGCGCATTCGGCCACGTTCTGGCCGTCGCTCCGATCGCGATCAACATCGCGCTGACGGCCCTCGAACTGCTGGTGGGTGTGTTGCAGGCCTATGTGTTCGCCATCCTCACCTGCATCTATCTGCGTGAGGCCGTCGCTCACTGAGCCACACCAGCTTCGCACTAACCCTTTTAATCGACCCAACTAAGGAACCTGACAATGGACGTTCAAGCCGCTCACGAATTCGGCATCAGCATCGCCCAGGCCGCCCGTGACCTCGGTGCCGGTATTGCCGTTTTCGCCCTCGCCGGCGTCGGCATGGGTCTCGGCAACATCTTCTCGACGCTGATCAGCTCGGTTGCCCGCAACCCGGCTTCGCGTCCGCATGTCTTCGGCATCGGCATGCTGGGCTTCGCGCTGACGGAAGCCGTCGCGCTGTTCGCCCTGCTGATCGCGTTCCTGATCCTGTTCGCCTGAGGTCGAACATGTACCGTACGCCACGCCTCTTCCTGTTCGCCGCTCCGCTTGCGGCCGTGCCGGGCCGTGCCGTGGCTGCGGGCATGCCACAGCTGAACTTTCACGATCCGCTGCTGATCGGACAGGTCGTCTGGGGAGCCGTAATTTTCGGCGGCTTCTATCTCGCCCTGAGCCGCTTCGCACTGCCGCGTGTCGAACGGGTCCTGACCAACCGTCGGACCCGCATCCAGAGCGATCTGGATGTTGCCCGCAAGGCTAAAGCCGAGGCCGACCGCGCCAGCGCGGAACTCCTCAGCGCCCGTCATGAAGCAGCCGAGCAGGCCCGCGCCCATGTGGAGCGGATCCAGAGCGAAGCCCGCGCCAGCGCGGATGCTCACGCTGCGGAAACGGCCAAGCGTCTCGAAGCCGAGATCGCAAACGCCGAGACCCGAATCACCCAGTCCCGTGAACAGGCCCTGTCCAGCCTGTCCGAGATCGCCACCAGCACCACACAGGATCTGGTTGCGCGTCTGATCGGCACGCAGGACGAACAGACTGTCGCCAGCGCCGTCAAACGCGTCAGCGCCTAAGGAGACGATGATGTTCCACGATCCCCGGTTCTGGACCGCCCTCGCCTTCGTCCTGTTCTTCGTCATTTTCGGACGCAAGCTCTGGATTGCCATCACAGGCCATCTGGACGCCCGCGCTGAAAGCGTCCGTCACGACCTCGACGAAGCAGCCCGCCTGCGTCGCGAAGCCGAGCAGATGCTGGAAGACGCCACCCGCGAGCGTGAAAAGACCCTGGCTGAAACACAGGCTATGCTTGCACGCTCCGAGGCCGAAGCCGCCGGTCTGGCAGAACGCGCCCGCAAGGATGCCGAAGCCGCCGCAGCCCGCTACGAGAAGATGGCGCAGGATCGGATTCACGCAGCCGAACGCTCGGCCATCCGTGAAATTCAGGATCGCGCCTCCCAGATCGCAGTCGCCGCAGCCCGCGACGTCGTGTCAACCCGCCTGACGGAAAGCCCCGACATCGCCTCCAGCCTGCTCGACCAGAGCATCAACAGCCTGCCGGAAGCCCTTCGGCGCTCCGCTGCCTGATCCGATGCCCACCTCCACGGTGCAAGGTTCCTTTCATGACGACGGACAGCCCACAAGGCTCTCCGTCGTCATGGCCGTTCTGAACGAAGCGGACAATATCCTCCCCGTCTGTCAGGAACTGGCCGAAACCTTCGGTGCCGACTCTTCAATAGAAATTCTGGCTATTGACGACGGCAGCACCGACTCCACCGTCAAAAAGCTTCTGGAAGCCCGGCAGACCCTTCTGCCCCGTCTCCGCATCATCAGCCACCCGAACCGTCTCGGAAAATCAGCGGCTCTCCGGACAGGCATCACCGCCGCAAATGGACAGTGGATCGCCACCATCGACGGCGACGGACAGGATGATCCTTCCGCCATCCTGAAAATGCTGGAACGCGCGATATCGACGCGGGGGGCCCAGCCTCTGGTGGTCGGCGTCCGCCGAAAACGCAACGACCGCCTGTCCCGTCGGATTGCCACGCGCCTTGCGAACGGACTGCGTCGCCGCCTCCTGAACGATGGCTGCCCGGACACGGGTGCCCCGCTCAAACTTTTCCCGCGCGATCTCTTTCTGAGAATTCCACAGTTCGAAGGCGTCCACCGCTTTCTTCCTGCCCTGCTAGGACATTACGGCGCACCGCTGATCTGCATCGAAGTCCAGCATCGCGCCCGACTGCACGGCAGCTCGAAATATACCAATTTCAACCGGGCTCTTGTGGGTATCCGTGACCTTTTGGGCGTCATGTGGCTCCAGAACCGCACGCACCTGCCCGATCACCTGACCGAACACTGAAACCGTCACCGGGTCCCGCTTCAGCGGTTCCCTGCCGCACGTCCGGCCTGACAGAACGGCGCAGAGAGTGCCCATGACCCTGAACCTCCGGCATTATGCTTTTCTGGGGCTGCTGGCCTTTCTGCTTGCCCTTCCCGGCCGCATGACACTTCCGCCTCTTGATCGGGACGAGCCGCGCTACATGGAAGCATCCGAACAGATGCTTCTTTCCCATAATTTCATCGACGTCCGCTTTCAGGATAAGCCGCGCTATCTGCAACCGGCCGGAATCTACTGGCTGGAAGCGGCTTCAACAGCTACCGCCGAAAAAATCTTCGGCCCCTCCGTTCTTCGCAAAACTTGGCCGTACCGAATTCCAAGCCTGTTCGCTGCAGCGACGATTGTACCGTTAACGGCCTGGATCGGCGCAACCCTGTTCGGAGGTCCCACCGGGCTGATGGCCGCTGGCCTGTTGATGGTCTCAACCCTGTTCGTCGCCGAAAGCCATATGGCGACCATCGACACCGTCCTGCTGCTCGACATCCTGTGCATTCAGGCTGCGCTTCTATGCGCCTTTACAGATCGACAGAAAAATCGTCCGACGCATCTTCGGGTCGCAATTGCCTACTGGCTCGCCCTGGGTGTGGGACTCATGCTCAAGGGGCCCGTCGTCCTCATTCCGGGATTCGGCACCCCCTTGGCCCTGTGGCTGATGGAGCGGGACCGGTCATGGTGGTCACGTCTTCGCCCGCGCTGGGGCTGGCTTATCATGCTTGCCGTGGTCGTTCCCTGGTGCATTGCCATTGAAGTCATAAGCGGCGGAGACTTCTTTGCCCGCGCTGTCGGACGCAACTTTCTTGGCAAGGTAGCGCATGGTCAAGAAGCCCACGGGCTACCCCCCGGCTTTCACCTGCTGGTCTTCGGACTCGCCTTCTGGCCCGGATCGCTTTTCGCCGCCCTAGCCATCCCGGCCGTCTGGAAAAACAGAAAACTGCCACAGGTCCGCTTCCTGCTGAGCTGGATTCTTCCTCACTGGCTGGTGTTCGAACTGATCGCCACCAAACTCCCCCACTACGTCCTGCCAACCTATCCGGCAATTGCCATCCTCACCGCAGCCAGCCTGATGATCTGGCCCATCCCCAAAAGCCCACGGTGGGCCAAAGCCCTGCTCGGTGCTTACGGCGTTTTATGGACGATCATCGGTCTCGCTTTCTGCTTCGCCGGCAGCATTGCGCTCTACAGTCTTGAGCACACAGTCTCTCTTTCAGCCCTGATCGCACTAGGAGGCGCACTGCCGCTGATGCTTGGGGCCGTTCTGATGCTTCTGAAACAGGAACGTCGACAGGCCGCCTTCTGCGCCATGGGAGCCGCCGTTATCGTTCACGCTGGTCTTTTTCTAGGCGTCATTCCCAATTTGCAGACCATCCGTCTCAGCCCCAGAATCGCAGACCTCTTCGAAAATGTTCAGCCATGCACGGACAGCGTCCTCGTATCAGCATCTTATTCTGAACCGAGCCTCGTTTTCCTTGCAGGACCCAACACCCAACTCATCGGCCCCGCCGAGGCAGCAGAATATTTGCATAATCATCCGCAATGCAGCCTGGCACTGATTGATCACAAAGACGAAGCCACCTTTGAACGGGCGCTGAATAAATACGGTCTCAATGCTGTGGAGTATGGCCGTCTTCAGGGCGTCAATTATTCAAACGGGCACCATCTCAATCTGGGACTTTTCGCACCTCGGTAACTTTATCCGTATCGAAAAACAGATAGGTGTTAAAAATATTTGAACTTTCCATACATGTTATGCGCTTCACGTAATGGAAACCTGTATCTGTTCCGGCTGTTAGATATTTTACTAATTCAAAATCTTCCCGGGAGAGTCTTTGAAAGAGATTAATTTTTATTCTATGCTTAAAATATTACATATGATTTAAAGCATTAGTGGTTCGTCAGGAGAAAATTAATGATTATATGCCAAATCGATGAATTTTCCGTTACTGGTATAAGAGGATGGGCAACAGACACTGAAAACCCATCAGAACCTGTATTTCTCCACGCTCTGGCTGATGGCCAGGAATTTCTCCAATTTAATTGTACCGATCTGCGTGAAGATGTTCATGCTTCCGGAATTCCATCAAAGAACACCGGCTTCCATATTCCAATGCCGCCCAGTCTTCTTGATGGTAAAAAACATAACATTACTTTTAAAAATCGCCTTAAACAGATTGAAATCTACTCCCAAAATCAAAAACTGGAACATATTTCCTTCTCTGGAAGGCTCCCTGTAGAAACACATTCTTTCGTAGATGGCCTGAAGCAGGGCGTCCTGAGTGGCTGGGTCGTCCGCGGTAATGCCGTCGAGGGCTGGAAGGGCAACCAGCAGATTCTCGTGACCTGCAACGGTCAGAAAATTGCTCAGCTTGAAGCCAACAGATATCGAGGCGACGTCGGAAAAGCCCTCTCCTGCGATCCATATTGCGGTTTTCAGTTTTCGCCGCCGGATCTGTATCGCAAACCCTACGAGCAGGAATTCCGTTTCTACATTCTTCCGGACATGACGGAAGTTGCCAACAGTCCCTGCCTGACCAGTTTTGTTACGGATGCAAACGAGTCCCTGATCATCGACGTGATCGATCAGATTGATGCGCTCCATGTTGAGCTGACCCGCCTGCGCCGCAAGGTTCGAGAAATTCTTCCGCAGCCCGGATTTACCATTGCTGATTACCATTCCTGGGCAACTGCCTACTTCCCGATTCTTCGGAAGTATGTTGATCGTACACGGGATAACGATCTGATTCTTGGTAATCCTTTGGTCAGTATTGTCTGCCCGGTATGGAATCCGAACCTCACGGATTTCACAGCCGCAATCGAAAGTGTTCGTGCCCAGACCTGGCAGAACTGGGAGCTCATTCTGGTCGATGACTGCAGCAAAAACCCTGAACTACGCGCCGTCATTGAAAATTTTGCCAAAACGGATGCTCGCATCAAGCCAATTTTCCAGAAAGAAAATGGCGGCATCAGCGTTGCTACAAATGCTGGTCTTGAAGCTGCACAGGGCGAATGGATCGCGTTTTTCGATCACGATGATCTTCTTGCAGACGTCGCTGTCGAATATATGCTCAGAGAAGCCACGAGAAGCCATGCTGATCTGATCTATTCAGACGAAGATAAAATTGACGCCAGTGGTTATTATCGGGAACCCGCGTTCAAGACTGACTGGAATTACAGACTTCTTTTAGGCGTTAATTACGTCTGCCACTTTGTCATGATTCGCCAGTCTGCCCTACAGAAAGTCGGTGGCCTGAATAAAGAATATGACGGCGCGCAGGATCATGATTTTCTGCTGCGGGCTTCCGAACACATTCCTGCAGAAAAAATCCATCACGTTCCCGAAATTCTGTATCACTGGCGTATCACTGCAAATTCGACAGCCTCAGACATTGGTAACAAGCGCTACGCTATCGATGCTGGCATCAATGCTGTGAACGACCATCTCGAGCGTCGCAACCTGCCAGCCCATGTCGATTCCCAAATGGGTATGACGCTTTATGCCGTGGATTGGCAGTTCAACCAGTCTCCGTCGGTCACAATCATCATTCCTTATAAAGATGAAATTCCAACAACGGCCCGATGCCTGGATGCAATCCAGAAATATACCCGTTATCCGAATTACAAAGTCATTCTGGTTAACAACTGGTCGATTACAAAAGAAGCAGAAGATTTTGCAAAGAGAGTCGACGGAATTCCTAATGTCGAAATTCTGACAGTCAAGGAGCCCTTCAACTACTCACGAATCAACAATTTTGCAGCAAAAGACGAGACATCTGACTTTCTTTTATTCCTGAACAACGACGTTTTTGTCGAACAGGAAAACTGGCTTGAAATTCTTGTCAATGAAGCTCTTGCAGATCCGCAAGTTGCAATCGTTGGTGGAAAATTCGTCTACCCCAATCAGACTGTTCAGCACGCTGGCGTCCTGCTTGGGATCGGAGATGTTGCTGGTCATGCCCATGTCGGCATCCCACGCAACGAGGGCGGCTATGCCGGTCGCGCTTACTTCCCGCAGGAAATTTCAGCTGTAACCGCAGCCGGAATGCTGATCCGTCGCCCGGCCTTCGAACTCGTGGGAGGCTTTGATGAAGAGCATCTCAAGGTGGCGTTTAACGATATCGATCTGTGCCTGAAGGTTCGCGACGCCGGCTACAAAGTGATTTGGACTCCTGATTTCTGTGCAGAACACCACGAAAGCCTGAGCCGAGGCAGTGATGATCGTCCTTCAACCGAACGTCGTTTCTTCCATGAAACACAGTTCATGATTGAAAAATGGGGCAAGACGCTTCGTACGGATCCATTTTACAACCCGCACTTCACCCTCGACCGACAGGTCTTTTTTGACCTGACCATCCCGGGAGTTGATGAAACGCGATATCCACCTCTCGAGTCGACCAGAAAAAAAATTCGTCCTCTCTGGGATACCGTGACACTTACAGCAGAGCAGAAGGCGCCTTCTGCTACAAAAAAACCTGTAGCTAAAAAAAGCCAGGCCAAAACCCGCGGGAAAAAGCCTTCAAACGAAACCGTAACGGACGCCGCTGAATAATAGAAAGATTTTGTAAAAAGCAGAATCTATTAAGTTCTCATCACATCCAGAACATAAACTGGCCCATCCGGGCCAGTTTATGTCTCCTCTAAATTGTCGTTACACAGATTTTCTAACGACATTACTGTTGCCTTTCGCTTCAGACAAAGCAGGTTGTCGACCCTGGATTTCGACAGATCATTTGCAATGCTATTTTTGGCTATAAACGGCATCAGCTTGCGATTTACTTCATGCCCCCAAGCAATCCAGACACCTTTCCTTCCCAGACACACGGCGTCCCTAACAGTAAAACCAGACTGCATGGGGAACACCATGATTCTGAAAACTCCGTTCCACCGCAGCCCCCGAAAACCCAATGTCAAACATGGGTTTTAATGTGGGGCAGGTCAGGAAAGAATAACTTTCAAAAATTGAATGTTCATCAGGGGAAATTCGGAAACCATGGTGGAGCTGAGGGGAATCGAACCCCTGACCTCCTCATTGCGAACGAGGCGCTCTCCCATCTGAGCTACAGCCCCACGGCAAAAAGATAGTTCTCCTCTTCCCACACGCTGTCAAGCAGACCTGAGCGCAGGATGTTGTTCTGTGCTATTGCTATCGCTACAAGCGTTCTCCGACCGGCCTTTCGGCTGCCCTGACCGACATTCGACGAGGTTTTACATGGTTGCCCTGCACGCCATTATTCTAATGCTGATCCAGGCTTTCGTATGGATTCTGCTGGCGTATTGCATTCTGTCGATGCTTCTCGGTTTCGGAGTTCTCGATATCCGCAACCGCTTTTTCTATTCTATTTTCAACGCCTTGGCCAAGATCGTCGAGCCTGTCATGGCGCCGATCCGCAGCATCCTGCCCAATACGGGTGGCGTGGATTTTGCACCCATGGTGGTCCTGCTGCTGATCCAGTTTCTGGTCTATCCCGCTGTAAACCGGATCTTCTTCATGCTCGCCACCCAGAGCAGCTTCTAAGCACCTTTATCTCAGAGCGCGCCACACCTCTTCCAGCGCCTCAATGAGACTATCAGCGGTTTCATGATGCAACATTCCGTCCGGACGCTGCATCATGACCGACCATTTCCCTTTCGACTGGCGCTCCATTTTGACATTCCAGTCCTCGGGAAGGCGAGAGAAAACCCGTTCCATCCGGGCTTCAGCCGTTAACGGCTTTGCGTAATTATGTCCCATCGCTGACTGCTTTCGTCTTTCAGTCCGAACTGTTCCGGATCAGCCCGTACCACCCACCGTCAAACCAGATATCTTCAGGGTCGGCTGACCAACACCTACCGGCACGCCCTGACCAGCCTTGCCGCAGGTTCCAATTCCCGGATCAAGCGCCACATCAGATCCGATCATGGAAATCTGGTTCATGGCATCCGCACCATTCCCGATCAGGGTCGCGCCCTTTACCGGGCGAATGATTTTCCCGTCTTCCACGAGATACGCTTCCGAAGCCGCAAACACGAATTTCCCCGACGTGATATCGACCTGCCCGCCACCAAAATTCACAGCATAGAGTCCCCGCTTGATCGAACGGATCATCTCGTCCGTCGTGGCACTCCCTTCGAGCATCAGCGTATTGGTCATGCGGGGCATCGGAGCATGAGCATAGGACTGACGGCGCCCGTTTCCGGTTGATTTCGTTCCCATCAGGCGCCCATTCAGGCGATCCTGAAGATAGCCGGTGAGAATCCCATCCTCGATCAGCACCGTCCGGGACGTCGGCGTGCCTTCGTCATCAACACTGAGCGATCCCCGACATTCAGGCAGCGTTCCGTCATCAACCACGGTCACGCCCGCAGAGGCCACACGCTTGCCGATCATTCCCGAAAAGGATGAGGTCCCCTTGCGGTTGAAATCCCCTTCCAGCCCGTGACCTACGGCTTCATGCAGCAGAATACCCGGCCAACCCGGCCCAAGCACCACATCCATCTCGCCCGCAGGAGCTGGCGCGGCATCCAGCGTAATCAGGGCCTGCTTCAACGCCTTGTCGACCGCGTCCCGCCATGTGTCCGGGGCCAGCAGACGGTCAAGCTCGTAACGCCCGCCCAGACCACAGCTTCCGCTCTCGCGTTGGCCATCTTTTTCCACGACGACCGACACGTTCATCCGCACCAGAGGCCGCAAATCCGCCACATCGCCCCCGGCATCTGCGCGGCGCATGATCTGCACCGCCTGCCATTCGGAACTCAGCACGGCACTCACCTGCACCACGCGGGAATCCAGCCCCCGCGCATAGGCGTCAATTTCACTCAGAACCGCAGCCCGGGCCGCAAAATCCGTTCCCTCAAGCGGCCGGGAGTCCCCATAAAGCTGCTGGTTCGTCGCCTGTGGCCCCGGCACCATGACGCCACTCCGCCCCTGCCGAACAGCACCGACCGTGCTGACAGCCCGTGCCAGAGCGTCGCGGCTGATATCGTCGGCATGGGCAAAAGCCGTCTCCGTTCCCAGAACAGCCCGCAAACCGAATCCTGAAGACGTGTTGAAACTGGCCGAACGGATCGTCCCGTCATCCAGACTGATGCTCTCGTTTTCCCGGTATTCCAGAAAAAGCTCACCGTCATCCACACCCTCAAGCCCCCGATCAACGAGCGCTTTGGCGTCATCACGAGTCAGCTTTGAATCAGGCCGCCCGAAAAACAGCGTATTGGTTGTCGCAAGAGCGCCCAGAGCATCAGCAGCAACAGACATGAAAAATCTCCAGACAGAAAACGAATGACAGAACCGAGCTTCTAAGAAAGGGCTTTTTCCAGCCGTTTCAAGGCTTCTCGCAGGATCTCCGGCTTTTTACAGAATGCGAACCGGACCAGATTCTGTGGGGGAGTATCCCCTTCAGGATCATAGAAAGCCGAAACCGGAATTGTCGCAACGCCCGCATGCTCAACCAACCAGCGCGCGAATTCCACATCGCTGCGCCCCTCTGCATGACGCGAGATATCCGCCACGATGAAATAGCTCCCATCGGCAGGCAATGTCTCAAAGCCCAAACGGTGCAGACCATCCCGCAACAAATCCCGCTGTGTTTCCATTTGGGACGACAGAGCCTGATAGTAACTCTCATCCTTGTTCAGCCCATAAGCCACGGCCCGCTGAAGGTTCGGAGCAGTCGCGAACACCAGAACCTGATGCGCCTTCGCCACCACCGACGCCAGCGCAGCCGGTGCAGTCACATAGCCGACTTTCCATCCCGTCAGGGAGAAACTCTTGCCCGCACTCCCGATCCGCATAGACCGCTCACGCATCCCCGGAAGGCTCATCAGCGGGATATGTTTCACGTGAAACGTCAGGTGCTCATAAACCTCATCGCAGATCGCATATGCATCATGCTCCCGCACCAGTTCCGCAATCAGCTCAAGCTCTTCACGAACAAAAACCTTCCCGGAAGGATTCATCGGCGAATTGAGCATGATCGCCTTTGTCTTCGGCCCAAACGCAGCCCGCAGTTCCGCTTCCGGCAGCGACCAGTGCGGTGGCTGAAGCCGCACACAGCGCGGAACGGCTCCCAGCAGCCTGAGTGCTGGCAAATAGGTGTCATAAAGCGGTTCGATCACCACCACCTCATCCCCCGGTTCCACCACCGCCATGAGGCACGCCGCCAGCGCTTCTGTAGCCCCGGACGTCACCACAACTTCCGTCGCTGGATCGACCTCCAGCCCATAGAAACGCCGGTTGGAAGACGCCACGGCCTCCCGCAACTCCGGTAGTCCCGTCAGAGGCGCATACTGGTTTCGTCCGTCCTGAAGCGCCTCGGCAGCCACCTGAATGATATCCTGCGGGCCCTCCGTATCCGGGAACCCCTGCCCAAGATTGATCGCCCCATGTTTTACGGCAAGCTGGGACATGATCGTGAAAATGGTCGTCGGAAGACCTGCAAGATACTGATTCGGAGTTTTCATTGATGAGGTCCAGAGCAGACGGAAAACACAAAGCCCCTCACCATTGCAGGCCAATGCGGGCCTGAAAAGCCTTTCAGTCCCGCATCCGTGTTTTCCGATGCATATCGCGCAACGATCTACAGGCTACCGCAAAATTCACGCAAATAACGTTCCACCAGCGGGGAAAGAAGATCGATGCTTTTTTCCATGCACGTTCCGAACCAGACGCGGAAAACTTTGATCAACTTCCGCAAGATTCTACCCTAAATCCGCAGAATAGCGTAATTTCCCATACTCGACAGACGGGCATTTGTCGCTTAATCGTTTTGCAGCCGTTTACACGATGCAAGGCGACAGATCGATGGCCAAGAAAGCCCCCACTTCCTCTACCGCGACACCGAAGGCCGCTCCGGCGCGCCGCCCCTCGAAGGCCGCAGCGCCCAAGGCTGCTCCGGCAGCGTCGGGCAAGCCGCCCGCTCCGAACCCGCTGGCCGTAGCCCGCGTCTTCGAGATGATCCAGGAGCACGCGGCGGAATTCGTCGATCTGCGCTTCACGGACCCCAAGGGCAAGTGGCACCACACGACCCAGACAGTCTCGACCATTGAAGACGACACCTTCGTTGAAGGTTTCATGTTCGACGGTTCGTCCATCCAGGGCTGGAAGGCCATCAACGAGTCCGACATGGTCCTGCTTCCGGACCCGGAAACGGCCGTCATGGACCCGTTCTCGGCCAAGCCGCAGCTGATCCTGTTCTGCGACATTATTGATCCGAAGACGGGCAATTTCTACAACCGCGACCCGCGCTCGACCGCCAAGCTCGCAGAAGCCTACCTTAAGGAAGCTGGTTTCGGTGACACGGCGTTCTTCGGTCCGGAAGCCGAGTTCTTCATCTTCGACAACGTGCAGTTCGGCACAGGCCCGAACTTCGGCATGTACCAGCTCGACAGCATCGAAGGCCCCGGCGCCTCCCTGAAGGCCTACCCGGAAGGCAACATGGGCCACCGCCCTGTCGTCAAGGGTGGCTACTTCCCGGTCCCGCCCGTGGACAGCGAACACGACCTGCGCGCCGAAATGCTTTCGACGATGGGCGAAATGGGCCTGCCGATCGAAAAGCATCACCACGAAGTCGCACAGTCGCAGCACGAGCTCGGCACGAAGTTCGACACGCTCGTGAAGTCCGCCGACTTCATGCAGATCTACAAGTATTGCGTGCACAACGTCGCCCATTCCTACGGCAAGACGGCCACGTTCATGCCGAAGCCGATTGCGGGCGACAACGGCTCGGGCATGCATGTCCACCAGTCCATCTGGAAGGACGGCAAGCCGACTTTCGCTGGTGACAAGTATGCAGACCTGTCCGAAGACGCGCTGTTCTACATCGGTGGCATCATCAAGCACGCGAAGGCCCTGAACGCCTTCACGAACCCGTCCACCAACTCCTACAAGCGCCTGATCCCGGGCTTCGAAGCTCCCGTGCTTCTGGCCTACTCCGCTGCGAACCGCTCGGCTTCGTGTCGTATTCCGCATGCGACCAACCCGAAGGCAAAGCGCGTCGAAGTCCGCTTCCCGGACCCGATGGCAAACCCGTATCTCGCTTTCGCAGCCATGCTGATGGCCGGTCTGGACGGCATCCGCAACAAAATCCATCCGGGCGATGCCATGGACAAGGATCTGTACGAACTGCCGAAGGAAGAGCTGTCCCAGATCCCAACGGTCTGTGGCTCGCTCCGTGAAGCACTCGAAGCCCTTAAGGAAGACCACGCATTCCTTCTCGAAGGCGGCGTCTTCACCAAGGACCAGATCGAAAGCTACATCGACATCAAGTGGCCGGAAGTCTACAAGTTCGAACACACGCCGCATCCGGCAGAGTTCGAGATGTACTACTCGGTCTAATCCGGGTCATAACATCCCGTCTATGGAAAGCCCGGCCTTCGCGCCGGGCTTTTCTGTTTTCAACACACTGACCAAGACGGCCGATGATCCATCCCTCCCCGCAGGCATTCTCCTCGTCCACCCTGCCTGTTCTCGACATCGCAGGCACAATCGTTTTTGCCATTTCGGGGGCCATAGAAGCGGCACGGGCGCGCCTGACCATCGTAACCTTCATGTTTTTTGCCGCCATCACAGGCGTCGGCGGCGGAACGGTGCGTGACCTGCTCATCGGTGCGCCCGTCTTCTGGATGCACACCTCCGTCCCAATTACAGCCTGCCTGCTTTCCGCCATTGCCGTCTGGTTGACACCAGCCCGTTTTTGGCCGGCCCGTGCAGTAGAATGGTTCGATGGTCTCGGAATCGCGGCTTATGGAGTCTTTGGATCTGCCAAAGCGCTGGCACACGGCATCCCTTTGATTCCCGCGGCTCTCATGGGAATTGTCAGCGCCTGCATGGGCGGAATTTTCCGGGATGTCCTGGCAGGTGTGCCATCCATCATCATCCGACCGGAGCTTTACGTAACGGCCGTCGCCCTGTCGTCCGGGACATATGTGTCCCTGACAGCGCTGGGCATGAACACGAGCCTCGCAGCCCTTATTGCCGTCGTGGCAGGGTTCAGCTTACGTGCCGTAGCCCTCATAAAGAGGCTCGGCCTGCCGCATTACAAACGATAGTCAGCAGGCCCGTTCAAACGCCTCTCAGGCTATGATGTCGAACCCGATATCTTCCACGACATGCTGCAATGCAACCGGCGTCACTTTCTGCTCATCGTACTGAATGGCCGCCTGTCCCGGATCAAGCGTCACCTGTGCGGACGACACACCCGGAACATTGGACAACGCGGACTGCAACTTGCCCGAACATCCGTTGCACGACATCCCGTCAACCTTGAACGTCACCATCGAAACCATAAAAGACTCTCCTGTCTTCAAGAGCTGCTCCGCAAAGCAGTCGATCCCCGAAATGGGGGCCTATTCCCACAGAAACAAAAACCGCTTCTTCAGACCGCGTCCGCAGCCTCGTCAAGCGGCTGAACCTTCATGATATCGATCTCCGCGCCCAGTTTTCCAAGGGCCTCACCCAGAGCCTTGAAATGCGGCGACGCCAGATGTGCTGCGAACGCAGCCTCAGAAGTCCAGACTTCAGTTGCCACAAACCGTCCGGCCTTTTCGGTGTCCCTGCTGATCACATACTGGCGGCAGGCTTCTTCCTTGCGTGAGGACACGATGCAGGCTGCAAAAGCATATTCTGCCGCTGCGACATGGTCCGCCGCGACCGTAATAACAGCCGTGATATGAACCGTCTGACTCATGGAGAAATTCCTCATCAACAATGGAACTACCCGAAAGCTCTTCTTCCTCAGACGGGCAGTGTTTCACGTGAAACCATACCTCACCCCTTTGTGAGAAAGAACCCATGCCGGGTATCACAATAAAAGAGCCCGAACAGCAAAAAGGCGCCTCCCAAAAGGAAGACGCCTTTTCTCAAACATCAGGCCGAAAACGCGTTTAGCCCTCCGCGTAGGTCGAAATATCCGGGCAGGAACAGACAAGGTTCCGGTCCCCCCAGGCATTGTCCAGACGCCCGACCGGCGACCAGTATTTCGACGTGTTCACACCACCGGGGAAGCATCCGGCCTCACGGCTGTAGGAGCGCTCCCAGACACCTGCGAGATCCGCCGTCGTATGCGGCGCAAAGCGCAGGGGGCTCTCTTCCATCCCAACATGCCCAGCTTCGACCTCAGCAATTTCCGCACGGATGGCGATCATCGCATCGCAGAAGCGATCCAGCTCGCCCTTGCCTTCGGATTCCGTCGGCTCGATCATGAACGTCCCGGCCACCGGGAAGCTGACCGTCGGTGCGTGGAAGCCATGATCGATCAGACGCTTGGCGATATCATCCACCGTCACGCCGACCGTATCCTTAAGCGGCCGCAGATCCACGATGCATTCATGCGCCGTAAAGCCATTCGTGCCGCGATACAGAACCGGATAATGCCCTTCCAGACGCGCCGCGATGTAGTTTGCATTCAGGATCGCCATCGTGGTCGCCTGACGTAAGCCCTCGTCGCCCATCATCATGATGTAAGCTGCGGAAATCGGCAGAATGGATGCCGACCCGAAAGGCGCAGCGGACACCGCAATGCCATGCTGCCCCGGCAGATACGGCGCGAGGTGCTTGCCCACACCGATCGGCCCCATGCCCGGACCACCACCGCCATGCGGAATGCAGAACGTCTTGTGCAGGTTGAAATGCGAGACATCCGCGCCGTACAGACCCGGCCGCGCCAGCCCAACCTGAGCATTGAGGTTCGCGCCATCCAGATAGACCTGCCCACCAGCTTCATGAACCAGCTCGCAGATCTCGACAATCCGCTCCTCGAACACGCCATGCGTGGACGGATACGTGATCATGATGGCCGCCACGCGCCCGTCATGCTGCGCGATCTTCGCCTTCAGATCCTCGACATCCACATTGCCGTTCTCATCGCAGGCCACGACGACAACCCGCATCCCGACCATCTGGGCCGAAGCCGGATTGGTCCCATGCGCCGAGGCCGGAATCAGGCAGACATCCCGGTTCTCATCCCCACGTGCGCGGTGATAGCCGCGGATCGCCAGAAGGCCGGCATATTCGCCCTGCGCGCCGGAATTCGGCTGAAGCGACACCGCGTCATACCCCGAAATCGCACAGAGCGTGCGCTCCAGATACGTGAACAGCTCGGCATAACCCTGAACCTGATCCGCAGGTGCAAACGGATGAATCCGCGCGAATTCCGGCCAGGTGATGGGGATCATCTCCGCCGTCGCATTGAGCTTCATGGTGCATGAGCCCAGCGGGATCATCGTGCGATCCAGCGCCAGATCCTTGTCCGCCAGCGCACGCATGTAGCGCAGCAAATCCGTCTCGGAACGATGGGCATGGAACACAGGATGCGTCAGCAGCGGCGCCGTCCGGGACAGGCCTTCCGGCAACGCATCCGTCACATCGAGCGCCTGCTCGACAGACACCAGATCCGCATCCTCACCTGCGAAGGACGCCCAGACTGCACGGATCGTTTCCGGCGTCGTGGTCTCGTCACAGGACACGCCAATCCGGCCATTCCCCGCATCGCGCAGATTGATGCCCGAAGCCACGGCCCGCGCCAGAACCTGTGGCGCAGCAGCACCCGCCTGAACGGTGATCGTGTCGAAGAACACCTCCGTCTCGACGCGCGCGCCCAGAGTCTTCAGCCCGGCGGACAGGATCGCCGCCATCCGGTGCGTGCGCGCGGCAATCGCCTTCAGCCCTTCCGGACCATGATACACCGCATACATGGATGCGATGATCGCCAGCAGCGCCTGCGCCGTGCAGATGTTGGATGTGGCCTTCTCGCGGCGGATATGCTGTTCGCGCGTTTGAAGCGCCAGACGATAGGCGGGCTTGCCCGCACTGTCGCGCGACACGCCAACCAGACGCCCCGGCATGTGTCGCTTGAACGCATCGCGCGTCGCCATGAACCCCGCATGTGGGCCACCAGCCCCCATCGGCACGCCATAACGCTGCATCGAGCCGATCGCGATATCCGCACCCAGCGCACCCGGGCTTTCCAGCACCACGAGCGCCAGCGGATCACAGGCCAGAGCCGCAATCGCGCCCTTTTCGTGCAGCGCCGCAATCACGCCGCGCAGATCCCGCACCTGCCCCGAAGAACCCGGATAGGACAGCAGCGCACCGAACACGGAGGACGCATCCAGATCCGTTTCCGGATCACCGACCACAACGTCCCAGCCCAGCGGCTCGGCCCGCGTGCGGATCACGGCAACCGTCTGCGGATGCGTGTCAGCATCCACGAAGAACGCCGTGGCTTTTGACTTACCCACACGCTGCGCCAGCGCCATGGCTTCCGCACAGGCCGTGCCCTCGTCCAGCAGGGACGCATTGGCAATATCCAGACCCGTCAGATCCGCCACCAGCGTCTGGAAATTCAGCAGCGCCTCAAGACGGCCCTGACTGATTTCGGGCTGATACGGCGTATAGGCCGTGTACCAGGCCGGATTTTCGAGAATGTTTCGCTGGATGACCGGCGGCAGAACCGTATCGTAATAACCCTGCCCGATCATGGACGTCAGAACCTGATTGCGCGACGCAATCTGCCGCAGACGCACAAGCGCATCCTGCTCGGTCAGGGCCGCGCCGATCCCGTGATCTCCGCGATCGAGAATGGCGGCCGGAATGGTCCGGTCAATCAGATCATCAAGGCTGGATGCCCCGACAACCCGCAGCATCTCTGCAATTTCGGAAGGGCGCGGGCCGATATGGCGGGAGCTGAAATCTTCGGTCTGGGCAGGCCACAAGGTCGTCACAGGCAGGTTCTCTGGCATTTCATGAAAAGCGGAGGCAAGAATTTGGGGCAGGCTGAAAGAAAAAACGGGGCCTGCCAGCGCAGACCCCTCAAGCCCTCAGAGGCTCTTGTACTGTTCGGCCGTCAGCAGGCCTTTGAGATCATCCGGGTTGGAAACCGTCATGCGGAAGATCCAGCCCTCGCCTTCCGCATCGCGGCCCACCAGCGTCGGATCATCGGACAGCGCTTCGTTGAAGCCAGCCAACGTGCCCGCAACCGGTGCATAGATGTCGGACGCTGCCTTCACGGACTCAACAACCGCAGCCGCATCACCGGCGGCAACTTCCGTGCCCTCGTCCTTGGCTTCAACGAACACCAGCTCGCCAAGCTCTTCAGAGGCATGCGTCGTGATGCCGACGGTAGCCTGCTCGCCATCGATGCGGATCCATTCATGGGACTTCGTGTAATAGGTCGTCATTGCTGTTTTTCCTGATCTGAAAGTCTACTGTAAGTTCAGCGCTTGAAACCGGGTGCCACGAAGGGCATCGCCCGCACATGCAGCGGCACATACTTGCCCCGCAGTTCCGCAAAGACGGGTGTGTCCAGCGCCGCATGATCTGACGCGACATAGCCCATCGCAACAGGAGCCTTCACGCTCGGGCCAAACGCCCCGGACGTAACCACCCCGATTTCCTTCTGCCCCTCGGCATCGGCAAAGAGTTTCGCCCCCGCCCGCACCGGAGCCCGACCTTCCGCCAGCAGACCCACGCGCTTGCGCGACACGCCATCGCGCGTCTGCTTCAGCACGACCTCAGCACCCGGATAGCCACCCTCGCGGGAACCACCCTCACGACGCGCCTTCTGGATCGCCCAGCCCAGCGAGGCTTCAACCGGCGTGGTCGTGACGTCAATGTCATTCCCATACAGGCACAGCCCGGCCTCCAGACGCAGCGAGTCCCGAGCACCCAAGCCAATCGGCAACACATCCGGCTGCGCCAGAATCGTACGCGCGACTTTTTCAGAATCCGCGCCTGCACAGCCGATCTCGAACCCGTCCTCGCCCGTATAGCCGGACCGCGACACCGTCACCTTCACGGGCCCAGTCGCAGTGGCCAGCTCGGTCTCGATCACATCCATGAAGCGCATGTCCTTCACGGCCGGGCAAAGCGGCGCCAGAGCCGCTTCCGCAGCCGGGCCCTGAAGCGCCATAAGACCGCGATCAAACTGGCGCGTCACCACACACCGATCAGACAGCGCCTTCTCGATCCGATCCGCGTCCTGAACCTTGCACCCGGCATTCACGACCACCAGCAGATCATGGCCCATATTGGCGACCATCAGATCGTCCAGAATGCCACCGTCCTCGTTGGTCAGCAGTCCATAACGCTGACGCCCGGCGGCAAGTCCGACATAATCGGCAGGGACCAGCGTCTCCAGAGCCGCAGCAGCGTCCTTCACGTCGCCGCTTTTCGCGGCAATACGGATCTGCCCCATATGGGACACGTCAAACAGACCGGCCTTCTCGCGCGTATGCAGATGTTCCGCCATCAGCCCCGCAGGGAACTGGATCGGCATCTCGAAGCCTGCAAACGGCACCATCTTCGCGCCAAGTTCCAGATTCAGATCGTAAAGGGGAGTACGCTGGAGGGAATCGCTCATACGAAAAAGCCCGGCCCATTCTATCTCAAGACGTGAAGATGCAGACGCCCCCGGCATTCCGCAGAACGCGGCCGGAAAAACGTCGCCCCTTCTGTCCTTTCGCCTGAGATCGCTATCCCGTCGGCGGATGCGTCACGCGCACCTCTCTCCAGAATGTCCTGACCGCCTCGGTCCTTTGGCCTGAGAGTTTCCGGGGCGGTTGCTCCTTCGGCGCCAGCCTTGCGGCTGATCTCTCCCGTGTCGATCAATTCAATCCTGCCAGTTTCCGAAAAACTCCGCAATCGTTACGATCGCTCCCGCGTTGTGTCCCGAGACCTTAAATGCACAAAGGAGAACTCCATGGCTGGCGAACTAACGGTCATTGCCGAATTCGAGACCACACCGGCAACCTATGACAAATTTCTCAAAGCCTGCGCCTATGACAGCGAACGCTCCATCGCCGACGAATCCGGCTGCCACAGCTTCACGGTCCTCTCCCCCGAAACGGAAGCCGACACCGTCATTCTGGTGGAAGTCTATACCGACCGCGCGGCTTTCGAAGAGCACCTCAGGACCCCGCATTTCGAGGTCTTCGCAAACGCTGTAAAAGAACTGGACATCAAGGAACGCAGCGTCCGCTTCCTGAAGAAAAGGGCTCCCTGAACAATGCAGCTTTCAAGCACGAAACGCCTCCTCGCCATCACCCTCCTGTGCGGCACGGTGTCTGCCTGCGCGTCCCATCCGCAGCATAATCCGCGCACCCGCCTGATCGGCATCCCCAACCCCGCCAGCGTCTATTGCACGCAGCAGGGCGGCCGACACGGCGATGTCCGGACGCCAGGCGGCGAAACCGGCACCTGCACCTTTCCCCCCAACCAGATCTGCGACGAATGGACGCTTTACCGCGAACACCGCTGCGTCGCGCCTCTGGCCAAGATGACGCCCTGATTTTTCAGCCCGGTGAGGCCCCGCAAGGGCCAGCCGGGTTTTTCATTTTCCGAATACATAACATGTTATGTATTTCATCCACATGATCCCCGGAATCCGCATGACCGCCCCGTCGCCCCTGAGCGCCCTGACCACACGCACCACCAGACTCTTTACGCACTTGCTGGAACGCGACCTCAAGAAATCAGGCCTCCGGATCGGTCAGCTCCCCGTGTTGCAGGCCCTGCAGGACGGAAAAGCACTCAATCAGAAAGCCCTCGCGGATTTTGCGGATATCGAACAACCGGGTATGACGACACTTCTCGCCCGAATGGAGCGCGACGGCCTGATCCAGCGCAAGCCAGACCCCACAGACCGTCGCAGCACACAGGTCACACTAACACCGGACGGCCAGCGGAAAAGCTGGAATATTGTTCCAATAATGGAACATTTAACAGACGCAGCACTCAAGGGGTTTACACCCCTTGAACGCGATATTCTCGTAACACTTCTGGAACGGATCAACAACAGCCTGAAAGAGCAGCTGTAACCGCCCGCCCCTTCATCGAAGGAGCAGGCGCGAGATCATTTTCCGGTCTTCGGAAGATGCTCGGCAATATAGGGCGGCAGATTGAACGACCCAACATGGATCTCCGGCGTCCAATAGCGCGTCGTTCCCACAATCTTCGCAGCGTCTGCACGGGCGCGGATCTGCTCCACCGTCTGCGTGTTCGGCGCCTGCCCCTTGGAGGCCACACCCAGCGTCATGAACCCGCCAACATAGGTCGGAACAGCCGCCACATACGCACCCACATGCGGGAAGAACTTCGCACGGCGCAGGCTCGTCTCATGCAGTTCATCCGCCTGCATGAACGGCACGCCGCACTGGTTCACGATCAGCCCTTCGTCCGAAAGAATGCGCGCGCAGTTGCTGTAGAACTCGTCCGTGAACAACACTTCGCCCACACCGATCGGATCGGTGCTGTCGACGATGATCACGTCAAACGACCCATCAGCCGCTTTCGCCACATAGTCGATGCCGTCGCCGACAATGACCTCGGCCCGCGGGTCATTCCAGGCATCCCCGGCAATGTTCGGCAGATACTGCTTGGACAGCTCGATCACCGCACCGTCGATCTCGACCATGACAGCCTTCTCGACCGTCTCATGCTGCAACACGCGACGCAGAACGCCACCGTCACCCGCACCGATGATCAGAACGCGCTTTGCACAGGGATGCGCCAGTAGCGGCACATGCGTCAGCATTTCCTGATAGACGAACTCGTCACGCTCGGTGATCTGGATGACGCCGTCGAGAACCAGCACGCGACCGTGGCTGGAGCTTTCGAACACCACCACATCCTGAAAATCGGATTTTACCCGTGCGAGCTCACGCGTAACGAGAAAGCGCTGTCCCCAGTCCGGGTACAGTGTCTCGTTGAGCCATGTTTCAGCCATGGATCATCGTTTCCTTGTCGGAGTATATTGAAAAAGGGCCGGTTTGACCCGGCCCTTTCATCAGTTCAGGCAGCCTTGACGGCCTTGTCCTGCACGCGGCCGCGCCGCACGGCGTCGACCTCGATCCGGCCGGCCTGGAACAGGCGCTGCATTACCGGAATCGACAGGTTCGGATCACATGCGCCGCACATGAACACGTCCACAGCGGCGTAATTCCGTTCCGGCCACGTATGGATCGAGATATGGCTTTCCGCCAGCACGATCACACCCGACACGCCGCCATTGGGCGTGAAGTGATGAAAATGGCTGTGCAGAATCGTCGCGCCAGCCGCAACCGCAGCTTCGCACAGCGTTTCATCGATCCGCATCGGATCATCGAGATTCCGGGCGTCCCAGAAATCGATCAGCAGGTGATTGCCAGCAAACCGCTCGCCATCACGCTCAATGAAGTAATCCTTGCGCTCATCTTCGACGAAGTGAGCAGCGCTGTTCTGGATATCTCTCGGGAGTTCCGATACCATCCCCAGTTGAGCAAGTGCGTTCATCACGTACCCCCAAACCAGTAGACAGCCTGTTGGGGGCTCTGTTGCACAATTCGGTCTATTGGCGTGACGAGGCCGCTATAGAGTTTTCCATTACGCGACCGCGTGTGTGAGAGGGATTCCGAGCGCTGTGAAGCGATTGAGGA
>NZ_JABCQO010000015.1 GCF_015244675.1 Gluconobacter cerevisiae | reverse complement strand
ATCTGGCGCTCAGACAACAAAAATACCTCACTCACAGGCCTACCCTCCATCGGTAAGCCTGTGAATCACAACCTCTCGCTCAGTTCAATAAATTAATAGGTCCTGAGCCTACATGCCGATTGGTGGCGTCGTATGCGTGAGATGTCGGCAGGTGCAGGTTTCTGGCATGAAACCTACCATGCCCGCGGCGGTGTTGAGGCCGTATACATCGCGATGGACCAACCGGTCGGCCTGCAACACTTTGCGCCCGAACGACGACCGGTCGGGCCGTTCACGTCGGCACGGTCTCGCATTCAGGGAGGAGCCGCATACATAGCTACAGAGGATGTATCCAAACAAGCGGAATGACTCGCTTGCTGGCATCACTGATATTGACAGGGACGTCCTGAAAAAGGGTGAGTATTGACCTCTCAGCCCTTCAGGCAGACCTCCCCTGACAGGCATGCTCGTGCTGAAGAAGTATCGGAAGATCAAGAACAGAATGGACCACGCATTTCCTTGATCCGGTGATGGCTGTTTCACCACGTAAAGCCATTCACACACGTTACAGATCCAAAAGAACAATCATCAAACCGTCACACACATATCGTCGGACACTCCCTACAAGGCGTTTTATAAAACGCCCGATCGGACCGTCCTCCCGTGCTATTACGCAAAATCTTATGCTTTGTTATTCTGAGCGCGTGTGCCTGCGTTTCTCTCAAGGCCTACGCCTGGGGCGAGAAAGCGCATTCTGTTATCGACCGCGCCGCAGTCAATGCCCTTCCTGACGACGGGCCGATCTATCTTAAAAAACAAATCTCGCTGATTGCGGACTCGGCCAGTGTTCCCGATAGCTGGCGAGCCGCGAGCGAACCGTTTTCCAAGATGGCCGAAGACCCCAATCATGGCTGGTTTCGCGAACAGTCCGCTTTTCTGAAAACAGTCCCCCGCTCGCGCGTCGCCTTTATTCTTGCCCTGTACCGCGAACATCAGCGTCTCGAAGCTCTGGGATCGCCCCAGGCGAAACGCATGAACGTCCGCTGGGTCGGCACATTACCTTACGCCGTGGTCGAAGGATATGAACACCTCGTCGCGGATATGCGTGCGATCCGCGAAATACAGGCTACCGGACACGATCCCTCAGCCCTTCAGATCGATACTGCCTTCATGGTGGCATGGATGGGGCATTACGTCGCCGACGGATCGCAACCACTGCATGTCACGATCCATCATGATGGTTGGGTTGGTGCCAACCCGCATCATTACACCCGTGACCATAATATCCATGGCCGCTTCGAGTCTGATTATATCGAGATGATCAACCTGACCGAACAGGACGTGCAACAGCATCTCGCACCATTGGGGCATCAGAACGGCGATGTCTTCGATCTCGTTCTTGCCTATCTCGCGCGGTCACACCGGGATGTCGAAACGGTCTATGCTCTCGATCAGTCAGGCGCACTGAAGGACCCGCAGAACAAGGCCGCACGTCAACTGGTTTACGAGCGTACGGCCGCTGCTTCCGCCATGCTGCGCGATCTTGTGTATCGGGCATGGCGGGAAAGCACACTGCCACCCGAGACATCAGTACAGCCCGATCCGGCCGATCCAGAAAGCCCCGGATATGACTCCTCCGCCGGGACCGTTCCGGCCGCGCACTCCCCGTCTCTTCCTTCGTCCGTCCCTCCCCCGCCGGCTGGCTGAAACCGGCCTAGCTCGGAACGGGCATAGCCGGTCTGTCATGACGTCACTTTTTGGAGCTGTGTCAGTCTTGGATTTCCATTGCAATGACAGGATCGTCTGGATGTCGCAGCAGATCCTGCCTCACGAACCGGACGTACGCCGCTGGCTGCGCGCCTTTCGTGACATCGACACGGACGACGTCATTCAGGAATGTTACGCCATTCTTCTTGATGTTGAAGTCGCAGCAATACAGACCCCCAGAGCCTATTTCTTCCGGATCGCCCGCAATATCGTCCTGCAGCAGTATCGCCGCGCAAAGGTCGTCTCCATCACGGCGCTGGCAGAATTCGACATCCATGATCTCGCGGACGATACTGCCTGCCCTCACCGGACGATCGAGGCCCGGCAGGAACTCGAACGGCTGCATCACATGGTGCAGAACCTGCCAGAGCGTTGCCGTCAGGTGCTGTTGCTGAGGAAACTGGAAGGGCTGTCACAACGTCAGGTCTCCGAACGGCTCGGCATCTCGGAAAATATCGTCGAAAAACAGGTCGCCCGTGGTTTGCGGGCACTAAGCCGACTATTCCGCGACGACCGGACGACGCCGCCAAAGACACGCCCCGTTCCGATGAAGAAGGTTACGCCCCTCCTTTGAGCCATGATGACACGAGCATAAGCTCGATTGATGCGGTCGCCTTCGATTGGGTCGCACGCCTCGACAATGCCCCGCTGAATATTTCCGATGCCGCCGCGCTTCAGCGCTGGCTCACAAGTGACGTGCGCCATCGCGGAGCCTTCGCACGCGCGCAAAGTCTCTGGGTATCCGCAGGCCGCATGGCCGCGCTTCAGGGTACGCCGCTGCCTGCTGCTGCTGCCCCGCCATCCCGCCTTACGAGACGCGCGCTTTTCCGCACGGCCGTGGCTGCCGGGATTGCAGGAACAGTGCTACTTCCGCGCCGTTCCGCAGATGCCTCGGAAATATACCATGCGACTTCCGGACTGATGCACATCACGCAACCGGAATGCGGCGAAATCGTTCTCGATCAAGGAACGATCCTGCGTGTCCGCAGCCACACCAATCGCCCTGAATTCGACCTGCTCACGGGGCGCCTGAGTCTGGCAACTCTTCGCATTTCCCTGCCCATCAACATGAACGGCCTCTCCATTGCCTTACAGCCCTCCAGCAAGCTGATCGCGCACGCGGCCGGAGCCGAGAGCGATGCGCTTGTTCTGCAAGGCCATGCCCTCAGTCACTGCCAGCAAGAGCGCAGGGAACGTAGTCTTCACGCAAAGGACTGGATCCGAACCACCCCCCATTCCGTTACTGTTACAAGCCTCTGTGATGAGGACATGGAGCGTGCCGTCGCGTGGAGTGAGGGAAAACTCGAATTCCAGTCCGTCGACGTCGTGGACGCCATCTCTGAACTGAACCGTTACAATTCCCGCAAAATCATCCTGACCAGTTCCGCATGCGCCCACCGAAAAATCAGCGGTATCTTCATGCTGGACGACCCTCTGGGTTTCGCCCGTGTTCTCAGGGAGATATTTGGGGTTCGTCTTAGTATTTCCAAAGAAAATATTGCAGTTTCGTGACCAGGACCATGAATGCATGGCGCAATAAAAGCTTCACACAAACATAACGGCGGATTTTTCGATCTTTTACATCTTTTAAGCGAACGTAGTCGAACGGGGATCGAACCTGCTGTGTCTCGCTTTATCCATCATACACGATTTCTTTCTGCGCTTGCCTTCTCGACAACCTGCCTCGCCAGCGGTTTCGTACCCCACAGGGCCTTCGGACAGTCGACTGCTTTCAGTATCGGGCGTATGCCGATCTCCCGCGCGATTGTCGCCTATGGCCGTCAGGCCAATATGCAGATCATCCTTGCCGATCCCGTGCAGAAATCCATTACCGGAAATGCCGTTTACGGGAGCATGGACAGCAAAGCTGCCCTTGCAAAACTCCTGGCCGGGACCGGACTTGAGGTAATTTCTACGCATGATCGGCTGATCGTCATCGGTCTGCGCAAGACAGCCGCCGCAGCCGGCATCAAAACAGCCTCTACCCGCCAACTCGCACGGGACGCAACCGTCAGCGAGAATGTGAATGTCACCGGAAAACGAGACAACACCTCGACCAAACGCTACGCTTCCCAGATCGTCGATACGCTCAGCGCGGCCCAGATGCGCACAGTGCCGGATCTGAGCGTTGTAGAAGCGGCCCGGCGCATCGTTGGCATTTCAGTCATGCCAAGCACGGATGACAACCGGTCCGACAACAACATCGAAAACATCACGATCCGTGGTCTCGACAATTCCTACAACCTCATCACCATCGACGGCGCCCAGCTTGCAAGCGCCAACAATACCTATCGCGGCGCACGGCTCGACCTGATCCCATCGTCGATGCTCGGCGAGCTTCAGGTTCTTAAAACTGTGGATGCCTATAACGATCCGCAAGGGATCGGCGGTCAGGTCAACATGGTGACGAAAAGCGCGTTCGATTACGGCAACAGCTTCGATACGCAGCTTCTCGGCGGATGGAACAATCTTGCCGGGAGCGTCGTCCAGCCGAGGCACGAAAACTGGCGTGTTGACGGCGCCTTGACGCGCGTGTTCGGCAGGAACAAGGAATTCGGCTTCGTCCTTTCCGGCAATTATCAGGAACTGCATTCCGCATCGCACGCTATCCTGCCGGGCGATACGACGGGTGATGGCTGGAACTACTACAGTGCCTCGGGCGCATCCGTCGGCTCCCCTACCAACACGGACGCACAAGCCGCAAAAGGGAGTGCTGTTCCCGTCCGTTCGCAGGACTACGCGTTCGATGATGCCTATCGCCGCTACAGCCTGACCGGCAAATTTCAGTATCGTCCGTCCAGCCGCTTCGATCTGTCGGTTTTCGGCGGATATTTCCACACACTCGATCAGGAAACGCGTAATGAAGCGCTCTCGATGCCCTCAGGCACATGGACTCAGGGCGCGACACCCGACACTGGTTCCGTCACGACTGGCCAGTATCAGTTCGGAATCACGCAACAGCCCGAGACGCAGCGGACATGGTTCGTCAATGGCAAGATCCATTACGACATCAACGACCGGATGCACCTGAACTTCCTCGCATCGGACTCCATCGCCTGGGACGACAGCTATCGTACCATGATCAAATACAACACTGGAATGAACGAAAATACGAACAAGACGACATACCAGCCTGCATACGGGTATAATTATTCCGTCAACAATGGTGCTCCGGTCATCGCCCTGAATGACCTCTCCGCAGCCAATGACGCCAATAACTACAACCCGCGCTACTGGCGGTTTTATGGTTTTCACGTCAAGAATGACGTCCGGTTTCTGCGGGGCGACTGGCGATGGGACGTCGGGCATGGTTTCTGGCTGAATGCGGGCGTCACCCAGACGATGACTCATGTCGACAACAGCCAAACTTATACCCAGTATATCCCGAAAGACGCCATAACCGCCGCTGAAATCGGGAACATGAACGAGGTACTTGCGAGCAAGGTCCTGACGATGGAATCTGCTCCTAGGCTGAAATTTCCCATCTTCAATTACCAGGAAGCCCTCAACAAGCTCCTGAACAACAAATCTCTTTTCAAGACAACCAACACAACCTCAACGACCAAACCCGCATACTATCATCTTCAGGAATCCATCACAGCCGCCTACTTCCAGACTGGTTGGCACAACCGCTACGTTTCGCTTCAGGGTGGCTTTCGTTGGGATCACACTCGCGCCGATATTGGCAATTTCAACGGCATGACGAACTCCGGCGTCACCGATTACCAGTTCGAAACACGAGGGGCCGGTTACGATTACCTCCTCCCCTCAGTGCTGGCCACTTTCAACGTCAGCCCCACAATGAAGCTGCGCGCGGCCTTCACCGAAACGGTCGGCAGACCGAATTATGGAGATTACGGTGCCGCGACAAGCACCACGTTCGACGGCGCGACCGTCAATATTTCCCAGGGCAACCCGAACCTAAAACCCCGTCATTCTTGGAATTACGACCTGTCTTATGAGTGGTACCCGCAAAAGGATACTCTCGTAACGGTCGGGATCTTCTACAAAGACATTCACGATGAGATTTATACCCGCACCTCATACGGAAACGTCGTGATGGACGGGAGCACTTACGCCGCCGTCGTCTCCGAACCCCTCAACGCCTCCGGTGCGGGCATGCGTGGCGTCGAAATGCAGTTCATGCGTCAGCGTTTCGGCTTTCTTCCCGGAATTCTGAAGAATTTTGGCATTTCTTTCAACGCGACCTTCCTTCAGGGATTCTACGAAGAAACCATGGATGATAGCACCCAGCGCAGGGTGCACGGTCTCTCGAACCAGCCTTCCCATATCTATAACGCCTCGCTGTTTTACGCCGACAAACGTCTTGAGGCGCGCGTTGCCTATAACCGGATCGGGAAGTCCCTCTATTCCACGTCCGGCACGGCAAGCTGGCAGGACATGTGGCTTCAAGAGCGCGGACAGCTCGACCTTCAGGTCAGCTACCGCTTCTACAAATGGCTTTCCGCTACCGGTCAGGTCCAGAACCTGACGGGAGAGGGTTACGAGACCCGAATGGGACCACGTGAAAATCTGATCCAGGACCGTCATCCCGCCGGACGCAGTGTCTGGCTCGGCCTTCGCTTCCAGCCGGATTTCTGATCTCATGAAAATGCTTGTTCCGTCATTTTTCGCCCTTCTCCTCACCGCGTCCGTCAGTGCACCAGCCCTCGCTCAGGAGGCAGCCCCCATGCTGGGTGCGGCAAAGATCCTGCGCACCGTGCCGGCACGGGAAGCCACGCAGGGTGTCGCCAACGATCCCCGGTTTCTCTACGCCATCGAAAACAGCACAATCGGCAAATACGACCGCAGAACAGGCCAGCGCGTCGGATTATGGTCGGGCGATCGCAGGGTGTTCATCCATATCAACAGTTGCGAAACGCGAGGCAACGAACTGGTCTGCGCGATGTCGAACTATCCTAATGTTCCGATGTGGAGTTCGGTCGAGTGGTTCGACACAAAAACCATGCATCACATCCGCAGCCATAGTTTCGGTCCCGGACGCGGATCGCTCACCTGGATCGACTGGCATGATGGAAGCTGGTGGGCGTGTTTCGCAAATTACGACGGCGATGGCGGTGAAACACCGCGGGACCATCGCTCTACGCTGCTTGTGCGAATGGACCCTCATTTCGTCCCGCAGGAACAGTGGCTGTTCCCTGAAGACGTTCTTGACAGCTTCGGTCATCACAGCGCATCGGGCGGACACTGGGGCAAGGACGGACGCCTCTACGTCACAGGGCATGACGCACCCAGTCTCTATGCCCTCGCCCTCCCAGACGCTGGTGGACGCCTCATCCATGTCGGCACATATGATTTGCCTACACATGGACAGGCTTTCGACTGGGACGCTCTGTCCAGCCATCACCTGTGGACCATCGACCGACAGAAAACGATTCTGGTTGAAAGCAGCCTTCCATCACAATGAATGCGACGACTTGGAGGGTTTTCTGTGATGGTTGGGCGATGAATCATCAAGCAGACTGGTTTCTTTGATACGATATTGGCCAGCTCGATCCTTATGGTGTCAAGCTATGCCCACTGTCCGGATGAACAATCCTGTCTGTGGCTTCTGATCAGCAAAGACATGCTCGACACACGACCGGATAGCAGACTTTCCGGCGTTGGATTTCTGGATATGCCGGCCAGCCCGTTGCGGCCGGATTGGTTTTCTCCAGAAGCCCTCCGCTCACTCTGGCGCCGTCATTGGGCGCGGCATCGGTTGCTTTCCATTTCCGGATCAGTCTGAATTTCCGGTCGATAGAAATATGCGATTTGTAGTCAAAGAATGAGATGATCTGTTGCAGGGATCGTCTCATCTTCCTGCCGCTTTTGCTTTCGTGAACTTTATCGTCCATCAGGCATGCCTGCCCTTGTGGGACAGCTCTGACAGCTTGTCCTAGCCAGTCTTGTGAGAGACGCCCTTGCTCCCACCAGCAGGAAGTGAAGACTTCGAAATTCACAGTCCGGGAAAAGGTTTTAAGCTGGTTACCAAGCCCGTTGACCATCAAAGATGCTTAGCCTGCGTCATCATCCATCCCTCACCAACAAGATGAAGGTTGGGATCACAGACAGGGCCTTATAACCGGAGGGTTCTTCGAACCCTCCGGTTATAAAAACAGATCAGCGAGGGCCGGAACGGGGGCCGCCGCGGCTGGGAGCCCCCCCACGACCGCCACCCGGACGACCGCCGGAGGGCGGTCCCGAACGACGGCGCCCGCCTCCGCCGCCGCCACGACCGCCGCCAAGAACAGGAGGACGCTGTGTGGACAGGCGCGCCTCTTCGGAATGGAAGGGATGATCGGTCACGACGGGAATAGGCTTGCCGATCTTCTTTTCAATATCCTTGAGCCATGCGCGCTGTTCGGCATCGCACAGCGACACTGCACAGCCCTCACGTCCTGCACGCGCCGTCCGACCAATACGGTGCACGTAGGATTCCGGAACGTTGGGCAGATCATAATTGAAGACATGGCTAACTTCGTCCACGTCGATGCCACGCGCAGCAATGTCCGTGGCAACCAATGCCTTGATGGCACCGCTACGGAAACCCGCCATGGCGCGTTCACGAGCACCTTGAGACTTGTTGCCGTGGATGGCTTCGGCCCGAATGCCGTTTTTGTTTAGGAATTCTGCAACCTTGTTGGCTTCGTGCTTCATCAGCGTGAAGACCACGGCCCGCGCAACGCTCGGGCTTTCGAGCAGCATGAGAGCAGCGTCTTTCTTGCTGTCAGAGTCGACAAACATGACAGCCTGATTAATACGATCAACTGTGCTCGATTCAGGGGTCACCTGAACGGTCGCCGGGTCCTTCAGAAGGGAATGAGCCAAATCGCTGATGGATGGCGGCATGGTGGCTGAAAACAGCAACGTCTGACGCTGCTTGGGCAAGAGAGCCATAATGCGCTGAATGTCGCGCACGAAGCCCATGTCCAGCATCCGGTCGGCTTCATCCAGCACGAGGATTTCAAGACTGGAGAGATCGATATACTTCTGCCCGATCAGATCAAGCAGACGGCCCGGCGCGGCCACGAGAACGTCAACGCCGCGGCGCGTCGCTTCAATCTGCCGTCCCTGCCCCACACCGCCGAACACGACAGCGTAGGAAAACTTCATGTGCCGCGCATAAGCGGCGAAGCTTTCGCCGATCTGGGAGGCCAGTTCGCGCGTTGGCGCCAGAACCAGAGCCCGAACACCCTTTGGGGGAGCAGGACGCCGGTTTGAAAAGATATGGTTCAGGATCGGCAGCGCAAATGCTGCAGTTTTGCCAGTACCGGTCTGGGCAAGTCCCAGAAGGTCACGACCTTCCAGAAGATAGGGAATAGCTCCGGCCTGAATTGGCGTCGGGGTGGTGTAACCCTCTTCCGCGAGAGCCTTCTGAATTGGCTCGGCAAGATTGAGTTCGGCGAAACTGGTCATGGACCTCTCCTTTGAGACGGCAAGGTCATGCTCAGTTAACCGCACCGCTATACATCCCACCCGGCCAATTGGCCGCAGGTTTTTATTGCAGATCACCTCTTGCCTGATTTGTCCGTAGAACAAGCAGGATCACGAAGTCATCGTCACATTTCAGAAAATGCCCTGAAGTGCTCAAGGGATGTAGGACAGCACTTGTCCCATTGCAAGGATACAGCAATGGCATTCTGTGAAAAACCATTGCTATTTCTTGAATTTTGCCATCAGGCGAAGCTGTCGTATTGAACCAGTGCATCAAGAGGCAAGACGCCACCGCGCGGCCGTGGCGATGATGCCTCACGTCCGAGCGCGACAAACATCACAATTTCATGATCCGATGGAAGATTGATGATTTCCCCGACCCGGACAAAATCAAACCCGTCCATCGGGCACGTCTGAAGGCCGTATGCCGACGCAGCCATCATAAGCGCATAGGCCGCCAGACCACAGGACCGAAACCCTTCATCCCGCTGCACCTGTTCACGCCCCTCATAATAAGAGCGGATCATGCCGACATATCCTTCCCGCACGGCTTCCGGCGCGTCTTTCCAGTAACGCGCAGGATCCTTTTCCCACGCCTTGATGTCGGCACACATGATGATCAGTGCAGAACCTTCCTCGACTTGCGGCTGATCCCACGCGGCAGCACGAATTCTGCGACGCTGCTCCGGATTCCGCACAACCAGAAAACGATAGTTCTGGATATTGAACGCAGTTGGCGCATAACGGGCTGCCTCCAAAATCGCCGTCAGATCGGCATCCGTGATCTGATATTTCGGATCAAAATGTTTGGTCGCACGACGGGATGCGATGGCCTGAAGAATTTCGCTCATGAATCCTGCACTCCGCTCTCATAGTGAAAGACCTTCATCAGGCCTGTGACTTCAAACCTTTGCTCGAAGGAAAGGTTGCAAACGATTGAACCCGGTCAGGGCTCTGCTCGTCGCAACAGGAACATCGCCTGCTCTCCGAAGAGATTGGCAAGTCTGATAGACCGGCGCCAGGGCGCTCTGGCACCATCTTCATCAATCGCCAGCCACTGCTGGACAACATATCCCTCTTCTTCACAAAGGACGAGAAAGTCACGGATCGTACAGGGATGGATGTTTGGCGTCGAATACCAGGGTGTACTCCAGACAGGCGTCATCGGCATGCGCCCTGTTGTCAGGAGCTGAAGTCTTAGTCGCCAGTGTCCAAAATTCGGGAAGGATATAATTGCATGGTGGCCAATCCGGAGCATTTGTTTCAACACTTCCCGCGGACGCTCGACAGCCTGAAGAGTTCTTTGCAGCACGACATAATCGAACGTACCATCCGGATAATCCGCCAGATCATGGTCCGCATCGCCGTGCATGACAGGCAAACCGTGCGCAACGGACTGCGTGACGTTCTGCATGTCGATTTCAATGCCGCGGGCATCGCACGAGCGCGTCCGGTACAGATAGTCGATGAGTGTGCCGTCTCCGCTTCCGACATCCAGAACGCGCGATCGAGGCGCAATCATTTCGGCAATCAGGCGTTGGTCAACACGCATCAGCCTTCCCCCGCCAGAAGGGCTGCATGCTCGGCAGCGCCATTGATGAAGCCCCGGATTGTCCTGTCAAAATCCGGTTCTTCCAGCAGAAAGGCGTCGTGACCACGATCGCTCTCGATCTCGACGAACGAGACGTTTGCCCCTGCCCGATTGAGTGCCCTCACCAGAAGGCGCGACTGAGACGTCGGAAAAAGCCAGTCAGAACTGAAGGATACGACACAGAAACGCGTCTGCGATTCCCGGAACGGATTAGCCAGATCGCCATCATGTTCAGCCGCCAGGTCGAAATAATCCATCGCACGTGTGATGGTCAGATAGGAATTGGCATCGAAACGGCGCACAAACGACGACCCCTGATGGCGCAGATAGCTCTCGACCTCGAACATCTCGCCAAACAGAGACGGGCTGCTGGACGCAGGCACGGCTGTGGCAGCGTCATGCCGGATCCGCCGCCCGAACTTCCTGCTGAGCGCCTCCTCCGACAGATAGGTGATATGCGCCATCATCCGCGCAACCCCGAGCCCACGAGCCGGTATGGCATCGAAATCCCTGTAGTGGCCATCATGCCAGTCGGGATCGGCAAAAATAGCCTGCCGGCTGACTTCATTAAACGCGATATTCTGAGCGGAATGAAAAGGAGACGTTGCAATCGGCATGGCAGCGAACACCCTGTCCGGGAAATCCGCAGCCCAGGTCAGCGCCTGCATTCCGCCCATTGATCCACCAATAACGGCGAACAGACGACCAATTCCCAGATGGTCGATCAGCTTGGCCTGAGCAGCCACAATGTCGTGCATGGTGATGGGCGGGAACGCACTGTCCCATGCTTTTCCCGTTGTGGCGCAGATCGATCGTGGCCCCGTCGTGCCCATGCAGCCCCCCAAGACATTGGAACACACCACGAAATAACGATCCGTATCAATCGGAAGACCGGGCCCTACCATGCGGCTCCACCAACCGGGTTTTCCGGTCAGGGGGTGCTGTTCCGCAAGATACTGGTCGCCCGTTAAGGCGTGGCAGACCAGAATGGCATTGTCGCGCGTCGGCGAGAGCGTGCCATATGTACAATAGGCAACCTCCAGAGATGCCAGATGCACACCACATTCCAGATCAAGACCGCCCTCAAGGCACACGGTCCGGTGCTCATGAGCCGGACCATCCACGACAATCGGTAACACGCTGATGCCCATCGTTAACCTGCCTCTGATGCCACGATGGAAGGCAGCATTACCTTCCTGGCGCCACGATATGACACTGCCCGACAATACGAGCAAATCCTTTTGGATTGACGATGAATTAACGGCTTGAATAAAGTTAAAAAAACGTAAAAATGCCGCATATGCCGAATGCGTTTTCACATTCCCCTGTCGAAGATTCACAATCACCGCTTTTCCCGGTCGATGCATCGCCTCTGCAGATCCTCGGGCATTCGGGGCTGTTTGACGCATTCTATTACCTGCAATCCAACCCGGATCTGAAAGCATTCGGAACCGAAGTCCTGCGTCATTACCACCAGCATGGATGGCGCGAAGGCCGCAAACCCAATGCTTTTTTTGACCCTCACTGGTATCTCAGCCAGAATCGTGACGTTATTGGCGATCCATTACTTCACTATATTCTTCGCGGAGAACGCGAAGGACGGCGTCCGATCGCATGGTTCGATCCCATATGGTACGCCCGAACTTACCGCGTTCCCGAACGGATGCCAGCCCTCGCCCACTATTTGCTGAACCGTCATAACACACCACTGCGTCCAATTCCCGAGTTTGATCCGGAATTCTATCTGCGCTCTTACCCAGACGTCGCCAAAGCCGGATTGGATGCGCTTGAACATTATATGGTTCAGGGCTTCCGCGAAGCGAGACGTCCCTTTGACGGATTTGACCCTCTTTATTACAGACGGAAACATTTACGACATTCTCCAGAAAGCAATCCATTACTTCACTATCTGGAAAACCGTGATCGGCCGGATGTACATCCTTGCAGCCCAGAAACGGAAGTATCTGTTTTTGGCGAAATAAAGCGCAGGAGTAAACCTGGCCCCTTTTTCGAAAAAGCTGCTCCCCTCCCGGCAAGTGCCATTCGTCGTGCACGCGTCTTGGCTTACTACCTGCCGCAGTTTCACAGTATCCCAGAAAATGACGCCTGGTGGGGGGATGGCTTCACGGAATGGACCAACCTCTCTCGTGGCGTTCCGCGTTTTTCTGATCATTATCAGCCACGCATTCCAAGAGATCTGGGTCATTACACCCTGAATTCTCCAGAAATTCTCGAACGACAGGCCAGAATGGCCCATGCGGCCGGTATTGAAGGGTTTATTTTCTATTTCTACTGGTTCAACCGTACACGCCTGCTTGAACAACCTTTAGATATTTTGCTGTCAAACCCGCAAATCGATCTTCCATTCTGCCTCATGTGGGCCAATGAAAACTGGAGCCGTCGATGGGACGGATCGGACGAAGACCTGCTGATTGCACAAAATTATAGACCCGAAGACGATGAGGCCCTCGTAGACTGCTTTGCACACTACCTGAAGGACCCGCGCTATATCCATTTCGACGGTCGCCCTGTGCTCATGATTTATCGGCCTGGAACAATCCCGGACGCTCCGGCCGCTATAATCAAATGGCGCTCCATGTTCCGAAAAAGACATGGAATGGACCCGCTCTTTGTCATGGGACAGGCTTTCGGGGATGAAAACCCTGATCTTTTTGGTCTGGATGGCGCTATCGAATTTCCACCTCACAAAGTTGTCTCCGCTTGCAGCCTGATAAATGATGAAATTCATCTTTTTGATAATGAATTCAGTGGTCAGGTCTATGATTACAATGAAGTCGTAAACACAGCTTTAGCACAGCCCAAAACACCCTTTCCCCTTATACGCACTGCGGCTCCTTCCTGGGACAACGACGCACGGCGACAAGGAAAAGGGCTTGTCCTTCATGGATCAACGCCCGAACTCTACGAAAACTGGCTAAGTGGCCTGATCGAACACGCACAGACTAATACATTTTTCGGAGAGTCTGTTGTCTGCATCAACGCCTGGAATGAATGGGCGGAAGGAGCCTATCTGGAACCAGACCAGCATTTCGGAAGCGCATACCTCAATGCAACGGCCCGTGCCTGCACTGGTTTTGGGAAAAGCCAGTCACGATCAAAGCTTTTGCTGATTGGCCATGATGCCTTTTCTGCTGGCGCCCAGAAATTACTTTTAGAAACGGGACGTGCGCTAAAACATTACTTTGGAGTTGAAATTCAATTCCTTCTTCTTGAAGGGGGTACACTCCTCAACGAATTCCATAGCGTGGCACCCACTGAGATTATTGCCGTAGAATCAGAGACGACTCTTCACAAACTTAGTGCTCTTCAGAAAAAAGGCTTTCATGCAGCAATTATCAATAGTGCAGCGGCTTCGACTGCAGCACCAGGCCTTGCACAGGCCAATATCGATTTCGTGTTCCTTATTCACGAACTCCCGACTCTTCTTCGTAGTCGCAATCTTTATCCGTCAATGGAACTTGCCTGCAAACTGGCACGACAAATCATTGTTCCAACCAATAGTATGGCTAAAAAACTGAATCTTGAAGCAGCAAAAAACCTGAAAATCCTGCCACAAGGTCTGTATTCTACAGCATCATTTTCTATGCAGACACGACAAATGATGCGCAAGCAGTTGGGCTTCACGACAACAGACCCCGTTGTGATGGGGGCTGGTTATGCGGATCTGCGAAAAGGCTTTGACCTGTTTCTTCAGCTTTGGCGTAAACTGAGAGGTAAAGCTCATTGTGTATGGTTGGGTGATATTGATCCATCACTTAAAAATAGCCTTCACGTCGAACTCGAAAACGCGTGTTCCAGTGGAACATTTCATATGCCAGGCAGAATAGATAATGTCCCAGCATGGCTTGCTGCCGCAGATGTTTTTGTTCTGCCTTCCCGCGAAGACCCATATCCTTCGGTGGTTTTGGAAGCGCTGGCAGCCGGCCTTCCATGCGCCGCTTTTGACGAAGCAGGAGGAATCCCGGATCTTCTAAAACAAATCAACAGCAATGAGGTTTTTCATAATAGAATTATTCCATTTGCAGATGTTGCCACTTTAGCCAGCGCGTCTGAAGATATGGCGAAATGGTCTATGCAGAGAACAAACAAAGAGCGTCACAAAGCGGGATTATTTGCACAAAAATCTTTCGATTTTAAAAGCTATACGCAAACAATTCTCAGCCTCTCTATGCCTGAGATACCAAAAATTTCTGTCGTTATTCCTTCTCATAATTATGCCCACTACATGAGTGGACGTCTTTCTTCAATATTTGCACAAACCATACCGATTTTCGAAATAATCGTGCTTGACGACGCATCGGACGACAATAGCTTACAGATAGCCCGCCAGACTGCAAAAGACTGGAATAGAAATATCGTTTGTGTTGAAAACAATATTGCTTCGGGGTCAGTCTTCCGTCAATGGCACAGAGCTCTCAAGCTAGCGCAGGGTGACTGGATCTGGATTGCTGAGGCCGATGACTTCTGCGAACCTCATTTTCTTGAAAATATTCTAGATGGCATCAAAAACAATGCGGCTATTGTTATGGGATTTACTGATAGCCGCTCCGTAAACGAAGATGGAATGCCAATTTCTCCATCTTATCGTCCTTATTATTCAGAAACTGCAGGACTACTTTTGGAAAATAATAGCCACTTCACAGGAGACGAATTTGTCAGAGGATGCTTGTCCGAACGCAATCTTGTCCTCAATGTCAGCAGCGCTATTTTTAAAAGAGATCGTTTGCTTTCCGCAATTAACTCTTGCCAAAAAGACTTACAGACCCTTCGTGTTGCTGGTGACTGGCGGATTTATATTGAGCTCCTGACCCAAAAAAATTCCGAAGTCATATACATAGCAAAGCCTCTTAATATTCATCGAAGACACGCTGATTCAGTAACACATACTCTTAATCGACGGAATCATATTGAAGAGATAGCATATATTCATCACATTCTTAAAAAGAAACTAAGGCTTCCAGAGTCTCATATAACTCGTCAAAATCATTACCGCCTTATGCTGGAGAACCAATTTGGTTTAATAAATAAAAACAATATAGAAAAAATTATTCCGAATTAATTTTAAAAATGGGTCTGCTGACACCACAATCTGTCTAAAGATCTTTATCATAATAAGACAAAAAACGCCCGGCTTTAGTGGAAGTCCTTTCTGACAGAAGTTCACTGCTGCCAGAAAGGAAAAGCTTTCCTATATTATAGTCGATGCCAAAGCGGATTTAGAGGCAGCCATATCGGTTCTGATTGACGTGATCTGGAAAACTGGAATTGCTGTTTCCTTCATCTATACAGCACGCATTGCTTCTTCTTGATATGGAGTGGAATATCTATTTTTCTGAGAAGAATTTTCTATAAGTTTGCGAACTCGTTCTAAATCATCAAGGGTCGCTGGATTATAAATAATCAGACCAAGATCAGGACGACCATCTACAGAAAACCCAGAATATTCCAATTCGATCAATCCTACTGTCGGATGATTCAGCCGCTTCGTTCCCTCTCCATGAATCTGTACGTCATTATCCTGCCAGAGCTTTGCAAATTCCGGGCTGCGCGAACTTAGTTCTTTTACAAATTCATCAACCTCGGTGGAGGCGCCTGCGCGCACGGCATCGGCGCGAAATGCCGCAACAACGGATCTGGCCAGATTTGTCCAGTCCACCTGCATATCCCGAACTCGAGAAGTACAGAATACAATATGCAGAATATTACGCTGTTCTGGTGGTAGTTCTCTATAGTCAGTGAGCACTGCAGCAGCTGCCCTGTTCCAGGCTACAATGTCCCATAGCGGTGTTTTGACAATCGCTGGACTATGCTCAAGGGCATCAAGAACACGTTGCAGGCGTGGCGTAATTCCATCGGATACGCGATAGCGCACTTCTGGCGGGTGGCCGAGTGCAAGCATAAAGAGGTGTTGCCGCTCAGGTTCAGTCAAGAGCAGGCCTTTAGCGATACGATCGAGTACATCAGGAGAAGGAGCGCCACCTCGCCCCTGTTCCAGCCAAGTATACCATGTTGGACTTATATTGGCACGTTGCGCGACTTCTTCTCTGCGTAAGCCCGGTGTACGGCGTCGCGCACTGGAAAAACCAAACGCAGCAGGGTCGAGGCGTGTGCGTCGATCTTTAAGGTAGGTGCCGAGCGAAGTGGGAGAGCTCACAGTCATCCTGTTGGTTTTCATACTATGATAACGTCACTACTGTAACAGTATAAAATTTAACGACACGATGGGAATCAAACAATATCGGAACGCAGACGATGAAAATTTTTCTTACCGGTGCCAACGGATTTATCGGGTCGAAACTTGTCTCTGAACTGATCGATGCCGGACATCAGGTTCTTGGACTAACCCGTTCGGATGCAGGAGTGCAGCAACTGATCGCGGCAGGAGCAGAAGCTTATCGCGGTGACTTGGAGGATCTTAACAGCCTGCGTGTCGGTGCAGCAGGATGCGATGGCGTCATTCACACAGCATTTGACCACAATTTTGCAAACTACACTGCCAATTGTGATCAGGATCGACGAGTAATCGAAACATTGGGCGCTGCACTCCAAGGCTCGAATAGGCCACTTGTCATTACATCCACAACGTTGTTTGGTGAAGCGATCCCCGGTCAGCTCGCGGATGAAGACGTTTTTAACGCTCAACATTCCAATCCACGCGTTACGTCCGAGATTGCCGCTCAGACTATGATCGATCGAGGCCAGAACGTATCGTTAGTCCGCCTATCACAAATTCACGATACGCATCGTCAGGGGCTGGTTACTTTTCTGGTGCAACTCGCCCAACAGACGGGTCAGTCAGCTTATGTTGAGAATAGTGCAAACCGTTGGTCTGCCGCTCACGTCTCCGATACTGTGCGTTTGTTCCGTCTTGCTGTGGAAAAACAGATTACCGGAGCACGTTATCACGCAACCGCTGAGGAGGGCGTGTCTGTCCGATCCATTGCAGAAACGATCGGACAGCGCCTTAATCTGCCCGTTATATCCTTATCGAAGGAGGCTGCTATTCTCCATTTCGGATGGTTGAACGGGTTCGTTTCTAAAAACATGATTGCAGCAAGCGCGAAGACAAAAAAACGCCTGAACTGGCACACGAATGGACCAAAAATCCTTACCGACGTCTTAAACCTCAATATTGAGACTATTTAAATTTTAAATTCTTAGCAGCCTCTTTCGACATTGCATCAGACAGATTTCCTATCCGTCTGATGCAATAACTTCACCGTTATAGAAATATATTAAATAACAAAAAAACAAAAATACCTTACACCAATAATTATTAGATGAACCTATAAAAAAATTATAATATATTATCAATAAATACTTATTTGTGAAAAATTCAGATTCTACATCGCTATGTTAGCGAAAAATTCTTCTTTAATTTGATTTATTCATATTCAACTGCCTTGCAACTTCTGCAAAAATTTTGGAAATATCGTTCCTTTATTTATCCTATCTTACCTTCAATCACTGAAATTTCCATCTCAGGGTAAGTAATATGCTGGCTGCTATCAATAATTGCTGACTCAGTGAGGCGTGCGGAAACGGCATCCGTCATGGACAGAATATGAAAGACTGTCATCCCACGGGCCAGAAGATAGTCGGTGATAATGCGCCTGTGACAGCGCCACCAGAGAACTTCCGCACACATAATCGCAACGGTTGCCTGCTGTCCCAATTCAATAAGCTGCACAAGACCGTGGTGAAAATCTTCTCCAAGCGCATAATCAGCATAATTATGAAAACTCTGGACACGCCAGAATGCGTTGACCGCCGTCGCCACCGTTTTCGATCGCGGTCTTCGCCCTCCAAGCTCGGGCAAGTGGCTATAGTCAATCCCATGTATCGCCAGTTCGGACTGAAGGTTCGTTCCATCATAATCACGATTACGACGGGAATACGGAAAAGCCCTTACATCCACTATCAATGTCACACCATAATGACGCAAAATCGCGATAAAATCAGATAGCTGAAGCGTCGAGTGACCAATGGTGTAGAATGGGCTGAAGCAAGATAATCTTGTCTCTTCTCCGAGGTTCACATTGGATATGGAGTTTTCCATGCCGTCACAGACTTTCAAAATTGGAGATATCGTCTCCTGGAACTCGGAAGCGGGACACGTGAGTGGGCGAATCAGAGCCATTCATGAAACCCCCTTTCTGGTCAAAGGCTATCAGCATCACGCGACGTCAGAACAACCTCAATATGAAATAGAAAGCCTTAAAACCGGCCATATCGCTTACCACAAAAGCGCGGCCCTAACATTTTTAGAGTGACGGGAAAGTAAGCGTCGGGAATATTTATATATTGTGTCGCTAGTGACGACACAATCCAGAGATCAAATTTAGCGCGTTTTGATTGCTCTTTGCAGTAAATCCTGCCTAGCAGCGCTAGGCAGTGGTTACCGCATCACATCCTACAAACCTCCAGCCATCGCTATTACAGACGTTTTACGCCTTCTGCGTGGCAGCAGCCATAAGAACGCGATTGTCAATATTCCTTATTGTGTAGGCAAGACGGTCTTATTGAGGTTTTTCTACTTCACCCGCAGTTCAAGGGCATGAAAAAATCGCTTACCAGCGGGCACCTCATAAGTGCCTTTCTCAACTCACCGCGTTATTTTTACCGATGTGTATGAAAGCGTCTCTTTCAGGAATCATGTCTCGAAAACATTTTTTCTGAACAAACCGACAATCAGCTACCCTCAAAATTAAACTATCATAAAAAGTTTAATGTAAAATATATTATTGACTATTTTCTATAACTATATGAACATATCACAAACTAAAAACGGGCATTAAAAAGTGAATTATCCACCTCGCGGCCTGAATCCATCCGCGCGTCTGCGCTTTTGGTACTCAAGACAATTCATGCTCGCGTTAACCGCAGCCTCCGTCAGCCTCTGCACTGCCCAAAGTTTGGCGGCTGAAAAGAAAGACCTCAGAGAGGGCTATTCTTCAGCAACTAAGAAACAAAATCCGGAAAAATCATTAGAGAATTCCAGCAATTACGAGCAAATTACGGTCACTGTGCGACGTCGCAGCGAACCATTGCAGAAGGTGCCTGTTGCCACATCGATTTTCACAGCCAAAGATGCGGCACGGAACAACGTCCATGACCTTCAGGGAATATTCCAGTTTGTTCCGTCGGCTAATTTCCGTACAAGTGCATCATCCAAAGATAGAACGGTTTTTGTGCGTGGTATAGGGACGATTTCCACATCTCCGGGCGTAGAGCCTTCTGTCTCTACCGTTCTAGATGGTGTTGTTTTGGCCCGCTCGGGTCAGGCCACTGCAGATCTTCTCGATCTTGAACATATTGAAGTGTTACGGGGGCCACAGGGCACTCTGTTTGGTAAAAATGCTTCGGCAGGCGCGGTGAATATCGTCACCGCAGCGCCAACAGAAGCCTTTCATGCCCATGCCGACGCTTCCTATTTTTCTGGAGACGAGTATCGCTTGAGTGCTGGCGCCTCAGGCACACTCATTCCGTCAAAACTGACAGCCATTGGGTCTGTTCTGGTTGGCGGGTATACCGGGAATGTCCGTAATGTGTACAACAGCGAAACCGTTAACGGATATCAGCATCGCGGCGCGAGAACGAAGCTGGCATGGACGCCTGACGACCAGACACGGGTCACCTTGGGGCTGGATTATATGTATTCCAACGATGCTGTTCCCAATGGGGTCTTTTCATCGAGCTCACATGTTGCCTACCCCACAGGAACAGTGACGAACAATGCTGCACTGGCGCAGGCTCTAAGTTCTGAAGGTATTCACCCGTCATCGAACAATACGCGTGTCAATAATAATACTCTCAGCAAATCCATTGACCACAATGGAGGTGCCTCAATCACGCTTGATCGAAAGTTTGGCGATTATACCCTGACTTCCATTTCCGCCTACCGGCGCTGGCAGAACACACAGGATCAGGATTACGACCAACTGTCTCAGCCCTACCCTTCCCTGCCGCAACTCGCTGATCATGGATGGCTGGATTTCTGGCAGGCATCTCAGGAGGTCCGTATTGCATCCCCGAAAGGGCATTTTTTCGATTATGTAGCAGGCCTGTATTATCTTCATACGTCTGATTCAGAAACATATGACCGATCTTTGCAGCCTTACGGCGGAACATCTACTTCCGGGCATGCCGATTTCGGGACTACTGGAAACAATTACGCAGCTTTTGCCGAAGGCAACCTGAATTTCACGAAGAATTTCAGAGCTATTCTGGGGCTCCGTCTGCTGAGAGACGATCTGGATTACCGCTTCAACCGCACATCGACATCCGCCTCAGCGGTGACGGGTATTCGTCCAGACTATTCTTCCAATGGCTCGACAGCCCATAACGGGTATGTTGACCGGATCGGCCTGCAATATGACGTCAGTCACGATATCCATGCCTATTTCACCTATTCACATGGATATAAAGGGCCAGCCTATAACGTGTTCTTTAATATGCAGAACACAGACGCAAAGTCTCTACGACCAGAACAGAATAACAGCTTTGAAATTGGTCTGAAATCACAGTTCCTGCATCGTAGGATTACAGCGAATTTCGCAGCTTTCATTGAAGATTTTTCAAACTATCAGGCCAATTTTCTGGATACCGTTGCAGGTGCGACCGTCACGCGCCTTATCAATGCAGGAACAGTTTCCAGCAAAGGGGTAGAGGGGGACATTACCGCACGCCCCTTCCGCTATCTGACCGTTGGAGGCAATTTTGCCTATACCTATGCCACGGTCGATCATTTCAATTGCCCTGCCGGTGCGCCTCTCTCCTGCAATGTAAACGGCCAGCCGCTACCTTTTGCACCGCGCTGGAAACTTGTCCTGAATGCGGATTATACGCGGCCGCTGAATGATCGTTTCACCCTTTCATTAGACAGCGATTACACATGGCAGAGCCGCACCCAGTATTCACTGACAGAAACACCTGACACCATTCAGAAAGCCTATGGGATCTGGAATCTCGGTACGACGATCGAGGATAAGAAGCATCGGTTGCGTCTTACGCTCATCATGCGCAATGCCATCAATACACATTACGCCTCTTATATGGGCTATGGGAGCCTGGGAGGTGTCGTAAACTGGCTCCCGCGCGATTACGGCCGTTATGGTGGCTTTACCTTGCACAAGGACTTCTGAGCCGATGGCCAGACGGCTCTTCAGACCATCACAAGCACCAGAAACGGCACAAGCGGACAAAGCAGAAGAACAATCTATCCTGATGCCCTCTCTGCTGTTTCTGATCGGTATCATAGCTTACGCAGACCGGCAGATTTTGGCCCTTCTAAAGCCTGAACTGGACCGTATTTTCGGCTGGACTGCCGCAGACTACGCTTCAATTTCCTCATGGTCACAGGCGACAATTGCTGTCAGCCTGCTGGTCAGTGGGTGGGTTGTCGATCGCCTGGGAATAAAAAAGACGCTGGGTTTTGGTCTGACAGGGTGGAGCCTTGCAACCATCCTGCATGCTGCGGTGCGGAGTGTCAGCGGCTTTTTAGCCGTTCGGGTTGCTCTGGGGCTGTTTGAGGGTGTGGGCACACCCGCCAGTATGAAGGCCATCAGAACGACATTCCCTCGTGATTCTCAGGGGCGCATGATCGGCCTGCTCAATGCGGCTCCAAATCTGGCCGCAATGGGCACACCTCTGATTGTAGTTCTTCTGTTCCCCGTGCTGGGGTGGCGCGGCACAACTATCGCGGTTGGTGCTTCAGGACTGCTTTGCGCGTTGCTCTGGTTCCGTTTTGCCCGCATGGGCGACAGCGAGGCACCGGCTTCGACAACCGCTCATGCGGAACACACAGCCCTCCCCGTCTGGTGCTGTGTTACAGGCTTTGCATTGGGAAAGTTTCTTACCGATCCGGTCTGGTGGTTCCTGCTGTTCTGGCTGCCCGACCTGCTTCATCGCCGCTTTGCACTTGAGCCGTCTTCCATGGGTTTTCCGCTCGCCATAGCCTACGGCATGGCAGGAATTGGCTCCATTCTGGGAGGGTACGGACCTTTTTTCCTGACGCGGGCCGGGTACAGGCATGAAACAGCACGACGCGCCATTATGGCTTTCGCCGCCTTATGCGCCCTGCCGCTCCCTCTGCTGCTCACGACGTCCAGCCTGACTTTCGGCATTGCAGTCTGCGGGCTTACTCTGGCAGCTCATCAGGCCTTCGCCACCAATCTGTTCGGGTTCATTACCGAGTGGGCTCCGACACGGATGACTGGGCGCGCAACGGGAGTAGGCGCTTTTGCGGGTAATATCGGCGGCGCACTCATGCTGCATCTTCTGGGGCAATTTGCGGCTCCGGGCCAGTCACTGAAGCCTGTTTTCGCTTACTGCGCCATCGCTTATATTCTGGGATGGCTCGCACTGGCGCTTTTCGCACCGGTTAGGAAACTTCTTTCCAAGACCGCCGATCCCGACCTTAACCCTCCAGTTCCGACAGTCTGACCACCCGTTTTTCCCGGGCACTGATCTCGGCTGCCGTCCCGATTTTTACGGCCAGAAGACCATCTGCGGCCGTCACCTGAACGGGTGCGCGCCCGGCGGCTGCATCCAGAAAGGCCAGGAGTTGGAAGTAAGTCGCCCCATGATGATGTCCGGCAGCCAATACGTCATCGCGGACTTCGATCGTCTCCCGCACAACGGCTTTGGGCTCACCCACAGGAACGCGGGGAGAGAAAACCTTGACCCCGGACGGAATACCCACTTCCAGCTTTGCGCGATCCCCAATCGCCACGAGCTGCTCCTGTTCTTCAGCCCCTTCTGCAAACATGCACAGATCCAGCATGGCGCGCACGCCATTGTCGAAGTCGACAATGGTATAGCTATTGTCGATGATATCAGGCGCCTGCCCGTCATAACGCTCATCAAGATGATTGACGTCCGCCGCTCCCGAACAAAAAACGCTGACAGGATTGGCACGTACGATACAGGTCATGAGATCGAAGAAATGACAGCATTTTTCGACCATCGTACCGCCCGTATTGCGGTTAAAGCGGTTCCAGTCTCCAACCTTGGCCAGAAACGGAAAGCGATGCTCATGGAGCGCCAGCCGCTTCAAAACACCGATCCTGCCCTCATGCACATCAGCAATGAAGCGTGAGACAGGGGGCATGAAGCGGTATTCCATCCCGACCCAGAAAATACCCTTCCGTCCGTCTGTCCGCGCGACAATGTCTGCGGCGTCCGCCACCGTAGTGCAAAGCGGCTTTTCGCAAAGAATATGAAGATCCGTATCGAGCAGCGGTAAAAGCACATCGTGATGCGTATAATTTGGCGATGCGACAATCACCGCATCAGCCTCAGTCACGGCAAGCATGGACGGAACGTCGGCATAAGCCGGAATATCGCCAGCATCCTCACCGAAACTGGCCCGCAGGCTTTCTTGTGCCCAGACGATGGAAGAAGGTTCAGGATCAACAAGCGCAACGACGCGTGTTCCGGGCACGAGCGCCAGATTACGGATATGTTCCTGAGCCATAAGGCCGGTACCAACGAGAATAAAACGCATTGTCCGCCACGTGTTGTTGTTAATGCCGTGAAGCGCGCTATACATCAATTAAACAAAGTGGTAAATAAGTATTCAACATTTATATTTAGTGACTAGGTCTTCAGATGTCAGCCCTTCCCGCCTCAACTCCATCCTGTGAAGTCAGTTGGTTCTCCGCCCTGTGTGATGATGACTATGAATTTCTCGGTGTTCCGGACAAGGCGCTCCAGTCATCCTGGGAACACTGCAGGAATATCGTACTGGGTGCGGAAAAAGGAGGCTTTGACCGTATCCTTCTGCCTTCCGGATACAGTCTGGGGCTGGATACAATCGCTTTTGCTGGTGGGATGGCTCCCCTGCTGCGTCGTCTGAAACTGCTGACAGCCATTCGCTGCGGAGAGGTCTGGCCCCCTCAACAGGCGAGACAGCTCGCTACGCTTGACCAGATGGCCGAAGGTCGTCTCGATATCAACATCATTTCCTCGGATCTTCCGGGCGAGACGCTGGAAAGCGCGCCGCGTTACAGACGCACCCTCGAATATATGCATATCCTGCGAGCCCTCCTAAACGGTCAGCCTGTCGAGACCCAGGGGGAGTTTTACAATCTGTCCATCGCTCCCCCTCGCTTGCAGGGCTACGGCGGCAAGTCTCCTCTGTTATATTTTGGCGGTCTTTCCGAAGCTGCCCGTGAAACAGCAGCGGCAGCGGCCGATGTCTATCTGATGTGGCCTGATACACTCGAAGGAGTTCGGGACGTCGTCACTGACATGCGGGCCCGTGCTGCCCGACACGGCCGCACCCTGAAGTTCGGCTATCGGGTGCATGTCATCGTTCGGGACACCGAAAGAGAAGCTTGCACTGCCGCCTCCCGCCTTGTTTCCAGACTGGATGCCTCCACCGGTGCCAGCATCCGAAACCGTTCACTCGATGCTGTGACGGCCGGAGTGCTGCGACAGGGAGAACTCAGGGATCGCGCCGATAGCGAAGGCTACGTCGAAGACATTCTGTGGACCGGCATTGGCCGGGCAAGGTCTGGCTGTGGTGCAGCCCTGGTTGGCACGCCCGACCAGATTCTGGCCAAGCTGCGCGCCTATCAGGAACTCGGGATGGAAGCCTTCATCCTGTCAGGCTACCCTCATCAGAGCGAATGCGACCTGTTCGCCCGGCATGTCTTGCCACATCTGAACCATGCTTCACTCTCCCGGTTTGACTGAAGCCAGCATCACGATACGCACAAAAAGGAAAGCCGCATGACCTGGACACCAGACCCCTCCCGTTATGAAACAGCGACCTTTCGTCGTTGTGGCCGCTCCGGCCTTGACCTGCCGCCCATTTCTCTTGGTTTGTGGCACAATTTCGGAGGCACTGACGTGTTCGAGACAGGTCGTGCCGTCATCAGGCGCGCCTTTGATCGTGGCGTAACGCACTTCGATCTGGCCAATAACTACGGACCGCCCTACGGCTCTGCCGAAGAAAATTTCGGCACGATCCTCAAAAAGGATTTTGCGGCCCATCGCGACGAAATGATTGTTTCTTCAAAAGCCGGATGGGACATGTGGCCCGGCCCGTATGGTAACGGCGGGTCCCGCAAATACCTTCTCGCCTCTCTCGACCAGAGCCTCCAGAGAATGGGGCTGGATTACGTCGATATTTTTTACTCCCATCGCCCAACGCCGGATGTCCCGCTTGAAGAGACAATGAGCGCTCTGGTGCAGATGCACCGTCAGGGCAAAGCGCTCTATGTTGGTATTTCGTCCTATGGTCCGGAGCGGACAAAACAGGCTGCTGCCATTCTGAAAGCTGAAGGCGTACCGCTCCTCATCCATCAACCGTCTTATTCGATGCTCAACCGCTGGGTTGAGGTGGAACTGCTCGATACACTCGAAAACCTTGGCGTTGGATGTATCGCTTTTTCTCCGCTGGCTCAGGGGCTTCTGACCAACAAATATCTCAATGGCGTTCCCGAAAACTCACGCGCAGCCATCGGAGACTCCTTTGTTCAGGCCATGCTCTCAGAGGACAATATCGCACATGTCCGGGCCCTGAATGACATTGCGCAAAAACGCGGACAGTCCCTCGCACAGATGGCCATTGCCTGGATCCTGCGCGATCCCCGTGTCACATCCGCCCTCATTGGCGCACGCAATGTTCAGCAACTTGACGATTCACTGGATGCCCTGAAAAACCAGTCTTTCAGCGCGGATGAACTGAAACTGATTGATCAATATGCCCGCGAAGGACATATCGACCTCTGGCGCAACCTGTCTGAGTAAAGAATAGCAATATTCACTCTCTGCAAAAGGCTCGCTGGCATGATCCGGCGAGCCTTTTGCAGATCTCAATCAGCACAATTTTTCTGGCATATTAGCGTCCTGTCAAAAAAATCTCGCCATGATTATTTACGGGCCAAGCACTGTCTTCATTGCAGCTCTTTGCATGGATCGCGGCATCAGACGATTAGAGAACACGACGAATTTGTTCATGATACCGGCGGTCACACTTGCCCGCCCCTTCCAGAGCGCACGCAATCCACTCTGAACCACCGGACGGGGCTGCATGGTCAGCAGGCGTAGCGCAGCTGAGACAGTTGCTCCGGCGACGGCATCAAATCCAGTCTCGGTATGACCCGGACAAAGCGCAGTCACGGTGACGCCGCAGGAGCGGAGTTCGTCATGAAGTGCCTCTCCAAAAGAAAGCACATAGGCTTTTGTTGCGGCATAAGCTGCATAGGTCGGCACTGGCTGAAATGCCAATAGGCTTGCGACGAGAAGAATATGACCATGACCTCGAGCCGCCATATCCTGCCCGAACACATAACTCAGTTCCGTAAGTGCTGTTACGTTGAGTTGAATCATATCGACGGTGCGCTCAATTGGCGTTTCCAGAAAATTGCCATGCAGTCCGTACCCGGCGTTATTCACCAGAACGTCGATCTGAAGCGACCTTATCTCCAAATATCCCTTGAGAGCGGCCGCTGCACCCGGAACCGCAAGATCAGCAGGCTGCACAACGACTTCCACGCCATGTTTGATCCGAAGCTGTTCAGCCAGGATTTCCATCGGCTCCTGTCGCCGTGCCACCAGAACGAGATTGTATCCTTGCGCTGCCAGCACATCAGCAAAATCAATACCAAGACCACTTGAAGCACCCGTCACCAGAGCTCTTTTCTGAATGGAATTCACGCTGTTATTCCCAGGCATTTTTTCTGCTTCCGAAATATTCTGGTTCATATCCCGTTCTTTCAGGTTGGAGTATTACGACAACAATGGTGATGGTCTGTTGAACTAACGTGAAGCCAGTCTGGTGACGTCCGTCGCCCCTTCCCAGCCCCCGCCAATCGCCCTGAAGGATCTGACAGCCGCACGGGCAGTTTCGCTCTGAGTGTCGGCCTGACGGTCTTCGGCTTCCAGCAACTGCCGATTGGCATCGAGTACATCCGTCAACGGGATGACCCCCGCCCTGTAAGACTGGCTGGAGAGATCCCGCGCCTGCGTCAAAGATGCGACTTCAATTCCGAGATTTTCCGCACGTTTTTCAGATTGCTCCAACGCCATGAAAGCGTTTTCCACATCTTCGGCTGCGTGAAGAACAGTCGATCGGTATTGTGCCAGTTGTTCGGCATAAGCTCCTTTTGCCTGCTGAACCTCCGCATCAATCTTGCCAAAGTCAAAAATTCTCCATCGAAGGGCGCCAGACGCTGACGGCCCGAAACCAGCTGGCGTAAACATCTTGTTCACGCTCAGGCTCTGGAAGCCCAGAGCCCCCGAGAGTGAAAGTTTTGGATAATAATCCGCCAATGCCCGCCCGATACGGGCATTCGACGCGGCAAGACGTCGCTCAGACGCAATAACATCGGGGCGACGCCTTAAAACATCTGCGGGCGTGACATTCCCAATGGATGGGATCGTTGGCGGAGGCGAGGACAGCGCCAGTTCCTGTGCATAGGTTCCCGGCTGCACGCCCATCAGAACATCCAACCGGTTGAGTTGTACCTCCAAAGCGACCCGCAGCACCGGCACTGTCTCCCGTGCAGACTGGAGAAGCGCCTGCGCCTGATCGACCTCGCGCTGCGACGCAACACCCCGCGCATATCTTTGCTGCACAAGATTCAGAAGATGGGCGTCTGTCGTGATCTGATCTTCTGCAACATGCAGCCGGGCCTGATATCCACGGATCTGGAAATAAGCGTCCGCTGCATCCCCTGCGACACTGACCCGCACCCCGGCACTCTGCGCGATTGCCGCCTCGGCTTCGTCTCTGGCCGCCTCATGACCCCGCCGCAGTCCTCCGAAAAGATCCATCTCCCAACTGGCAACGCCATGCACGTCGTAAGCCCGCTGGTCACGATTATACCCCGGAAAATTCCGTGCCATGCGGCCAATCAGCCCTTCGTTGGACAGACGGTAAGCCGAGACCTGCGGAGTAAAATCCAGTGTCGGCAACATTTGCGCGGCAGCGGCCTCGGCCGCACCATGAGCCTGTCGTATACGACCGACTGCCGCTTCAAGATCGAGGTTCTGCGTCAGAACACGCTGCTCAATACGCACCAGTTCGGGATCGTGAAATCCTTCCCACCAGCGATCCAGAGGCAGTGGCGCCTGTCCTGCAACATTGTTCTCAAAACCGGAATTATGAAACGCAGCAAGATCCGTATGTGGCGCCTTGTAATCCGGTCCGACTGCGCAGGCTCCAAGACCCAGCATAACGACAGAAGACAGGAAAAGCCGCTCGACTGGGAGCGGCCTGAAGGATTTCGGCAGGATCGTTCGCGCAGTATGATCGACAGCCATATGTTTCATACCCCAAATGTAAGACCAGAAATGCTGTCTGGGCATGCAATACGAGTGAATGGTTTCCATATTCGTCACTCGTTGTCAATGCGGGGTGGGAGGTTTACAAGGCTCTGAAGGCACACAGCAGGACGAGACGATGACCAGAAAACCATCAGGGCAGCGAGGACCAGTCGATCACGAACGCAGGGACCAGATTATCGCGGCCGCTCACGAACACTTCAGACTCTACGGCTACAAGAAAACAACCGTCGCGGATCTGGCTAAGGCAATCGGTCTCTCGACCGCCTATCTCTATAAATTCTTCGAATCCAAAAAAGCCATCGGCGAAGCGATCTGCTCCCTTTGTCACGACACGCTCCTGAGCGACATTCAGGCCATCGTAAAAGACAACATTACACCCTCTGAAAAACTGCGGAAAATCTTTCAGTCTCTTGCTCATAACGGCGCAGAGCTTTTCCTGCATGATCGCAAGATGCACGACATCGTAGCGTCTGCGATTGAGGAGAAATGGCACGCCGCCATCGCCTTCGATCAGGAATTAAGCAGCATCATCCGCAACCTTCTTCTAGAGGGCCGCGAGCGGGGGGAGTTCGAACGCAAAACCCCCATTGACGAGACCTGCCGGGCGATCGTCCTGAGCCTCCAGCCAATCAGGCACCCTGCCCTTCTGGAGTACAATCTGGAAACTCTCGATAATGATGCGACGATGATCGCCAATCTGGTGCTACGCAGCCTAGCACCATAGATTTATTTGTGACGGATTGACAAATCGTTCACAAATAAACAGGATGAGATATTATTTTCGTCCTGGAGCCCTTCAATGGCCGTCTTGCGCCCGCCCCGCCTTGCGGTGGTCACCTTATCCGCCACGTTAGGACTCATCGGCTGCAAACATGAGGATCAACACGACCCTCGTGTTGCGGATCGGGTGGTGCAAGCTGCCCACATCGAACGCGCGGACAGTGAGTCCTACCGCTTTACAGGTACCGTCGTCGCACGCGTACAGAGTGATCTTGGTTTTCGTATTCAGGGCAAAATCATTGAGCGTTTGGTTGATGCCGGCCAGCAGGTAAAAGCTGGTCAGGTGCTGATGCGTCTGGACCCAACCGACTATGTCCATGCCCTGACAGCACAGACCGGCAGCATGGCTTCCGCTCGTGCCCGTTGGATAAAGGCCGCGGCTGATGAAAAACGCTATCGCGGGCTTGTCGGGACGGGAGCGGCCTCTGCCATAACCTATGATGAGATGAAGGCAGAGGCTGACAGTGCAAAAGCCCAGCTCGATGCCGCCATTGCGCAGGAAAAAGTTGCCCGCAACCAGGACGACTATTCGCTGCTTCGGGCCGATGCTGACGGAGTAATTGTCGAGACACGCGCAGAACCCGGACAGGTCGTCTCGAGCGGCCAGACGGTTATCGTTCTGGCACATGCCGGCCCACGCGAAGCCCGTATCGACCTGCCCGAGGGCCTTCTTCGTCCTGCATTGCACTCTGACGTTCAGGCCATTCTGTATGGCGGTACGCAGAGCGTGCCAGCGTATCTGCGACAGCTTTCCGATGCTTCGGATTCCACGACACGGACCTACGAGGCCCGTTATGTCATGGAGGGTGAAGGAGCAGCAGCCGCCCTCGGCGCCACGGTACAGGTCCGTTTCCCGACCGAGGTAGCGCGTGAAAATCTGCAAGTTCCTTTAGGTTCTCTGGACGACGAAGGAGAAGGCCAAGGGATATGGGTTGTGGATCGCACGACCTCCCGCGTGAGCTTTCACAAGGTGGAGATTTCACGTCTGACGGCAGAAAACGCCGTGCTCAGGCTCACCGAGGACCCTGCCCTGACGGTCGGGGCAACCATCGTCGCAATCGGCGGTCATTACCTCCATAACGATGAGCAGGTCGCTCTCGCCCATGAGAAAGTGGCGATGCAATGAGCCGCTTCAATCTCTCGGCTCTTGCCGTTCGTGAGCGCGGGATTACTCTCTTTCTGATTATCGCTCTCAGTCTCGCTGGAGCTTTTGCCTTCAGGCAGCTCGGGCGCGCTGAAGACCCTACTTTCACGGTCAAAAGCTTTACCGTCTCCGCTGCATGGCCGGGGGCCACAGCGCAGGAAATGCAGGATCTCGTCGCCGACCCGCTGGAGAAACGGCTTCAGGAACTCCAGTGGTATGACAGGGTCGAGACGCTGGCCAGACCCGGCATGACCGTCCTTCTGGTGACGCTGAAGGACAGTACGCCGCCATCCGCGGTACCGGAGCAGTTCTATCAGGCGCGCAAGAAGCTTTTCGATACGCCCCCCAAGCTACCGCGCGGCGTCATGGGACCTTTCGTCAACGACGAATACAGTGATGTCGATTTCGCGGTTTACGCGATTGAGGGCCATGGCCTCCCCGAGCGTTTGCTGGTTCGCCATGCCGAGACCGTTCGTCAGCGCCTTCTGCATGTCCCTGGCGTGCGAAAGGTCGATATCGTCGGAGAACGTCCAGAGCAGATTTTCGTCAATTTTTCCAATTCACGTCTCGCTACGCTTGGCATTCGCCCACAGGATATTTTCAACACCCTCGTCCGCCAGAACAATGTCACTGCGGCGGGTTCGATCGATACCAGTGGTCCGCAGGTTTTCATCCGTCTGGACGGAAAATTCACCGATCTCGAAGCGATCCGTGACACGCCGGTCACAGCCCATGGTCGCACCTTCAGGATATCCGACATCGCGACTGTGGAACGGGGCTATGAAGACCCTGCGACCTACTTGATCCGGCACAATGGCGAGCAGGCTCTGGTCCTCAACGTCGTGATGCAGGAGCGCTGGAACGGACAGACACTGGGGCATGCACTGGACGAAGCAGGAAAGACTCTTTCCTCTGGCCTGCCGCAGGGTGTCACCTTGACCAAGGTTGTCGATCAGGCCGTGAACATCCACGAAGCGGTCGGCGAATTCATGCTGAAATTTTTCGTCGCGCTGGTCGTAGTCATGATTGTCTGCCTCATCAGTCTGGGCTGGCGTGTCGGCATCGTGGTTGCAGCCGCTGTGCCCCTCACACTGGCAACCGTCATGATCATCATGCATTTGACGGGCCGCGCCCTTGATCGCATCACCCTCGGTGCCCTGATCATTTCTCTTGGCCTTCTGGTGGACGACGCGATCATTGCCATCGAGATGATGGTCGTAAAACTTGAAGAAGGTTATGAGCGCACCAAGGCTGCCGCCTATGCCTGGAGCCACACTGCTGCTCCGATGCTGGCAGGCACTCTGGTCACGGTTATCGGCTTTACACCGGTCGGTTTCGCAAAATCCACGGCCGGCGAATATGCGGGGAACATTTTCTGGGTAGTCGGATTTGCACTAATCGCCTCCTGGATCGTGGCGGTCGTTTTCACACCGTATCTCGGCGTGAAACTGCTTCCCGAAATCCATCAGGTCGATAACGAACACGGGTCGCCGTACATGACGCCCCGCTATCAGAAATTCCGACGTCTCGTCATCTGGGCCATACGCCGAAAATTTCTTGTCGCCAGCAGTGTAGGCATGGTGTTCGTTCTGGCAGTCATGGGGATGGGAGCCGTCAAGCAGCAGTTCTTTCCAACATCAGACCGCCCCGAGGTTCTGGTCGAAGTTCAGATGCCTGAAGGTACAAGTATCGAAGCGACCAGCAAAATCACCGCGAGAGTGGAAAGCTGGCTGCGTACCCAGCCTGAAGCCCGGATTGTGACCAGCTATGTCGGTGCTGGCGCACCCCGATTTTTCTTTGCCTATAACCCTGAACTCCCCGATCCGTCTTTTGCCAAAATCATCGTTCTGACGCCTGACGAAAAAGCGCGCGACCGCCTGAAGTTTAAGCTTCGCACGAAAGTTGCTCAAGGACTGGCGCCGGAGGCTCGTATCCGCGCAACCCAGTTGGTATTTGGCCCCTATTCGCACTTTCCCGTCGCATTTCGCATCATGGGTCCTGACGCGGACGAACTAAGAGTGATTGCCCGGCAAGTGCAGGACATCATGCGGAAAAATCCGAACACCCGTCAGGTGAACACCGACTGGGGTGAACGTGCGCCCACAGCCCATTTTCTGCTGGATCAGGCACGTTTGCGGCTCTTGGGTCTGACACCGGAAGCCGCGGCTTCTCAGATCCAGTTTCTGCTTCTGGGCATCCCGGTCACACAAATCCGCGAAGACGTCAGGGCCGTCGATCTGATCGCCCGAAGCGCTGGTCATGACCGCCTTGATCCTGCGCGTCTCAAAGACATGATCATCAGCAATAATGAGGGAGGCGCAGTTTCCCTGAACCAGATCGGCCATATAGACTATCGCGCGGAAGATCCGATCCTGCGCAGGCGTGATCGTGTTCCGACTATAACTGTTCAGAGCGATATCGACGAAAACCTTCAACCCCCTCAGGTCTCAGCAGAGATTGAGACCGCCCTCACCCAGTTGAAGACGACATTGCCGACAGGGTATCGCATTGAAACTGGCGGGAACACCGAGGAGGCAGGCAAAGCCAATCGCGCGCTTCTCCCGATCTTCCCGGTGATGATCCTCCTGACGCTTCTCGTTCTGGTCATTGAAACGCGCAGCATGTCAGCAATGATGATGGTCTTTCTGACGGCTCCTCTGGGGCTGATTGGCACCGTCCCTGTCTTACTACTCTTTCATCAGCCCTTCGGCTTCAATGCGATTCTGGGGTTGATCGGACTGTCGGGCATATTGATGCGCAACACGCTGATCCTCATCGGGCAGATCAAGGTCAATCAGGCAGAAGGGCTTGATCCATTCCATGCGGTCGTTGAAGCCACTGTGCAGCGCGCGCGTCCTGTTATTCTCACCGCACTCGCCGCCGTGTTGGCCTTCATACCCCTGACAGAGTCAGTCTTCTGGGGCTCCATGGCCTTTACGCTCATTGGCGGAACGGCTGCAGGAACAGTACTGATCCTAATCTTTCTACCCGCTCTTTATGCGATCTGGTACAAAATCAAACCAATAGCAGAAGCATAAATACACAAAATCATGACGACCTGAAAAAACAGGTCGTCATGAGAGAACAATTTTATTAAAGAAGCTGCAAAGCACTATGGATTATTTTCCTTAACTGCATGAAAATAGTCCAAAAAGAGATAAATCAGGTTATCTTGCCAGTATCAGCGAAACACGGCCAACTCTGATAGCAATCTCCCTCTATAGCGCCCGTACAGCTTGTCAAAGTTCATTAAGCGCGTTGAAAAAGAATTAATCCAGAGCCTCCCGGCGCCGAGATTGAGGAAATTCATGAAGGATCAGACTGTCTCGTTGTAACGGATTGCGATCCCCATAGCGCCAGCCAGTCTGTTTTTCTGCGGCGCACTTTGGCCTTTGAGTAATAGAATTAACTGGCAACACTCCATGAATCAGCAGATCCTAGCGGAAGTTGTCACTGTTATAACCCCGATCTGCCAGCATGGCTCTGATCGGTTTAGCCTGATCAAGGGGCATATGATTGATATGAAACGTCTCATTCGATAAATGCAAAAAATTCATATATTTATAAAAATAAATCATTTCTGCTTATCATCACGGCCTCTTATCGTAATAGTCCCATGCCTGACACGGATAGTTTTCCTTGGTCGTCACCGACCTCACGACCTTACTTCGCTCTGAATTCAAACTCGCATTCGTTTCCATCTGAGGCTTTCAGGAAAAGGTGCGGAAGCTATTATCGTATGCGGCTAATATGACCGACACACTCACCAATTGGCTGTCAGAAAAGCGTATTAACGGACTGTTATCGCGTAACTTCGAAGCTCCAATCCTGTCTTTTGAGTTTATCCCACCGCGAACAGACGCAATGGAACAGCGGCTCTGGCACTGCATCCGGCGCCTCACCCCTCTTGCTCCTCGCTTTGTTTCGGTCACCTATGGTGCCGGCGGGACCACCCAGGTCGGTACGCTCTCAACGGTATTGCGTCTGAGGCGGGAGACAGACATCGTACCAGCCGCTCACCTGACTTGTGTCGGAGCAACTCGCGAGGAGGTGGATGAACTGGCCCGTCGCTATTGGGACGCTGGCGTTAAACATATCGTGGCCCTGCGTGGTGATTCTCCCACAGCCACGGGTGGTTACTCTCCGCAATCAAATGGCTACACTTATGCTAGCGATCTTGTTGCCGGTCTGCGTCGCATCGCGGATTTCGATATCTCTGTGGCCGCCTATCCTGAGACCCACCCTACTGCGTCAAGCCCAGAAGCTGATCTGGACAATCTCAAGCGCAAGATTGATGCGGGGGCGACACGCGCCATCACGCAGTATTTCTTTGATATTGAGATCTATCTACGTTTTTTGGACCGCTGCCTGAAGGCCGGAATTAGTGCGCCAATCATTCCTGGTATTATGCCGGTTTCGAACTACGAACAGATCGTGCGCTTCTCAGCCTTGTGTGGAGTAACAGTTCCGGTGTGGTTGAAACATCTGTTTGAAGGTACAGCGAAGGATCCTGAACTTCGTCGTATCGTCTCAACTATGGTGGCGGTGGAGCAGATCCGTACCTTGCAGGCCTATGGCATTAACGAGTTTCATGTCTCCACGCTGAACCGATCTGACCTCGTTTACGCGATTGCTCATATTCTCGGGGTACGCCCTATGCACCAGGGCGCATCTCATAATTTGATAGACTCTTTAGAAAAAATGGAAATCTTCGATGAACGAGAAACCCCGACAGATCTTAACACCACCGAATGGACACAAGAAGGTGCTCCTCCATTCATGCTGCGCACCCTGTTCGGGTGAAGTGATGGAGGCGATGACTGCATCGGGTATCGACTACACGATCTTCTTCTACAATCCGAACATCCATCCCGAACGGGAATATCTCCTCCGCAAGGATGAAAACATCCGTTTTGCCCATAAACATGGCATTCCTTTCATTGATGCCGACTACGACCGGGACAACTGGTTTGCCCGTGCGAAAGGCATGGAATGGGAGCCGGAACGCGGTATACGTTGCACCATGTGTTTCGACATGCGCTTCGAGCGCACAGCGCTTTACGCTCACGAACACGGTTTCCCGGTAATGACCAGTTCTCTCGGTATTTCGCGATGGAAGAACATGGCGCAGATCAATGACTGCGGCCAACGCAGTGTATCCCCTTATAAAGGGCTGTCTTACTGGGATTTCAACTGGCGTAAGGGTGGAGGGTCCGCCCGGATGATTGAAATCAGCAAGCAGGAGAAGTTCTATCAGCAGGAATATTGCGGCTGCGCCTATTCACTGCGAGATACCAATGCTCATCGTCGCAGTCAGGAGCGTCTGCCGATCGAGCTTGGTAAACTCTACTATGGAACCGATGATGAAGCCTGATCACACACAAGACCAAGGGAGTTGTTTGCTCGATAATGCTTCGATCCCGAACACGGCGAAAGAAAGTAAGCAGCATGCATCTTCTGTGACCTGCGATACTCCGGAGAACAATGTTCTGGAAGAGAAAAACTACCCCGGATGTCCGTGCTGTATGAATCCATGGTTTCGTTGATCCAGGCAGAAGGCTACCCAAACAGTAAAACAAATCGCTCTTATGCTCTTATCAGACTCAAGATTCGTAGCCAGAACATGACGGTTGCAGCGAGGCAGATGGCGGAGAACAAGGAGGTTTGACATTTGTCGTAGCGTTTGGACGTATCGCGGTTTAGTTCCGAACCTTTAAGACCGAAATTGGTTTAGGAGAGAATTGGAATGGGACGAGTTTACAAGGCTGAGTTCAGAGACGAGGCGATGCGTTTAGCTCTAAGCAGCGGCCTGTCGCGTGAGCTTATTGCCCAGGCTCTAGGAGTTGGGTCTTCGACGTTGAAGACATGGATCTGTGATACCCCGAAGCATTACACTGTCGTTACAGGGGAACTCATGGCTTTTTGTTGGACATCACAACGCGCTATTGCCTTGCGTCAGCAACCAGCAGGCTAAATCCATCATTCTGATCGTGGCGGTCAGTGCTGTTGCTCAGAGGAACTGGAAAATATCCTGAGCTGGATCGAGCGTCACGCGATCAGGGGGCCAGAAACACGAACACTCCCGGAGCGATGCTCACAGGAGTGTCGGTATCATTGGTTGCGGGGGTAGGATTTGAACCTACGGCCTTCAGGTTATGAGTTAGGGATTTGGGCCTACGCCCCTCCCCGCCCGAGCCGACAGAACTACGCCCAACCACGCAGAACCCCTTATTTTCCTTGAAAAACTGTCCCATCAGGCTACGCAATTGTCGTACCGGCTACGCCCGGTTTCGCATTCATCTGTTTCCTATATGTTTCCTGCGATGGGGGCAAACATGGCCAAGCTCAGCAAGAAAACCGTCACCTCTGCCGACCCGACAGAGAAGGATTATTTCCTCTGGGATGACAGCATTCCGGCCTTCGCAGTCCGAGTGTGGCCATCCGGCCGAAAAGTGTACGTCATTCATTATCGCGCCGGCGGCCGCATGCGCCGCTACACGATCGGACAACATGGAAGCCCATGGACGGCCGATCTCGCGCGTGAAGAAGCCATCAAGGTTCTTGCACGGGTTCATAGCGGCGAAAATCCGTCGGATACTCGCGTAGAAGAACGCAAGGCGATGACCGTCAGGGAATTCAGCAACCGTTTTCTGGACGAATATGTGGATGTCCACCTCAAACCAACGACCCAAAGCGAGTATAAGAGAGCTGTGGATCTGTTCATCGTTCCGAAATTCGGGACATGGCGGATGGCAGATATATCGCGTGCGGACGTCTCCGAATTTCACGGGGATCTACGACATATTCCTTATCAGGCCAATCGCACGCTCGGCGTGCTGTCCAAAATGTTCAGCCTGGCAGACCTCTGGGGTATTCGGACTGACGGTCTCAACCCGTGCCGTGGCGTTCAGCGCTATAAGGAAGAGAAGCGCGAGCGTTATCTAACCCAGGAAGAATATGCGCGCCTCGGCGCCACACTCAATGAAGCAGAGGATATGCCAGAGGCCTTCTGGGCGATCCGTCTGCTTATCCTGACAGGTTGCCGACTACGCGAAATCCAGACTCTGCAATGGAGTCACGTTTTCTTCGACCAATCTGAATTGAGGCTGCCTGACAGTAAAACCGGGGCCAAAATCGTCCAGATCGGACAAGCGGCCATGAACGTAATCAAATCCATCCCCCGGTTGGAGGACAATCCTTATGTCATTACCGGACGGAAAAAAGGTGGCTATCTAACTGACCTACAAAAACCGTGGCGCCGTATTCGCAAAGCCGCGGGTCTGGACGACGTCAGGATTCATGATCTGCGCCATTCCTTCGCTTCTGACGCACTGGAAATGGGAGCTGACCTGACGATGATCGGTCGTATGCTGGGACACAGCGATATCAAGACGACAGCTCGTTACGCTCACTTAAAGCGGGAGAACGTGAGGCTCTCAACCAACCTTGTGTCCGAGAAAATCTCCGCGGCGCTTTTGGGTCGCTAAAATACAATCAATACAGAAAAATCTCCTCTAGTTTCGAATGATAGAATATATATCGTTAATATGTATCTAAATATTAACAACTCAATTTGAAAAGGGATTTTTTTATTTTAGAAATTTCACCATATAATTAAAAGGGAATTCTATATCTTTTGATGAAATATTTTCATCACGTCATTGAAAGGTATTGGGGAAGGGAAATGAAGAAATAAGCGTTATCTTCCAATGCACAGACCATGCGTAAACGCGCGCCTCACAAATCGGGAGAATGACAATGTCGAGAATTATCGTCATCGGCGGCACGGGCCATATCGGGACATATCTTGTGCCAGCGCTTATCGATCAAAGTCACGAGGTGGTCAGTGTCAGCCGTGGGCTAGCCAGAAGCTACACCCATAACGCCGCATGG
>NZ_JABCQO010000014.1 GCF_015244675.1 Gluconobacter cerevisiae | reverse complement strand
TATCCTCAATCGCTTCACAGCGCTCGGAATCCCTCTCACACACGCGGTCGCGTAATGGAAAACTCTATAGCGGCCTCGTCACGCCAATAGACCGAATTGTGCAACAGAGCCCCGCTGAACCTGATCTGCCTGATGGCTTCGGTCTGGATTTTCGGTTCGCTGACACGGTTTGTGTTTCCCGAGATTCCCGGCGCCTCCTTTCTTGGAATGGGTGTCTTCCTGCTCTGCGAGATGGGACCGCCCAGCATCAGACAGGTCTGGAGTACACCGTGGACCAGCACGCTTGCCGTTCCTTTTATGCTTCTCGCGATCCTGTTCTGCCTGAAGTGGATCCGAAATCCTAAACCGTTATTCGCATTCGTGACTGGCCTTTCCACGGCCATCGTGGGAGGGGGGCGTCCAGTTGACGGAGCACTTCTTCTGGCTGTCTGTGGCGGCATCGTACTGCTCCATCTCATCCTCCGGCGCGATCCGCGCAGATCCTTCTTTGTCTGCGTCCTCGCCGTTCTGAGTCTTGGAGGAGGTGTCATTGCGGGTGCAATGCCGACGCTGATCCTCTATTTCTCGGTCTGGGGTCCACATCTGGCGCCCTATATCGTCAGCTCGCAGGCCGTAGGCTTCGATCTTGCTCTTCTGCCGCTGCACTGGGTCGAAATCATGGTTGCCCCGGAACCTGCTCTGCCCTCGGGATATGGCGTCATCCAGAGTCTACCTTTCGTCCTGACTGGACTGACGGGACTGATTTTTGCCGGTGCAATCTATCGGCGTCCGGTCGATCTTCTGGTCTTTCTGGCCGTAAGCAGTTCAACCATCCTCTATCTCGCCTACCGCGACCTTCACGCGCCGGGAATCTGGACGTATCATAATATCCACTATTTTAAATGGAGCCTCGGTTTCCTCGGTCTTTACAGCATCATCCTGTTACGGCTTGCAGTGTATAATCCGCGGCTTCTGTTTGCCATCGTGCCTGTTATGATGTTTTTCGTATGCTGGCGAGCTGTGCCCGTATCTTACGGACCGCGCGGCCATGTAGATAATGGCCATACCGCCGTTCTGGACGTTTCCGCCCTGCATGTGATGGATGCCATCATCCTGCCCGCAACGGGCGCGCCCGACCAGATGTATTTCGGTACACATTCCCTTTGGATCGGCCCCCATCAGGTCCTGCCGATTGCTGATTTCAAGGCATTTCCCATTCCGGGTGGCATGATGATCCAACCCCTGCGGACTTGGCCCATCGGCTCGCTATCCATTACGCCTGTGGACGGTATCGCCTTCACCGCGCCGGCACAGACAGGCCGGATTTTTCTGGAGCCGGGTATTCCCTGCTGGGGCAAGCTAGCCCCCTGGCAGTGCTCGGCTCAAACCATGCTGCCTCCCGTGCCGGTTCCCCCAGGTGAGACAATTACCATGACCTCTCCTCTGGGTCAGCAGGTCAGCACGGCGGGGTGGTTCGGGATAGAACCTGAAGGCCGGTGGATCGAGAACCGCAAGGGCACGTTGCGTTTCCATGTTCCCGTTCGATCCACTCTGACATTCATGCTGGATGCAAATGCGCTATGGAATGCTGGTATGCACCCGATGACATTTTCCGTGGCCGGACGTTACGGCACGCTTTGCGAATGGACATGGAAAGACGGCGAGCGACATCATGTGGACTGCACCGTTCCTGTAAAAAACATCGACAGCAGCGGTAGCATCACCCTTCTTCTGACTGTCAGGACCCCGCATTCCCCGGCGAGCGTTTTCCCAGGCTCTGGGGATACGAGGAAACTCGGACTGTTTGTCCATGATTTCGGATGGAAACCACTTTGATGGATGGCGGCTCCGTTCACAGTGTCGTTTTGCCTTTTGTTAGAATATCTGTAGATACAGACCCAATGATCTTTCATTCTGTGTTGCAAAAAATCTGAAACGATGAATTTTCCCGATACCCTACGCGTTGTGGTCCTCATTCCCTGCTATAATGAAGAAACCGCCATACCTCTGGTCGTCAGGGACTTTCAGGCTGCTCTTTCTGGCACTCCCATCTATGTTTACGACAACAATTCGTCGGACAAGACAGCAGAAGTCGCGCGCGCGGCAGGCGCGATCGTGCGAACAGAGACAATGCAGGGCAAGGGTCACGTCATCCGGCGTATGTTCGCGGATATCGAGGCGGATTTCTATATTCTGGTGGACGGTGATGCCACATACGAGGCTGCCGCAGCACCACGCCTTGTAGAACGCGCCTACCAAGACGGACTTGATATGGTGAACGGTGCCCGGATCACGAATCGGGAGGCCGCCTATCGTCGAGGGCATGTTCTGGGTAACCGGGTTCTCACCGGTCTTGTCACGGCCGTTTTTGGACGACGTCTGTCGGACATGCTTTCAGGTTACCGGGTTTTTTCGCGTCGTTTCGTAAAGTCGTTTCCTGCACTGTCCGCAGGCTTCGAGACCGAAACTGAACTGACCGTCCATGCGCTTGAACTGGCCATGCCGATTGCAGAAATCCCAACGACGTATATCGAGCGTCCGCCAGGATCATTTTCCAAACTGCGCACCTACCATGATGGGTTCCGGATTCTCAAAACCATTGTCAATCTTGTGAAGCAGGAACGTCCTTTCCTGTTCTTCAGCCTACTTTGCCTCGTCTTCTTTCTGTCTGGCGTTGCACTCGGTATTCCAGTAGTTCTGGAATTTCTTCACACCGGTATGGTTCCGCGTCTACCGACAGCCGTTCTCGCTACCGGTTTTGTCATGTTGTCAGCTTTGGCAGCAACCTGCGGTCTGATCCTTGATACAGTTGCGCTCGGAAGGCGTGAAATGAAGCGGATGGCCTATCTGAACTATCCTGCGCCTCCTCGTGCCTAGATCATCTCGACAAAAGACCTGATCCAAAGCCTTACGGTTATGTGAATGAGGAAATCTTGGAAAGATAAGGCCGCCATGTCGTAGCAAGCGATCGACGCATTCTTGCCTTAAAATTCCTCAGCACTGCTTGAGAATACTATGGTATTTGAGTTTGCTAGCGTTGTCGTCAAGAAGTTTCTACCTTTATGATTGGACAAGTCAAAATTCAGCATTGAACAACAAACAAATATTTATTTTAGATAATTCCGAATCAGAATAAAAATACTTTGTTACCCTAGAAATATTTTTCGAAAATATTTAATATCTTGCCTTACAAGTCGTCGACAGCACATCCTTACCGACCGTTCAAAAATGAAAAACCTTTCCCCTCACACAAAAGTGGCGCGCCACGACGTGCAAACGGGTCCAGACTTATTGCCCAATGAAATGGCGGGGCGGTAGATGTATATCGGAATCGATCTAGGTACATCGGGAGTAAAGGTGGTGCTCGTGGACGAGGCACAGCGTGTCTTGGCCTCAGAGACAGCAAAACTGGAGGTCTCGCGCCCGCATGAAGGATGGAGCGAACAAAACCCGGAGGACTGGCTCGCAGCTACGCTCGCCGCCATAGACGCGCTGGCAAAGGCGCATCCGTCCGAAATATCGCAGGTAACGGGCATAGGGCTGTCGGGACAACAACATGGCGCCGTGTTGCTCGACGGCGAGGGCAAGGTGCTTCGGCCTTGCATATTGTGGAATGATACGCGAGCAGAAGCTGAGTGCGCTGTATTCGAGCAGCGCTTCCCCGCGAGCCGCGCGGTGACGGGCAACATCGCCATGCCGGGCTTCACCGCGCCAAAATTGATCTGGGTGGCGGAGCACGAAAAAGACGTTTTCGCAAAGACGCGTCTCGTACTTCTGCCCAAAGCATGGCTACGCTTTGCCATGACGGGAGAGACGATCGAGGACATGTCCGACGCATCGGGCACGTTATGGCTGGATGTCGGACGGCGTTGCTGGTCAGAAGAGGCTCTGTTGGCGACTGGGCTGTCATTGTCTCATATGCCGGAATTACGAGAAGGAAGCGAAGCTGCTGGCGTTCTCAAACCCGCACTGGCACAGCGCTGGGGAATGCGAAAGGCCCCCATTTTTGCGGGCGGCGCTGGAGATAATGCGGGTGGAGCGGTTGGGCTGGGCGCCACCAAGCCGGGTGACGCCTTCCTCTCGCTCGGTACCTCCGGCGTGGTATGGGTGACGACAGATTCGTATCGCGGTGGTGGTCGAGATGCGATTCATGCGTTCTGTCATGCTGTACCTGGGGTATGGCACCAGATGGGCGTGACGCTCTCGGCGGCAGCGTCGCTGGCGTGGTGGTCGCGGGTGACAGGTATGAAAGAGGCAGCGCTTCTGGCCGAGTTGCCTGAAGAGCCAGTGGGTCCTTCCCCCGTCCTGTTCGCCCCCTATCTTTCGGGCGAGCGCACGCCACACAATGACGGAGCGGTACGGGGCGGCTTCGCACTCCTCTCGCAGGACACGACCCGTGCGCAGATGACACAGGCTGTGCTGGAAGGCGTCGCGTTTTCGTTCCGCGATGCATTGGAAGGGTTGAGGGCGTCTGGTTCTGACGTAACGGAGGCATCGGTAATCGGCGGTGGGTCGCGCAGTGCCTTTTGGGTGAAGATCCTCGCCTCAGTGCTGGGAATTTCCTTGCATCGTTTGACGCATGGAGAGACAGGGGGCGCATTCGGCGCAGCGCGATTGGCGCGTCTGGCTGTAACAGGCGAGGATGTAGAAGCAGTATGCTTACCCCCCGAGCGCGCGGATATTGTCGTTCCCGATGTGTCGCTGCGTCAGGCGTATGATACTGCCTATGCGGGATACCGCGCGCTGTATCCTGGTCTTGCAGCAGTGAAAACAGCATCTTCGAAAAAGAAAGAAGGTATCGTCCACTGATTTCGGAGCTGATGGGCTTTAATGGATGGTTCTGCTTGCTGAATCAGTCATGATGAAAACATGCTGTCAGTCTATAAGTGGTGCAGGAAAAGTTTGCTGAACAGGCGTTGCGGTGTGCGCCATATTTCTTTCCCCAAAACGGCGAATCCGGAGCCGATCGTGCCGGCTGAGTCTTGAGCCTGAATTTGCGGTCCCCATTGCAAGCGTGTCGTATCGATATAAGCTTGGATGATATTTTTCCTCTCCTACATCCGAGCCAACGGGAGATTGATATTCATGCCAAGCCCATCGCCTGATTGCCCTCAACCAATTCCTACATAGGTTGCATTCAGGAATAATACGTCTAAAAAACAGTTTGCATCTCTTAAAAATACAAACATATTGATCCAAATCAATATTTAAACTTCTGCGACCGCGTAAGTATTCTCTGCGACTGTGTCAGCCGATAGCTCTTGCGAGACGCGGACGTGAGACATGGTTGAATGTGCAGAAAGGATAAAATGTGTTTCCTTTTGGTGGCCTGAAGATCGTAGGGCAACATCTGCCCAGACGGTGCAGACTGCTATTGAGTGCTGCAATTTTCATCGGGGGATCCACGACGGCATTTGCCCAAAGCACTGACGACCAGGAACTGGCCGCCATCAAAGCCGAAATGCGCATGCTGGAAGGCAGGTTGCAGGCTATAGAGGAGCGTCGACATGCTACGACAACTTCACGAACAGTCCATCCCGGCACCATAAAAACATCTTTTGCGGCCCACAGTATGACAGCAGGGTCTGAAAAAAAACGCATAGCGATGCCTCCATCACCTCATGGAACCGGGGCTATACCGGTCTCAACGACAGGCATTTCTCCGACCAGCGTACCTGCGGCTTTTACTCCCGCCCCTGCCCCCACGCATCAGACACCACCGCCGCTTTTTCAGTGGTTGGGAAATCAGCATAACGAAGCTCACAGAACATCCATTGACCTGACGTCATCCAGCCCACTGGCAATCACACAGACGGAAGTGGATCATCTTCCGCCCGTTTTCCAGATCGGCAATCTGACCGTTCGCCTCGGCGGATTCATTGATTTCTCCAATATCTGGCGAAGCTCCAACCTGACCAGCGGACCGGCAACGGCGTGGAATGCTTTTCCTTATGCCAACAGTCCCAATCACGGATTGAGCGAAGAGCGTTTCTCGGCACAGCTCACGCGTTTCTCCACCCTTCTGGAAGCAAATCCGACCAAAGCCGTTCGCCTTCAAGCCTATGTCGAAGCCGATTTCGGTGGGTCCGGAGGCACGACGAACAGCGTGCAGATCAACGGCTACACCCCTCGGCTACGTCAGGGTTACTTCACCTTCACTGAGAAGGACTGGGGCGTACATGTTCTCATGGGACAGGCATGGAGCCTGACAACCAACTACGCCAAGGGCGTCATTCCCCGCCAGGAGCAGCTTCCTGCGGTTACGGATAACAACCAGATCCCAGGCATCACCTTCACCCGTGTTCCACAGATTCGCATCGCCAAGGACTGGGACAAGAAGTACTGGCTGGCGCTGTCAATTGAGGACCCTCAGGCTACAGTTGGCTTTTCGGATGCTCTAAGTTCAGGCGGCACGCTTCCGGCAAGCTATGGGCGACTTGCAGGACCACGCGTCTTTTACTCCAATGCAGGGGGTGTATTGCTGAATCCCAACACGCAGTACAGTTACAATCCAGCGCCCGACATCGTTCTCAAGACGGCTGTTGATACGTCTTTCGGACATTACGAAGTCTTTGGACTAGCCCGATGGTTCCGAGGGCTGATCCAGCCCGCAGGTGAGAATCACACCCATAAAAGCACCCAGTTCGGTGGCGGTGTGGGTGCTGGCATGACCGTCCCTCTCGGAACGGACAAGCTACAACTGACAGGTAACGTACTGGCAGGTCAGGGCGTGGGGCGTTATGGACCGACCCTCATTCCCGATACGACATTCGACAAAAACGGAAATCCCAGCCCTGTCCCGGAAATCATGGGTTCTCTCGGGCTTGTCGGCCATCCGGCGCGCTCAGTTCTGCTTTACACCTATGGGGGTGTGGAAAGTGCGGGACGTCGCACCTATCTGGGCGCGGACGGAATCCAGCACGGCTATGGCGCAACAGACCTGAACCTCTCCGGCTGCGAATACGAATTCGGAACATGTTCCGCTCAGACGAAAACATTAGCCTCCCTGACAACGGGCGGCTGGTGGCATTTTCTGGACGGTCATTATGGCAGCGTCATGGGAGGACTTCAGTACACTTATATCCGGAAATTTGCCTTCAAGGGTAATGACGGTGCAGGCCATGCCGTCGATCCCACGACTTATGGACATACAGTGTATGTGACATTCCGTTACTACCCGTTCCAGCAATAATATCAGGTGAAATATTCATAACCCCTGAAAAATAACCTCCTTTCCCCAATTAAGCCGTCGCGCCACTCACGATCATGCTGTCCGGTCTGACTGACCGTCCATGACATACTGGAGAATTTCATGTCTGGTACATCACCTCAGGCGGCTTCCCAGCCCCTGAACCCGTCACCGGCGCAACCACAGAAACTTCAGCCGCTCTACGTGCTGTCATGGTTCTTGTGCGCGCTTTTCTATTTCTATCAGTATGCCATCCGCTCTGCTCCCGGGATCATGCAGGATGAACTGACCCAGGCCTGGGGCAACAGTCATCTTGGCCTGATGATCGCATCTTATTACATTGTTTATGCGCTGATGGCGCTTGCCGTGGGCGTGCTGCTGGACCGGTATGGCGCACATGCGATCATGCCGATGTTCATTGCCGTAACAGGTGTCGGGTGCCTGATTTTCGGTCAAGGCAGTCTGGTCGCCGGTATTGGCGGCTATATCATTCAGGGTATTGGCGCGATCTGTGCCTTCGTGGGGGCGTCCTATGTTGCGGCGCGGTATCTTCCGGCCCGGACGCTGGCTCTTTTCGTGGGGCTGACGCAGTGCATGGGCATGGCAGGCGCCGCTTTCGGCTCCAAACCGACCCGCATCCTGATTGATCCGCACGGCTCGTTCCATCTCCCCTGGCAGTCCGTCTGGCTGGGCTTCGGGGTTATCGGTCTTCTGCTGGCCGTCGCCGTCTTTTTCGTCATGCCACGCGATACCGGAGACAGCGATCACCATCACGGCGACATGTCCGTTGGAAACCTGCTGCGTCCTTTCAAAATCATTTTCTCCAACCCACAGAGCTGGATCGCGGGACTTGCGGGCGGTCTGCTGTTCGTACCGACGACGATCGGCGCACTGGGCTGGGGTGCTCTGATGCTCAGCAAGGGCGAGCATACGACGATGGGTTTCGCAGCCACGGACGTCTCGATGGTTCCCATCGGATGGGTTATCGGCTGCCCGCTTCTAGGCTGGATTTCCGACAAGATCGGTCGCCGCAAACCCGTTCTGATCGGGGGCGCAGTGGTCCTGCTGGCAGCGTCGCTCTGTGCGCTTTACGTCCCGGTCGGCGTTCTGCCGCACTATTCCGTGGCGCTGATCATGGGGATCGCATCGGGTGCCGCCATGATCCCGTTCTCTTCGATGAAGGAAGTCAATCCGCCCGAGGTCAAGGGAACAGCCGCAGGCGTCATGAACTTCCTCGTTTTCGGCACGACCGGCATTATGTCTCCGCTCGTCTCCGCCCTGATGGGCAAAACGGCGCCCGAGACGATGGAGCAGTTCCATACGGCTTTCCTGCCGCTGGTCATCGGGATCGGAATTGCCATTGTTCTGGGGTTCTGTCTCAAGGAAACTGGCTGGAAAGTCCGCAAGGCTTCCTGAGTGTTTCGGACAGACGAAACAAAAAAACGGCCCATGGAAATGGGCCGTTTTTTTGTGTGTTACTTTGCAGCCGTCTTTTCAAACGCTCCGGCAATCGTCAGCGTCACGTCATCACCGACATAGGGAACATATTTCTTCACCCCGAAATCGCTCCGATGGATCGTTGCCTGAGCCTGAAAGCCAACCGTATAAGTCTTGTCCATCGGATTGACCCCCGCCCCCACGAAATGGACGTGCAAAATTTCGGGATGCGTCACGCCATGTAGCGTCAGGTTACCAGTGACCAGCGCTTCATCCGCACCTGTCTGGCGAACCTGCGTCGAGACGAACGTTGCCTCCGGATATTTCGCAACATCGAACCACTCGCTGTTCTTGAGTTCATCCGTCAGAACCGTGCTCGTCGTCGAGACACTTGAAACCGGAATGGTCACGTTCAGATGCGAGGCATCGGGATGAGCCGCATCAAGCTGGAGCGTTCCTGTAACGCCGGAGAACTGACCGGAATAATAGGTGAAACCAAAATGCAGAACGGAAAATCCGATCTGCGTATGGCTGCTCTCGACCGAATAGGCGCCCGACGGCACGCTTGCTGGCGTGGCAGCGAAAGCGCTGGAAGACAGAAGTGCTGCGGCGAATACTGCGCCGACGCTCTTGAGAAAATATGTGTTCATGAGTTTGCGATCTTTCATGTGTGAAAAGGTAAAGGCGTCAGCCGAACCGGAAACCCGACAGGGCTTTTCCCATAATGACATCGCTATAATCGCGATGCCCCGTATCAGTTCCCGCGGCTCCAGCGGCAAACATCAACGGCAGGAGATGTTCAGGCTGAGGATGGCAATCTTGTGCAAAAGGTGCATGCTCCCAGTCCACAAGACGACTTCTGCGAAGGTCGGAGGGCGCTTCGACAGTGTTCTGAAGCCAGTTATCAAATGCAACGGACCGACCATCTGAAACAGCATCAGGCCGCATCAGATAACGCATGTTGTGATACGTCATGCCGGTGCCCACCAGCAGAATGTTTTCACTCCGCAAAGGCTCCAGAAGCTGCCCAAGCTGCAGGACATCCGCCGCGTCCATCGTTCTGGGCAGGGAGATTTCCACGACCGGGATACTGGCATCCGGAAAGGCCAGCATGAACGGAATGAACACCCCATGATCCAGCCCTCGGTTGGCATCTGCGGCGCAGTCGACCCCTGCATCCTTCAGAAGACCGAGCACTTTTTCCGAAACATCAGGGGCACCCGGCACAGGATATTCGAGTTGATAGGTATGAGGAGGGAAGCCATAATAGTCGTAGATCAATGACGGATGAAGGGCGGACCCAATACGCATTTCGTCCGTTTCCCAATGTCCGGACATGACAACAATGGCGTCCGGCCGACGAGGAAGCGTTCCACTGACAGAGCGAAGATAAGCGGCCATGCGGTCCCATGTGTTGCCCCACTCCATGAAGAAACATGGGCCGCCACCATGCGGCAGAAAGAGAACAGGCTGTCGGCTCTCCTGATTGTCCGGCGTCATCTTCATGGCCTCCCTCATCCTTCGGCAAAGCAGATGTTGCCATCATGCGCTGGAAAGAATAATTCCCTGTTTTAGAAAATGATCTGACACCAGGAGTGTGAGATAAATGCTCGATCGTTTCACCAGCATGCAGGTGTTTGCAAAAGTTGTGGCTCAGGGAAGCTTTTCCGGAGCGGCGCGCGCACTCGGCCTGTCCCAGACGATGGTCACGAAACATATCGCTGCTCTGGAAAGTCGGCTTGGCATCTCGCTGTTTCACCGCAGCACGCGCAGGCTTTCCCTGACGGAACCCGGACGCCTGCTGCTGATCCACACCCAGAAGATCCTCACGGATCTTGAAGAAATGGAGCAGGAAGTCTCCGCAGAAAATCAGGAGCCCCGGGGCGTTCTACGTCTGAATGCGCCGGTCTCGTTCGCTATCCGGCATGTCGGCCCCATCATGCCGCAATTCAGCCAACGCCACCCCCTCGTTACGGTCGAACTTGGGCTTGATGATCGAAGGATTGATCCGATCACGGAAGGATGGGACCTGACCCTCCGTATCGGGCGAATGCCGCCAAGTGCATTACGCTCACGCCCTCTGGCCCGGGTAGATTTCGTGGTCTGTGCCGCACCATCCTATCTTGAACAGCATGGCACGCCTCACACCATTGCCGAACTTCAACAGCATCAATGTCTGGGCTACACACTGGGCCAAGAGATCGGTGCTGCCCGCTGGAGCTTTGGCCCGAAAGGCGAACGGACTGTCACGGTCAGCGGGCCGATGAGCGCCAATAATGGCGATATCTTGCGAGAGGCCGCCGTTGCGGGACAGGGGATCATTTATCAGCCGCTTTTCATCGTCTCAGAAGAACTGAAATCCGGCAGCCTCGTGCCGCTGTCACTGGACGTGTCCACGATGACAGGGCCGGAACTGCACGCAGTGTATGCCCCGACGCCTCATGTCCCGCTCAAGATCCGGGCGATGATCGACTTTCTGTCAGAACAGTATGGGCCGGTCCCGCCTTGGACACTCTGACGGAACCGGCAAAGACGCGTTAGTGAACGGTCGAAGGCGCAGTTTTCTGGCGGATCGCTGCGAATTCCGAACCGGCACTCCACTGCGGCCAGTCATGCGAGAACGCCACGTCATGCCCGACCTTCCAGACGGCCCAGACGTCCTGCGCAGCGCCCCTGACATCCCAGTCCGGGCTCCAGGCATCACAGGCCTGATGATAGCAAGCCATATAAGCCGTCAGCCATTTCCCGCCCGCTTCCGTCCCGCCTTTCACGAGATCAAACTTCCCGGCCATATCCATCACCGCGAGAACCGGTACACCCGCGCGTGCAAACGGCAGATGATCGGCGCGATAGAACGCCCCGCGCTCAGGCATCGCTTCCGGCTGGGTCGTGCGCCCCTGAAGGGCCGCAGCAGCAGCGAACTGATCCTGCAACGTGTTCTGCCCTGCCCCAATAATGAAGGCGTTATGCGCAGGCCCAGCCATCTGAAGAACATCCATCGTCAGGTTGGCCGCCGTCTTATTCAGCGGGGCTAACGGATGGGCCACATACCAGCCTGAACCCAGAAGACCCCGCTCCTCGCCCGTCCAGGCTACGAAACTGACCGTCCGATCGGGTTTCGGTCCAGCTTTGAAAGCCCGGGCGATTTCAAACAGCGCCGCAATGCCGGAGCCATCGTCAATCGCACCGCGCCGAATGACCGTGTTGCCTTGGGCGTCCGTGCTTTTGCCGTAAGCATCCCAATGCGCGCCGAACATGACCGTCTCGTCCGGATATTTCGCACCCGTGATCTTCGCGAGTACGTTCTGGCTCTTGAGGCGATCAACCGTGACCGGAAGATCGGCGGAGAATGCTGTATGCTCCAGAGTGACCGGTCGGAAATCCTCCGAACGCGCCTTGATGCGGAGCGCTGCAAGATCCAGACCCGCCTGACGGAACAGTGCATCTGCGGCTTTCCCCTCAAGCCAGCCCTGAACGGGCACGGGGCGGCTTTCGCTGGCCGTGTGTTCCACGTCATAGGCTTCACCGCCCGGCGCCACGACAGTGCTCCAGGGGTAGGAAGCCCCTGCCGTATCATGGACGATCAGAGCCGCAACCGCACCACGACGGGCAGCTTCCTCGTATTTATACGTCCAGCGCCCGTAATACGTCATGGTCTTTCCGCCAAAGCGCCCGGCCACGGGCTCGCCGGGAGCGGCATCGAAATCAGGGTCGTTCACAAGGAAGATCGCGACCTTGCCCTTGAGATCCACGCCTTTGAAGTCATCCCAGTGCCGCTCCGGCGCATGGGCACCATAGCCGACAAAGACCATCGGCGCGTTTTTAACCTTAAGCCGATCCTCAGGCAGCAGGGTTGAAAGATAGATATCTTTGAACTGGACCAAGGAGAGCGTCTTGCTGCCCGTATGAGCGGCAATCGATCCCGTCGCCCCCGTTCGGGTTCGGAGCATGGGAACATCCTGCGTCCATCCCCCGTTTTCCCCGGCAGGCTCAAGTCCCAGCGCTTTGTATTGTTCGATCAGCCAGGGAACCGTGATCTTCTCCCCATCTGTTCCCGGAGCACGGCCTTCGAACCGATCCGAAGACAGGACTTTCATCGTCTCCGACATGCGCGACGGACTGATATCGGCAGAAGGGTCTGCATATCCCATGACGGGGGTTAGCAAAGCGGCTGTCAGCACAGTTGCAAGAAAGAGAATGCGGCGGGAAGAGGTTTTCTGCTTCATGACAGACGATACTTTCAATGGATATTTTGAGACCGTAAGGCCGGGTCTCCGGCTTCTAAGGCGTCACGCTCCAACCGGTCGCGGCGGACATAGACACTCTTTTCAACCGGATCGCGCTGATAGTCGCGCGCAAGAATTTTCAGAACGCAGGGCATGTAATCTGCTGCGCTCCATCGCCCCCAGACACGATAATCGTCAAAATATATGACGGGCGGAAGGTCACGTGGAAGATCCACGCATAAATCACGCTCATATCCAAACCAGGGATGGCGGGCATAGTCTGCTTCCCACGGAAGATATTCATGGTATTTCTTCATGGAAAGACGACCGGCATAAATATAAACATCCGGATTATACGGAATAACCAGAATACGTTCCTGCGGCCCGGAATATTTCTGAATGACTTTGACAAATCCGACAGTCGCATTTTCATGAATGGGATGGAATCCAGCCTGCCGCTGCTGCGCACGATTCATTCCATAAGGCGAGGACGTCGCCTGCCGCACGCCCAGAACAAACATGAGGCAGAACAACCCTGCGATCAAAGCTCCTACGACCTCGCGAGACTGCGTCACCCGCATCAACATCAGAACGCAAAGCGTAAGGGCTCCCATGACGAATGCACCATCCTGAAAACCAAAGGCACCACGCACCTGTGTCATGAGGATGCCGCCCAGAAGCAGCAGGACAGCCACCCTGTGCCGGGATGTCACAAGCAGAAAAATACTGCCGCAATAAAAACAGATCGTCGCCAAGGACTGAACGAGAGCCTCATGCTGAAGAGAGGGGATCAGACTCAGCACCAACGGCTTCAGGCCAACATCGATATAAGGTGCGTAATAGAACTGGTTTGCAACGAAATGATAGGCGATCATTCCTCCCAGATCGCCATAGAACAACATCCACACCAGACAGGCCGCAAGCGCTCCTCCAGCCCCAGCTACAAGGTTAGGAATAATGCTTTTCGATCCGCGACGACGAGTAGCCAAAGCAGACAGAGACAACAGAATAGCAGTCGGAGCAAAAGAATAGGCTGTCAGAGGTAAAAGTGCGAGACAGGCACCTGCACATCGCGCCTGCCAGCGTCCGATGTCTTCTCCGAGCAAAAGCGGAAGAGCCACAAGGGCTATCACACCGCCAAGAAGATCTCCGCCAACGGTCCAGTAGCTGTCCATGTTGAAAGCCTGAACGGTCCATTGGGCACCCATCGCAGCAAACCACATGCCAACAGCAAGATACCGTGCAGAGTTTTTCTGAAGTGCAGGAGAGCAGAATACTGCGACAGCGGCTCCTATCGTGCAGAGGATAGGAACAAGACGCATCAGATAAGCGGAGTGGAAGTCAGCAAACAGACCGACACACCATGACAGAATAAAAATCAGGGGACCATGAGCGTCGATATAGTCCCGATACAGGACATCACCTTTCGCTAAGGCCAAACCGCCCAGAATATGTCCGGATTCATCTCCGAAAGAAGGCGTTCCAAAACCATAAAATGCCTTGAGAGCAAAATACAGCACACCCAGAATAGCGAAGAGTGGGCCACAAGACGACAGGACGTTCATTCTGCGCATGGACACCGTCTATTCTACGCCTGGCATGAAAAATTGGGAAGGAAACTGTAGTTCCCTTCCCGACTGCGATTACTTACCCGTTTCTGGAACAAGCCCGCGATGCACAAGCATCGGAGTGATGTCAGGATCTTTGCCGTAGAAAGCTTTGAACATGGGACCGTAATCCATCGTATGTCCCTTGGAGAGGATCATGTCGCGAAAGCGCTGTCCATTTTCGCGCGTCAGACCCCCATGATCCTGAAACCAGGCGAATGCGTCCTGATCCAGCATTTCAGTCCACAGATAGGCGTAATATCCTGCAGAATAACCATTGGACCAAATATGCAGGAAATTGCTGGAACGATAACGCGGCGGAACAACCGCAACGTCCAGTCCCGTGCTATCCAGTGCTTCACTTTCAAACTTGTCCACATCCTGGCGCGGAGCCGAAGCTGGCAGACCGTGCCATTTCATGTCCAGTTCGGCCGCGGCAACGATCTCACCCAAGGCATAGCCCTGATTGAAATGCGCGGCCTTGCGGATTTTCTCGACCAGCGCAGCCGGCATTGGAGCGCCCGTTTTGTAGTGACGGGCGTAATGCGACAGGACTTTCGGATCCAGCGCCCAGTTCTCGTTGAACTGCGAGGGAAACTCCACGAAATCTCGTGCCACGCTGGTGCCTGAAAGCGACGGATAGGTCTGGTCTGCAAACAGACCGTGCAGAGCATGGCCGAATTCGTGAAACATGGTCGTCACATCGTCGGACGTGATGAGCTGCGGCTGCCCCGGAGCAGCCTTGGTGAAGTTGGCGACGTTATAAATGACCGGTTTCGTTCCCAACAGCTTCGACTGCCCAACGAAGTTGGACATCCAGGCACCGCCAGACTTGTTGTCACGCTTGAAGTAATCGAAATACATCAAACCAAGCGGTGATCCATCCTTGTCATGAACTTCGAACACCATGACATCCGGTTGATAGACAGGAATGTCCGTCCGCTGCTGGAATGTAATACCGTAGAGCTGATTGGCAGCGAAGAATACACCATCCGTCAGGACCGTCTTGAGTTCGAAATACGGTTTGATTTCATCTTGGTCGAGGTTGTATTTCGCACGCCGCACCTGACCGGAATAATATTCCCAGTCCCAGGGCTTCAGATCGAACTTGCCACCATCCTTGCGAATGGTCTCCTGAAGAACCGCTGCTTCACGCTTCTGTTCCGCAGCCGTGGCCGGGACAAGTTGCTGCATGAAGTTTTCCGCAGCTTCCGGCGTCTTGGCCATCTGGTCATACAGGGTATAGGCAGCAAAGTTCGGGTAACCGAAAAGCGCGGCTTTCTGCGCGCGAAGTTCTGCAAGCTCGGCGATCGTGGCGCGGGTATCGTTCTCGTCCCCTTTCTCCGCGCGCGTCCAGCTCTGGTCGAACAGGGCCTTTCGCGTATCCCGATTAGTCAAGGAGGACAGATCAGGCTGCTGCGTCGTGTTCTGAAGCGGAATAACCCATTTTCCGCTCAGTTTACGCTCCTGTGCAGCCTTGGCAGCGGAAGCGATCGCATTGGCGTCCATACCCGCCAGCGCTTTTTCGTTATCCACAACCAGCGCACCAGCCTTGGCACTCGCGATCAGCTTCTGTTCATACTGGGTTTCGAGATTGGACAGCCGCGTATTGATCGCACGCAGCTTCGTCTTGTCAGCCGCAGAAAGTTGCGCACCAGCGTGCACGAACTGCTGGTAATAGATGTCGAGAAGCTGAGCCTGTTCGGGGGTAAGCGTCAGCTTTTCCCGACGATCGTAAAGAGATTTCACACGCGCAAAGAGCTTGGCGTTCAGATAAACTTCATCTTCATGAGCTGTCAGGCGCGGGGCTTCTACGCTCTGAACCTTGTCCAACACGTCATTCGTATTGGCCTGATAGACGCCATCGAACGTCATCTGCACACGGTTGAGAGTCTGACCGGCCCGCTCCATCGCCCCAATGGTATTGTCGAAAGTCGGAACCGCGCGATTATTTGCAATCGCATTGATCTCGCGCAGATGCTCAGCCATGCCACGCTCGAACGCCGGGGCGTAGTCGCTGTCCTTGATCTGATCGAAGCGGGGTGCCTGAAAAGGCAGCGTACTCGCTGAAAAAAACGGGTTTGTTGCAGCCGCATGTGCTTCAGCCGAAAGAGAGAAAGCTGAAACCGCAACAACTGCGGCGAGCCTGAAATTGAAAACCATGAAATCGCCTGTGACATTCGTGATGATGCCGAACCGTATGGTGTTCACAGCGGATCGTCAAACACGAGCCCCAGCCTTGGGAAAAGATGCAAAACCAGTCAGTTGGTACTTGACGCCATTTTCTCCTTGGCGCGCGCGAACGCCCCTCCCTAGACCGTGAATGTGTGTTGGCACAGCCGCCTTCGGGGCGGTGTTTTCATCATCGGAGACAACAATGGACTGGACAGCGCTGTTCCAGACAATCCTGCCTTATCTGCCCGCCAGATATGCTGGCGATATCGTTTCAATCGTAACCTTCCTGATCGCTGCCGCTGCCTTGGCTCTTCGCTTCTGGAAACCGCCCTCCAGTACCTCGAAGCTGTTACCTCTTTTTCGTCTCGTAAGCGCCCTGGCACAGGCCAAAGGCTGGAACACCAGTGCATACCAGCCAGGAGCAAAGGCCATCATGGTGCCGGTCGGATCGTCACGTGCGAATGAGGCGGCAAAGCTGGGTCTGGATACGACATCGACACATCCAAAAACTGGCGGAATCCCTAAATCCGCCGAATGATTTTCAAAATTTTTCATTGATTGCAGCCGCCTTTCAGGCGGCTTTTTTTATATGTGGAGCATTTGATGATGCGTAATCGCTTTATTGCCCTGAGCCTTGGCACTGTTCTGCTCGTTTCCATGAGCGCCTGCACCACCACCGCGAATACGGCCTCGTTCAATACCGCTGCCCTGAGCAGCGATGCGGCGGCCATTGCATACGCGGTTCAGGCAATCGAAAGCATTCCCGAACTGGAAAACCACCTTTCCGCCAAAGACAAGGCAGAATTCGACAACCTGATCGCCCAGATCAAAAGCGTTTCGGCACAGGTTGCGGCCAATTCAAACGGTACCATTACGGTCACGACCGGAAAAGACTGGGCCAAGAGCCTCGGAACGGATTTGCAGACTCTGCTAACCATCGCAACGCCAATCGTGAAGGTCTACTCGCCGTCGACAGCGGGTTACATGTCCACAGTTTCTGCCATGATTCCGCTGATAGAAGCTCTTGCTGGCGTGACGGCCGCTCCCTTTGCCGCACCAACGGAAACGCCGGAACTGATCCGCGCCCGGATCTATCAGGGCGTCTGAACCGCAATCCAACTGCCCTGATATGGGAGCGGTTCGTCTGAACTGCTCCTTCCCGATGTTCCTGCCCCTGCTTCTCTGCTGGAGTTTCCCGATGTCCCGATGCCTTGGCAAACGCGCGCCCAAGCATGATCCACGCACCTATCGTCTGGCACCCATGCTGGCCTCACGCCTCCCAGCCGCTCCGGCGCAGAAGGATTGGTCCGCCGGAGTGCCCTACCAGATGTGGGGCAATGACCGGTATGGGTGCTGTGCTTTTGCAGCGCAGGCAGCATTAACGGCAACCTGGACCCAGGCTGCACAGGGGCTGGTCGTGCTCCCCACGAGCATGGTGCTGAACAATTACGCAGCTGTTACCGGTTTTGATCCTCAGACAGGCGCCCGGGACAACGGGACGGTACTGCTGGACGAACTGAATTTCTGGCTGCGCGAAGGCCTTCACCGACCAGGGCAGACACTCGATTACCTAACGGCCTATGGCACGATTGATCCGCAGGACTGCAACAGCATCCGTCGTAGCATCTGCTATCTTGGGGGTGTACTTGCGGGCGTTCAGGTTCCACAGGGATTCATGGATCTTCCCCTTGGCGCGACGTGGGACTGGAACACAATTTCCAATAGAACCCCGGTTGGCGGCCATGCCATTGCGTTGGTGGGCTATGATCCCGAAGGACTTTTCTTCAACACCTGGGGAACACGGACCTTCATGCCGTGGGATACATTCACGAAAATCGCTGACGAAGCCTATGGTCTGCTTTCGCGCCAGAACTGGGTCGGCATCCCCGGAACATCTCCAAATGGAGAAACGTTCGATGCCCTCCTTGCGGAAGTGAAGGGGTTATGAAAAACACCGCCTCCATAGGTCATCTCAGTCTCGCGATTGTGGCTACGGCGCTGCTGAACGGCTGCGCTGCTGGAACGGTTTCTCCCGTAACGATCAGTGAAGCCCTCTCTGGCATCCAGATGGACCTGACGAAAACAGGCGTCGTCAGTACGTCCCATGTTCAGGACTGGACGGCAGAACAGGAAGCCGCCTTCGACACGAATGTTCAAACCCTGCAATGCAACCAGCATGCCTCAGACCCGGTTGTGGCCATGATTTCCGGGCCAGTGGTGCTGTCGCTGTCTGGAAGTTTCGCATCCTCGGGCAGCTTTTCAGTTGGACATTCCGGCACGATGCCAGTTTTTGGCCTTCAGGCGGATGCGAGCCGCACAAAGACTCAGGACCTGACCCTCCCTGTCCAGTTCATCCCACTTTCAGCGCTGCCAGATGCAGAGATGGCACGGGAAGTAAATTACGCTGGAGCTCTTCTTGCTCAGAGCGATGGAGTTCGCGAAACTGAAGGACGACGGATCACAAGCAGCCGTGACGCACTGGCCCGCCATGTGCAGAAGCTGATTGGTCAGTTCTCTGGCACATGCCCCGAAGGCCCGACTCATCCTTTTGTGGGAACCTTTAAACGGGAGCGGTGAGGCCAAGCGCCCTCCCCGCTGCCGTAGCAACATCATGGCGCAGTCTTACGACGCTGTGTCCCCCCGCAGGATGAACCCTGTTTGTCAGGATCAGGACGTAGCTGTCACTGTCCGGATCGATCCATAATGATGTGCCGGTAAAACCGGTATGACCAAAAGAATGCTGGGAAAACACGTCGCCACGCGGGGAGGAATAATGGGTATTGATATCCCAACCCAGCCCCCTCAGATCCGTTTTCCCGGGAGGCTGCTGCGGCGTGGTCATGAGTACGAGTGTTTCCTGCCGCAGCGGAAAACAACTGGGACGTCCTTTCAGCCGGTCCAGAAGCGCCTGCGCGTAAATTGACATATCCTGCGCGTCCGAAAATAGTCCGGCATGCCCGGCCACTCCTCCCATCCTGCGAGCTGTCGGATCATGCACCACGCCACGCAGCATAACACCCTGTTCGTCATACTGCGTAGGAGCAATGAGAGGTCTTAGGCTGGAGGGCGGAAGGTAGCCGGACTCCGTCATCCCCAGAGGCTCAAGGATATTGAGGCGCACATACTGGTCGAGAGGCAATCCACTCAGCTTTTCAATCAGAAGTCCGAGCATGACATAGTTGATGTCGCTATAAACAAATTTTTCGCCGGGCGGATTGATCAGCGGAGACATCATGGCGCGCCGGACGCCCTCGGCCTTGCCAGTCCATGGATTATTCAGCGGCACATCGGGCGGCAGACCGGAATAATGAGTTAGCAGCAGACGGATAGTAATGATATTTTTGCCGTTACAGGCGAAATCCGGAAAATACTGGCTGACCCGATCTTCCAGACCTACTCTGCCCCGCTCAACAAACTGCATCACCGACAGAGCCGTCATGGTGGGTTTGGTCAGAGACGCCATATCGAAATGCGTGTCCCAGCTCAGAGGCTCAGAAACGGGAACAATCGTCCGCTTCCCATACACGAACCGGTGCACAATCTTTCCGTCATGTCCGATGACGACAACGGCGCCCGGCGCTTCCCCTTTTCTGACGGCATCACGAACCAGAACGTCCATTGCATCGAAAGACAATGCTGGCCGCGCACAGGCTCCAACCTGACTGAAACAGACCGCCGCACCACCCAGCAGGACATGACGCCGCTTCAGAGGAACGCATGTTTTTTTGGCGCATCTGTCTGACATATTCCTGCTTTTTACCTCTCTGATCCTGCGCCTGAAGAGTAGCCGGTTTTTTCGGGCACGCAACAGAATGGCCAGTAAGAAACCATCAGTCATGGTTTTGAAAAAGCTTCTCCTGTATGACGCCATTCGGTCCTGAAATAACCTTTCAATGCGAGTACCGTCATTTGTCTGAAAAGCGCCTGACCTTAAAGCCATCCACAAACAGGTTTGCAGTTTACACGCTGTCATTAATGTTTGGTCTTTTTCAGGCGCTGCAATGCTTTCCATTAGCGTTGATAGGCGGAAAGCTCCCAAACAATGTTCAAACAGGACGGGTAGACTTTATTCAGCACATCATTGGGCAGATCTATTTTCTGCGCCAAGGATGGCACTGGCCACTTCTACTGGACCAGAAACTGGATGTTCCTTCCGGCACCAATATTGCCCTGACGGACAGTATTCCTCTGGAAGCGCTCCTTCTGAAAATCGCTCATCCAGTCTTTCCGAACATGCTTCAGGGGATTGTTCTCTATCTCGCCCTATGCTGGACACTACAACCAGTCTGTGCAGTTTTTGCGTTGCGGTCTTTGGGTGAAAAACGATTAATCCCGGCACTGGCAGCCGCTGTTTTCGCTGCCTGTTTTCCAACTTTCATCTTCAGGATTGGGCATGCTGCCCTTTGTGGACAGTGGATTTTACTGCTCGCGATTGGTCTCTATTTCAGAGCTACACGACCCGGTTCAGGTTCTGGACCCGTCTGGCTGCTGGCGCTCCTAAATACTTTGACGCTTCTGGTCCACCCTTATCTAATGGTCATGACTGGTGCTATTCTCGGCGCTGCCCCTCTGACGCTCCTGCTGCGAGACAGAAACTGGAAAACCTGCGCGCCAGCTATGATCGCCACAGCGACGTCTGGAGTGGGCATTGTCGTTATAGGCTCAGTCTTGGGATACTGGGGCGGCGCGAGCGGCGGCGGCTACGGGTTCTACTCCATGAACCTCGCCTCTCCGTTCTGGCCAGTTCACTCCAGTCTTTTTCCTTCCGTTTCCTCCAGTCTCGTAGAAGCAACGGGCGGTCAGTATGAAGGATATCAATATCTTGGCGCTGGCGTATTGCTGGTCCTTGGAATGCTCCTGCTGAGCCGTCGAGGTATTAGGCTTCTCACACAACTTCCGAAACAGCATTCTGGCCTGCTTCTGGCCTGTCTGGCGCTGACGCTCATCGCAGCGTCAAACCGCATCTACTTTTTGCACGTTCCGGTTTTACTGACACACTTCAGGGTTCCAGGCGCAGAACAAATGCGGTCTTCAGGACGAATGTTCTGGCCGGTTGCCTATCTGATAATGCTCGGGGGTATTTACGGTCTTTGCCGTGCATGGCCCCGGGTATGGCCTCTCGTGCTGCTGGCAGGAATAGCACTTCAGTGGCAGGACACTCGCGACATCCGCTCCAGCGTTCATCAAACTGAGCTCGACCTTCTTGCGCCCCCGTCAGCCGAGAGCAGACAGCTTGTTTCGCTGATGCAGCCTTTCGACAGGATCGAAATCCACCCGCGTTTGGAATGCGATGGCGGTGACTCGCCTTATGTCATGCAGTTTTTGTATGTTGCCGCGCTAAAGAATGCGCCGGTTAATACGATGTACACGGCCAGAACGACGTCAGAATCTGCCTGCCTGCCTTCAGCAGAACAGCCTCACCCCTTGGATCGGCAGACTCTTATAATCCTGACCGGCGCCTCGCAGCGCCTTCAGGCCCTGCGCTGGAACAGCCTGCAACACGCGCAATGCGGCGTCAGGGACAAAGCCATGTTCTGCGTCGCAGCCGATGTGCCGCTTCCGGCAGGTCTATCCTCCCCGCCACCGCCCCCTGTCCTACCGATCGATCAGGAGATTGTTACGGCCGGTCGGCAACTTAAACATAACGAAATTCTCGAAAGTGGATGGTCCAACCCCGAAGACTGGGGCGTATGGAGCGAGGCGCCTGAAGCCAGTCTTTATTTTAATCTACCCACCGGCGTCCGCAGGGCAGGTCTCGTAATGCGGATGCACTCCACGCCCGGCACTCCCCAACACGTCCGGGTTCTCCTGAACGGCACGCAGATTGCCGAGTGGGACGTAAAACCCGAGGATGCCGATTACCAAACTGCGTTCTCCCTCCCTTCAGACATACAGGCTACAAGCCTGAAACTACAGATCAGCAATCCGGTTCAGATCGGACAGGACCCGCGCCTTCTCGGAATTGCGCTCCTCAGCCTCAAAGTCACCAAAATGGATTGAAAGCTTTGGAAAACCGGGCATAGTCACGCCCGGTATGCCTGCCTAGTATTTCCGGCGCAGAACATAGATCGGCCGCTGCTTCGTCTCCATGTAGATGCGGCCGATATATTCCCCAAGCATTCCGATACTGATGATCTGAACACTGCTGAAAAAGATGATTGCCACGAACAGTGACGCATATCCTGGCACGGAATTGCCCCAGAATATCGTACGGAACACGATGAAAATTGCGTAAAGAATGGCGAGAAAAGCACCGATTGTGCCCAGATAAGTCCACAGCCGAATGGGAACCGAAGAAAAGCTGGTGAAACCTTCAAGGGCAAAATTCCATAACGAATAACCCGAGAATTTCGTTATTCCTGCAGCTCTGGGCGCACGGACGTAATCGATGGTGACCGTCCGGAAACCAACCCAGGCAAACAGGCCCTTCATAAAGCGCTGACGTTCGGGAAGCCTGCCTAAAGCGTCGACCACACACCGGTCCATCAGACGGAAATCCCCCACATTTTCGGGAATCCGGATATGGGCGAGTCGATTATGCAAAGCGTAAAACCACGATGCAGTTTTGCGTTTGAGTATACTATCGCTGGACCGGTCAATTCGCTTACCTAAAACGACTTCTGCCCCCTCCCGCCAGGCCTGCACCATTTGAGGGATAACTTCGGGCGGGTCCTGAAGGTCGGCATCAATGATGACAACGGCACCCCCCGTCGCCGCATCAAGCCCGGCTGTCAACGCAGCTTCTTTCCCAAAATTTCGCGACAATTCAAGAACCCGGAACCGCCGGTCAGTTTCCGAAAATCTGACCAGTTCCCGCAAGGTGCCGTCACTGCTTCCATCATCTACACAAACAATTTCCCAATCCGTCTCAGGAATACCGTCGATAACAGGAAGGATACTCTTCACAAAGTGACCGATAGCGGCCTCTTCATTGTAAAAAGGAACAATCAGGGAAAGCTTGCTGGCCATACAGGTTTTAACATTCCAAATCGTGAACGTCTGATTCTATCAGAAATGTCCTGACAGCATGCAGGTTTCACTTCATTCAAAACATAGAAATAATCCAAAAAAATACACTTAACGGTTGCGACTTAACGGGAGTATTGATCTTTCCCCTGCAATCGATAAGGTGCTGCTCCAAGATAGCCATATGCCTTATCTTGCCGTTTCGCCCGTCAGCAACCATCGATTTTTTTTCAAATGTTACCTCCAACCAGCCTTTCCGTTCTTTTATAGAATCAGGAAATGTCAGGACCGGAAATGCAGAGTCCATGACAGACAAGACCAATACAGGACCGAGTTCCAATGCACCCGAAAACGCCCCGCAATGGCGTCTTGAAGGTGAACAGAACGCCACTGTGATGGTGCTGAGTGGAATATGGCAAGCCAGAACCGGCACAATTCCGGTCTTTCCAAAAGACGGGCTGCCCAAAACTCCAGAAGGGCATCTGTCTTTCGAAACTTCCGGCATTCAGGCGTGGGACACAGGGCTGATCGCTTTCCTGTGGGATCTCAAACGCGTCGCTCATGACGCCGGCATCAGTCTCGATATGCAGACACTGCCCGGCCCGATGCGCCAGCTTCTGGAGCTTCTGCCGGAAGCCCCCGACGATCCGGTCCACCACAAGTCACCCCGCCCCCCTCTTCTCGAAGCCGTCGGGCGCCGTTCCATCGCCTCAATGACGGAAGTGGGCGTGGTGTCCGAGCTTGCGGCACTGACAGCAAAAGGGGCCGTTCAGACCATTCTCGGTCGAAGCCGGATGCGCCTGAGCGATCTTCTGGCCAACACCAGCGATGCCGGCCCCTATGCCCTGCTGATTGTAGGAATCGTCAATTTTCTGATTGGCGCAATTCTGGCCTTTGTCGGAGCCGTTGAGCTCCAGAAATTCGCGGCCGGAGTTTATGTAGCCAGTCTGGTCGGAATTGCGATGGTGCGTGAAATGGCCGCCGTCATGACCGCCATCATCATGGCCGGGCGCACGGGCGGTGCCTATGCCGCGCGCATTTCCACCATGCAGGGTAACGAAGAAATCGACGCGCTGAATGTCTTTGGCATTCAACCCTCGACCTACCTCATTCTGCCCGCTGTCCTGTCCCTCATCATCACGATGCCGTTCCTCTACCTGTACGGATGTCTCATCGGGATGCTGGGTGGCTTCGTCGTCTCCATTTCCATGCTCGACATCACGGCAGCAGGCTACTTCCATCAGACGGTCACATCCTTTGGAATCGGCCAGTTCATTTTCGGTTTCGTCAAAAGCATCGTTTTCGGTGCCTTCATCGGCCTGACAAGTTGTCGGATCGGCCTCAAGGCCGGACGTTCGGCTGCAGATGTCGGTATTGCCGCCACACGCGCCGTCGTTGTGGGAATTGTGGGCGTCATCGCCATTGATGCAATCTTCGCCGTCATCGCCGATGTTCTGGGGATCTGACCGACATGCCTGACCAGACCGTCCTGTCCCTGCGCGACGTTACACTCTCCTTCGGTCCGAAGATCATTCAGAAGAACATCTCTCTTGATGTCCGCAAAGGCAGCATCTTCGCCGTTATGGGCGGCTCAGGCTGTGGCAAAAGCACGCTCCTCAAAAGCATGATCGGCCTCCTGCGTCCTTCTGTCGGCGAATATCATGTCGGCGACGAGAACTACTGGGCTGGCAGCGACGCTCATCGCACGGATCTGAACCATCGCTTCGGTGTGCTGTTCCAGAGCGGCGCGTTATGGAGTTCCATGACCATCGGCGAGAACATCGCGCTGCCTCTGCAGATGTTCACGAACCTTAAGCCCCCCGTCATCCGTCGCCTTGTGGAACTCAAACTGGGTTTCGTCGGCATGTTGCAGGCGATTGATCTTTATCCGTCAGAAATCAGTGGCGGCATGCGCAAGCGTGCCGGTCTGGCGCGCGCTCTGGCCCTCGATCCGGACATCCTGTTTTTCGACGAACCTTCCGCCGGTCTCGATCCGATCACATCAGCCCGCCTCGACGACCTGATCCTGAATCTGCGGGACGGCCTTGGTGCTACGATCGTCATCGTCAGCCATGAGCTGTCGAGCCTGTTCCATATCGCCGATGACGGCATCTTTCTGGATGCCAAAACCAAAATTCCCATCGCCCACGGCTCCCCCAGAGATCTGCGCGACAACTGTACGGACCCACAGGTGCATGCCTTCATGCACCGCGAACGCGACGAAGAAGGAAATAAGTGATGAACAGGCAGGCTCTTGTCGGTGCTTTCGTCCTTGGAGGGACAGGCCTGCTCGTTGCAGCATTTGTCCTATTCGGCAATTTCCATCCTTTCGCCCGAACGACGAAAGCTGTTCTGGTGTTTCACGGCGCGTCGTCGGGTCTGGCTGTGGGGTCTCCCGTTACATTCCGTGGCGTTCAGGTGGGCGCAGTGGACCGCGTGGTCATTGAATACAACCCGGCCACAAAAGACGCCTACATCCCGGTCTACGTCACGATGCGACCAGACGACATCATCCTGACCAACAGCACCCGCCATCTTCCCAACCTGCAAGAGCTTATCAAGCAGGGGTTGCGTGGCGAGATGAATCTCAAGAGCTTCGTGACGGGCACATCCGAAATCGATCTGGATTTCTCCCCCTCAACACCTGCGGTTTTTCATCCCGACATCGCCCGCATCACGGAAATCCCGACCAAACAGTCCACCATAGCTGCCATGACACAGAGCCTTCAGGACCTGCCCCTGAAACAGATCGGCGATAACGCCGACGCCACTCTAGCCTCTGTCCGTCAACTTTCAGACAAACTCGACAAGGATCTGCCAGCCCTGATCCAGAGCATCCGCGAAACCTCGGATCACAGCCGCGACATGGTCGATGCGACCCGCAAGGCGATAACGGAGTTCGAACCTGCCATAACGCGCACGCTTCTTAGCGTGGACCGTCTGGCCAATGAAGGAACGACGCAACTCGATGCGCGCGGACGTGAACTGCGAACGGTTCTCCAAAGCAGCAATGAGGCGGTTCAGCAGGCCACGAAAAGCCTCGCCAATCTGGAAAATATGACCTCTCCGCGCTCGGCAGACCGGACCAATCTCGAAGCCAGCCTTCGTGATATCGCCGCGGCGGCCTCGGCCCTGCGTGGGTTCGCCACAGACGTCGAACATAACCCGCAGCTCCTTCTCACAGGACGCCGGCAGTGAGCCGCACCACCCGTCTTTCCCCGATTTCTCCGGAGACCACCCCCGTGACACGGCTCATGATACGATCTGCGGCTCCTTCCGCCCTTCTGACGCTGGCCCTGCTGTCGGGCTGTGCTGCGCCGCCGGTGCAGTTCTATACGCTTGGCGCACCGGCCATTGCCCAGACCAGCAACACGGCCCTTCCTGCCACAGCCCCGGTCCTGAACGTCGCGCGTGTTGCCCTGCCGGATTATCTGGACAATCAGGACATCATGACCCGCCATGGAGATCAGCTTGACCGCAGCCCTAACGGACGCTGGGGAAGCCGCCTGTCGCAGGGCGTGACGGATCTTCTGGCCGCCCGTCTGGGTCAGGACTGGCCCCATTATATCGTGACCACACAGCCACTGGCCGAAACCCCAGCGCTCCGGCTTGCTGTCAATATCAACCGACTGGATCTCGACAGCAACGGTCAGGGCGCTTTGCAGGCCGACTGGGCTCTGGTCCCCTCGGATACCCATCGCCCTATCCTGCGCAGCCGGGGCTCTTTCACGGCACAGGGCTCCATGGCGACGGATGCAGGAAAAGTCGCCCTGACGCGAGACCTCGTGGAACAGCTTGCCTCCCGGATCGAGAGCACGATCCCACATCCCTGAAAGCCCCCTCTTTCACTCAGACCGCGAACGCCCTATTTTCCGTGTCCCTGCGCCCTGAGGCTGCAAGTTCGCGGAGCGCCTGATTGAAAACCCTGCTGACCATTCTGCCATTTCTGGTGATGAGCCTTACTGGGTTTACCCGGGCGGCTGATACACCGGATACCCTCTCGATCGGTCTGGCCATCGAGCCACCCGGTCTTGACCCCACACGCGGCTCGAGTGAAGCCATCGGAATGGTGACCTACAACAACATCTATGAAGGGTTGGTACGTCTGGACGAACAGGGCGTCATCAAACCGCTTCTCGCACAGGACTGGAACATTTCGCCAGACGGCCTGATCTACGATTTCGCACTCCATGAAAATGTGCATTTTCACGACGGAACGCCCCTGACCTGCGAGACTGTGAAATTTTCCCTTCTTCGCGCAGGAGCGTCAAGCAGCACCAATCCGGACAGGAACACTTTCAGCCAGATTGCCGATATTTCCTGCCCTGACAGCCTGCACGTTCACATCCGTCTTCAGCGCCCCTATGGCAGTTTCCTGTACCAGTTGGCATGGAACGACGCCGCCATCCTTTCGCCAGCCTCCGTAGCGCAGAACATCAGTCACCCTGTCGGCACGGGGCCTTTCGTTTTTGGCGAATGGCAACGCGGCGATCACCTGACGCTGACCCGCAATCCGGAATACTGGGGCGCCAGACCTGCCCTGCGCTCCGTAACCTTTCGCTTCATGCCCGACCCACTTTCGGCCAGCAACGCGCTTCTGGCCGGAGAGCTGGATGCGTATCCGTCTTTCCCGTCGCGAGAAATCCTGAGCCGTTTTGCCAACAATCCGCAGCTTGAGGTCGTCCGGGGAAGCTTTCCCTTCAAGGCCATTCTCGCCCTCAACAATACCCGCCGCCCGTTCAACGATCTACGCGTCAGACAGGCCATTGCACAGGCCATTGACCGGAAGGCGCTGATTCAGGCTGTAGCGGAGGGCGACGCAAAGCTCCTGCAATCACACATGGCGCCGGATGATCCCGATTACGTCGCCCTGCCCGACCGTTATCCCTACGACCCCGACCATGCCCGCGCGCTTCTGAAAGAGGCAGGGATTGCGCCCGGCTTGCATCTGACGCTGGCATTTCCACCCATCGGCTACGCCCGCGACAGCAGCGAACTCATCGCCGCCTATCTGGAACAGATCGGACTGAACGTCACGCTCCAGCCTGTGGAATGGCCCGCATGGCTCAGCCAGATTTACGGACAGGGCGCCTTCGACATGACCGTCATCGCCCATACGGAGCCACATGACATCGCGATCTATGACCGCACCCCAGTCTATTTCCACTACCACAGTCCTGTCTTTCATGACCTTCTGGGGCGCTACGAAGCCACGGCCGATCCTGCTTTGCGCCATGCGCTTTCCGCGCAGATGCAGACACAACTTTCACAGGACGAACCAAACGTCTTTCTGTTCTCGATCCCCCGAGAAACCGTCCTGAATCGCCATCTTAAAGGCCTGTGGACCAATCAGCCCATCGCAGGCTGCCCACTGGGCAGCGTGTTCTGGCAGCCATGATGAGAAGGAACGTCCTGTTTCTGCTCTTTCAGCGGCTCCTGCTGCTAATCGTTGCAAGTCTTGTCATTTTCGCAACCATGAACCTGCTGCCCGGCGACCCCGCCTCCGTCATGCTCGGACTTGACGCAAGTCCCGAAAGCCTTGCCGCCCTGCATCATCAGCTCGGGCTGGATACCGCCCTGCCCGCACGATATGCGCACTGGATCAGCGATTTGATGCGCGGAAATCTGGGCCGCAGCTACGTTTACGATGTCCCCGTGAGCAGCCTGATTGGCGAACGCCTGCAAAGCACTCTGCCCCTGATCCTGCTGGCCATGGTACTCTCCCTTGGCGCAGGCATTCCTCTCGGCATGATCGCTGCCGCAAAGCAGGGAAAAATGCCCGATATGGGTCTTATGGCGATGCTTCAGCTTTTGAAGTCCATTCCCGATTTCTGGCTGGCGATGATGATGACGTTCCTGTTCTCCCTGACCCTGCACTGGCTGCCAGCCAGCGGGTTTCCGGGTTGGAGTCATGGATTTTTCACCGGCCTGAGAGCGCTCATTCTTCCGGCTGTCGCACTCGCCGTCCCGCAAGCCGCCATCACCGCACGTTTCATGCGCTCCTCCCTGATCGAAACCCTGTCGCAGGATTTCGTTCGCACGGCTCGCGCGCAGGGCTACAGCCGTTCTGGCGTCCTGTGGCGCATTGCGCTGCCCAACGCCCTGATTCCGGTTCTGACACTGGCCGGAATTCAGCTTCCGGTTCTCATAACAGGGAGCATCATCGTCGAAAGCGTGTTCAGCCTGCCCGGCTGCGGAAAACTTCTGCTGGAAGCCGTTAACCAGCGTGACCTGCCCGTCGTGCAAAACCTCGTCATGCTGATCGTCACAGCCGTCATGACTCTCGGTTTTCTGCTGGCAGCGCTGGTGCGTTTTCTGGACCCGCGCCTTGGGGAAGAACGTCCATGAACATGCGCGCCAACCCGACACTCTGGACAGGAAGCGCGTTGCTCGGCATCGTTCTGCTCCCGGCATTCGTCACAGCCCTGATCACCGGCGCCCATGCACCGGCCATCAACGTCATGCACCGCTACGCCCCCCTCTCCCTGTCACACCCGCTTGGAACAGATCCCTTCGGCCGCGATCTTCTGACCTTCGTGCTTTCCGGAGCCTTCAACAGCGTCCTGATCGCGGCAATGGCCGTCTGCTTCTCTACGGTTATAGGAACCGTGCTGGGACTGATCGCGGCGGGAAGACCACCCAGACTCATTATGGGTCTGACCGATCTGGGACTGGCGTTTCCGCCCGTTCTGATCGCCGCTCTTCTGGTCACGGCGCTCGGAGCTTCGGCCACGGGCGAAATCCTCGCCGTCGCCCTGTTCGGCCTTCCCGCCCAGATCCGCATCACCCGACAGGCAGCGCGCTCTGTTCTGATCCAGGATTATATCGCGGCTTCCCGTCTTGCGGGACGCAGCCCCGTTTTCATCATGCGACGACATGTTCTTCCCAACATCCTGCCACTTCTGACGGTCCAGGCGACATCTTCGCTCGCACTCGCTATTCTTTCAGACGCAGGACTATCTTATCTGGGGCTGGGCGCGCCTCCACCGCGTCCAGATCTGGGCCGGGCGCTGGCCGCCTACCAGATCCATATTTTCGATCATCCCTTTCTGGTCGTCGTACCGGGCCTGACGATCATGTTGCTTGTGCTGGGGTTCAACATGGCTGGTGATGGATTGCGCGATGCTCTGGATGCCCCGCTAGAAGAACGCGCACCATGAACCCGCTTCTTCAGGTCAGGAATCTGAGCGTTCACAGCCCGCTCCAACCCATCCTTCACGCCCTCTCTTTTACGCTTGAGCCAGGAAAGATCCTTGCCATCATCGGCGAGTCAGGTTCCGGGAAATCCACACTGGCTCTGAGCCTCATGGGGTTATTGCCATCTGGATTCCAGCCTCAAGGGGAAGTTCGTCTGAACGATAAAAATCTTCTGACGCTCACCGAGCCTCAATGGTGCCAGATCCGTGGGAAAACGTTCGGCATGGTCTTTCAGGAACCCATGTCGGCGCTCAACCCCACACGAAGAATTGGCGCACAGATTGAAGATACACTCCGGCTTCATACAGCGCTCACCCGCCATGAAATCCGTACACAGACCCATACTCTCATGGAACAGGTCGGCCTCCTGCAGTCCGGTGTGAGCGAACACTCCTATCCGCATCAGCTTTCAGGAGGGCAGAGACAACGCGCGCTTCTCGCCATGGCGCTGGCCTGCAGGCCCGATCTTCTGATTGCGGATGAATTCACCACAGCCCTCGATGCCCGTACCCGGGCAGACGTGATGGCACTCGTGCATCAACACACCGCAATGCATCGCATGGCCGTCCTGATGATTTCCCACGATCTCGGGCTGGTGCGCCATCATGCTGACAACGTTCTCGTCCTGAAAGATGGGATCTGCGTGGAACAGGGCCCGACTGCCTCCATATTCGACGCACCAGCTCATCCCTATACGCAGGCCCTGCTCGCCATGTCTCTGCATAGCGCAGCCCATACTCCCCTGACCCGCCTGCCCGTTTATACGGTACCGGCATGACCCCGATCCTTCAGGCCCGGAACGTCACGTTCGCTCACTCCGGACGACAAATTCTGCATACTGTCAGCCTCGACGTCCTGCCGAGCCAAACGCTCGGCGTCATCGGCGCTTCCGGCAGCGGAAAATCAACGCTCTGCCGTCTCCTCAGCGGCCTCATACCTCCCGATGAAGGGAAGATCCTGTATCAGGGACAGGATCTCGCGACAGCTTCCCGCGCCATACGGAAAAAGATCCGTCCCGCTATCCAGATGATCTTTCAGGACCCTTATGGTGCCCTCGACCCGCGCCAGACGGTCCGTGAAATCGTGGGGGAGGCTCTTAACCCCGCACCCGACCGGGAAGCGCGCATTCTGGCAGCCCTTGCCGAAGTCGGACTCTCCGCCGAAAGCGCAGCCCGCTATCCCAAAGCCTTCTCGGGCGGCCAGAGACAGCGCATTGCCATTGCCCGCACCCTGATCACACGTCCTTCCGTCATCATCGCCGATGAAGCCGTCTCGGCACTGGACGTCTCGACACAGGCTATCGTTCTGAATCTTCTGCTGGATCTGCAACAAAAACACGGACTGGCCTATGTTTTCGTCAGCCACGATCTGGCGGTCATCCGGCACATGTCGCACCATATTGCCGTTCTGGAACAGGGACGGATCGTGGAATCCGGATTAGCCTCCATCGTCCTGAATGCCCCGACCCGGCCCGAGACGCGGGCATTGCTTGAAAATTCCTTCTGACCGACGAGGCCGCATGACCAGCCTGAACCTGCTCACCGACATCCCCGGAATCCGCGTGGGCCATAGTGAAGATCTGAGCCTGCGCACGGGGGTCACGGTCATCCTGTTCGACAGGCCGGTCACTGCCTCTGGCAGCTTTCCTGGCGGCGCTCCAGCCCTGCGGGAAACTGCGTTGCTGGAACCCGAAAATCTGATCGAGCATATCCATGCGGTCGTTCTGTCAGGCGGGTCCACTTACGGTCTGGATGCCACAACGGGAGTTCAGGCGTGGCTGCGGGAACAGTTCGGAAGCGCGCCCCTTCCACCGGGCACGATCCGCGTCCCCATTGTCGTGCAGGCCAGTCTCTATGACCTGCCTGCTGGCGGACAGCCTTCATGGGGTCGTTACTCCCCCTATGCCGAGATGGGATATCAGGCTGCCGAAAACGCCCGTGATGGCCGTTTCGAACTGGGTACGGCGGGCGCAGGAACAGGCGCCACGACGTCCACCCTCCGCGGCGGGCTGGGTTCGGCCAGCACCATAATCCCCGCAGGACACCGCGTCGCTGCACTGGTCGCCGTCAATGCCGTCGGAACGGCCACGATTGGCGATGGCCCCCATTTCTGGAGCGCGCCTTTCGAACAGGGACACGAATTCGGCGGCCTAGGCATGCCCACGCATCTCACGTCCGAAGACCTGCGCCTGCGCTCCAAATGGGCCTCCGTCACCGGCACCACGATCGGCCTTATCGCGACGGACGCAACCCTCACCAAAACACAGGCCAAACGCCTTGCCATTCTCGCACAGGATGGCGTGGCGAGAGGCGTTTTCCCGGCCCATCTGCCTTTGGACGGAGACGCCATGATCGGGATCTCAACACGGGCAAAGCCAGCGCCCGGTCCGCAGGAATGGACGGAAATCCTGCATGCTGCCACGCAGGTCACGGCGCGCGCCATCGCGCGTGGCGTGTACGAAGCAGGCACTCTCCCCGGCGCCACATCCCTGCCCACATGGCACGAGCGGTTCGGAGAAAAAGAAAGACAGGTTTCAGATACGATATAAAAATGATCCGGATCCCCGTTTCATATATTTTCTTCATGATCGTATATGATTATAGGACTCAGACCGAGTATTCTGCCTAAGGCTGAGTTCATGTCTTCTGTTGTGCCGTTCTATCCCGTCCGCTCTCCCCTCCGTCAGGCCATTGCAGCAGGCATGCGCAGACCCGAAGCGGACTGTATTCTTCCCCTGATCGAGCAGGCCACGCTGACCGAGACGGAACAGCAGAACACGTTCGACGTCGCCCGCCACCTGACCCGTACTTTACGCACCCAGCGCCGTCCGGGCGGGGTTGAAGCCCTCGTGCAGGAATTTTCCCTGTCGTCAGACGAAGGCGTGTCCCTGATGTGTCTGGCGGAAGCGCTCCTGCGCATCCCCGATGCCGCCACACGCGATGCCCTGATCCGTGACAGGATCGGAACGGGAGACTGGCTGTCTCACATGGGCGGCAAAAAGACCATTTTCGTGAACGCGGCGTCATGGGGGCTGATGCTGACTGGCAAGCTGACCAACGACACCGAGGAGGGCCTTGCCGCCACGCTGTTCCGCCTCGTCGGACGGGGCGGTCAGCCTCTGGTCCGCCGTGCGCTCGACATCGTCATGCGGATGATGGGCGAACAGTTCGTCATCGGCGAAACCATCGAGGACGCGCGCAAGGTCAGCACAGAACCTGAAGAGCGCGGCTTCAAATACTCTTACGACATGCTCGGCGAAGCCGCGATGACGGAAGCCGACGCCCTGCGCTACCGTCACGATTACGAACGCGCCATCGACGTCATCGGCAAGACCGCACGCGGCGCAAATGTTTATGAAAAAGCTGGCATCTCCATCAAGCTCTCCGCCCTTCATCCGCGCTATGCCTTCGCCCAGCGTGAACGGGTCCTTGAAGAACTGGGCCAGACCCTCAAAGATCTCGTCATTCAGGCCCGCCGCTATGACATCGGCATCAATATCGACGCCGAAGAAAGCGAACGTCTGGACCTCTCGCTCGACCTGATCGAAAACCTGTGCCACTGCCCGGAATTGGACGGCTGGAACGGCATTGGGATCGTGGTGCAGGCCTATGGACGGCGTGCCCCAAAGGTTCTGGATTATTTGATCGACCTCGCGCGCCGCAGCGGACATCGCCTCATGATCCGGTTGGTGAAGGGGGCGTACTGGGATAGCGAAATCAAGAAGGCACAGGTTGAAGGCCAGACGGATTTCCCGGTCTATACGCGCAAATGCTACACCGATGTCAGCTATATCGCCTGCGCCAAAAAACTTCTTGCCGCCCGCGACGTCGTCTTCCCGCAGTTTGCCACCCACAACGCCCGTACGCTGGCCACGATCTATACGCTGGCGGGTCTGAACTTTCAGATCGGCGATTATGAGTTTCAGTGCCTGCATGGCATGGGTGAGACGCTCTATAATGAAGTCGTCGGACCGCAGAAGCTCAACCGCCCGTGCCGCGTTTATGCCCCGGTCGGCTTGCATGAAACGCTGCTGGCCTATCTGGTGCGCCGTCTGCTGGAAAACGGCGCAAATTCCTCGTTCGTCAACCAGATCGGCGATGAAAACCTGCCGATCGAAAGCCTGATCGAAGACCCGGTCGCACTGGCCAAAGCCGTCCAGCCACCGGGTGCCTCCCATCCGGCCATTGCTCTGCCCAAAGACCTGTTCGAGCCTGAGCGCACCAATTCGCGTGGGCTGGACCTAACCGACGAACACACTATCGATGCTCTGGCCGAAGCCGTCTGTACGTCTGCCGAGCAGGCTTTACAGGATACATCCTGTTCGGGCGAAGCACAGGATATCCGAAACCCCGCCCGCCATTCCGACCGGATCGGCACGGTCCGTTTCGGAAACGACGCCGATGTTCGCAAGGCCATCGACTTTGCAGAAAGCGAGATCTCGGCATGGGCTGCTCTTTCCGCCGACGAACGAAGCGTAAAGCTCGACCGTGCGGCTGATCTTCTGGAACAGCACCAGAAAGACCTGATGGCCCTTCTGGTTCGTGAAGCTGGCAAATCCTACGCCAATGCGCTTTCCGAAGTCCGCGAGGCCGTGGATTTTCTGCGTTATTATGCCGCACAGGCTCTGGACATCGCACGGACTGGCAACAGTGCGCCGCTCGGTGTCGTCGCTTGTATCAGCCCGTGGAACTTCCCGCTTGCCATCTTCCTCGGACAGGTCGCGGCAGCCCTCGCGGCTGGCAACACGGTTGTCGCCAAACCGGCCGAGGAAACCCCCTTCATCGCCCTGCGGGCCGTTGCCCTTCTGCGGGAAGCGGGAGTTCCGGAAAACGCACTCCGCCTCGTTCCCGGCGCGGGCGAGACTGGTGCGGCCCTCGTGTCCGACGCCCGGATTTCCGGCGTGATGTTCACCGGCTCCACCGCCGTTGCGGATCTGATCGCCAAAACCCTGGCCGGCCGTACAGGAGTGGACGGGCAGCCCGTTCCGTTCATCGCCGAAACGGGCGGACAGAACGCCATGATCGTGGACAGCTCCGCCCTAACCGAACAGGTCGTGGCGGATGTGCTGGTCTCGGCGTTCGACAGCGCTGGCCAGCGCTGCTCCGCCCTGCGCGTTCTGTGCGTGCAGGAGGACTGTGCCGATCGCGTCCTGACAATGCTGCGCGGTGCGGTCGAAGAACTGCGGGTAGGTAACCCGGCGGAACTGCACACCGATATCGGCCCCGTCATCTGCGCCGAAGCCCGCTCGGGCATTCAGACCTATATTGATGAAGCCCGCACGCAGGGCCGCGCCGTCTGGTCCCTTCCGCTGCCGGAAGGTGCAGAAAATGGCACCTTCATCGCCCCGACGGTCATCGAAATCGACAGTCTGGCAGACCTGAAGGGGGAGGTTTTCGGGCCGGTGCTCCACGTCCTGCGCTTTGAGTCCAGCGGCTTCGAAGCCCTGCTCAACGCCATCAACCAGTCCGGCTATGGTCTGACATTCGGTCTCCACACCCGGATCGAAAGCCGTATGGCGCATGTCACGTCCCGCATCGAGGCCGGAAATCTGTATGTCAATCGCAACATGGTCGGCGCTGTTGTCGGTAGTCAGCCTTTTGGCGGCGAAAAGCTTTCGGGAACAGGGCCGAAAGCCGGTGGTCCGCTAATCCTGCGCTGCCTGATGAACACCACCCCGCCCCATACCGGTTGGGAAAAACAGGAGCTTCCTGAACCTGCCCGGCTGTTCCTGTCCTGGCTGATGCAGAGCAGTTTTCCGCTTTATCAGAAAATCGTGGAAGGCATGCAGCATGGCCTGTGCGGCACCACGCGCGAACTTCCCGGCCCGGTTGGCGAGACCAATCTCTACCAGCTTCTGCCGCGCGGCGCCGTCCTGTGCGTTGCCAGTGACCGGGAAACCATGCTTCGCGCCGTAGGGCTCGCCCTGAGCGGCGGAAATACAGCCTTCGTTCAAGGGCCGAACGTGGCCTCGGACTGGGTCTCCGACCTGCCGCATGTCCTCGCTTTGCATATCCGTCGCACACAGGGCGGGCGCGTTGCAGGATGCCGGACGATCCTTGCATCTTTCGAAGAACGGCAAATGGCCGAACAGGCCCGCACGGCCCTATCGCGCTCGGGCATGGTCGTACAGCTTTATATGCTGGATGCAAAAAGCCCGATCCGGCCCGAATGGGTGCTTCAGGAAAAGGTCGTCAGCACAAACACGACGGCTGCAGGTGGCAATGCCAGCCTGATGACCATCGGATAATGTCACCCCGATAATATCCCCCGGCATGATCGTTTGTTGCGATCATGCTATGAGGACCGCCCCACTGACGGATAACCGACCTCATGAGCGATACCGCACCGATTTTCACGCCTGTTGATACGAAAAGCGGCTCGGCCTCGCTCGAAATCGCGGACGCCCTGCGTCGCGCCATCACGGACGGCATACTGACGGACACCCAGCCTCTGCGTCAGTCCGAACTGGCCCGCAATTTTGGCGTCTCCACCATTCCGGTCCGTGAGGCGCTCAAGCAGCTTGAAGCAGAGGGGCTGATCGCCTTTCTGCCCCATCGCGGCGCCGTGGTGACGGGGATGAACGAAGCCGACATTCTGGAATATTCAGACATCCGCGCTTCGCTGGAAAGCATGGCGGCAGGATTGGCCATGACGACCCTTACCCGCGTGGATCTGGCCCATATCGAGGACGCCTATGAGGCATTCGTCAACGGAACAGGCGGCAGCCACGGCATGGCCCAGTCCGGTCGGCTGAACTGGGAGTTTCATGGCGCCATTTATGCTGCTGCCCGTCGCCCGCGACTATACGGCATGATCCACGACCTTCACTCGCGCCTCGACCGCTATATCCGCGCCCATCTGGAACTGCCGGGACGAAAAACCGCAACGGACGCCGAACATTTCCAGATCCTTCAGGCCTGCCGCAAGCGCGACGGCGACGAACTTGGACGACTGACAAAGCAGCATATTCTGGAAGCTGCCCGCCTGTCTCTGGATGTCCTTCGCGACCGAACGGCCTTCTGATCGTCACCCTGCCGGATGAGCCGTTACCAGCTTCACAGTCCCGCGTTCGTCAAACCAGCAATTCAGCGGACCATCCGCATGGAAAAACCCCGGAATGCTGTCGATGATATGCGCGATCTGCTCCAGACAGGCCACAAGACGGACGCAAAACATATCCTCCATGCCAGCTCCAGTCTCGGAGCCAATTAGTCGGGCAGCCTCTCTCAGAGATGCAGCCGTACCAGCCGGGTTTCGACGCAGCATTCTGAAAGACGCAAGAGCCGTGTTCAGGGCTTCCGTCTGGGCAGTCGTCAACCCCGCCTTCTCCGCAGCCCGCCTCAAGCGGATCAGCAGACGCCCGAGGGATAAAGCGGCAAACGCCCCATCGAAATAACCCTGCCGGTCAATCGGGGACGTGACCAGAGACAGGCGCATCAGCAGACTCGAGACCTTCTGGATCTGCGCCCCTTCCCATACCATCCAGGACGGGACTTCCGCATTCGGCTGACTTGAAAGGCTTTGCAAACTGCGCCCCAGAGACAGCACAAGCCGGGACGCATACAGCCTCTGATCAGCAGGCATGATCACCCGAAACACCAGAACAAGCAGCACGCAGCCCATCAGAATAGCCAGCCACGTATTGATGAGCGTGATGTCATCCACAACCATGGTGTTCGTCACCATCAACTGCATGGACAGAAAGACCGTATAGCCAAACGCGCCAATCCCGTAGCGCGGATGAAACTGGAGCCACACACCCGGCAACATGCATGCACAGATCGACAACCAGAGCATCGGATAACCATCCACGCGAGGCAGCGCCACGATATGGCACAGCCAGCAGGCCGGGATTGAAAGCGCCGTCCCGATCGCCATCGGCAGACTGGCCCGGGCAGCCGATGGCACGGTCGAGAGCAGGCTCGACGCCGCTACCACATACATGATCATCATTGGCCCGGTCGGAAAATAGGTGATGTACCAGATCATGCAGGCCAGAAAGGCAATGAGCATTCCGCGCAATCCATTATAAATCGCGGACATCCATTCCACATGCAGCCTGACCCGCACCCGGACATGCGCGCCACGCGGGCTCGACAGATCCAGCACGATTTCCCGAAGCTGAAACAGGATATCGCGGGTATTGTCGACCGATGCCTGTGCTTCTGGCGATATCGCAGAACGCTCCAGACTCTCCAAGCGCTCCAGAGCGTCTTCCAGACATGCGAGCACGCTCTGCGGTTGCTCGATCCACCCTGCGCTTTCCGTCAAAGCAAGGATCCGGGTCAGTGTATCGCGGATTTCACGATGCACGTCTGCCGAAAGCGGGTTCGCGATCCCAAGGTTACGCCAATATGGATGATAGGACGCGACAAGCCCCGTCATGCGACTGACCGCCAGCCTGTAGCCCCTCACCCCTGCATGAATATCCGGATTATCGGTCGCCGCGTATTCAATGGCCGGCCCCAGACGCGCAAGCTGCCCCAGAAGGCGCTGCCTGCCGTCATACAGGGTCTGCGGCAGCGTCCGGAATGCCCCATCGGCAACGGCTGGTTCCGCATTCTGAACGTCCTGTATAACGGCAGGACGAACCAGTCCTTCATGAAAAACCAGAGCATGGCGAAGGGTCTCGCGGAACGCCCCCGACAATGCGTCCATCGTCCCCTGACGCCGTCGGGGCGACGTCACCATGAAGACAGCCGCCGTCACCACAATTCCGAGCGCCACGTCCGACACCCGCATCATCGCGGACAGGAAAATATTCTCGGGATGGGCGAAAGCTGGCACGGCCACGATAACGATCGTATATCCGGCCAGAACCGCCGCATACGCCCTGAAATACCGCAAACATGTCGCCGTCATGCAGGCCAGCCCGACAAAGACCGAAAGCGCCATGAAATACAGAACCGCAGACTGCACGAACATCGCCATGACAGCGGTGCTCAGTGCTGCCCCGATCACCGTTCCGGTCATGCGCCACACACTTTTGGACACCAGCGCGCCCACGGTCGGGTTGGCCACAATCAGAACGGTCGTGACCGTACTCATTGGCGATTCAAGCTGGATCATGAACGCCAGAAAGAGCGCAATCCCGATGGACAGGAAAACACGCGCCGTGAAAGCTGCCGTCGCAAGAAAATTCCGCCAGCGGAGGCTGCTGCGGTCAAAAGAAAACATCTGACGGAAAAAGTTTTTCATATGGGATCGCAGTTTCAGCAGGACGATACATCGGACAGGGAAAATCTGCTCTCCATCATGCCAAGCTGATCCCGCAGCATGTCCGCCGCATCATCGGGCAGCCCTTTGGTCAGTCGGGCCTCAAGTTCGGCCGCAATCTGCTGGAACCTGCCACACCGTGCCATCCCTGCTTTCGTCAGCGTCAGCAGGTTGGAGCGCCGGTCATGGGGATCGGGCTCCCGCGAAATCAGCCCCTCCCGTCCCAACTGATCCAGAACCCTTACGAGCGCAGAGCTGTCCACCCCCATGACTGACGCCAGATCGCTCTGCTTCAGCCCGTTTCCCATCACCATCAGATAGGCCATGGGCCGCATGGTCGCGAGTGTCATGCCTTCTGGCCGCAGAAGACGGTCAAGCTGCGCGCGCCAGAGGCTCGACAGACGCATGACGTGAAAGGTCAGCTCCATGTCATGAAAACTGCTCTCCCGAAGAAGGGACGCACCATACTGGACAGCCATTTCCAATGACACCTCAACTGTTGACATATCAATAGATTATATGACAACATAAAAATTGAAAACAGATCCTGTTGACATTTTCGTCAGGAGGTTCAGTTTTTGATCCATATCATCCGCCGACTGTCCTTCGCATAATGAAGGAGTCGTTGTGTCTGATTGAGGAGCGTTGTGGGCGAGTTGTCTTACAGTGTGGCGTTTGGCAGTCTGGTGGTTGACGCTGGAGCTGGTTTCTGATGCTGGCTGAAGTTAA
>NZ_JABCQO010000013.1 GCF_015244675.1 Gluconobacter cerevisiae | reverse complement strand
GAGGACCAGTTCGTCGTACGGTATCGCGTGGCTTTCGGCTTGCTCATCACTCCCAGCTACCAGTCTGGATTCATTCCGTGAATCCACTCCGAGCATTTACGCAACAAAGCCGTTCAGCGGGAGAAACGGATCAGGGAGGTGTAGCCACACGCCTGGTACGGCGAGCGCGGGATACAGGGGAAGGTACCACTGTTCCGCAGATGAGAACTCGCCCTTGGCGAAGGAGAGGGCAGCGTGGATGTAATGTGACTGGTCATAGTCTCCCCACCACCCGTTTCCCGGAAGCGCTGCCGTGGGATGATGTCCGTCTTGCCACCACCCTGTCAGGCAAATGAATGCTGCCAAGACGGGCAGAAGCATTTTCCAGCCGACAAGCATGAAGGAGGCTGGAAAATGGGCACGAGAAGCGGATACGGACATCAGTTTTTCTAATTCAGCCTCTGAGACGGGATGTTACGAGGCGGATGACAACGCGGAAGGGGCGTGTCATGCGCCATGACGTGGAGCGGCGCACGGCATCCAGCCACATGCGGGCATCGTCACGTTCCGCGACAAGCAGGCGCAGTTGGTCTGTAACATTGTTGGGTACAATTTCCGGATGAGTTCTCGGAATATCAAGGTCTCTGGAGGTTTCGAACAGCCTGCTGCGCAGGTGGATCAGTTCCTCACGGCCACCATGCGACATGGCAAGGCGCATGGCGTAATCTTCGCAGCGTTCCTGAAGACGTGCGACCGAAGTGTGAAGGCGTTCGACTTCATTTCTCAGAAAAGTGGCTTCATGCTCCGCACGGGATTGCGCTTCCCGTGCCATCTCGATGGCATTCGTCTTCAGAGATTCCAACGGTTGAGACGTCCTGTTTTTGGGCGTGTCTTTTTGTACGGGACGCGGGGTAGGTTTGTGCTGGGCATGATTTCTCGTGGACATAAGAACTTCTTTTCTTCTTGAGAGCAGACTCAGGTGTTCTTGGTCAGCTCGGCAAAACGCTGCATCTGCTGCTTGAGAACAATTTCGGCGTTGTAGGTCTTCTGGATAAATTGCTGTGCTGCGGTGGCCTTTTGCTGCGCTTCTTCTGGATTGTTCATGACATGCCGCATCAGCCATGCAGCATGTCCGATATCTGGATCAGCCCATCTCTGACCCTCTCCGAAGGGATATTCACCCTTTTTGACAGGAACAAGGCGATAGCCCACGGGGTAACCTGTGGCAGGAGAAAGAAGATCGGTCGTCGCTGCATAGTCCGTTGCAATGACAGGAAGCCCCAGCGCCATGGCCTCAGCGACAACCAGGCCCAGACCCTCACAACGGTGTAACGACACGACGCAGTCACAGCATGTCATGAGGGAGAGGGTGTGTGCGCGTGACAGCACACCGTTGATGAGAATGATATCGGGGTCGTCCCCAATGAGTTTCAGGAAAGCGTCTTCGCGGTCTTTGGCGAAATCTCCGTTCATGGCTTTGATGACGAGAGCGGAGCGATGGGCTTTTCCGTGCTGTTGCCGCATTTGCCGGAACGCTGCGACGATGCCCTCGGGATTTTTGCGTTCGATGAAAGATAAAAAATCAAATGAGAAGTAAAAGAGGAACGTGTCTTCCGGCAGGCCGAAGCGCGCACGCGGTTGAGCTGTCGGGAGATCAAGGGTGAGCGCAACCGGCATATAAACGACGGGTTTGTCCAGACGGCCGGCAAGCATGCGCTGTATCCAGCGGGTCTGGGCCCAGATCTCATCGACATCGTCGAAAGCTGACAGCCATTCCGCAGGAAATTCCTCAAGTTCCCATGCCGGCATGCTGATTTTATAACCAGGATCCGTGATGGGTTGGAGATGCTTGAGGATGGCAGGAAGCTGGTCTGCATTGATGTTGGCGTAAAGCTGAATACGACCGCGCACGCGACCGTTCAGCAGGTGCGTACAGCTTCTGTCAGAACGATCCGAAACCACTCCAAAGGCGACATCAACGCCCTCCACAGCCAAACCAGACTTGGCGAGATTTTGAAGCGTGTGGCGGGCAACTGTACCGACACCACTGGTCGTCTGGAGATAGCCCACAACGGAAATGTCGGCATGATCCGCAGATTTATGAAACGCGGTTATAGCCTTGGCAGGCCGAACCTGCCCAAAGCGGCAGGCTACAGGTTCGATAAGGCGGTGGTCCAGCCCCTGCTCGAACCGGGCATTTTTGATATACCAGTGTGTCAGGCTGGTGAGATGATCAGCCCGCTCTGGGTCAAGATTAAGACGCTGGTTATCGAAGAAATTCCAGAGATAATGCTGGAAATTTGTAAAGACAAGATTTTCCTTGTCCTGACTGCCTCTTGGAGCGGGTTGTTGGAGATATGCTTCATAGGTCTCAAAAGGATCGGACGGCCAGTCAGGAGTGTTTTCCCGGAACATGTGTCGGGCATGTTCCGGAATTCGCGTTCCGCTTGTGAAAGCGCCATAGGCATAAAGCGCCGCCGGAATTGTGCCGTATCCTGCTGAAAAGAGAAGCGTGGAATAACGATCCAGAAGATTACGCAGGGGAGGAGCAATGTTGGTCCGGAAGTGCCGGCAATGCTTGCTCAGACATTCAGGGTGTCGGGGATCAAATCCGCTGAAATGGAAAAATACCAGTGGGTCGTCATTGGCCGTCCATGCATTATCATTCTGTCTGAAGGTGACCTGCGCCAAATTCCAGTATGCGAGGTTCATTCCGGGATTGTGAATGATATGGGTATTGGGTGCAAAGCAGGGCGCCAGATCCATGAATTTCTGGTCTACAAAAATTCCCTGTTCCTGGGCGTTGATGCAGGTGCGATGCAGGCGTCGCATCCACCAGCGGATTACGTTGAGGGTTTCTGCCGAACGAGAGGCGCCGAGAAAGCCGAGATTATACACACCGGCTCGCATGATCGTAATGTCATTGGGATCTGCATCTCCTTCCGCCGGACAATGCAGATGTGGAGTTAGGAGAAGTGAAGCGCCCTCATCAAAGTGAGCAAGCAGAAGATCGAGGCGATTGAGAAGGAGAATATCGGGATCAAAATAGAAGACACGATCAAATCCCTGAGCGACCAGAAGGTGTTCCATCAGGAACGGTTTGATAGCCGTATTGAATTCCATAATGTCGTATTGGAAAGCAAAAGTCTTAAAATCGGGAATATCAAGTGTATCAGCTTCAATAATGGAGGCCGGACCATCGTAAAGGCCATCCCAGTCGACCATCTTGTCTGCAAGCCCGATGAAAAGCTGAAATTCGGGGTGTAATTTTGCCACCGAATCCATAAGAACGCGAGCTGCGGGCATGTAATTGTTGGAACAGATAGTGAAGAGAGCAACTCGACAGTGGGGCTGTTCGTTTTCTGCCGTTTTGGACAAGGAGGTCAGAGGGCTGGATGAGGTGACCATAATGACTGCTGCTGGCTCCAAGGATGTTTTCAACGACCGGAAATGATGCTGAAGTCAATAGAATACGCTAACCCGCGTTTCTCACAAGGGTTTTGCCTGTCTTGGTATGTGATGTAAGAACGAAACTCGCAAAATATTGACGATATGGGTATTTTGAGAATGGATAATAACTGATTTCATCTCGTCATGGCTGGTTCGTGTACGTTTAGCCCGTATTGGAATGATCGAATAGTATTCTATCGTTTGAAAGGTTTCTTGGGTTTGATTGGCAGGGCTGGGTTTTCATATTTTTTATAATAATTGATGAGAAATGGTCTTAAAGAGACTGGAATCCTATCTTGATTTTTCTCGACACATTATCTGATATGCGACTTGAGATAATCTTATAAAATACCCGTTATGAATTCACCGTGTTAGGTTGAGAAATATTAATAAGGCATAGAATAAATTTGATAATTATATTGGATTTTCTGATCATTTTAATCGTTCATTATTAGATATTCTTTTGTTTTTTGAAATAATTTTTCAATAAGAGTTTATGATTATAAAAATAATTCGATTATGAATTTGTCTGACAGTCAGACTAAAAATGATCTACATTTTCATAGATCATTTTATTTTTTTCAAATCAATATTATTATTTTCTTTTATTTTTCTTATTCTTTGAGCGTTTTTCCTTGGCAGCATTTTGAGACGGAGCAGATGTTCCACCTTTTGCGCGCTCGATAACGAATTTGGCGTAGTCGTCCATATCGCCATCGAAAGGCACGATCTGGTTGTCCGCCGCAAGCCAGAGCCGGTCTGCAACCAGTTCCATAAGAGAACGGTCATGGGTGATGAGAATAACCGCACCTTCATAGTTGTTCAGAGCGTCCAGAAGGGCCCTGCGGCTGTCGATATCCAGATGGTTGGTTGGCTCATCGAGGATCAGCAAGTGCGGGGCAGCCATAGCCACCATGTTCAGCAGCAGGCGGGCACGTTCGCCGCCAGACAGGGCTTCAACCTTGGTGCCCTGCTTTTCGAAATGAATGCCGAACTGTGCCAGACGGGAGCGGTGAGACTGATCGCTGTCCGTCGGACGGGCTTCACGCATGATGTCCAGTGGCGTCTGTTCCGGATCGAGCGCCTCGATCTGATGCTGATGGAACCAGCCGACCTCAATGCGGGGAGAGCGCGAGACTTCTCCGGAGCGGACTTCAAGGGCACCTGCGATCATCTTCGCAAAAGTGGATTTGCCGGCACCGTTAACGCCGAGCAAGCCAATGCGGTCATCCACATCCAGTCTGAGGTTCAGGTCGCGCAGGATGGCGGGATCGTCTGCGTAGCCGACTTCGACGTTCTCCAGCCTGATCAAGGGCGGTGCAAGTGGGCGGGCGGGAGACGGGAGGAGGAATGGTGAGACTGAGGCCTCGATCGTTGTTTCGATGGGAGCCAGTTTGGCAAGACGTTTCACGCGGCTCTGGGCCTGTGCCGCCTTGGCGGCCGAAGCTTTGAAGCGATCCACAAAAGACTGGAGATGGGCCCGCTCAGCTTCCTGCTTGGCGCGGGTAGCGCTTTGCAAACGGATTTTTTCGGCACGCTGACGCTCGAAATCGTCGTAGCCGCCGGTGTAGAGTTCCAGCTTGCCTTCCGTGACATGCAGCGTGAAGTCCACGGAATTGTTCAGCAGTTCGCGGTCATGGCTGATGATGAGCGCGGAATGCGGGTATCGAGCGAGGCGCGCTTCCAGCCATAAGGCGCCTTCGAGATCGAGATAGTTCGTCGGCTCATCAAGCAGCAGCAGGTCGGGTTCGGCGAAGAGTGCGGCGGCGAGAGCTACACGCATCCGCCAACCACCGGAGAATTCGGCCATTGGACGGTCGAGGTCTTCCGTTGAGAAGCCCAGACCGTTGAGGATTTCTGCTGCGCGGGAAGGGGCGCTGTCTGCATCGATTTCGATCAGACGCATCCAGATATCACCCATCCGCTCCGGATCGGCCGTTTCCAGCTCTGCCATGAGGGTTGCACGTTCCGTATCGGCTGCGAGGATCGTATCGATCAGGCTGATGGGCGTCGCGGGATGTTCCTGATCCACGGTTGCGACGCGGGCAGCTCGGGGGATGACGACTTCACCGGAATCCGGCTGAAGCTCACCCTTGATCAGTTTGAAAAGCGTGGATTTTCCGACGCCATTCCGGCCAACCAGCGACACCTTGGACGGGTTGGGAAGGTTCGCACTTGCACGATTGAAGAACTGTCGTCCCCAGGCGTTGAAGACAAGGTTTTCGATCTGAAGCATGGGGCAGGATGGTCCGGTGGCGGGTAAAACAAGAGAGCCACGTCTATAGCAGTTTTACCGCCCCGGACAGGGACGAGGCGGATCTTTTCCGCCTCGTTGGAGTGTTAGTGAGTGTGAGTGGCAAGCCAGTCGTGGATCTGGCTCTGGGCTGCCTGAACGGCTTCTTTGCGGGCTGAAACGGCATTGACCGCATGAGCCGTGGCGATTTTCGCACCGGTTGTCTTCGTGGAAGACGGGTCTTTCTGAAGTTCGGTGAGAATATCCGGATTGTTGGAATGGGCTGCGATGGCTGGAAGGAACCCGTCCTGTGACCAAGGGGCCAGATGCGTGCGGATTTCGGCTTCATGCTGGCGAACGAGCTTCCAGACGAGATCCGGGTTTTCGCTGGCAGAGGCGATTGATGACAGGGCCATGGAAATACGACCGTTCGGGATAGCGCCGCTATAGGCCAGTTCAACATTGCGACGGATCAGATCAGGGTCCGTGGCGTTGGCGAGAGCCTGAAACAGACGCAGCTTGACTTCCGTGGCCTGCGTGTCGCGAACTTTTGTTGCCATGATGTCATAGGTTGCAGCATCGGCATGCTTCATCGCCAGAGCCGAGACCGTACCGACCAGATCGGGGCGCAGGGAGGCCGGGTTTTTGAGCCATGTCGCGAAACGGCGCTTGGCTTCTGCCAGGACTGCGGGATCGTTGAAGTTTCCAAGAGCCGAAATCACGGACGGACGGAGCATTGTGTCCAGCACGCTTTCATGCGGCTTCTGGTCCCAGCCCAGACGCTTCAGCACGGGAGCAAGGCGGCTGCGAGCGTAGGCCTGAAATGTGGCACGATCCGGGCTGTTGATTTCATAGGTATCAAGCGTTTCCAGCTTGCCGATGATCTCTTCAAGCGTGGCGATGTCGCTCTCATGCGCTGCGGTCAGGCGGTCCACGAGATCGAAATAGGAAGACAGGTTGCCATGACCGGCCCGGAATTGGGCGAACTGATCGCCAAGAATGTTGGCGCGATCCACCGGTGCAAATTTCGAAATCGAGGCGGCGATCGGTGCGAAAGCCACGTCGTCGTAATGCACGCGGTAATAGCCGCTCTCGCCCAGATCGAGCTTGAGGGGGGCGTTGCAGCGAGGCAGGGTGAAGGTTACGGGTTCAGCACCGAGGACCAGCTTTTTGGTCTCAAGTCCCGGACCGCCTGCGACAACCGGAATGTTCCAGGTCAAGGCCTTCGCATTGGGATCGTGGATCGTGAAGCGGCTCTGCGTCAGAGTATATGTCGTCTGGCCGTTCTGGCAGATCGCCGCGACATTGACCTGCGGGATACCGGGCTGTTCTGTGAAGCTGCGCGCGACCTTGCCGACATCCTGACCTGAGGCCTGTGACAGGGCATTCCAGAGGTCCTGACTGGTGGCATTTCCGTAAGCATGGGCCTTCATATAGGCACGCATTCCGTCACGGAAATGGTCTTCGCCCAGCCAGCCTTCCATCATGCGGATGACAAGTTCGCCCTTGCCGTAACTGATGCCGTCAAAGGCGGAATTGGCTTCGCTGACATTGTGGATGGTCTGCTGGATCGGATGGGTGGTGGACAGGGCGTCTGTCGCCATCGTGCTTTCACGAGTTTCGTGCTGGCGCGGCCAGATGTCCCATTCCGGGTTCATCTTGTCCGTCGCCTTGATTTCCATCCACGACGCAAAGCCTTCGTTCAGCCAGATATTGTCCCACCAGCCCATGGTCACCAGATCGCCAGACCATTGATGCGCCATTTCGTGTGCGACGACTTCATAGATCAGTTCGCGGGTGCGGGGCGTACTGTTCTTCGGATCGAACAGCAGGACGTTGTCGATATAGGTCAGCGCGCCCCAGTTTTCCATCGCGCCCGCTTGATAATTGCCGGGGATGGCCAGCATGTCCATTTTCGGCAGTGGGTATTTGATACCAAAATAGTCGTTGTAATAAGGCAGGATTTTTTCCGCAGCGCCCAGAGCGTAAGTGCCCTGATTTTCAAGGCCGGTCGGTGCAAAGACGCGCAGAGGCGTGCCGTCTGCCTTGCCATCGACAGAAGCCATGTCGCCCGCCACCAGCGCCAGCAGATAGCTCGACATGCGCGGGGTTGCAGTGAAAGAGACGCGCTTTGTCTTTTCATCCTGCTGTGTCGTACCGATGATCGGCATGTTGCTCACGGCGGCATATTCGAACGGAAGCGTTACGTTCAACTGGTATGTCGCCTTGAAGGCCGGTTCGTCCCATCCGGGGAACATGCGGCGGGCATCGGCGACTTCGAATTGTGTGACAAGCATCCGCTGCGGCTTGCCCTTGGGGTCCGTGTAGTCGTCAACGTAAATGCCGTTGGGCGTCTTCAGGATCGGACCGGAATACTTGATGGCCAGCGTATGCACGCCAGCCGGAACGGGGGCCGGGAAGTGCAGTGTGACCGTCTCTGCGGCGTCGTCCTGACGGATGACGGCTTTCTCGGAGTTGTCGAGCAGAGCGCTTGCCAGCTTGAGGCCTGCCTGATTGAGCGTGATATCCGCAGTCGGGGTCTGGACTTCGATCCGGATGATTTCTTCACCCTGAAGGGTCAGATGATCCATGTCGGTCGTCAGATCGATGACATAATCCGTCGGCACAACGGTTTTGGGAAGCTGCCCCGGTGTCGTGGCAAAGGAGAAGGTTTCTTCGGCATGCGCTGCAACCGTGAAGGGTAGCCCTGCCAGAAGGGTGGTGAGAACCAGAAGGCGACGCATGATATGCAAATCCTTAAAATCAGCCGGATGGAAGAACGGATCGGGCCGTTCGTTTTTGTTACGGTTACGGTGGCATACCCCTGTCATGCTGGAAAGTGCCGTCCCCTTAAAACCTTGTCATCTGCCGGGCGAGCGGATCTCTTGACAGATCGGGCGTTGAGAGGCTTTTTTCCTATCTGAAGGCAATGGATTCTGCCTGACCTTTCACGGTCGAACCGCTTCATCCGGAAGCTGATGATTCCTGTCCAACGCCCTGCGCGGCACAAGACAGGAGACATGCGTCCGCCATGAACGACGTTGAGAACCAATTCCGTTTTTCCAGTATTCTCGATTATTGCCGGACGGGTGCTGTCCTCATCATGCTGTCGGTGTGTATCGGCAGTATCTGCGCCCTGTTTTTGTGGCTCTTGGATATCGTAACCGCTTGCAGGATCGCTCATCCGGTTCTGCTGTTCGGCCTTCCTCTGGCAGGGGTGGCGGTCGGGTTATGGTATTTCTGGTTCGGACAGGATGTGGAGGGCGGGGCGAACCTGATCGTGGATGAAATCCACGAGCCGGGGGCTGGAGTTCAACTCCGCATGGCGCCTTTCGTGCTGATCGCGACGGTTGTGAGCCATCTTTTCGGCGCGTCTGTCGGGCGGGAAGGGACCGCTATACAGGTTGGAGGCAGTCTGGCGAGTGCGACGGCGCGGCTGCTCAGACTTCGTTCTTCAGAACGCTGCGCCCTGCTGGTTTGTGGCATTGCTGCCGGATTTGGTTCCGTCTTCGGAACCCCCGTGGCAGGAGCGGTTTTCGCTCTTGAAGTTCTGACACTCGGTCGGCTTGACTACCGGTTTCTTCTGCCTGCGGTCATGACCTCTGTCATAGCCGATTGGTCCTGCCGGGCATGGGGTGTGCACCACGTTTTCTATCCTCTGATGTTTCAGGGAACACTGACCGCCGACGGCTCGCTGTTGCACGTTAATCCTGTGCTGGCTGCGAAGGTTGCAGGTGCGGCTGTTGTCTTCGGTTGCCTGAGCTGGATCTTTGCCGAGAGCGTGCATCGTCTGGCGGCGCTCATGAAAACAGTCTGTCCGAGATCATGGCTGCGCCCGGCCATTGGGGGGATTGCGACCATTCTTCTGGTGATGGTCGTTGGCAATAGAGATTATCTTGGGCTGGGCGTTCTTCCGGCAGAACCCGGTGGAGCGTCCATTGTCAGTTTTTTCGGGTCTGCATTCTATCCCTGGTCCTGGTTCTGGAAGCTGGTGTTTACGGTTGTCGTTCTGGCGAGTGGGTTCAAGGGCGGGGAAGTCACGCCACTATTTTTTCTTGGCGCCGCGTCGGGAAATGCTCTGGCCCATGTGCTGCATATGCCGATGGACCTGCTCGCTGCTGTGGGGTTCGTGTCGGTCTTTGCCGGCGCGGCAAACACGCCTCTGGCCTGTACCCTGATGGGTGTGGAGTTATTTGGGGCAGCGGATATCGCCTATTTCGCGATCGGATGTTTCGTGGCCTGTGCCTTTTCAGGAAAAACCGGGATTTACCTCTCACAGCGGGTCGGGGTCATGACGCTGCGAGAGGCGCGGAGCAAAAACTGAGCGCTGTCTATGCTTTTCGTGAATGCTGGGTGAGAGCCATGACAAGAGCTGCGATCCATCCGATGATCGTCCAGCCCAGCAGGACCGTTATGATCGCAATTTTTCGTTGATCGACAGTATCGCGTTTGTAAGCGATCAGAATTGGGAGAAGATAAAGAGCCAGTCCAAGGCCAGCGAGAACGGCGAATAGAGTGCCGGATCTGGTTGGTTTGTCCGAAACAGCCGTGTCGGAATTCGTTGCCGTAGGCCGAGCCGCCGCAGATGATGGGAGCGGTGGGTTCTGCGGGGCGGATGCCGTTGATGGCGGAGGCGCGCTAGCAGAACTCTGGGTTTCTCTGACCGAAGCAGCCTGTTCAGGCGTTATATAGCCGCTTTGGACAAGAAAAGCCGAGAGAGCTTCGGGAAACGGAAGCAGTTCTTTTTCTTTGACCGAGCAGCCGTGACCATTCTGTTTTTCTGCGGCGGGTTTGAGATCACATAAAGACAGCCCAAATCCGGACTCTTTCGTAGATTGCGCATGAGCCAGCATATCGTGCCAGCCTTCGGAGAATTTGCCCAGATTGGCCATGGTCGCGACCTCATAGGCCAGAAAACCATTCGGCTCGAAACGCCCGGATCGTATCCAGTTACGGCGCCTGTCTGCCAGATTTTTGGTAAGATAGTCCCGGTAGACCGGATCGCGTGTCACGTTTTGTAGAACACCATCGTGATAGCGCGAAATCACAACAGGTGCTTCCGATCCAGCATGGGATGCGAAGGCATAGAGAAAAGACTGATCGACGGTCAGGATTTCCTGCTGTCCATTCCCTGTGACATCTACAACCTCTGGCTCACCATCACCGTCCATCGATCCCAGTTCGAGATGCTGCCAGCGCCCGTTGGAACGCAGATCAAAAATGGAGGTGAGGGAGCAGCAATGCGCCCCACCCGTATAGGCGGAGACCATGACCTGCGGAAACGGTGAAGAAGCGTCAAGCTGCCGAAAAGACATTCTGAGCTGCGCCATGCCGTCGTCTTCCGTTCCGTAGGGCGTCAGCGGAAAAGAAGATGCGTGCGCCTGTGTGTCGCCGGGCGTACGAAGTGTCAGGAAGGCCATGCTGCAAGGAGATGTCGGGCTGGAATTCGCATTCGCCCAGACGACGGGCACATTGCAGTTTGTTGTGTGTCTGACATCCAGTGCCGCGACAATACCCCGCGCGGAGAGGGTGGTATGGGATTTATTTTCCAACTCGGCATGAGCGAGAGGCTGAAGTGTGCGGTCGGGCGCTGCTTTCGCATGGGATGAAATACCTGTTAGCGCGACACCCACCAAGGCGCTTGCGAACACTCTGACGACCATGGCCGTGGGTCGTTTTTGCTTCATATCGTACAATGTCTCGTCATCCCCGTAGTCAGACAGTTCTGAAGTATCTCCAGTAACGCTTTCAAACAGTTGCAGTTTTTACCAGACATTTCCTCAACAGCAAGGAAACGTGATCAGTCACAAAAGAAATAACAAGAACCTGTTGCTGAAAACAGCCTTCTCAATTCGGTTGCAGACGTCTGGATGGTTCTCCATTCCGGAGATGGAGGCGGTAAGATGTCGATCAGAACAGAAATTCTCAAATTGCAGGCATCCTTCACATCGGTCTCCTCTCGGTTCCGGTGGGCGTCAAAAGCAGAAGCGTATGTGCGGAGCTGCTGGGCGAATGAAAACCCTATCCGGGCAGATCTGTTTGGGATGGACCGGATGAGGGTGCATGCTCACAGTCTGGCGGTCTCCCATGCCCGAACCGGGTTTGGCACTCATGGCAGCCCTCTGATCGCCCGTCTGAACGACAATGCGCGAGTGTTGCAGGACGCCAATATCGTTCTGTCCCACGCATCGGAGCAGGGAAAGCAGCTGACACCAGCAGCCGAATGGCTGATCGACAACTATTATCTGATGGATATGCAGATCCAGACCATTAAGGTCGAATTACCTGTCGGATATTACCGCGATCTGCCAAAACTGGTGGATGGCGCCTTTTCCGGCCTGCCCCGCGTGTTCGAGATCGCCTGGGCGCTGGTGGCGCATACGGACAGCCATATCAGTACGGAAACGATCCGCGAGTTTCTCGAAACCTACCAGCAGACCCAACCTTTGCTGATCCGGGAACTCTGGGCTGTCCCGATCAACATGCGTATCGTTCTGATCGAAAACCTGCGGCGTATTTCACAGAAGATCAGTGCTGACCTGAAAGCGCGGGAGAAGGCTGATACTCTTGTCGATGCCCTGACGGAAAATGGGGGCGCCAATGGTCCGCAGACCATGCAGGTTCTGGCCGGCGTTGAGACCCACACGCTCTCGCGCGCTTTTCTCGTTCAGTTCGCCCATCGTCTGCGAGGACATGACCCGCAGAAGGACCCTGCTTTTCTGTGGCTTGACGGAGTGCTCCAGGAAAAAGGAACGGATCTGGAGACGATCGTTCATGAGGAGATGCAGGAACAGGGGGGACTGAACGCGACAATCCGCAATATCATCAACAGTATCCGGCTCATGACGACGACCGACTGGAACGATCTAGTCGAGGATGTCAGCCTCGTCAGCAGGACGCTGGCGGCCCACGGCGAATTTGCCGGGATGGATCTGACGACGCGCCACCTCTACTGCCGGGCTGTCGAAAAACTCGCGAAAGGATCACAGTTCTCAGAATGTGACATTGCCACTCTGGCGGTTGCAAAAGCGCAGAACGCCCGCGTTGAATACCCTGCGGAGCCACGGCGTGCTGACCCCGGATATTATCTGATTGCGGAGGGACGTCCGGCTCTTGAGCAGGAACTGGGGTTTCGTGCGCCGTTGCGGGTTCAGGTCGGGAAGATCAGCCGCCAGCTTGGCATTACCGGCTACAGCATTGCGGTAACGCTTCTGACACTTCTTCTGCTGGCGGCGTTTCTGTCGCTCATGAACGGCTATCTGCCGGGACGCGTGTTCCTGCTTCTGCTTGTTTTGGGCTTCATCCCGGCTTCGGATGCCGTGGTTTCCGGAATGAACCGTTTTCTGATGTGGGCCATTACGGTTTCAGAACTTCCGGCGCTGGAACTCAAACAGGGCATTACGGCGGAACTGAGGACGATGGTCGTGGTGCCGACCCTTCTGACGCACCGTCAGGCGGTCCAGGAAATGGTTGATCGTCTTGAAAAACATTACCTCGCCAGCCGGGACGGAGATATCTGTTTTGCGCTGCTGACGGACTGGACGGACTGGTCTTCCGAACACCGCGCCGGAGATGAAGATCTGCTGGATCAGGCCGTGCAGGGTATTGAGCGGCTGAACCGGATTTACGGACGGACTGACGGAGCGATTGATGGTGCTCCTGACCGTTTCCTGCTGCTGCACCGTCGCAGGAAATGGTCGGAAGGCGAAGGCAAGTGGATCGGCTGGGAGCGTAAGCGTGGCAAGCTGCATGAGTTGAACCGTCTTCTGCGTGGGGCGCAGGATACGAGTTTCATGCTGCTTCCTGGGCAACGGATTCCAGAAGGAGTTCGGTATGTCGTAACGCTCGATAGCGACACGCGTCTGCCTTACGAAGTGGTCCGGCGTCTGGTCGGTAAACTGGCGCATCCTCTGAATAAGGCGAGCTTCGATCCGGAGCGGGGTGCTGTCGTAGAAGGCTACGGCATCCTCCAGCCGCGCGTGACGCCCTCTCTGCCGAAGGCGCGGAGCAGCACGCTGTTTCAGCGGGTTTTTTCCAGCCCCAACGGGATCGAACCTTACACCGCCGCTGTTTCTGACCTGTATCAGGACATGTTTTCTGAAGGCTCATTTGCCGGAAAAGGGATCTACGACATTGATGCGTTCGAGGCGGCCTTGGCCGGACGCGTGCCTGAAGGAACACTGCTGAGTCATGACCTGTTCGAAGGTGTTTTCGCCCGCGCCGGGCTTGTAACCGATATCGAAGTCATCGAGGAATTCCCGACAGACTATCTGGTTTCAGCTTCCCGCCTGCACCGGTGGGCCCGGGGGGACTGGCAGCTTCTGCCATGGATCTTTTCATGGATGGGACGGCTTCCGACGATCGGTATACGCTCAACGCCCATGACGGGTATCGCGCGCTGGAAAATGCTCGATAACCTGCGGCGCAGTCTGTCCGCACCCATGGCCGTCGCGGCCCTGTTCGCAGGTTGGATGCTGGGGGGCCATGATGCGTTCGTCTGGACAATGTGCATTGTTGCAACCGTCGCCATTCCCGCCATTCTGCCACTGCTGATTGACGCGTTTCGCTTCCGGCAGGGAGAGACGCTTGACAGTTATCTGGCCCTGCTCGGCACAGACCTGAAACGCACTGTTCTGACCACCGCGCTCTGCCTGGTGTTCCTGGCCGATCAGGCATGCCTGATGGGAGATGCGATCGTTCGCACACTTGCAAGGGTGTTCGTCACACGCAGGCATCTCCTGCAATGGGTAACGGCGGCGCAGGCTGCCGAGGCACCACGGGAAAGCCTGATGGGATATGTGCGCCAGATGGGCGGAGCCATCCTTCTCGGCGCTTTCGCTTTTGTCCTGATGCCTCTGATGGCGCCTCTTGTGTGGATTGTGATTCTGCCATTTGCCTGTGTCTGGGTTCTGTCGCCGGTTTTTGCCTGGAAGACGAGCCAGTACAGCGTCTCAGCCCGTAGGCTTGAAGCAACCGTGGACGAAACGGCTGTCCTGCGCCTTCAGGGGCGGAGAACATGGAAGTATTTCGAGACTTTCGTCACGGAATCGGATCATTGTCTGCCGCCGGACAATTTTCAGGAAGAGCCCGCTGCTCTGCTCGCACGCAGAACATCGCCCACGAATATGGGACTGTATCTTCTATGCGTTGTCGCCGCGCATGACTTTGGCTGGATTGGCATGGCGGAAGCCGTGGAGCGCGTGCAGGAAACACTCACGACAATGGTCCGTCTGCCGAAGTATCGGGGCCATTTCTATAACTGGTATAGCACGGAAGACCTTTCCGTTCTCGCACCGGTATATGTCTCGACTGTCGATAGCGGCAATCTGGCAGGCCATCTGATCACGCTGGGCCGGACCTTTGTGGAATGGGAGCATAAGGGCCGTTCGCCTGACGGCTGGAGACGGGGTGTTCAGGACGCTCTGACTCTGGCTCAGGAAGAACTGTCCGCGAATGGTAACGCTTTTCGTATGACCAGCATTGCGCAGGATATCCGGTCGCTGCTGCATGAGTTGCTGGAGAATGCTGCCGGGCAGATTTTTGTAGAACAGAAGCTGATGGCTCTTGTCGCGCGTGCGGGGGAAGCAGCGCAGTCTCTGAACGGGAGCAGAGGGCAGAAGGCGGCTGACAGGGATATTGATCTGGCAGGAGGAGCAGAGAGTGTCCTGTTCTGGTTGCAGGCTGCACAGAACAGCATCCGTAGCGATCAGAGAGACGGCGCCACCATACAGCAGACAGCCGGATTGTTGCGGGAACTGGCCGAGCAGGCCCGGACCATGGCACTTGATATGGAGTTCGGCTTTCTCCGTAACCGTGAGCGTGGTCTGCTGTCGATTGGGTACGTCGTCAATGACGGGGTTCTGGACGACAATTGCTACGACCTGCTTGCGTCTGAAGCACGACTTGCTTCGTTCTTCGCGATTGCGAAAGGCGATGTTCCTGCCCGGGACTGGTTCCGGCTGGGGCGGCCTGTTGCTGCCGTGGCGCGGGGAGAGGCCCTTGTCTCGTGGTCGGGCTCCATGTTCGAATACCTCATGCCCTCTCTGGTTATGGCGGCACCGTTCGACAGTCTTCTGGAGGGGACCAGCCGACAGATCGTCAGGCGTCAGATCGAATATGGACAGGCGCGCGAAACACCCTGGGGCATCTCGGAGTCAGCCTATAACGCCCGGGATCTGGACTATAATTACCAGTATTCCAACTTCGGCGTACCGGGTTTGGGGATGAAGCGGGGGCTTGCGCAGAACCTCGTGATCGCGCCCTATGCGACGGCGCTTGCCGCTATGGTCAATGCCCGTAAAGCCGTGGCGAATTTCGTTCGCCTGAAGGCGCTCGGAGCCCAGGGGGCATTCGGGTTTTACGAGGCTCTGGACTACACGAAAGAGCGTCTGCGGCCGGGAGAAAATCCTGCGATCATCCGCTCCTACATGGCGCATCATCAGGGCATGTCCATTCTGGCATTTGCAGATACCATTCTGGACGGAATCATGCGCAGACGGTTTCATGCGGAGCCCATGATGGGGGCTGCCGAGCTTCTGCTTCAGGAACGTGCGCCGATCGGGGGGGCTATAACGCGTCCGCTAAAGGAAGAGAAACTGCTCCCGCCTCCGGCCTCTACGGGACAGGCTCCCGGCGGCCGGCAGATCACGCTGGATGTGGATGCCCCTCCCGTGACTCATCTTCTCTCCAATGGTCGCTACAGTGTCATGCTGACTGCTGCTGGGTCGGGCTACAGCCGCTGGAACGGGCAGGCGGTGACGCGCTGGCGTGAGGATGGAACGCTCGATAACTGGGGATCTTATGTCTATCTGCGGGATATCGGACGTGGCCGTGTATGGTCCGCCGGTTTTCAACCCTGCGGGGTTCCGGCAGATCAGTGCAGCGTTGAGTTCCGCGAGGATCGCGCCACGTATCTGCGGCAGGATGGCGAGCTGACGACGACGATGGATGTGCTGGTTTCTGCGGAGGACGATGCGGAACTGCGTCGTGTTTCCGTCAGGAATACGGGTCAGGCGACTGTTGAGATCGAGGTGACGTCCTATGTCGAGCTGGCGCTGTGCCCGCCGGAAACCGACCTTGCCCATCCCGCTTTCGCCCGCATGTTCGTGCAGACGGAATATCTTCCCTCGCAGCGCGCCATTATTGCCACGCGCCGCCGTCGCAGTCCGGGGGAGCAGGAAATCTGGGCCGCATGTCTGGTTGTGGGGGGCGGAACTCTCTCTATCGAGACGGATCGTGCACGGTTTGTGGGTCGGGGTCGCAATCTTCGGGCGCCCCTCGCGTTGCAGGGAGCTTCGGAACTTTCGGGCAGTACCGGTACGGTACTGGATGCGACTTTTGCCGTGAGGTGCAGACTGGCGGTCCCACCACGGGCCACACGCCGGGTGTCGTTCTGGACGATCGTGGCCTCGACGCGGGCGGCGCTGATGGACAGTATCGAGCGGCATCAGGACGCGGCGGATCTCGACCGCGCGCTGACGCTGGCCTGGACGCATGCACAGGTCCAGTTACGGCATCTCGACATCCGCCCCACTCAGGCAGATCTGTTTCAGAAGCTGGCGAGCTTCCTGCTTTACGCGGGCCCGACACTGCGGGCATCTCCTGAACGGATCCGGCGTGGAGCCGGGCGGCAGACCGATCTGTGGGGGCAGGGTCTGTCGGGCGATCTTCCGATCCTGCTGCTTGTCGTGAGTGAAAGCGAGGACTTCGAGCTTGCCCGTACGGTGCTCAGAGCACAGGAATATTTCCGGATCAAGGCATTGGCCGTGGATGTGGTCATCCTGAACGAACATCCGACATCCTATGCGCAGGATCTTCAGCAGGCGCTTGAAACGCTCGTCAGATCCTCCTCGGTGGGCGGCGGGGCCGGGGGCGTCCATCTGCTACGGGGCAGCCTGATGTCAGGTGTCGTGAAGGAGCTTCTGTACTCTGCTGCGCGTGTGGTCCTTCCCGGAAAGGGAGGGAGTCTACAATATCAGATCACCCGCGCCGAAACGATCCGGCATGACAGGACAGCTTTGACGAAAGAGGCGCTCTTCCGGCCTTATCGGACTACAGGCGAGGCTCCTGCTCTTCCGGAACTCGAACTTTCAAATGGATATGGAGGATTTACGGCCGGGGGGACGGAATATGCCGTGATCCTGCGGGGACGTCGCACCACGCCGGCGCCGTGGATCAACGTGATCTCAAATCCACATTTCGGGTTTCAGGTCTCAGCAGAAGGAAGCGGCTATACATGGTCTGAAAACAGCCGTGAAAACCAGCTCACACCCTGGAGCAACGACCCCGTCAGCAATCCGCCGGGAGAGGCTTTTTATCTGTGCGATGAGGAAAGCCGGGTTTTCTGGTCGCCTGTTGCAGCGGTTTGCCCTGATGAAGCGGCGGTCCATGTTGCGTATCACGGCCGCGGTTACAGTCGGTTCGAACGGGTTGCGAATGGGATCGCCACGACGCTGATACAGTATGTGCCACGGGAAGATCCGATCAGGATTTCAAGGCTGCGTCTGGTGAACCAGACGTCTCGGACACGGACTCTGCGCATGACGGCATATGTGGAATGGGTGCTTGGTCGCGCCCGGATGTCTGCGGCTCCTTTCGTGTTTTCGGAAACCGATGCTGAAACGGGTGCCGTATTCGCCCGGAATGTATGGGGAGATACGTTCGGCGACCGTGTTGCATTCGCGGATTTCGGAGGACGTCAGACCTCCTGCATGGATGACCGGACGGCATTTCTTGGACGTTATGGAAGTCTGTCCGCCCCTCGCGCGATTATTCGGGGAAGCGATCTTCCGGGTCTTGTCGGTGCAGGCGTCGATCCCTGTGTGGCCTTGCAGACGGGTATCACTCTGGCGGCGGGTGAGGAGACGGAATTTGTTTTCCTTCTGGGGCAGGGACAGAATGTCGAGCAGGCCCGCAAACTGATCGCGCAATACCGGGCCGCAGATCTGGATGATGTTCTGGAGGATGTGAAGCAGGGCTGGCGTTCTGTTACAGAAGCCATTCAGGTCCGCACTCCTGACCGCTCGATGGACATCATGCTCAACGGCTGGCTGTTGTATCAGTCCCTGTCGAGCCGTATCTGGTCGCGGGCCGGGTTCTATCAGGCAAGCGGTGCATACGGGTTCCGCGATCAGCTTCAGGACGGAATGTCACTCGTGACTTCTGCGCCTGCATTGGTCAGGGAACATCTGCTCCGTGCAGCATCGCGGCAGTTTGTTGAAGGCGATGTCCAACATTGGTGGCTGCCCCAGAAGGGTAACGGCGTGCGGACGCTCATCTCCGATGACTGTGCGTGGCTGGCCTTTACAGTGGCGCAATATGTGCGTGTCAGTGGAGATCGGAGCGTTCTGGATGAGGAACTGTCTTTCCTTGATGCTCCTGTGCTGGCGAATGACGAGCATGAACGCTTCCTTCAGCCCTCAACGGCGGAAAACCGGGCCTCGCTTTACGAACATTGTGCTTTAGCGCTCGATCACAGTCTGACATGGGGTGCGCATGGTCTGCCGCTCATGGGCACTGGCGACTGGAATGACGGGATGAACCGTGTCGGCGAAGCCGGTCGGGGAGAAAGCGTATGGCTCGGCTGGTTCCTGTCCTCGGCGCTGAAGGCGTTCATTCCTCATGCGGAAGCCCGTGGCGATCAGGCCCGTCTGGAGACATGGCATTGGGCGCTTGAGGAACTCAAGATCGGGCTGGAGAACGCCTGGGATGGGGAGTGGTACTGCCGTGCCTATTTCGATGATGGATCGCCGCTGGGCAGCCATCTCAATCGGGAAGGGCGGATCGATGCGATCGCGCAGTCATGGGCTGTGATCTCAGGGATCGGAGACCCCGAGCGGGCAAGATCGGCCATGCAGGCGGTCCGGGAGCAACTCGTAAGGCTGGACGACGGAATCATCATGGTCCTCACGCCGCCCTTCGATAAATCCGAGCCTGATCCCGGCTATATCCGCGGTTATCCGCCCGGCGTTCGGGAAAATGGTGGGCAATACACCCATGCGGCACTCTGGACCGTCATGGCAACAGCCCTGCTGGGAGACGGCGCCGCTGCCCATGCGATGTTCGCTACCATCAATCCGGTCCATCACGCCCGGAATGAGGTAGCCGCCGGGTGTTACAGGCTGGAGCCGTATGTTGTAGCGGCGGATGTCTATTCCGCAGCACCCCATGTCGGGCGCGGTGGCTGGTCTTGGTACACAGGTTCGGCGGGATGGATGCAGCGCGTGGGAACGGAAGTTCTGCTTGGTGTGCGGATCGAGGACGGCAAACTGCTTCTCTCGCCCTGCATTCCGCCGGAGTGGCCGGGCTTTGAGGTGCTGCTGCGCTGGAAGACAGCCACCTATCGGGTTGAGGTAAGCAATCCGGATCAGATCAGCCGGGGCGTGTTGGATGTTCGGGAGAACGGAAACCTCTTGGGAAATGAAGAAGCGGTTGTTCTGACAGATGACGGAGCGGTCCACCTGATTGAGGTTGTCATGAAAAGAAATTGAAAAATCAGTTAGTTGCGCGGAGCGGGATGATCCATTAACACCGGCCGCTCCCGGAACTGACGTCATGAGACCGGCCGCTTTTGAAATATTTTCTGTCCTTTCCCATTCTGTCCCTTATTTTTTCCATGTCGGCTGGAGCGGAGACATGCCCGGCTCTGTTCGCGGAGGGACAGTCCCCGTCAATCCTGCGGGAAACGGCGCGGATCGGCACGGTTCAGCTTTGCAACTCCGGGTATGCCGTTCTTGTCTCAGAAGCGACCAAGGGGCCGCTCTGGTCTGCGGAGGACCTGACGGAAGAAAATCTGGAGATTGCGGACCGCACGCGTCGGCAGGGGAGCTTTTTCGCTGATGAGCGTCTTCCCTTCAATATGCGGGCTACTCTGAACGATTATCGGTCGTCAGGCTATGACCGGGGGCATATGACGCCCAGCGGTGACGAAGCCGGGCTGATGGCGCAGCAGGAGTCATTCCTGCTGTCCAATATCGTCCCGCAGACAGAGGAGCTGAATCGTGGTCCGTGGGAAGGCGTTGAAAGTGCTGTCAGGGGTTGGGCGCGGCAGGAAGGTGAAATCTTTGTCGTCACAGGTCCGGGTTATGATCCGGATGATGTGCGGACGATCGGGAAGGGGCGTATTCCGGTTCCTGCGGTAACGTGGAAGGCTATTTACGACCCCGCAGTCAACGGAACGGGAGCATATGTGTGTTTGAACACGCATCGTCCGACGTGCCGGATTACCAGTGTGGCGCTGCTGACGCAGTTGGTAAATATTGATCCTTTCCCTGCACTTCCGGCCAACATCAAAGATCATGTCAGCGCTATGCCCCCGATCAGGGAAACGCCTGAATCGCTCTCGAAACAGCCTCAGGCACGTGAACTTTTGCGGGAATGGGGATCGAAAGCCGCACAGAAAGCCCTCAAAGCTCTCGTGAAAGCGCTTGTGCCTTGACTGAAACACTACTCCTGAAAACAGGGCCGTATACTGTTGTGTTTCAGACTATGACTGTGAAGATTTTATGAAAAGCAGAAACGTCATAACTAAAAATTTATTAAATGGATTAAGGCAGGAGACAGAATAACGGAATCCGGGATTTATGTTTCATTTTGACCCCTCCTCGGCGGTATCGCTCGTTGCGCTATGCCTCTGCTTTGTTCTGGTCTGTGTGTTTGAATTTGCCAATGGCTTTCATGACACGGCCAATGCTGTTGCAACCGTCATCTATACCAATTCGCTCAAGCCGACTGTAGCAGTCGTCTGGTCCGGATTGATGAACCTGCTGGGCGTGATTCTGGGCGGCATTTCCGTCGCTTACGCGCTGGTGGAGCTTCTCCCACCGGATGTGCTTTCGCCTCCGAGCGGAAATCCGGCTGTTCCAATGCTGGTGGCTCTTTTCGGCACGGCTCTGGCCTGGAACCTGATGACATGGTGGTTCGGAATTCCGAACTCTTCCTCACATTGCGTTATCGGCTCGCTGGTCGGCATTGCCATCGGTGACTCCTTCGTTCACGCTCGTGAACTGGGACACAGCGTGGACTGGAGCCAGATCTGGAAAGTGCTTCGTGCACTGGCCGTGTCGCCTCTGCTGGGGTTTGTGGGCGCGCTCCTGCTGTATTTCCTCATCCGTTCGCTCGTGAAGATGCCGGAAATGTACAAGGCGCCGACGCCTGACCAGAAACCGAACCCGATCGTACGCGGTGTTCTGGTTCTGACCTGCACGCTCGTCAGCTTTTCGCATGGTAGCAATGACGGTCAGAAGAGCATCGGTCTGATCATGCTGACGATTATCGGCATCATGCCCGCAACCTTTGCACTGAACCCGTCATCTCCTGTCAGCATTCAGCAGATCCGTCAGGACGCACAGCAGGCGCTCCCGCTGGTGACGCAGTATGACCGGTATTCCTTCAAGGAAGATGCCATCGCGTCGATCAACCGTCTGTCACAGACGGATGGCCCTTCCGAGGTGCCCGCTGAACTGCGCGGCGATGTGTATCAGGTTCTGTCCGGCCTTCGCTCTGTCGCAGCTAACCCTGCTGCGTCAGATGCTGAAAAGAAACAGGCTGCCCGTCTCGCATCCGAACTCCGCCCGACCGTTGAATACGCTCCGGCCTGGGTGCGTCTGCTGAGTGCGCTCTGCCTCGGGATCGGCACGATGGTCGGCTACAAGCGCATCGTCCGGACGCTGGGTGAAGGTATTGGAACAACGCATCTGACGCCAGCACAGGGTGCGGCTTCGGAAGTTGTTGGTGCGGGCCTGATTATGACGGCGGGCTATACAGGTCTTCCGGTTTCTACAACGCATATCATCACATCCGGTGTGGCTGGAACGATGGTGGCTGCGGGATCGGGCATCAACAAAAAGATGCTGAGCAAGATCGTGATGGCCTGGCTGCTAACACTGCCGGTGACGGTCTGTGTGGCGGCGACGGTGTTCTACCTTCTCGCCTGAAGCATCTTCATCAGAGGCCGGAGCTTTCATGCTTCGGCCATGACGACAAAGGGACGCGATGTTATCGCGTCCCTTTGTCGTTTCAGGGCTGCGGTCTTACAGCGCCCGTTCCGGCATCGAGAAACAGAGGAGTCAGTCTGGGCTTGCGATTGAAATCGAACAGATCTTCGAGGGAATTCGTGTCCGCATCGAAAGAACCTTTGCCCAGTCTCTCGCCCTGAAGCCAGTTGTCTTCAATGAAGCGGGGAATAGAAGACTGGGTCAGGAAGGTGTGGCTGACATAGTTCGTCCGCGCCCAGGGTGAGAGTACCAGCAGGGGAGTTCGTGTCCCCGGCCCGCACCGGCCATTCACTTCAGTGCCACGAACCCCTTGAGGGCGCGCTGCAGTTCCGCACTGTCCCGGCCCGTCAAGCTGATCAACTTCGGGATCGGTGGAGCCATGACGGGGAGGGACGAAGGCATGGTCGTACCACCCGTCTGAATCGTCGTACGCGATGAAAATGGCGGTATTGCGCCATTCCGGTCGGGCCTGGATGAAATTGACGAGTTCAACGACGCCCTTCTGCTCATCCAGCGGGTCCGAATAGCCCGCATGACCGTCCTGCCAGGCGGGCATCTTCACGAAAGAAACGGCGGGAAGGTTTCCTGCTTTCGTCGTAGCAAAGAAATCCTGAAGATCGTATTCGTGGTGGGCGGGGTCCGGTTGGCCGTTGTCGGGGCGCACACTGTGTCCGATGGCAGCTACGGAAGACGGTCGTGCATGGGTCGAATTGGCCGTACTGGCGTAATACTGAAACCAGTTATGGTGCGGGATATAATCCACCACGGTCTGGCTGACGGTCGGGGAGAGAGTCTGCCGCTGGCACCCTGTTGAGCCATCGGAATTGTGGAGTGAAAGGTCGAATCCCCCCATGAAGCCACCCCAGGTGATTCCATGCCTGTTGAGCAGATCCCCGATATTCGGCCCGGTCATCCGCACTTGATTGTCAGGGGTGGAGCAGACATCGTCGGCGGGATCAATGTCATTGATCATGGTCCAGCCGCCCTGGCCGTCTCCGACATAAGGCGATGCGGCATGCAGTGTTGAAGGCTTCTGCGTCGTGGTTTTGATCTGGAGACCGTTGGTCTGGCCGGACACCACTTCCAGAGCGCCGGGCGTGGAGGGACCATATGTGTCCGTATAGGCCGCATCGCTCATGGCAAAGCGCTGTGCATAGCGCCACATTGCCGTGACGGTATTGCCGTCGAAATAACCCATGACTTCCCCTCTGGTGCCAAACGCACCGACGCCGCCGGGCAGTCCGCGTCCGGTATAGCGTGGGAACAGGTCGGATCGTCCGTGATCGTAGGCCCGCTGTTCGGCCGTGTAGCCGTGGTTCTGGTCGGCTGTTGCGGCCTGTGTGCGATCCAGCCGGAAGGGCAGTGAGGCGTCCCGGCCATTGCCCAGGATCGTGTTGGGATTGTGTCTCAGCAGATCAGCCGTGGCGAGCGTATCGACACGCGGTGTCTCCGCTAGGGCATGGAATTCAGGCTCGCCGGTGAGGTTGGCAGCCTTCGGGTATGTTCCGAAGTAGTGATCGAAAGAGACGTTTTCCTGATAGATCACGACCAGATGTTTGATTGGCGTCTTGGTCGGAGGGGACGTATCGGCTGCATGAATGGCAAACGGCCATGTCAGGCACAGACCGATCGCCGCAACAGGAATACGTAAAGGAAGGTTCGTCATCAAAAAGTGGTCCGCCGCTGAAAAATCCGGAATTCGGAGCTTTCCTAGCGGCAACACCGACTTCCGATGAAGAAACTTATTTGAAGATCAACGCTCTGACCTGAGACGTTTTCGTCTCAGACGCCGGCGATCTGCAGAGACAGTTGAGCCATGCGGAGGGCGCCCTCGCGGCTTGTCGCGCCGCAGATGAAGCGGGCAGGATGGGCAAATACGGCATCAGACACACCAGAAACGGCGGCCAGCTTGTCCCGCTCCAGACCCCCCCAGGCTTCCGGCAGGGAAACACGCTGGCCGAAATCGCCACGAACAGGCGGAACGGCCTTGACGTTCCACTGCTCCGGCCCTGCGGGGGAGACGACGTAAACCACCGGTAGGTCGCGCTCGAAAATAACCTTTTCTGTCGGCATGCCCGTTTCCATGACGAGAATGCGCTTGTCTTCGGCGCTCTCATAAGCCGCGACGACGCGGTCCGTTGCCTTAAGGCTGGCACGGATGCGGTCCACGACATTGACCAGATGCGAGGCGACAGCTGTGGCGGCATTGGCGAAACCGAGAGATTCCCGTGCGCGGGCCTCCTGCTTTCCGTAAAGTTCAGCCGTATCCCATGGCGGGCTGCATGCCGAGACGATGTCTGCCAGCGAGAGCTTGCCCATCTTGACCACACCATTGTCATCCTGGTCAATTGGCAGAATCAGGGACTTGTCGAGGCTCTGCCAGATCAGATCCACGGTGGCGTCATCGACCGGAGCGCTCAGAATGTTGCGAATAGCCGCGTGTCCATAATCCTTCCACAGAAGGCCAGCCGCGCTATAAGGCGTGCTGTCTTCACGAAGGGGCTTGTCCTTCATGTGGTGGTCGTAACGGCCATGCGGCGGATCGTAGAGGCCGCCTACGTCGAAAACGATATCGGCAGATTTGATGACGTCCGGATTGCGGGTTCGGATGAATGTCAGGCGATCGGCGGATTTTTCTTCCAGAACCCGAGCGCGGAGATCCCCCTGCGGCGCAAGGGCATAGTGTAGAATGACATAGCCCATGGTCTCGTCGACATGAAAGTTGCCCGAATGGGTGAGTGCCGTGACAGGCGCCGAGCCGTTTTCGAGACCAATGGGGGTATGGTTAGACATCTTGGGAACCTGCCGACAGGAAAAAGGAACGTATTGGCCCCTTTCATGCCGCAGGCTAGCCCGGCAGACAACCTTCCTGCCAGAGTTCGTTTCAGCCGACCCGATGCACGGCGCAGAGCTTGTTGCCATCCGGATCGCGCAGATAGGCAAGGTAGAGGTCGCCTGTTGCGGTGTGGCGGATGCCGGGCGGGTTTTCGATGGCCTCGCCACCGTTTTCAACGCCGGCCTTGTGCCAGGCGTCCGCCTGTTCGGGGCTGCTCATGGCAAAGCCGACCGTTCCGCCATTGGCGCCTGTGGCGGGTTCACCGTTCAGGGGCTTCGTGATGATCAGACGACCACCGGAATGGGCATAAACAAGCCGCCCCTTGGCATCGGGTTCGGCGGCCGTACAGCCGATGACGCCAAGCGTTGCGTCATAGAATGCTTTGGAATGGGCGATGTCGTTGCTACCCAGCGTGATGTGGCTGAACATGGAAAGACTTTCCTTGGTGACGGATTGCGGGAGGACGAAATGGTTTCTCCGCAGGATCAGTCGATATTGATATTGCGGATTCCGCCGGGAATTTTCGTCTTGGAATTGCGCGGTACGAATGAGAGCCCGGTGGTATTGTAATCCGGGTTTTCCGCCATCGCCTGAAGGGTCATGTCGTCACGCACGTCTAGCAGGCGGCCATGTCCCTTGTTTTCCTTGCGGATGGCAGCAGCACAGAATTCTGCGGCTGCGGAGAAGGGGTGGGCATTGCCGTTGGCCCCGCTCACCATCTGTTCGCGGATGCATTTGCTGTCAGTATGTCCTGTGACCCACGGGGCAGAAGAACAGGAGGTAAGCAGAAGAACGCTGGAAAGAAGAACGTAACGCATGAAGCAGAGCCTACTCGTGGCAGGGAACGGGATAAAGCATAGGCCCGGTAGAACCTGAATGCTTATTGGATCGCTCCTTGCGAAAAGGTCAATGCCCCGTTTGGTCCTGACCGGAACGACATCGGTCAGGACCAAACATTTATTTACCGTGTTGCTGGCAGACCAGTCGTCAGGTTCTCGAACTGCTCTGGATGCTGGGACGTCGTGACATCCCCGACGGGTTTCGGGTGGTGCAGGTTATCATACTGCAACGGCGTAATGGACAGGGTCTGGTCCATTGTGGGCAGGTCGCGGATGGTCCAGCCGCCGCCGAGGCTGCGGATCAGGTCCACGTCCGCATGGTACAGACGGGTTGCGATCTCGACCTGATGGATGCGGCTTTCCAGCGTGTTTTCCTGGCTGAAGATGGCCTCAAGATAGGTTCCGACGCCGCCCTGATAGAGCGTCATGGTCATGTTTTGCGTGGCAAGATTGGCTTTGACAGCCTGTTCCAGCGCCGCGTTTTCCTTGGTCAGACGTTCGGTCAGGGACAGTCCGTCTTGCACTTCGCGGAAAGCAGACAGAACCTTCATGCGATAGCCGTCGCGCGTTTCCCGATAGGCTGACCATGTTCTTTGAAGTTCCGCCCGACGCAGTCCGCCATCAAAGAGCGGCATGTCGAGCGTGGCGCCATAGGTCCAAAGCGAGTTGGCAAGATTGGCCAGATCGAAGCCGTTGGCGGAGAAACCACCATTCAGGCGCAGGGCGATATGCGGATAGAAGGCCGCACGCGCAATGCCGATTTCACGATTGGCCTGTGCCATTTCGCGCTCGGAGGAGGCGATGTCCGGACGACGCTGGAGCAGGGTGGAGGGAACGTCCGTGGGGATCCTCGGCTGAATAAAATGGAACTGCGGGCTGGCCGGGATATGGAAGCTTGACGGTGAACTGTTTGTCAGCACCGCGATGGCATGCTCCGTAACCTGCCTTGCAGCCTGAATGTCCAGACGCGCCGCCTGTGTGGTGTAGAGCTGCGCCTGTGCGCGTGCCAGATCGAGGCGCGGCGCTGCTTGATTCTGGAGCTGGTTCTCCGTAATGCGGACGGCGCGCTCGTAGTATCCGATGGACTGCGCATAGATCGCATCCTGCGCGTCATAACCGCGAAGCTGGATGTAGTCGCGGGCAAGCTCAGCCTGTGTGCTCAGGCGGGCTATCGCGAAATCGGCCGCGCGCTGCTGGGCGAACTGCTTCTGTTCGCGAACGCGGTTGCGGATGGATGACCAGAAATCAGGCTCCCATGATGCCAGACCGCCGTATTCTTCTTCGGTCTGGGTCTGGGTCGCACCGTTGCGGAACAGGCGGTCAGCGGACTGTTTGTTGTCCGACGCCCCAGCTTCGAGGCTGACATGCGGCAGCAATTCCGAACGCGCGGCCACGACAAGTGCGCGTGCCTGAATGAAGCGTTCGGCAGCGGCCTGAATGTCGCCGTTATCTGATGTGGCGCGGGCTTCAAGATCGTTCAGCAACGGGTCCTGAAACATGGTCCACCAGTTGGTGGGAAGTGCCGTATCCGCGGGTGTGGCCACGGCAAACGGTGCCTGCCCCTGCCATGAGGCAGGGACGACAAGGTTCGGAGCCTTGTAGGTGGGCGCCAGATCGCACGCGGACAGACCGAGCAGCGACAGAGCGGTGCCGCAGACCAGACCGGTGCGGCGAAGGCGGGAGAAGGATGGGATCATCTTACTCGTTCTCTTTTCCGAAGCCGGACTGGTTGTAGCCGCGCTGCGGCACGGTCACATTGACCTTGTCGCCTTCGAGCACATCTGCGGGCGGATTGGCGATCACGCGGTCGTTCGGGCCGATACCAGCCTGAATTTCCGTTGCCGTATCGGCCATGCGTCCGACCGTCACGTTCTGGAAATGGACTGTGTTGTCGTCCCGCACAACTGCGAGCTGCATGCCCTTTTCCTGAAAGACCAGAGCACTGGTGGGAACTTCGTAGAGATGCGAATTCTCGTTGTTCGCCTTGAGCTCCACCGAAGCGAAGGTGCCCGGCCACAGGACTTCGTTCGGATTGTCCATTTCGAATTCTGTGGTGGAGGTCCGGGTGTTCGGATCATAGCCGCGTGCGGTCGTCAGGAAGTTCGCCGTGAACTTGCGGTCCTTGAACTGCGGAACGGTGACTTCAGCCGTGATGTCCGGCTGAAGAACATACTGGAAGACTTCCGGCACGGAGACGAACAGACGCAGCTTGTGTACATCTGCGACGGTGAAAAGCTCGGAGGCCGCGCCCGCAGCGTTGAGGTTGCCGCCGCCGTCATGGACATAGTCGCCGACGTTGATGTCACGCGAAGTCACGATGCCATCAAAGGGCGCGACGATCGTCTTGAAGCGTTCGAGCGCTTCGAAGTGCGCAACATTGCGTTCGGCAGCCTCAACCTGCGCCTTGGCGGACTGCTGGTCGGCCTGTGCGACAGAAACAGACTGCCCCGAGACGGACTGGGAACGACCCATGGCCTGCCAACGCTGGAGCGTGACGTTGGACAGGTTGTACTTTGCCATGATCGACGCGAGGTCGGCCTTCGCCTGTGCGTATTGCGCGTCCAGTGCCGGGGCGTTGATCTCAGCCAGAACGTCACCCTGCTTCACGCGGGCGCCGTAGTCTTTGTACCACATCTTCACATAGCCCGAGACCTGCGGATAGATCGGCGCCTGATACCAGGCATCGATGTTGCCGGGCAGCGTCAGGGCGACCTTTTTGGGGGACTGGATCGGCTTGACGACGGCAACGTCGGGCAGAGCGTTTTCCTTCGTCTCTGCTGCAAGGGCAGTAGAGACATGAATGCGGTCAACGACGATATAGCCGACATAGAGCGCGAGGAGGCACCCTCCCGCAGCGGCGATGATTTTGGGGGAGGTAGCCATCAGGCGATTTCCTTCTGACGCGATGTGCGGTTGTGGAGGATTGCGTAGACGCAGGGAACGAAGAGGAGGGTCGAGATCGTTGCGACGATCAGTCCGCCGATCACGGCGCGACCGAGAGGCGCGTTGGTTGAATTCGACATGGCCATCGGGATCATGCCCACAACCATGGCCAGCGCGGTCATGATGACCGGGCGGATACGGCCATAACCGGCTTCGATAGCGGCCCTGAGCGCATCGCCGTGGATTTCGAGGCGTTCACGGGCAAAGGACACCACGAGGATCGAGTTCGCGGTTGCGGTTCCCATGCACATGATGGCACCCGTCAGAGCCGGGACGGACAGGCGTGTCTGTGTGAGGAATAGAGCCCACGCGATGCCGCCCAGTGCGCCCGGAAGGGCTGTGATGATGATGAACGGGTCCAGCCAGGACTGGAAGTTCACCACGATCAGCAGATAGATCAGGACGATCGAGATCGCGAGACCGATGATAAGCTGTTTGTAGGCGCTTGCCATCGTTGTGGCCTGACCGTGGATATCGACTTCGGCGGAGGTCGGCTTGTTATGATCGTCGTGGGCGACGACCTGACGCACCTTGTCTAGCACGGAACCCATATCGGTGCCTTCGATGTTCACATAGATGTCGATTTCGGACATCGAGTTGTAGTGCGAGACTTCGCCCGGGGTGCCAGCTGCCACGACATTGGCAATGGCGCCCAGAAGCTGGGTTTTGTCGTTGGGATCGCCGTCTCCCTTGTCGACCGGGATGGTCAACAGGTCATTGAGATGGGTGAGCTGGTCCTGTGACGTGTAGACGTTGAGCGGGAAGGTGACATTGTCGACCGGGTCAAGCCAGAACTGCGGATCCACGACGCCGGAACCGGCAAGTGTCAGCAGTTCGTTGGTTGCAAGATCGTTTTCCGTCACACCGGTTGCCTGACTGAAGGTTCGGTTGCCATTCACCATCAGTGTTGGCGTGGACATCGTTTGCTGGATGTTCACGTCTGCCGTACCCGGGATCTGGCGGATCAGCCCGATCAGGTGCTTGGCGTAGTTGTAGTTCTCCATGGCATCCGGGCCGGAAAGCTGGATGTCGATGGGGGCGGCGGAGCCGAAGTTCAGGATCTTGTTCGTCAGATCCGCAGGCTGGAAGGTGAAGACCGTTCCCGGGAAGCGCTTGGAGAGGTCCTTGCGCAGAAGGGCGCGGTAATCCCAGACGGGGGACTGAGCATTCTTCAGGGCAATCGTCAGATCGCAATCCTGCGTCCCGATGGATGGGGTCGGGATGAAGGCCTGGTTATGCGGTCCTTCGGGAAGGCCGCAATTCGAAATGATGTTCTCGACCTTGCCCGGCAGAAGCTGGTTGATGCGATCGTCCACGAGTGCGGCGATACGGCCTGCGACTTCAATTCGCGTTCCCAGTGGTGCACGCATGTGCATCTGGAGGGCATCGGATTTCACTTCGGGGAAGAAGTCCCGTCCAGCGACGAAATAGAGCCCCATGGACGCGATGGAGAGCACCATGAAGATGCCGACAAAAGCACCACGGCGTTCCACGCAGCGTGTGAGGACCGTGTTGTATCCTTCACGGAAGCTGGTGAAGCGTGCCTCGAAGCCTTTCTGAAAGCGGCTGAAGAAGCCTGATGGCGGGCGCTGGGTTGCGTGCGGGTTCGGGATGTCGATCGCAGAGTCATGGATACCGTGCGGGTCTTCATCGGGGCCGGGCGCGCCGACGGGGTGATGCACATGGCCTGCGAGAAGGTACTTCGCCATGGTCGGAACGAGAGTTCGCGACAGGATGAAGGACGCGATCATCGCGAACATGATGGCAAGGGCCATCGGCATAAAGAGATAGCCTGCGACGCCATCCAGCTCGAACAGCGGCAGCCAGACGATGCAGATGCAGGTCGTGGAAACGAAAGTCGCGATAACGATCTGGTTTGCCGCATCGATGATGGCGGTTTCGAGATCCTTGCCCATTTCAAGGTGAACGTCGATGTTCTCGATCATCACCGTAGCATCGTCCACGAGGATGCCGACTGCGAGTGCCAGACCGCCGAGTGTCATGACGTTGATCGACTGACCGGCCCAGCCAAGCGCTATGATCGAGCACAGGATGGCGAGGGGAATTGAAGTCGCGATGATGACTGTCGAACGCCAGGAGCCAAGGAAGAGCAGAACCACGATCCCGGTCAGGAACGACGCGGTGATCATTTCCTGAACCACATCCTTGATCTGATCCTTCACCATGATGGAGGCGTCGGACAGGATGGAGATATGGACGTCAGGAGGCAGGATTGCTTTCAGGCGCGGAAGCAGGGCCTTGGTAGCCGCGACCACATCGAGCGTGGAAGCCGTACCGCCCTTTTGGGTGATCATCTCGACGCCCTGGCGGCCTTTGACCAGCACGAGGTTCGTCTGGGGATGGCCACCGCGATAGACCGAGGCCACATCGCGCACATAGATGACCGCATTGCCAACGCGCTTGACCGGAATATTGGCGATATCGTCCATGGATTCAGGAGCGGCATTGGTCTGGACCATCCAGTCCGTTGCGTCGATCTTCTGGTCACCTGCTGGCAGAACGATATTCTGGGCGGTCAGGGCGGCCTGAACGTCTGCGGCGGAGAGGTGATGAGCCTGAAGCTGCTTCTGGTCCAGAGAGACCATGACGAAGCTGTCCATGCCGCCATAAGGATGGGCGACGATGGCGCCGGGAACCGTGGCGAGAAGCGGACGAACGCGAATGACACCGAGCTTGAAGAGATCGGACGGCGTCTGTTTGTCAGACGTCATCTGAAGCGCAATGACCGGAACCTGTGAGGGGTTCAGGGCCACGATCATCGGCGCCGGCACCTTGGGCGGGAGCCCGAGCAGCACGGTCTGTGCGATGGCCGACACTTCGGCTTCGGCGGTGCCGACCGATGTTCCGGGCTGGAAATAGAGATTGACGATCGAGCGGCCGTAATAGGAGCTGGACTCCATATGCTCGATGTTCTGAACGGTCGTGGTAACGGCCAGTTCGAAGTTATAGGTGATACGGCCTGCAAATTCCTGAGGCAGGAGCCCCGGATAGGTCCAGATTGCCGCGACTACCGGAACCTTGATGTTTGGAAAAACATCGGTCGGCGTCTTGAAGATCGACATCACGCCAAGCAGCACGATCATGATCGACAGGACGACAAAGGTGAGCGGTCGCCTTAGCGCGGTGACGACGATGGCATTCATTCAGCTCGGTTCCCAACAGATTTTGAGCAAGGAAGGGAAACCGGGACAATAGGAGGGATGAAATATAACGTCTTTTAAATCGTGATTTATGGATTGTTTTTTACTTTTCAGAATCTGTTAAAAATTTTTTATGATTTGAACGGATGAATCTATATTTATAAAAATTAATATAGACTTCCGTTACTTTCCGACATCTCCCCAGATGGAGATTTTTCTGTGGAATGATATGTTCTGTGTGGATGGAAAAACTCTTTCTGACAGGCCTGCCGGAGACATAATGATGACGCTGAAGTCTTTTCCTGCGCTGAATGATCCTCAGGTTTGTGTGGAGGTGACTGCGATGTCCGATCGTTATGAAAAGGCGTTGAGCGAGAATATCCTGCACGAACTGGACGCATTTTTTTACGAAGGTGCGGAAACGGTTCGTTACGGTGTGGGGGAGAATCTCTACGGGTTTGAGGAAATCCAGGCCTTCCGCCGGGCGCGGGCGGGAGGGTCACCGCCGCGGGAGGTCCTGCGTCGTGTCATTACGGCTGTGGGGCAGGATGTGGCGACGGTGGATCTGGAGTTCCGGCGCATCGGGGCTGAGAAGATCGGGCGTCAGAGCCAGACCTGGTTCCGCACGCCCGATGGATGGAAGATCATTGCCGCGCATGTGTCGCTGATGGGCACGGGATCTTAAGCGCGGCAATCAGCTTCCGCTGGAGACGTAGCCTGCAACTGCCCGGTTCCATATCAGGACCATGACGCCGAGAAAGACAAAGCCTGCAATCGGAGACAGGGCGCCGATCCATATCGGCATACCCAGCGGGTCTGGGTGATTGAGACTGAACAGAGCCGGATAGTAGCAGACTGCTGCGAGTGGCAGGACGAACGTTATGAACCGCCGGAGCCAACGGCCGAACATGGTCAGTGGGTATTGTCCGGCCTCGACGCCGCCGTATGTCAGGACATTCACAACTTCCAGCCCCTCGACCGTGATGAAGCACAGTGCGGCCTGTCCGATCAGGACGCCGAGGAACATGGCTGCGCCGCCTGCGATGGCGAGCGGCAGAACCAGAACGGCGCTCCACTGGACGTGTGGGGCAAGCCATAATCCCGCGATGAGAACGAACGCGCCCTGAAGGAAACGTCCTATGGGGCGCAGGCGCAGTTCGTGGCCCAGAAGCAGAAGCAGGGTCGAGCGTGGCCGCAGGAGCAGGCGGTCGAAGCTTCCGGTGCGGACGTACTCGCCGCCAAAGACCTCGAAGCCGCGCCCCAGCGTTTCGGCCACGGCAAATGCCACGTTCACAAGGCCATAAAGAACGGCGACCGTGCCGATATCCCAGCCGGCAATGCTACCGAAGCGTCTGAACAGGCTCCAGATGCCGAAGAAGCCGAGCAGGGTCGTGACGAAATTGCCGATGGCCTGAATGGCGAATGTGCCGGGATAGCGGAGTTGCGCCACGATCGAGGCACTTGCCATGCGGCGATAGAGACCAAGGGCGCTGAGCGTGCGAGGGGTATGTGTCATGTCAGGCACCCTGCACCTCCAGTCGGTTGACCGTCTGGCGCATCCACAGGCGTCCGAGAAGGGTCAGTGCCGTCAGCCAGAAAAGCTGAAGGCCCAGCCCGGTTGCGACGCCCCCCGGAATGGGCGTGCCCAGATAGATGCGGATGGGAATGTCGGTAATTCCGGCAAAAGGCTGTGCGAGCAGGAAGGGGCGGATCCAGTCGGGATAGAGCGGCAGCGGCAGGAGCATTCCCGACAGCAGCACGGCCAGTGGCGTTCCGACGGCGTAGCTGCCGAGTGGGGAGAGCGTGCGGGCTGTCAGTATATTCCACCACATGACGATGGTAGCTGAAAGCAGTGCGCCAAGCGTGATGGAAATCAGCGACAGTCCCGCCGCCGCCAGATCCGCTGGTGGCGCGAGGCTCCATGCTCCGAGACCGACCAGCATGGCCAGCGGACCCGCCACGCAGGCCAGCAGGACTGCACGGGGTATGGCATTGCCCAGCAGACGCGCCAGACTGGCTGACAGCCACCAGTTCCACATATCGACCGGGCGTAGCAGATCATAAACGATGGCGCCTGTTTTGGCGGCGTCTCCGATGGCGGGCAGGCAGCCCAGCGGCAGAAGTGTGAAGAGGGACTGCTGGATCCAGGTGTAGGTCATGGCCTGTCGCAGCGAGAGCGGAGCCTGAACGTCCGGGGCGGCGTGATAGACAGAGGCATAAGCCATCAACGTTACGGCGCCGAACCACATCTGCGCCGCCAGTCCGGCCACCACCGCGATACGGTATCGCAGACCAATCTTCCATTGCAGCCCGAAAGCCGTGAGATAGGGGCGGAGCGTCATGCTGCGTGGTCCGCATAAAAGCGTGTGATGATCTCTTCGATCGAGGGGCGGCTGATCCTCAGATCGTCGAGCCCAGGCAGATGTCCAACATGGGCAACAAGGGCAGGGGCCGGGATCTGGCGCGGATCGAATGTGATGGTGAGGCTGTGTGGTGCGCGGGAGGTTTCGACCGCTCCTGCCGGGAGTGCCAGTTCGGGCGGCGTACCATGGAAATCCAGTTCGAGAATACGTTCGGACAGGGTTGTCATGCGCAGGTCCTCAAATGGACTGTCCGCAAGGATACGACCATGCCCGATGACGATCACACGTTCGGCCAGCGCTTCAATATCATGCATGTCATGAGTGGTGAGCAGGACCGTCGTGCCCCGGTCCCGGCTAAGCTCATGGACAAACGCCCGGACAGCGAGTTTGGACGGTGCGTCGAGGCCAATGGTGGGTTCATCGAGAATCAGGATTTCAGGGTCGTGGATGAGGGAGGCGGCGATTTCGGCGCGCATTCTTTGTCCGAGCGAAAGCTGGCGGACAGACTGATCCATGATCCCGCCCAGATCGAGCGCATCAGCCAGACGGGCGCGGTTGCGGGCGAAGCGTTCAGGATCGACGCCGTAAATATCCCGCAGGAGGGCAAGACCTTCACCGACCGACAGATCCCACCAGAGCTGGGTACGTTGGCCGAAGACAACCCCGATCCGCGCGACATGGGCCACACGGTTTGTCCAGGGCACCAGCCCGTTCACCTGTACTTCGCCGGAGGTGGGACGCAGGATTCCGGACAGGATCTTGATAGCCGTGGATTTTCCTGCACCGTTCGGGCCGATGAATCCGGCGATCTGGCCTTTGGGAACAGAAAAAGAAATTCCGTCCAGCGCCACGATCTCACGTGTTTTGCCGCGCCAGCTTCCTCCTTCGCGGATCCGGTAGGTTTTCCGGAGGTTATTGACGGTAATGGCATCAGAGGCGGGGTGGGAAGACTGCATGAGGATTCCGGGGTGGGAGGGTAATGAAAACTGGCGTGATCTTATTTTATAAAATAAAGTCTTATTGTTTCAATTGTCTCACTGTTTTGTGCCTTCCTGCAACAAAGCTCTTTCTGTAAAGTGAATTTTACTTAAGGGTGCGGATCATGGCATCCCTGTATTTCGCGTTTTTTGGCTCTTCAAGGGGAAGTTGGTTTGAGGCATGTGAGTAAATTCCTGAGGTTGGTTCCTACTGGTGCGGCTTGCCGCAGATCCGGTTCTGTCCTGTCGTTCGCTTTCGCCTGCGGGTTGGGGGTGCTCACAATGGGGTCCGGTACTGCTCAGGCGCAGAGCAGCAAGAGCAAGGCAAGTTCGGAAGATCTGACCAATCCTGCCCCTATGGGGTCGGAGACGCAGCCGGTTCCTCCACTGTCCACGACCATTCCGGGTTTTCTCCAGTCTCCGTATGGACCGCCGTCCTTTGGTGCGCCTTACGGCACGACCCATATGCTCGGGACATGGGGCGGCGTGCAGCCCTGGCTCCAGAAGCATGGCATCTATGTTGCGGTGGATGTGTATGAAAGTCTTATGGGTAATGTGACGGGTGGGCGTCACCAGACCGAGACGAATGCCGGGCAGGTCGGTGTGACGGTTGATCTGGACTGGCATCAGATTCTGGGTGGCGACTGGTCCAAGGATCTGTGGCTGCATACACTGATGGTGAACGGGCATGGCCGGAACCTGAGCGGTGATATCGGCGATAACGTCACGCAGGCCCAGCAGATTTATGGCGCGCGTGGCAATGTCGTGGCGCATCTCGTGTGGGCTTATGCGGAGAAAGCGTGGTTTAACCGGAAGGTGGATCTGGCGGCTGGCTGGATCCCGACGGGCACGTTCTTCAATAATTCTCCCTGGCTTTGCAGCTTCGCGAACGTCTCCATGTGCGGCAACGTCACGCCGACCAAGTACCTCAATGGCGGACGTGACTGGCCGTCGGGCAATATGGGTACCGTTCTGCGTCTGATGCCGAACCCGCATCTCTACCTGATGGGCGGCCTGTTTGCCGTATCTCCCCATTCGTATAATGGCGGCATTTCCGGCTGGTCCTGGGCGCAGAGCGGGCTTGGTAAGCTCTCCACCGAGGTCGAACTGGGCTGGATTCCGGAGTTTGGCAAGGACAAGCTGATCGGCCATTACAAGGTCGGCGCCATGTACGATAACTCGCGCTATCACGATCTGTATGATGACGGATCAGGGCAGGCCTGGGTGTTGAGTGGCCGCAATCCGCGCTATCAAAGCGGCCAGACGTCTGTCTGGGTGCTGATGGATCAGATGCTGATCCGGCATGGCGATGGCCCGATGAACGGCCTCATGCTGGCAGGATACTATTCCTATGCTTCGGGTCAGACGTCTGCGATGAACCATCATCTGGTTGGCTCTCTGCTTGATACTGGCAAGCTCTGGGGCCGCCCGCTGGATACGTGGGGTATTGCGTATCAGTGGATGAACTTCAGCCGGGCTGCGATCCTGCAACAGGAAGCGTCGCTTGATAATGGTCTGCCGTTCCAGTCCACCAATTTCGGTGTTCCGCACGGTGTTCAGTCGCATGAGAACGTTTATGAGTTTTTCTATAGTTTCCACATCATGAATGGTCTGACGCTACAGCCGGACTTCCAGTATTTTAACCGTCTTGGTGGAACGACCCGTTATAAGGACGCGGCAGTTCTGGGAATGGTTTTCAACGCCGCTCTCTAAGGGATCAGTTCCCTTTGCGAAAGCGTGTGGAGAGGATGATGGCGGATACCGTCCTCTCTACACCTTCCATCTGACCGATATCATCAATGGCACGGTTGATGGCCTCTGTGGTGGCCGCGCCCAGTATGGCAATCAGGTCCGAAGCGCCGCTGACTGCGTGTAATTCCCGGAGTTCGGGAAGTGTTTTCAGGTCGCGCTCTACCTTCTGGCTATGGCGCGGCGTGATGACGATCGAGACATGCGCGCGAAGCAGGTCGTCGTCAGTATTCTCCACAAGTGTGTAGCCGCGGATGTGGCCCTGTCGTTCCAGACGTTCCATGCGTCCCTGAAGGGTTGTGCGTGAAATCCCGAGCCTACGCGCCAGCGCAGCTGTGGGCGTGCGTGCATTGCGACGCAGGATGTCGAGCAGGGCCTGATCCAGTGAATCCGTCATTCTGCCAGTTATAACCGGCAATCTGCCGATGGAAACTGCATTTCATCGTCTGGATGCCACTTGAGATCCGTCTGCTCTGATCGTGATGCTGTCATAACACTTCCGAAACAGGATATGATCATGAAGCAGGTTACGGTTGCAGGCGCGGGAAAGATCGGTTCAGCCATTGCGGAGCTTCTCCATCACGGAGGCTATGGCGTCACGCTACTGGACTGTCATGCGGATCACCTTCAGGCGCTTGTCCTGCCGGAAGGTGTCAGGCGCAGAACGGTGGATATTGCAAAAGGACTGGATCCAGCGCTGCTGGAGGGCCAGTTCGCTGTTCTCTCTGCGCTGCCCTTTCATCTGACGCGGAATATCGCAAAAGCGGCTGCTGCGGCAGGCACGCATTATCTCGATCTGACGGAAGATGTCGCCTCCACGAAAGATGTGCGGGCGCTGGCCGAAGGGGCGTCCAGCGCATTCATTCCACAATGTGGTCTGGCGCCGGGTTTTGTCTCTATTGCCGCGCATGATCTGGCACAGCATTTCGATGAGGTCGAGACGATCCGGCTACGGGTCGGGGCCCTTCCGCGGTTTCCGTCCAACGCGCTGGGTTATAACCTGACCTGGAGCACGGAAGGTCTGATTAACGAATATATCGAGCCATGCGAGGCGATCGTGGACGGGCGGCGCGTTGTAGTTCCCGCTCTGGACGGTGTTGAGACGCTGGGCGTCGATGGCGTAACTTATGAAGCCTTCAATACGTCGGGCGGTCTAGGCTCCTTGTGCGAGACCTATGAAGGCAAGGTGCGCGAACTTAATTATCGCACCATGCGCTATCCGGGGCACCGGGATATCATGAAGGTTCTGCTGTCGGATCTGCGTCTGTCGGAGCGGCGACATATCCTTCAGGATATTTTTACGCATGCCATTCCGGGCACCACTCAGGATCTGGTCGTTCTTTCTGTTATCGTGACCGGCCTGAAGGACGGAAAACTCCAGCAGGAAACGGTCGCGCGTTCCATTGAGTCTCAGGATTTCATGGGAGGATTCCGTACGGCAATCCAGCTCACGACGGCCGGGTCCATCTGCGCCGTTCTGGATCTGCTGGCAGAAGGAAAAATCCCAACGAAGGGTTTTGTGCGACAGGAAGATATTCCGCTGGCCGATTATCTGGCCAACCGATACGGGAAAATCTACCGGTAGGACTGCGTCAGGTCAGGACCTTCACCAGCATCAGACTGGCGCTGACAAGACCGACCAGAGACAACACGACCGTAAGCATCAATGGTCCGCTGGCCTTGAAGACGGACCGGATATCAATGCTCATCCCCAAGGCTGCCATTGCCATAACGGTCAGGGCTGTGGCGAAGCTGTTGAGGATGGGCAGGACTGCTTCGGGAATAAGACTGAAAGACCGGCAGATCATCATCATCAAAAATCCCGTGATGTACCACGGAACGAGACGACATGGGTTCGGACGCGTCACTGACGGACCCTCTCTACGGGCGAACAGAAGCGACAGGACAATGCATACCGGTCCTAGTGTCAGGACGCGCATGAGCTTGACCAGTGTCCCGGTATGCAAGGCAGCAGCCCCAAAAGGTGATGCTGCTGCCATGACCTGTGGAACGGCATAGACAGTCAGTCCGGCAACATTGCCTTCCGCGATATCGGATAACTGGAGGAACGGCAGAAGGAGTGGTAACCCGAGAACGACGGCAAGGCCACCTGCGGCAGTGAAGGCGAGAGTTGCACCAATCTCTTCGTCGCGGGCATGAATGACGGGTGCGACCGCCATGATGGCAGAATTTCCGCAGATCGAATTACCACAGGCTACGAGCAGGGTTTGTGAACGGGAAAGGCCGGCCATTCGTCCGATCAGAACGGTCAAGGCCAGGCTGAAGCTGACAATCCCGAAGACACAGGCAATCATGACGGGTCCTGCCGAGACGATCCCTGCCATGCTAAAGCCGGTTCCGAGAAGAACGATGGCAACATCAAGAAGGGATTTTGAACAAAACCTGATCCCTGAATCAAAAATCCGGCTTCGATTGGACACCGAGCGGAGGCCGACGCCAATGACAAGGGCCAGATTGAGCATTTCAAGCCAAGCCTTCTGTAGAAATGCCTGTTCGATTTTCTCCGCTTCAAAAGCCAGCACGGTAATGCCCGCACAAAGAGCGATGCCAGGCAGCTTTGCGCCCACGATACCGGAGAGTCTGAAGATCGGACGGTTTCTGAAGCAGGATATGTGCATGATGATCTCCCTTGCCGGAGACATCTAGGCTGAAGAGAATACATCATTCCAACGAGTAATTTTTCTGGTTTCAATCGGAAAATCAGATTGATTGTGTTAGAAGAACTCTATGACACTCGATCAGCTTCGTCTTTTCATCGCAGTTGCGGAACGCGAGCATGTTACGGCCGCAAGTCAGGCCATGAACGTGACCCAGTCTGCTGTTTCGGCTGCCATTGCGGTTCTGGAAGCGCGTTATGGGATCAAGCTTTTCCATAGGGTCGGTCGAGGGATTAGTCTGACCGATGCAGGACGTCTGTTTCTGCCCGAGGCGCGGGCGGTGGTTGCTCAGGCAGCCGTCGCTGAAAATGTCCTGAGGGACATCAGCGGTCTGAGGCGAGGTACGCTGAGAGCTGTTGCTAGTCAGACCATTGCCGCATACTGGCTTCCTCGGATCCTTGCAGCGTTTCGACAGAAATATCCCGAAATCGAGGTCGAACTGGCGATCAGCAACACGGAGGAGGCGGCCCGTATGGTTCGGGAAGGGGAGGCCGAGGTCGGGATTGTAGAAGCCGTTGTTGACGATCCTGCACTGGCTCAATGGCCGGTGGGGAAAGACCATCTCATTCTTGTGCAGGCCAGTTCTCTGCTCCCGGCGCAGGTTGATGACGTCTGGCTGCGCAAACAGGATTGGGTCATGCGCGAAGACGGGTCCGGGACACGTTCAACTCTTGAACAGTATCTGGGCGCGCGTGATATCCTTACGAAAGATCTGAATATTGGTCTTGTGCTGCCTTCAAATGAAGGTGTGCGGACTGCCATAGAGGCTGGTGCCGGCATCGGGGCATTATCGTCTCTGGTGGTGGCGCCGGCGTTACGTGCAGGGACGCTGCACGCAATCCTGCAGATTCCTGAGAGCCGTTTTTTTTATGGGATGCGTCATAAGGAGCGTTATCAGAGCCCGATCGCTAACGCCCTGCTTGGTATGCTAGCGTGTATTGAGGTTTCTTGGGGCGCATCGGAAAATCAGGCATAAAAAAAGCCGCCCTGACGGGCGGCTTTCTGTACACCAGAGTGCACATCAGAGCAATTAGATTGCCTTGATGCTCACTGCCGATGTCTTGCCGTTACGGCCAGATTCGAGCTCGTAAGAGACGTGCTGGCCTTCGTTCAGAGTGTGCATTCCGGCGCGCTCGAGTTCAGAGATGTGAACGAACGCGTCCTGACCACCGTTGTCAGGCTGGATAAAGCCAAAGCCCTTGGTGGAGTTAAACCATTTTACGGTGCCTGTTGCCATAACGAGGCTCCTTTTTAACAATAGCAGTCGTGTACAAGATACACACGAAATCATAACACTTAAGGAGAACGAATGGCGCAACACGCGCCGAAAACTCACTCAAGAGCACCTGCCATCTCTAGTTAGGCGCCATGTTTTTCAAAAATGCAAGGGAAAAAATTTCTGAAAGAGATTTAAATTGTAACGCGGCCAAATATTAAATGCAGAATTTCCGTGAATTTATTTTCAGATAACCATAATTTTTGTGTTTGGAATAAAATATCATTCAGCTTGAAGATTTCAGATTCAAAAAAATGATTGATAAACAATAATATTTGATTGTGACGACAAGATGCTCAACAGCTTTTATGCAAGATGGACAGACAGGAACAGACAATGATGTTTCAGGATCGTGCATTCCTGACAGAACTTTTTGAGGCTGCTGTTGGTGCGGCGGAGCCAGATCAGATTCTGTCAGCGCATCTCCCCGAGCTTCCGAAAGGACGAACGGTTGTAATCGGGGCCGGAAAAGGAGCTGCCCAGCTTGCAGCGGCTTTTGAGCGTGTCTGGACGGGCCCGCTGAGCGGTGTGGTTGTCACCCGTTACGGGAATGTGTGTCCAACGCGGTTTATCCGTGTGCTGGAAGCATCGCACCCCGTGCCGGACGAAGCAGGTCTGAAAGCAACGGAAGCGCTTTTTGATGCCGTCAAAGGATTGGGACCGGATGATCTCGTGGTGGCGCTGATTTGTGGCGGCGGGTCCGCCCTGCTTCCGTGCCCACCACCGGGGATGACGCTTGCGGATGAGGCCGAACTGAACCGTATTCTGCTGGCATCCGGGGCACCAATTTCGGTTATGAACAGCATCCGCAAGCAGGTCTCCGGTATCAAGGGTGGTCGTCTTGCTGCGGCAGCGGCTCCGGCGAAGGTGGTGTCTCTGGTAGTTTCCGACGTTCCGTTTGATGATCCGGCGCAGGTGGCCTCAGGCCCGACCGTGCCGGATATGGGAACGCGCGAAGAGGCCCGTCGTCTCGTGAAGACTTGGAAACTGCGACTTCCGGAGAAGATCCAGTCCTGGCTGGACGGGGAGGAAGGCCGGGCGCCACTAGCGACCGATCCGGTCTTCAGCGGGCACAGTGTCCGTGTGATTGCTTCAGCGCATCTGTCTTTGGAAGCAGCGGCGGAGAAAGCGCGGCAGGCGGGGATTTACCCTGTGATCCTGTCCGATGCGATCGAAGGGGAGGCCCGGGATGTTGGCAAGGTTCATGCCGCTCTCGTGAGAGAGGTCGTTCTCAGGGATCGGCCGTTCAGACGGCCGGTCGTCATTTTATCGGGTGGGGAAACCACGGTGACGATACGCGGACAGGGGCGAGGCGGTCGGAACACGGAGTTTCTTCTGGCTTTTGCACTTGCGGCGGAAGGGCTGCCGTTTGTGGCACTTGCGGCGGATACCGATGGCATTGACGGGTCGGAAGATAATGCTGGGGCGTTCGCCGATGGTGGCAGCATGGAACGGCTGCGGGAAAAGGGGTTCAGTCCTGTCGATCTTCTGATGGAAAATGATGCTTATACAGCGTTCGAGGCTCTGGGCGATCTGTTCGTGCCGGGACCGACAGAGACGAACGTCAACGATTTCAGGGCAATCCTAATCCGTCAAAACTAGGCTCAGGACCTATTAATTTATTGAACTGAGCGAGAGGTTGTGATTCACAGGCTTACCGATGGAGGGTAGGCCTGTGAGTGAGGTATTTTTGTTGTCTGAGCGCCAGA
>NZ_JABCQO010000012.1 GCF_015244675.1 Gluconobacter cerevisiae | reverse complement strand
CCGATCCGCTCAAAACGCAGATCAAAACCGACCCAAAGAACCGTCAATCAAAGCGCCCAAAAACTAAAATCACGGGCCAAGCACATCAATCAACGGTTCTTCGATCCCTCCGCGTCTCTGTTCGGTTTTTGGTCCTGATACAATAAATCAATCATAACCAGCCCTCTAACTCGGCGCATAAAATATCACCCATAAGAATGTCTGGTTTCTGTATTTTACGTCCAATATCGGACCAACCGTTCTCCCCCCAGAGCTGCCTGAGAGACACCACGCAGGCGGTCAGATACCGTGATGAGAAACTGGGGCATTTAATGTGAAGATTTATACAACGCACACGAAAGTGCATTTTACGTACGCGTGGGGTGAGCACCGTTAGGGCCTGTTAGGGCTTGATCCAGTCTGCTGCGGCAGCGATGTGGATGACCGCGAGGAACGACGTTGCTGTTTTTTCGTATCTGGTTGCGACAGCGCGCCACTCCTTGAGGCGAGCCCAGAGGTTCTCGACAAGATGTCGACACCGATAGGCCCATTTTGGGCAGGCGACCGGCCCATCGCGTCGTTTCGCAGGAATGGCGGGCCGGGCTCCCATGTCCCATATCCGTTCACGAAAGGCATTCGACGCATAGCCCTTGTCCGCCACTACCCACAGGGGAATGGCGGGAAGGTTGTCGAGCATGGCTGGTGCCAGGGGCAGTTCATGAGCCTGTCCGGGGGCCAGCGCAAAACCGAAGGCTTTTCCATGTCCATCAGCGATCACGCAGACTTTCGTGCCATAGCCGCCGCGAGAGCGGCCAAGTGCTTCACGATGGTCCCGCTCTTCGAAAGAGGCCCCTTTTTTTGGGCTCCCGCCGCCTTGTGGTGAGCCCTGATGTTCGTACCATCCAGAAAAGTCATTCCGAACGCCACTCCCTGTTGTTCCTGAACCAGTTCGAGCAGGCGTTCCCATACGCCGAGCTTCGCCCCGCGGATGAAAAGCTGCGCAGCCCGCCACCACGGACCCAGTTCAGCGGGGATGCTCCGCCATTTCGCGCCATTCTCATGACGCCAGAAAATCGCTGCTATCGTCCGCCGCAGATCATGTGGCGGCGTCTTGCCCCTCGGGCGAACCTCCTCAATCAGAGGTTCCCAGATCGCCCATGTCTCGTCCGTAAAGGTGCCTGTTCTGTCTCCTTCTTCCATCCCTACAATATGGGAAGAAATTCAAGATCTAACAGGCCCTAGCTGGCCTTCTGTCCCTTGAGGCGGGCGATTAGCCGGGAGCTTCTCAACATGGCTTCATCAGCCTGATTCATGGCTGCAGCCAGATCCTCATAGTCGAACTGAACCGGGGCCAGCCGCGTCGATGGCGGAAGCTGCGTAATCTCTTCCTCCGGGATAGCTTGCGTCGTGAAAAGATGATCCTTACGGGGCCGGCCGCGCTTTCGGCCGGGGATGGGTCGTGTTGGAGGTTTCACGACGTCTCGGAGCGCTCCCATGCCAGCCAGACCAAACAGGCGATGAGCCGTTCGGTGCGTGACTTCCACAACAATGCCTCGGTCCTGGAACGCGCTGAGAAGCTGCAGCGCGCTTTTCATCGACATGCCCAGACGATCCGCCAGCATAGAGGCAGACACGAGCGGCTGGATGGCCAGCACATTGACCGCTTGGGGCGCACGGGAATGACGACGCTGTGCGCCGCACTTCTCAAGTGCCTGTGTCCTGGCTCGCTCCAGCTGGCGCAGAAGATCGTGCGCGTCCCGGGCTTCGGCCAGAAGAGCATTGAGCCACCAGCACAGCCAGGGCTCGATCTCCCAAGGGGTTCCCGGGGCGAGTGCTTCTATGCCGGTCAGGATCAAGGGCGTCCGGAGAATATCATGGGAGTGCCAGTACCGGCTTAACGCCGCGCAGAAGGGAGCACGGGGCTGCCCGGCCTGTAACCAGCGATGAAAAGCGATCCCCGCATCAAGGATAGGGCCCCACCCTGATGACTGATCATTCAGGAACGCTTCGGCTTCTGTAATGGCACTCGTCTGCATAGCATCCGGGCGAGCGTAGCAACGCCAGAGCGTAAAGGCATGGGATGCCGCATCCACGGCCGTACCGCGTTCATAGCCGTCCTGGCCAACCACTTTCGGCACGAGGCCATGCAGTTCGGCAACCAGATACCAGGGATCGATCAGCCAGCCGTCGACAGCGCTATGGCGCTGAATCGCATCCAGGCGTTGCCGAAACAGGACGGCAGGTACAGCCGAGCCATGTCTCAGCGCCTGATCCAGACGTCCCAGTTCGAGACTGAAACGGGTGAGCCTCTCGGCGAACGGAGGAACCATTGATCCTATGAGGCGTCGCTTTTCGGATAGTCTCCAAGATGGACCTGCTTTTTGAGCGCTTCAAGGGAAATCGTCATTTGAGTCCTCGACCGGAAGGATGAGTCACAGGGCCTGATTTGCGCCACGCTCCGAACAGGATGTCATGACTGTTTGTCTGAGTGTCTGACCGAAAATGAGTTGAGTGATTTCAGCAGGTTATGATTCATGGGTTTGCGAGAACCTGATGAGATCAAGATGGCCTGGACTGAAATCACCCGAGCGCAGTATCGCCGGGAGGACCTGGAGTATGCAAGCGACCTTCGCGATGCGGAGTGGGCGCTGATTGCGCCTTTGATGCCCGAGAAGAAACGACTGGGGAGACCACGACGTACGGATTTGCGCCGGGTCATGGAGGCGATCCTCTATATCGTCACTACGGGTTGCCAGTGGCGACAATTGCCTCGTCATTTTCCCGCCTTCACGACCGTGCAGGGCTATTTCTACCGTTGGATCCGCGAGGGACGATGGGAAGCGATAAACCATATTCTCGTGATCCTGTCGCGTGAGCAGGACGGGCGAGACGCCACGCCTTCGGTAGGCATTATTGACAGCCAGTCGGTTAAAACTGCTGAAAACGGCGGTCCACGCGGTTATGACGCGGGCAAGAAGATCAGGGGCCGCAAGCGGCATATCACGACCGATACGCTGGGTCATGTCGTGGCAGCCGTCGTGCATCCCGCCGACATTCAGGATCGTGATGGCGCGCCGCTGGTAGCGACCAGAATACGCTCATTGTTTCCCTGGCTTCGCCATCTGATCGGTGACGGCGGGTATGCCGGCGAGAAGTTGCGTGGTGCGCTGGCTGAACTCGGCCGATGGACGATCGAGATCGTCAAGCGTAGCGATCGGGCCGAAGGCTTCGTCGTCCTGCCCAAACGCTGGATCGTGGAGCGCAGCTTTGCATGGCTCGGACGCTGCCGTCGCCTCACGAAGGATGTCGAGGCAACAATCTCGTCATCCCACGCGTGGTTGATGATTGCCCATATCCGCAGAGTTCTGCGAAAAATCAATCAAACCGCTTTCTGATTCAGGCTCTGAGAGACTTTTCCGTTATTTCACAGGCCGGAAGGCGCGCTGCGTCTCTCGCCTATGAGCCTTCAATACCACCAAGCGGCCCGTAGCAACAGCATTAAATTACCCTAATATCCTCAAAAGGTAAGTCTCAGTCTTTTTTCCAAAAATCGCCCCCTCTTCACCCCCTATGTCCGTTAATTCTTATTATCGGACATAGGGTGCGGGACACAAAAAAGACCCACAAAGGTCTTTTCGAGGCGTGTTCCAATGATGTTCATGCAAGGACAAAGTCTGCTCCCGGAAAGACAGCCTGATCGTCTCTGGCCCTCTTTGCGAGAGACATTTCAACTCACGCAGGCTTGGAACCATTTCTCTGGGTTGCGACTGGTTTGGGGGGAATGCTGAATGTCGGCTTCTCGAAATCGAAGCTGGAAAGCTGCCTCTCACACTGGAGCAGAACCCCCGTATCGAGAAAGGCAAAAGCCTCTGTTGATACCTCGAAAATTAACCTCGAAACGCTGCTTTCGACCAAGCACCTTCGAAACGCAAACCCGCGAACGAGAGAGAAAGGACGGGATTGCTCCAGAATGGCCGCAGCTCGGGCGTCAGGGTGCAGCGATCGGGGCCGAACTGAACACGATGCGATCTGAACAGCCTGCTCCGAAACTCCTCCTCATCGATCGGCTCCTGAAGGTTCTGCTCGATATGCTGCCGTATCTCGATTGTCGACAGCTTCGTCGGATCAACAAGAATCCAGCCCAGTGGACGCGTGACGTAGAACTGATTGTAGGGAGAGCATGCCAACCACGCATGGCTTGAGCAAAGGCGTGTTGTTGCCGTGTTATCAGAAGGCATCTCGGTCACGTTCACATTTGTCATGCGATTGGGTCGCAGCCTCGCTACGACCCAATTGTCTGTCAGGCGCCGACGATGTTCATGCCCTGAAGGGTATGGACGTCGAAGAACGTGATGCTGTGATTGTCAGCCAGGCTGACCATCAGGTTGCCCCCCGAGAAGGAGGTCCCGGTGACACCCTGCATCGTCGCGCTGTCAGTGCTTCCGTTGAAGCCATAGATCATCGAGTTGCCGAGGCTGGACCCGAAATTCAGGTCCGCCGATGCCGCCTTCGTCAGGCTGGCCCAAAGACCGGTGCTGTCGTTTGCGGTGATGTTCATGGCACCCGCGCCGGCCGTGATCGCAACGCTGCTTTCGTCGCCCAGCGTGATCTGGTTCGCAGCGTTGCCGCCTGTATAGGTCAGGCTCCCGCCGGATGCCTGACTGCCGATATAGGTTTCCTGCGTATAGGCGACCGACTGGCTGGCGTTGATGGTCATAGTGCCGGTGCCACCATAGAACGTGTCGAACCCTCCGGTGGCGGACGCCACGTTCACGTTCGATCCGTTCATATGGATCTGGTCGTTACCAAGCGAGTTGATGGTCGACTTCTGGCCGTCAGTGCCGAGATTCAACGTGGTGTCGCGGCCGGTATAGAGGAGGTCTGTCGGACTTGCGACCTGAAGCGTCGTATGCGCATTGCCCTGATTGTCGATCGCGTCCAGTTGTCCTGCCGGGCCCTCAGTGGTGATGTTGGTCTGGTCGGCACTGTCGTACTGGCCACCCGTGATATAGGCATCGGACGTCGTCGTATCGGATTGCGATCCCATGATCAGGTTCGTCGTGCCGGCGGCCTGAATTTCCGTCAGAGGGCCGGCGAGAATCGTCGCACTGGCGCCCGCGGCACCCGTGTATTCCACCGTGCCATGGTCCCCGGCAGCGTTGTTCATGATTGTCGTAGTGGAATTCTGCCCCGCGAGAACGTTCGTATCGCCAGCATTGCCCAAAACCAGAAGGTCGTTGACACCGTTCGTGTTGTCGATGGTTTCCGGTGTACCGGCAGCAGCTTCATTGCGGACCATGGCGACCGACGTGGCAGAGGTGTTGCCCGCGCCGACGATCATATCCTGGGCCTGGCTGTTACCCACACTGTCGAGTCCAAGGGTGTAGGACCCGAACCCGGTCGTGCCTGTATTGACGGAGACGTCGGTCTGCGGCGTAGCGGTCGGTGCCTGCCCGGTAATCGCAGGCATCAGGGTCGATGTCTGGCCGGTGCTGTTCAGGAGATCCTGGACGTACCAGCTCGCCGTCACCGGTTCGGACGATGTGCTTTCGATCGGCTGGCCACGCGCCCAGTCGTAGGATTCACCGGGCGGAGTGCCGCCATTGTCATAGGACTGTTCGATCCAGCTAAGGTCGTTATTTGCCTGGGTCGTATTGCCGGAATCCATGCTGACGATGCTGTCATAGGCGGTCATCTGCGGCCAGGACGGCGAGATGCCTTGCGCCTCGTATGTGCCCCCAGGGCTCCACTGCGAGGACTGGTAGAATGTTTCGTTCTGATAGCGCGATAGACCGAAATTGTCCTGCGTCAGCGCATTTTCGACAGCCTGCGCGTTTTCAGTCGCATAGATGCTTGTGGGCGAGACAAGACCGAAGACGGCGGCAATGTTGGTATCGGCGTCGATCGTATTGTCAATCGTTCCGTTCGGGTTGATCATTTCGACGAAATGACCTTCCTGCGCATTCCAGAGCCCCGGCGTCGACGCCGTGGTCGGACGCAGGATTGCTTCCTTGATCGTCTCGGCGCCAGTCGCCCAGGTCTGGGCCTGATTGCCCTCGCCCATAGCCGAGGCGAGTTGCGACGCTGCGTTCAGCCCTTCCGCGTAGGTCACCTGCGTGAAGGTATGATAGCCGTACATGTCCTCCCAGATTGAGTAGTCAGCCGGTCCAAGCCCGTTGCTACCAATATTTTCCTGGATCCAGTTCGCGGAGTTGACCAGAGCCTGACGCACCGTCGAATCGCTGATGAAGGACTGGGCCTGCTGAGTCTGGCCCTCGCTGAGCATCTGCTCGTAATGACGGTAAGACCCGATGAGGAACAGGCCCTGAGAGTCGTTTTCCGGCGCGACGAACCCGATCGGCAGGTTCTGGTCGAATTCTCCATAGTTCGTCGAGAATGTGCCTGAAGCGTTGCCGCTATAGGTCGCATTCATGCCGTTCTGCTCGACGGACGTCATCCAGCGCCAGAACTTGTCGGCCGGTTGGGTCAGGCCTGCGTCGTCCAGACCGATCGCGGTTGCGGCGCTGTCGCGCACCCAGACCTTGTATTCATAGGACGGGTTGGTGGACGCCATGAACGAGCCGTATTCCGGGCTCTGTGCCTGCAAAATATTGATCAGACTGGAGCGATAGGCACTCTCGGCCGCAGCGCTGCTTGTAGGATCCAGTGTCTGCCCGCTGGCCGCAGTTGCAGCCTGTCCGCTTGTTTCTGTCGACCCAGCCAAATTGTAGGCCTGGTTGAGCGTGTCGTCCCATGCGGTAGCCGTCTGCTGAGTCCAGGAACTCGCGGCGGAAGCGCCGGTGGCGTCCGTCATCGGCGTCGACGACGTCGTGGACCCGACTGTGTTCGTATATTTATCGAGATTGGCGTCGAGCTGCGACAGGCTGGTGGCTGTCGACAGATAGTAGCTGAGATCGACGGTCTGGCCCGGATTGAGGGTGACATCGCTGTCGGTGGTGCCGACTGCCAGATTTGTGCCGGACGCGCCCGTGCTGCTGCCGATCATCGTGCCGTTGTTTTCGAACCCGCCGATGACGCCCTGGTCCGGAGCATTCAGGGACGGATTGCCGGACGCGCCGCTCGACAGGGAATAGCTGCCGCGCACATTGACGCCGTCGACGCCTGCCGCGTGCGTGCTGTTGCTGACCTGATAGTCACCGATCGCCAGATAAAGCGGGGATTTGCCACTTCCCTGGTCCTCGGTAACGATCCATGCGTTATGCGTCGGATCCCATGTCGTGCTGCTGACTTCACCTGGGTTGATACCGGTGGCATTCATCACGTCCCAGACCAGCGGCTGGGTGCCGCTCGCATTCTGATTGGTCAGGGACAGGTTTTCGACGATGAGGTTTTCGTTCGGAACGTTGGCATAGGTTGCCTGGATCTGCACCGGCAGCGCCTGGCCGGTCGGCGAGTAGGCACCATAGTTCACATGCAGGACGCCGTTGGCATCGAACGACTCGCTGGATTTGAAATACGGCGAATAAGTCTCGGCCTGCTGGCCGGGCGTGACGTTGCGGAACCAGACGGCGTTGAAGTCGAGCTGATTGAGTTCGTCGTTGCTGCCGACATGCAGTTCGGACAGGCTCGGGCCGAAGGTCCATTGCTGCTTAGGCGCCATGCTCTCGCCTTGAACGAACGCCTGCATATCCGTCTGATTGGAGATCGCGAGTGACTGCGCCGATGTTTCCTGGGACGGTGCAGCGCCTGCTGAAACCGTCGAGGTGCCGATCTGGAAGGCCGGGCTCGTCTGAAGCTGGGCCTCGGGAACCGGCGTCAGACCGTTGGTCTCGTCGGTCGTCTGATTATTCAGCTCGATCGAATTCAAACCGGCCTTGAGATAGACCGATGCATACGCCGTCCCGGTCGAGACGCCGCCAGTCTGGTCGAATTCGACGACCCCGGGCTCGTTCTGGCCATTGATGGAAAGCTGTTCGTAAGCAGGCGCGTTCGCCGTATTCTGATAGGCAAAGCTGACCGTGTAATACCCCGCTGTCGCGGCGAGGAAATTGTATTCGACGCCCGACGGAACCGCGTTGGTCGTGGCTGGCTCCTGACCGGCCGGCATGTCGACCATACCGTTGGGGTCGTCGGTCGCGTCACCAAGCAGCGTGTAATCGGACGCTACGAATTGCTCGTCAGAGTTGTCAGCCATAACGTTTCAGCTCCATCGCGGCATGACCGGCGCTGACCCCATGTCAGGCTGTCACAACAGTTACACTTTCATACTTTTAATGAAAATTTGACGCAAGCGGGCAAAGAAAACGTTTGGTTGCAGGGCGCGGAAAGTGCGCTTCCCATGAGCACCTTACTGACGTGTTTATCGGGCGCCTGCCGCCTAAAGCAGGATTGGGTAGGGCCAATGTCCGGAGTCGGGAATGTGATCTGGGCATCCGAACGTCCGATAAGAGGCGTAAGCGGACGTGCTGCTTACGCCTACAAGCCGGACATAAACCGCGTTAAACGGTCGTCCGAAAATCGGGCGTTAATAGAAACATTATGACAAGGTAGCGCATCTCTACAGGCTTGTGTGGAAGCCTGTCTCATTCAACAAAGAGAAATGAGCAAATTTTCTGTTGCGCCCACAGTGCATATCCGACGTTTTCTGGCCGCTCCCGCAGGTGGGGCGTCTGTCCTCATGCTTGCATCCCTGTTGGGTCTTGTCCTGGCGAATTCGTCATGGGCGTCGGGTTACGGCACCCTGATAACAGCGCCCATGAAATTGCCCATCTTGGGAAAGCGGGGGCCAGAAAACATTGACGCCTGGGTCTCTGACGGGCTCATGACCCTGTTTTTTCTGGTGGTCATTCTCGAAATCAAAAAGGAAATTGTATCTGGGCACCTCTCATCACTACGCCGCATCGCCCTTCCGCTTATCGGAGCATTGGGTGGAATGATCGTGCCTGCCCTGACGTATCTGCTGGTGACATGCGGGCATCCAGAAGCGACACGCGGCTGGGCCGTTCCTGTTGCAACGGATGCTGCGTTCACGTTGCCAATCATCCTTGCTCTTGGAAGGCATGTCTCGCCGGGAGCCAGGGCCTGGCTGATGGCGCTTGCCATTTTCGATGATATGCTGGGGATTGTGGTGATCGCCCTGTTTTATGGGAGCGCTCTGTATTGGCCGGCGCTGATCGCGGTCGTGATCGTGACTGCAGCGTTGGTCGGCGCGAACAGGGTTGGGATCAGAACCCTCTGGAGCTACGGCACCGGTTGCGTTCTGTTGTGGGTGGCGCTTCTGGATTCCGGTCTGCACCCGACGCTTGCTGGGGTCATCACCGGCCTATGCCTTCCGGCAGTCACCTCAGGAATGGATGCCAGACAGGCTACGCCACTCGATCGGACATCTTCTGCATTGACCCCGTTCGTTACCTGGGTCGTTCTACCGCTGTTCGGTTTCATGAACGTGGGTGTTTCACTAGCTGGCGTTCATCCGGACATGATGCTGGAGGCTGCTCCGCTCGGGATTATGTTAGGACTGATCGTTGGCAAACCGGTCGGCGTCTTTGGTGTAACAATACTCTCGACCCATCTGAAGATCGCCACGCTTCCGGCTGAAACGCCAACGGGGATGTTGTTTGGTCTTTCGCTGCTGTGTGGCATTGGATTCACGATCAGTCTATTTATCGCAAATCTGGCATTTTCCGGATCAGATCTTGTGACCCCAGCCAAGATGGGCATCTTTGCCGGCTCTGTTTTGTCTGCCCTGATGGGGTGGCTCTGGTTACGCTTCTTACCCCAACACGACCGGCTACCTTCTCAATAGAGGATGTCCGGTACGAGAGAGATACCACTCGGAGCCAACATTCTGCTGTCCCCCCTAAACCGCTTGTCCGCTCAACAGGAGCCGTGCGGACAAGCGGCGGTCGCCCTCATCTCGGTCGTAAGGTGGGTCGCTTAGGGTTTTGATAAGCCGACGTCGTATGCCAGAAATGCGCGCCAGCCCGGCTCATAGCTTTTCAGGCAAGCGGTGTTCCGAGTTACGTTCACTATAGCGGTCCACTAGATAGTCGGCCCGGTCGCGCAGCAGCCATGTGAATTTCATCAGTTCCTCCATGACATCTACCATCCGGTCATAAAGGGGGGACGGCTTCATGCGGTCATCGTCACCGAACTGCGTATAGGCCATTGGCACGCTGGACTGGTTGGGGATGGTGAACATCCGCATCCACCGGCCCAGCACCCGCAGGCCATTGACGGAATTGAAGCTCTGCGATCCACCCGAAACCTGCATGACCGCCAGCGTACGGCCCTGCGTCGGGCGGATTGAGCCTTCGGACAACGGCAGCCAGTCGATCTGGTTCTTGAACACGGCAGTGATGTTGCCGTGCCGTTCGGGGCTGCACCAGACCTGACCTTCCGACCAGATCGAGAGTTTCCGCAGTTCCTGCACTTTCGGATGGGTCGCGGGCACGGAATCCGCTACCGGCAGGTCGGTCGGGTCGAACACCCGTGTCTCGGCGCCGAGGACTTTCAGAATGCGCTCTGCCTCCAGCACCAGCAGGCGGCTGAACGAGCGGGGACGCAAAGAGCCATAGAGCAGAAGGATACGCGGCGGATGGTCCACACGCGGTTGCGGTTCCAGCCGCGCGAGATCGACCGGTTCAAGATACTCCGGATGCAAGGCTGGCAGCTCAGGTTCGGTCATATATATCGGTCCTGTCGTGTATTACGGGTGACTGATCCGGGGCAGCCATAGGGCCAGCGCCGCGAGTGTTGCCAGCAGGACGGGCGGGGTGATCACCAGTCCGACCTTCATATACTGCCTCCATGTGACCCGATGATTTTTGGATGCCAGCACATGCAGCCACAGCAACGTGGCGAGACTGCCGATCGGTGTAAATTTCGGCCCGAGATCGCAGCCGATGACGTTGGCATAGATCATCAGGTCGCGTGTCAGCGGCGTGATGTCGTGAGCCTGCTGGATCGCCAGCGCCCCGACCAGCACACTCGGCATATTGTTCATGATAGACGACAGAACAGCCGCCAGAAAGCCGGCGCCTATCGTGGCAGCGAACGTCCCCTGATGACCAAGCCAGACCAGTGCGGTTGCAAGGTAGTCGGTCAGCCCGGCATTGCGCAGGCCATACACCACCAGATACATACCCAGCGAGAAGATCACGATCTGCCATGGGGCACCCCGCAGCACCTTGAGAACAGGGATGACCCGGCCATATCCGGCGACGAGCAAGAGGATTCCGGCGGCCAGGCAGGCTACGACACAGACCGGGATATGAAACTGTGCGGTCAGGAAATAGGCCGCCAGAACCAGGGCCAACAGCGGAAAGGCCGCCCGGAATACATGGTGGTCACGAATGGCCGTGGTGGGTGCTGGCAGTTCGGCGACGGGATAGGTCGCAGGCACCTGCCGCCAATACCATAGCCACAGGACGGCAAGCGTTGCACCAAGTGCTACCAGATCGACGGGGACCATGATGGCGGCATAGCGATCGAACGCAATGCGGAAGAAATTGGCGCTGACGATGTTCACCAGATTGGAAATCACCAGCGGCAGGCTTGTGGTGTCTGCGACGAAGCCGGTCGCAATGATGAAGGCCAGGGCTGCCGTATGGCTCAGGCGGAGTTGAGTGAAAATGGCAATGACAATGGGCGTGAGCAACAGGGCCGCGCCGTCATTGGCGAAAACCGCTGCAATGGCCGCTCCCAGCACCACGATCAGCGGGAATAGCGTCCGGCCTCGTCCTTTGCCCCAGCGCACGACGTGCAGGGCGGCCCAATGGAAGAACCCGGCCTCATCCAGCAATAGCGAGATGACGATCAGCGCGATAAAGGTGAAGGTCGCGTCCCAGACGATGTGCCAGACGACAGGAATGTCGTGCCAGTGGATCACTCCAGACGCCAGGGCCACGGCGGCACCTGCCATTGCGCTCCAGCCGATGCCCAGCCCCCGAGGCTGCCAGATGACAAAAACCAGTGTAGCAATGAAAATGGCAAGAGCCAGCATCAGACGATCCGTTTTCCGGCTTCATCGACGATCTTCGCGCCGTCTTCCTTGGCGAACGCGTCACGCTGGGGGTTGGGCAGGATGTCCAGAACCGTCTCGGACGGACGGCAGAGCGCAACACCGAGGGGGGTGACGACGATCGGCCGGTTCATCAGGATCGGATGTGCGATCATGGCGTCGAGCAGCGCATCGTTCGTCAGGGTCGGATTATCGAGGCCAAGTTCGTGAAAGGGCGTGCCCTTTTCCCGCAGGACCGAGCGCACCGGAACGCCCATACGGGCGATCAGATCGACCAGTTCCGCACGGCTGGGAGGCTTTTTCAGATATTCGATGATCCGGGGTTCTTCGCCGCTGTTGCGGATCAGTGCCAGAACGTTGCGCGACGTGCCGCAGGCCGGGTTGTGATAGATCGTGATGGTCATGAGCGGGCTTCCGGGGAGGGACAGCAGGAGGACAGGGTCGCGACTAGAGGCGCGCAGAGTTCGGGACTGCCCGCGCAGCAGTCCCTGACAAGGAAAAGCAGCAGGTCACGCAGGCGCGGAAGACAGGCGCGATAGACGATCAGCCGACTATCGCGTTGCGAGGTCAGCAGGCCGGCACGGGTCAGGGTGGCGAGGTGGGCCGAGATCGTGTTCTGTGGGACATTGAGATGCCGCGCGACATCTCCGGCGGGTAATCCGTCCGGCTCGTAGCGCACCAGCAGGCGAAAGATCTCCAGTCTTGTGGATTGCGACAGGGCGCTCAGGGCTGCGAGGGTAGATTCTGTATCCATATATCCGGTATTGTGGATGTATTGTCGTAAGTCAAGCTATCCTGTGTGAGGAAACGGAGATCACGACTGTCGGCTTCCTCAACTTTTCTGCTCAGACCAGACATTCCGCTTACCCCCATTAGCGGACTTTCATTGCCTCATCTGCCCATAGGGCAATCTTACTTGCGGAGGGATTTTCAAGGTTCTCCGCTGCCTCAGCAGCGCTCGCTGCAAGACGATGCATCGTTACTGTCCAGGGGGCGTCTTCCGCTTCGTTCGGGAGGGCGGCGTTGATATACGCGCAGGCATCCACGAACTGCCTCAGTTCCTCGACGAACAGGGCTTCACAATCGGCCATGCTGCAGTCTTGCCGGTGATCAGTCATGCGGTGCTTTCCATGGATTGAGGAGTGGCACCCCCGAATACCGGAAATCATTCGTATTCCGTGTCACAACCGTCATGCCATGTACCAGGCCGGTCGCGGCGATGAGGGTGTCGCGCTCCGGGCCCGGATCCGGAACATGCAGGTGAGCGCAGCGGCGGGCGACCGCCAGATCGATGGGAAGTACCCGCTTCGAAAACTCGGGTAGCACGTAGTTCTCCAGCCAGTTCCGCAGAACGCTTCCCTGGGCGGGATCCCTGCGCTCGATCCGCATGACACCGACATCCAGCTCCATGACGGTGACGGCAGACAGGAAAAGGGTCTCGGCCTCCACCTGCTCTGCCCATCTGGCGACATTAGGGTCGGCCCTGCCCGCCCGCACCTTTCGCAGTTCGGAAACAACGTTCGTGTCCAGCAGGAACATCAGCCAAAGTCCGCGGGACGCAGGCCGAGGGTCATGGGCGTCGGATCGAAGTCGATATCTTCGGCACCAGGCAGGGCGAGTGCATCCGCGATCTTTCGCGGTCTGTGGGTCAGCCGGCGATAGTCGTCGATGCTCAGCAGAACATGCGCCGGCCTGCCGCGGTCGGTGATGAAGACAGGCCCCTCAACGGCAGCTTTTTTCGCCCGGGACGTGTCCTGGTTGAACTCACGACTGGAAAATGTGGTGACAGTCATCTCGGGAGCCTCCTGTTTCTTATGTAGCGACATTACTACAATGAAGCAGGCAGCGCCATGGAAATCGGGCTCTTCCGGTCTGCACTCACAAACGGGCCAGCCAGTGTCCTTCACAGGGCAGGTGCCCGATCTGGAGCTGACATTCTGAACGGAGAAAGCCGATGAACACGATGGAGCATGGTGGTGCAATGGCAGTCGAGCGCGTGAAACGCCTCGTGGCGGAGGCGCGCAGCCGCACAGCCTCTTCGGAAAGCCCGCGGCCGAGGGATAGTTCTGCTGACGCGACTGAGAGAAACGCGAGCGTGGCCCCGACGCGGGAGGGTGATCCGGGGTCGTCCCAGCAGCAATGACGGGATATATCCCGAGCGCCCCGACATTCCCTCTTTCCACGGCGGCCATGCTCGGCCGTCCCTTTTGTGGTGATTGCCTTGACGACACTCATTCCTCTTTGCGTCCCGTTTGAGCGCCGTAAGGAAGCAGCCCGGGGCGGTGCCACGTTCAACGGGGAGCAGAAGTGCTGGATGGCGCACCGGGACAAGCTCGACGCTCTACCGGTATCGGCCGGACCGCAAGGCCCCCTACATCCGCCCGTGGATGGTGCCGCAGGCTCTGTGGGGCTTTAATCTTCGCGCCTTCCTGGCGCCCGAAGACTGGAACCGGATCCGGAAGGATGCCTATGCGCGATCCGGATCCCGTTGCCGGGTGTGCGGAGGACGGGGCCCCCAATGGCCGGTCGAAGCTGACGAAGGATGGGCGTATGACGACGAGCGGCGGATCCAGACCCTCAAAGGGGTGATTTCTCTCTGTCCGGACTGCCATGGCGTGCGTCACTGGGGAAAGACCATGACCGAGGGCCGGCAGGATGCCGCTTTGGCCTGGATGGCAGAGGTGAATGGCTGGAACCACACCGAAGCGGCGCGATGCGGAGAACAGGCCATGAAGCAGTGGCATACGCGCAGCCGCCATACCGACTGGCAGTGCGATATCTCCTGGGCAATCAGAACCTACAGTGCTGTGCCGATCAGGGACGGCGAAACGCTGGCCCGCGAGCTGAACCGGAAATTCGTGCGGCAGGCGCAGACGCGCGTTGGCGTCAGGGCCGGGCACGTTACGCACATTGAACATCTGATCGGTGAGCGATAGGAAACAGATCACTCCCTTCCCCACTCCGGCTGGAGATCAACGTCGCGGCCCAGTCGGGTACCTGATCTGACCCGTTACAGGCGCAGAGGCGGGACCCCGGCCCGATACAGACCTTCGAACAGATCCCCGAGCGCCAGGCGCCGTCGCAAGGTCAGGCGTCGTTGAGCCAGATGATACATCCGGTCGTGCAGCAGATGGCAGCGCTGACACAGCGCGCGCAGATTGCGCCGCCGGTTGCTGGTGGGATCATGATTCAAATGGGCCGCTGCCAAAACCACCTTCGTCTGTCGTATTTGCAGGTGCTCGATCAGGTCCGGAGGCGAGATGCGCCTGCCCCGGCCATTGAACCAGTGCCCCGTCTCCGGATGCTTCCACCGGCCACCCGGCAGCACCTGAAGGTGATGTCCATGCGGCCGGCCGCAGCGCTGACAGACACCCCCTGCCCGCTCGAACCGCACCTGTCGGCTCAGTTCAGGCCAGTTAGAGGGGTAAAGCGGCTTCAGTTCCGGTCGGATCGGCATTCAGTCTTCGTTAACACATTTCCGGCCTGCGTTGGACAGTGTTTGTTCTCCTCTCTGCCCTACCCCGGCTTCGTGCTATCAGAAGTCAGGTTCTGGTTTCGCGGAGGCGTTCATGCTCAGCCATCTTCACATCGCAGGCTCGGCAAAGGCTGCCCGTGAGGCCCTCCTGGACCGGCTGGACCAGAAGACCCGCCAGCAGCTTCCTGCCGGCGATCTGACAGAAGCGGTGGCCCTTCTCTCGACCGGTCGCTTCTCCCCTCATCTCTCTCTGGTCATTCGCGGCATCGAATACCGCGACAACGAATTTGCCGAAGACACGGTCCTGTCCACCGATGTTGAGACGGCAGAGGAGGCACTGGCCATCGCTAATGCCCATCTGACCGCCCTGCCCTCCGGGCACGAACTGGCGATTGCTCTGGATCTCGAACCCGAACCGGTGTTCGTCGCCTGGCTCAGGCCGAAGGCCGCCAGACGGCGCAAGGCGGGATCGCAGGCGGCCACGCTGGCGCCGCAGGCCTCTCCTCTGGGTCAGCAGTCTGGCGCGGTCCTGCAGTGGTTCGATGCCCTGACCGACGAGGCCCTGCCCGATTATGACGGGACGCTGGTGACGGCGGAGCGCGCCTCGAAGACCTATTCCCGGGCGGCGAAGGCAGTGAACACACGCCGGACCTATCGCTCGGCCGTGCGCTCCTGGTGCGCATGGGCGGCAGGACATGGGCTCCCTGCCCTGCCCGCCCGCAGCGAGGACGTCGCCGCCTATCTGGCTGATCTTGCGCTGCAGAAGAAGCGACCCGCGACGGTGGATCTGCACCGTGCTGCACTGCGCTATCTGCACCATATCGCTCAGGTTTCCGTCCCGACATCCCATGCCCTGGTGTCCGAAACTGTTGCCGGTATTCGCAGGACGTCGACGGGAAGCGCGTCCCGTCAGGTCAAGGGACTGACCTGGGATCTGCTGAGCGAGGTCATCGAGCAGATCGATACGGATGATCTGGTGGGCGTTCGGGACAAGGCCATTCTTCTGCTCGGCTTTGCTGGCGCCCTCCGACGGTCCGAAGTGGCGGCGCTGTGCCTGGAGAATGTGGCGCTCGATGATGACGGGATGCGGATCCGGCTGGACCGCTCAAAGGGCGATCGCACCAGTCAGGGTGTCGAGGTGGCGATCCCGAGGGGGATTACCGGTCTCTGCCCGGTTCGGGCGTATGAGGCGTGGCTACGCGCGGCCAGACTGAAAGAAGCCAAGGGACCGGTTTTCCGGCGCGTGTGGCTTCCGCCAGCCGCCGAGGCCGGTCAGCCCCCTGCCCTGCCCGCCATGGGTTCAGAGGCGCTGTCTGACAGGTCTGTGGCCCGCATCATTCAGAAGCGCTGCCTCGATGCGGGACTGACAGGCGATTTCAGCGGGCACAGCCTGCGACGTGGCGCGATCACCACAGGAGCTCGTGACGGCACGGATCTGGTCTCGCTCAAGCGTTTCTCCCGCCACCAGACCTTCGGCGTGGTGGAAAAATATATCGAGGTCGAGGATGCCATGACCAAGCATCCAGGGCGAAGTCGGTTCTAAATTTGACCCTATGTGTGTGTTTTGGTGAGGACGAAAAGAGCCTTCTCCCAACCCAGTCAGGCGTTTTGGTGATGATAGCGTGTGTTCTGGTGAGAAGGTGGGCACGGGAAACAGCGACTTTTTGATGTTGCTACGTGTGTTTTGGTGAGGAAACTAATAATAGAATCACTAATAAGAAATAGTTCGTCTCACCAAATCACACAAAAGCGGTCGTTTAGCCCGACGAGCCACTAAATATCGCAGTTTTGGGAAAACGCTCACCAAAGCACACACACTTTTCTATCACGCTTGGGGAGGCGCAGCGTTAGAAGCGGGCTTTCGGCTACGGTTATCTGCAAAAACCATGCCTCTCACCAAAACACACACCACAAACCTCTATTCCTCACCAAAACACACACCTCCATTCATGCGATGGTGTGCAATAAAAACTCTATGAGGATGCTCAAGGGCTAGCAGTGTGACGACTATCCATAAGCTTTTAGAAGCTCAAGGTAAGCAAGGCGTCCTAGCCTTAGGTTTAGATCGAGACGTAGTCGAAGCCGCATCAGCATACATGGCTGATGAAGAGAACGGCCTAGGTTTCATTTACTCAGGGTGGGCTCAATGCGCTTTACCTCACAGACGATTGCCCGCCCATGAAGCGTGGCAAATGTCCTCGGATCGCGTAAAGCTAATCATTCAGCCTGGGATAAAGCCTATCCCAAATTCAGATGAATTAGAGCATGTAGGCGTACCCTTTGGGGCGCATGCTCGGCTAATTCTACTTTTCCTGCAAACTGAAGCGATAAGGACGAACTCTCGAGAAATTGAATTAGGTAAAAGTCTTCGGCAGTGGATTAAGCGGATAGGTATTCAGCCTAGTGGCTCTTCAGCACGCTCAGTCCGAGACCAAGCCGAACGCATTAGCAGATGTCGCCTGAGCTTCCACATCCATAACAATGAAACGGGAACAAGCGCTCTCGTAAATCAGGCCATTGTTGATGGAGCACTTTTCGTTTCTGAAGGCGGAGCGCATAGTGACAAGAGTTATCTCGAAGTAGCAAAGCTTTCAGAAGGATATTTTGAGCAGCTTCGTAAGCACCCTGTCCCCGTTCAAGAAGCGGCTGTTAGGGCCATCGCTAATAATTCGGCTGCGCTGGACATATATATATGGTTGGCATACCGGCTCCATGTTCTAACCCAAAAACGTCTTGTAACATGGGCGGCACTGAAGGCGCAGTTCGGCCCTAGCTATAAAGAACTGTATCACTTCAAGGCGAAATGGCAGAAGCCGCTGGCTTTGGCGCTAGCCGTTTATCCAGATGCAAAAATAGAGGTCACAGACGAAGGACTCATTCTTCATCAGTCCCCTCCTCCGGTAAAACCTCGGCTTCTCACGCGAAAACCAGCCTAGCGATCGCGCCAGGGGGTTATTTTCCCATTCTCGAGATCTGTTGGCGCGACAGCAACTCCTTTGTCCGCAACAGCTCGCATAATAAACTGCTTCACGGTCATACCGTGCTCTTCTGCGGCTTTCCCCAAAGCCCGGAGAGTGCTCGTCCGCACACGCATGTTGTGGTTAACGGCTTTGTCCTCTGGGACGACCTCCGCTGGCGGAAGCCGCGGGTTTACGCTGCGAGCGGTCTCGAGTGCCTGGTCTGCTCGGGTCTTCGGTACTGGCACCGATTTTCCACCGTCAGTGCTGACCCTGCCAAGGGCTGCAGCAGTGATTTCGCTGGCATCCGGTCTTTTTCGAGGTTTAAGCGCCATTAGATACCCTCCCCTTTCAGGGTTTTAGTGCGTTCCGGAATCCAGCCAATCGCCTTCAACTCGGCTATAAGAGCGGTTACTTCGTCGGCTGCCGCACCTTTAGCCGGAATGGTACCCGAGTAGGAAATCTCTCCGAACGCTGTGCGATGTGAGACTGACGCCTTCAAGGTGGGAATACCTGCGTCGCGCAGCTCCTGTTCAGCGTGCTTTGTAAGGTTTGTGCGAGAGAGGCGGTTCATTATCGCGCGAACCTCGATTTTGCGCCGCGCTGCCGACGCAAGGCCCTTCGCCTGCTTGATCGTCTCTTCAGCTTGGTTCAAATCGGCTGCGCCAGCGGTCAACGGAACGAGGATCTGGTCTGCCACGGTCATCGCTACTGCTCCGGCCAAGTTTCCAAAGCCTGCAGTGTCGATCAAGACAAGGTCAGAGGTGTCGTCTAGCCTCAAAGCGAGATCAGCAATGGAGCGCTCAGAAGTTTCCGCCACGCACGTAAAGGGCTTTCCTTCGTAAGTGCTGCTATGCCAGTCCGACATTGCCTTAGTCGGGTCGGCGTCAATGACAGCGACTGCGAGACCGTCTGCTGCGCAACGCGCGGAGATTATTTGACACAGGGTGGTTTTTCCGGGCCCCCCCTTAAAGGAGGCAATAGTTAGGATTGGCATTTATCTATATCTCTCCCTTGATATGAAGACCTTCTACAATGGCGTTACGTCATTACGCAACCCCATAACGACGTAATCACGTAATGACGCCGTTACGTCATTACGCTCGCGCGGAAGTGGGCGCCCGCCGTGCTGGGCAGGGACGGCGTCATTGCGTAAAGCCGTAACGATACGCTGCGGACCGGCCCGCGCCGTTGGGCCTGTGGCCTGCGAGTGCCCCTGCGCTGTAATGACGCCGTTACGTCATTACGCTCGCGCGGAAGTGGGCGCCGGCCGTCCTGGGCAGGGACGGCGTCATTGCGTAAAGCCGTAACGATACGCTGCGGACCGGCCCGCGCCGTTGGGCCTGTGGCCTGCGAGCACCCCTGCTCCGTAATGACGCCGTTACGTCATTACAGCCGTGCCGCGTTACTCAAGGAGATGAAGAAAGAAGGAGGATAAAAGAAGGAGCCGCTGCCTGTCGGTCGCCCGTGCTGCAACAGGTGGGTCGCCGTCCGTCCTCCCCATGCTCGCCGGCTGCGCCGCCTGCGCGTGGGTCCGGATGACGCCGATCCTGCCGCTGCGCGGCACTGTTGCACCCCGGTCGCCCGACACGCCGTCGCAAGGATGTCTGAAGAACCAGAGATGGATCGAGCATCATGCAACGCTATCAGTTTCCCTATGTTCCAACCCCCCGTGGCCGGCCTCCGATGCGCTGGACCGACACGCAGGAGCCCACAACCTGCCGCCGCTGCAACACGCACTGGAAAGAGGGCGATCCAGCGTTGACGATTGCCTGCGCCGGCTGTGGAGCACCAGCGGATGAGCCGTGCCGCCGCAGTTCAGGTGGCAATGAGCGTGTGTGTGCCTGTCGCGACGAAGCGGCCGTCCAGATGGGGCTGCTCAAACGGTGCGACGGCCTGACCTGGGACGGTCGCCACGAAAAGCCGCTGCTGCTGCGGGAACGCCCGATCGCCCAGGCTCTGATGTGCCGCTCTGTGCGGACAGGCTCCCCGGTCAGTCGGTGGGCATCATGAGCCCTGATCTCGCGTCCTATGACAGAATCATCGTCGCTGTGTCCGGAGGCAAGGACGGCACAGCCTGTTTGCTTGCGCTGCTGGAAGCCGGTGCTCCGGTCGAGCGCATCGAACTCTGGCACCACGAGGTGGATGGGGCAGGGCGGTCCTTCATGGACTGGCCCTCCACAGGTCCGTATGTCGCTGCCCTCGCATGCGACTTCAACCTGCCGCTCTATCGCTCCTGGCGCGAGGGTGGCTTCGAGCGCGAAATGCTGCGGGATACTAAGAGGTGGCCCCGTCCGTTCGGACAGTTTTGTGGGCTTGATAAGCTATAGCCGGTTGTTGTCATGCCGCCTGTTTGACGGCGTTGCTGTTGGCCATCTGGTTTGGGGTTAACCCCAAACCAGATGGCGTCGGCACGTCATGATACGCCTCGTCGGGCGTTCGTCCAGCCAATGCTGAATGTGGACGTTGCCCGTTGTAATGCGCGATCCATGATGTGAGCCCGACCCGTAGTTCCGAACCGGTCTCAAACGCGTGCAGGTAGACGCATTCGTATTTCAGGGATCGCCACAGGCGCTCGATGAAGACATTGTCCAGCCAGCGTCCCCGCCCGTCCATGCTGATGCGGATCTGACGCTTCTCCAGCACCTCGGTGAACCGGGGGGTCGTGAACTGCGAGCCCTGGTCGGTGTTGAAAATCTCTGGTGCGCCGTAGTGGATCAGGGCCTCCTGCAACGCCTCGATGCAGAACTCGGCATCCATCGTGTTCGACAGCCGCCAGGACAGGACCCTGCGCGAGGCCCAGTCCATGATGGCCACGAGATACAGAAAACCCTTCCGCATCGGGATGTAGGTGATATCGGAGCACCACACCTGATTGGGCCGATTGATCACAAGATCCCGCAGCAGATAGGGATATTTTCGATGAGCCGGATGCGGCACTGTCGTGCGCGGCTTCTGGTAGATCGCCCGCAGCCCCATGATCGTCATGAGCCGGCGGACACGCTTGCGCCCGACATCATGCCCCAACCTGCGCAAATGCCGGGTTATCTGCCGCGACCCGTAATACGGCGTCTCCAGAAACTGCGCGTCGATCAACCGCATCAGCGCGAGGTTCGCGTCGCTCTCCGGCACGGGCCGGTAGTAGACGCCTGACCGGTTAAGCTGCAACAGCATGCACTGCCGCACCACGGAAAGCCGAGGCCGTTTCAGGTCAATCATTTGCCGCCTCTGATCACGCCCAACCGAACAGAGGCATCCCGCAAAAAATCCCGTTCCACCAGCAATTGCCCAATCTTGGCGTGAAGCTTTTCCACATCGGCCGGACTGGCCGCCGTCTCCGGTGTTGCCTTGCCAGAGAAAATGCCCGCCATGCCCTCAACTGCCTGGCGCTTCCACTGGGCAATCATCGTCTGATGCACGCCGTGCTTCGACGCCAGTTCCGAAAGCGTCTGCTCGCCCCGGATCGCCTCCAGCGCGACCCGCGACTTGAACTCGCCCGAATACCTCTTGCGCGTAACCTTACCCATAAATCCGTCCTCTCTCAGGCCGGTCTATAGCTTACGCCCCTGTCTGAAAAATGGGGTCCACCTCTCTACGCCCACAGCTCCGGTTGTTTTTGAAACGCCTGACGGGGTCGTCAGAACAGGAGGGCAGGGGCCAGAGGGGACACGCCTGCGCTTCCCCCAGGTCTCAGCCAGCCTCTCCGTGCGCTGGTGCTCGGCGAGCCTCAAGGTTGATGTGGCGGATCGCGCCTTGCGCGGACAGGACAGGTTTCTCAATCGTCGTACCCTGGTCGTGACAGGCGAGCGCGCCGAGGAAAGTCCTGCACGGGCGCGCTATGCGGCTTTTGAGCCTCACCGCACCGACACGAGAACCGGGACGCGTCGTCGTCGGTATGTCGACCACTGGAGGCCCGTGCACGCCTGGTCCGAGGCGGAGGTCTGGGACATTCTCAAGCGCTGGCGCGTCATGCCAGCCTATCCTTATCAGGCCGGATTTTCGCGCCTGTCCTGTGCGTTCTGCATCTTCGGCAATGCAGACCAGTTCGCCACCCTGAAATGGATGGATGCGAACCGGTTTGCGAAACTGGTCAGATATGAAAAGGACTTCGGCTGCACAATCAAACGTGACAGGGGGCTCGAACAGCTGTCGTCCGAGGGGACGGTCTTTCAGGCAGCCCGGTCGCGGCCCGACCTGGTCGCCGCCTGCCTGTCAGACCGTCCGTTGCAGACAGTTCTGACAGAGGACTGGATCCTCCCGGCCGGAGCCTTCGGCACCGGGGGAGGGCCGGTCTAGTCTCAGGCGCGAGCCGGACGGACGCGACGTTTCTCGGGAAGCTTCTTTACCGGAGGATGTTCTTCCTCCTGCGTTACAGGCTCCTGAGGCTCCGAGGCACGGGGCGTAGAGCCCAGGCCAATTTCGCGGGCGAGGGACGACCGCTTCTCGGAATAGCTGGGTGCGACCATCGGATACTCGCGCGGCAGGCCCCACCGGGCCCGGTACTCTTCCGGCGTCATATTGTAGGCCGTCTTGAGATGACGGCGGAGCATCTTCAGCTTTTTCCCGTCTTCCAGGCAGACGATGTAATCCGGAAACACGGAGCGCTTCGGGTTCACTGCGGGGATCGGGGCTTCTTCCGCGACAGGCTCCCGCGTGGTCGGGGTCGCGAGAGCGTCGTGCACGCTGCGGATCAGCGCGGGCAGATGGTCGGCGGAAAGCTCGTTCTGCGACAGATAGGCGGCCACGATGTCGGCGGTGAGTGGCAGAAGATCAGCATGAGGGTGTGCAATGGTCTCAATCAGGTCGGTCATAAATGTCCCTCAAGGTTCTGGAAGAGCTTTGGACATGGCGCTTTCAGGTCATGACTGCAAGTCGTTACGAGTATTACTGCTTCAGATCTTAACAGTTCCCTGAGCCGCCTCGAAACACGGTCATGTTTCTTTGATCGTGAGAGCACACATCGCAGAAGACGCGGACCGTAAAAGAAGAAGAGGAAAGAAAAGGAAGGGGGAGGAGGGGAGGCACCACGGGATCGCCCTGTGCCGCAAGGGGTGGGTCCGTCCGTGTCCTCGCTGGCGCTGCGGGCCGGGCGGTCCCGACGCTGACGCGTCGCCCTTGCCCCCCAGCACGACGCCGCGGTTGCCGGAGAGGGTCAGGAAAGGAGAAAGACGACGATGCCGAGCTTGGCCCTTACGTCCCCGGACACACAATCGCAGTTCAGTCTGGTTCAGGCCCATCAGGAAGGCTGGACCATCCTCGAAGGCTGCGGTCCCGAAAACATGGACACCCAGATCCGAGGCGTCACCTGTTCGGACCAGCACGCCTGGTGGCGGGTGTCACAGAAGGCGCGCTGCGGTTCCGAATACCATCGCGAGGCTCTGGCGCGTCTTTCCGACAATGAACGCGAGCAGATCAGCCTTCGGTTCGGACCGCTCTGATCCCCTGATGCCGCACGCCTGAGCCGGGCGCGGCCCCTCACGCAGTTCCACCATTCTGTTTTTCTGGCCCCCCGGTCTGCCGAGCGCAGCACCGGGCGCGGCCGCTTGTCCGGAGTATTCCCATGAGCAAGACACAGCTGAGCTTCTTCGACACATCCGCCCTCGGCGGCGCGAACGCCAATCTTTTCTGGGGTGAACTACCTGGAGACAAGGCGCTTGAAGAGGCAGCAAAGGTCGTTGCACAGGCCGCCAGCACTCCGCTTATCGCGCCAAAGATTGATTTCCGTCTCTGTGGCACACGTGCCCTGTCCCAGGGCTGGAAAGCGCGCGCACGGGACAACCTTGCCGCCATCCGTCTCGTGAGCGAACTGGAGACCGAGGGGCGCAATGCAACGCCCTCCGAACAGGCTTTGCTGGCGAAGTTTACGGGATTTGGAGCCGGGGAGCTGGCCAACAGTCTGTTCCCCCGTCCGGGCGAAGCCTTCCGTCAGGGCTGGGAAGAGATCGGCAGCCAGCTTGAGGAACTGACCAGCCAGCAGGAGCGGGCGGGTCTGGCACGGGCGACACAGTACGCCCATTACACGCCCGAGCTGATCGTCCATGCGATGTGGGATCTGGCCGCACAGATGGGCTTCCGGGGCGGCCGTGCGCTGGAACCGGGCTGTGGCACAGGGCTTTTCATGGCGAGCGTGCCCCCGAAGCTGGCCCCGAAAACCGCGTGGACCGCAATCGAGAACGATCCGCTGACGGCCCGGATCACGCGCAAGCTGTTTCCGAACCAGTGGGTCCGGTCCGAGGATTTCACGACGGCCAAGCTGGCGGAACGCTACGATCTGGTCATCGGCAACCCGCCATTCAGCAACCGCACGGTCCGGGGCACGGACGAGCTGGGCCGCCTCGGCCTGTCGCTGCACGATTATTTCATCGCCCGCTCCCTCTCCCGTCTGCGTCCCGGAGCCGTGGCGATGTTCGTGACGTCGCGGTGGACGATGGACAAGTCCGATGCCGGCGCACGGCGCACAATATTCGAGACGGCCGATTTCGTGGGCGGCGCACGGCTGCCAGCCGGGGCCATGCGCGACGATGCCGGAACGGATGTCGTGGTGGACGTGCTCGTGTTCCGCCGCCGCGCACCGGGAGAGGATGCGGGCGATGCCACCTGGCTGGACGTGGCGGCGCTGGAGGACACCGATCAGGGCGAAGGCCCACTGCGGATCAACCGCTATTTCGCGGAAAACGGTCAGCAGGTTCTCGGCCGGCACGACTGGACGAGCGGTCAGTTCGGACCCGAATACACCTGCAAGGCCAATCCGCTCCAGATGCTGGACGAGGCCCTGCCACTGGCCCTTGGCCGTCTCTCTTCGCTGGCCCGCTTCCCCGTCCCGCAGACACTCGATGTCGCGGCGGTGCAGGATAACCACGCCGCCGAGGTCGGAACGGCCGCAGACGGTGCCCTGCTGAAAGAGGGGAGCTACCTGCTGCACAAGGGCGTGCTGCACCAGATCATTGACGGCGAAACCGTGCTGGTGAAGGTGAAGAAAGGCGAGCAGAAAGAAGGGATCTTCCAGAAGCACGCCGCGATCATCAAGGGTCTGATTCCTGTCAGGGACGCGGCCCGGCTCGTGCTTCGGGCACAGGTGGAAAACCTGCCCTACAGCGCCCATCAGGCGGATCTCAAACGCGCGTATCAGGCCTTTGCCCGTCAGTTCGGGCCGATCAACCTCACCAACACCACAACGCGGGTGGATGAAGAGACGGGTGAGGAGAAGTCCACACAGCGGCGCCCGAACCTTCAGCCCTTCTACGACGATCCGGATGTGTGGCTGGTCAGCTCGATCGAGGAGTATGACGAGAAGAGCCAGACCGGCCGTCCGGGTCCGATCTTCAGCGAGCGCGTGATTCAGGCGCCGTCCGAGCCCGAGGTTCACGGCGCTCATGATGCGCTGGCGGTCTCCCTGCATGAGACAGGCGGCGTGGACGTCGAGCGCATGGCGGAGCTTCTGGGCCGCCCGGGTGAGGAGGTGCTCGCCGAACTCGGATCCTCGGTCTATCTCGACCCGATCCGCAGCACAGGTGGCCGTGAGGTCTGGGTGACGGCAGACGAAGCCCTGTCAGGCGCGGTTCGCACCAAGCTGGCGCAGGCCCGGGAGGCGGCCGAGCGCGACCGACGCTATCAGCGCAATGTCGCCGCCCTTGAAGAGGTCCAGCCCGAAGACCTGCGCCCGTCCGACATCACCGCCCGTCTGGGAGCCCCGTGGATCCCGGTGCCGGATGTCGAGGCTTTCGTCGCAGAGGTCATGGGCGTTCGCACGACCATTCACCACACGATGGAGGTAGCGACCTGGAGCGTGGACAAGAGCGGGTTTTCCGGCAAGGCGGAGGCCACCTCGGTCTGGGGAACACAGCGCCGCCATGCCGGGGATCTGCTGGACGATGCGCTCAATCAGGCCAGCCCGAAAATCTGGGACACCTGGCGCGATGAGAACGGCGAACACCGTGAGCTGAATACGAAGGAGACCGAGGCCGCCAAGGAAAAGCTGGCCGCGATCAAGACCGCGTTTGAGACGTGGGTGTGGCAGGACACTGACCGCGCCGAGCGTCTGGTGCGGCTGTATAACGATGCGTTCAACAACCTTGTCCCGCGCACGTTCGACGGCTCCCACCTGAAACTGCCCGGAGCGAGCACAGCAATCAGCCTGCGCGACCATCAGAAGCGGGTGATCTGGCGGATCATCGCCAAGGGCAGCACCTACATGGCCCATGCGGTGGGGTCCGGGAAGACGTTCTCGATGTGCGCGGCCGTGATGGAGCAAAAGCGCCTCGGCCTGATTTCCAAGGGCATGATCGTGGTGCCCGGGCACTGCCTTGCGCAGATGGCGCGTGAGTTCATGATGCTCTACCCGAACGCCCAGATCCTTGTGGCGGACGAGACGAACTTCGTGAAGGACAAGCGCCAGCGCTTCCTGGCCCGGGCGGCCACGGGGAACTGGGACGCCATTGTCATCACGCATGACGCCTTCAAGTTCGTGCCGGTCGAGAGCGCGTTCGAGCAGGAGATGGTCGAGGACCAGATTGCCTCCTACGAAAGCCTTCTGGAGAATGTGAGACGCGATGACCGTCTGTCGCGCAAGCGCATCGAGCGCCTGAAGGAAGGGATGGAAGCCAAGCTGAAAGCCCTGTCCAGCCGCAAGGACGATCTGGTGCATCTCGGCGAGATCGGGGTGGACCAGATCCTCGTGGATGAGGCGCAGCAGTTCCGCAAACTGTCTTTCGGGACCAACCAGTCCGACCTGAAGGGGATCGACCCGAACGGCAGCCAGCGCGCCTGGGATCTGTTCGTCAAAACGCGCTACCTCGCCAAGCGTAATCCCGAGCGCGTTCTGGTCATGGCGTCAGGCTCGCCGATTACCAACACCCTGGGGGAGATGTTCTCGATCCAGCGGTTCATGGACCTGCCAGCCCTTGTCGAGCGTGGTCTGCACGAGTTCGACGCCTGGGCCGCAAGTTTTGGCGAGACCCGCACGGAACTGGAGCTTCAGCCGAGCGGTCTTTACAAGCCTGTCACGCGGTTCTCCGAGTTCGTGAATGTCGCCGACCTGATGGCGATGTATCGCGACTTTGCCGACGTCGTGCAGCAGGACGACCTGCGACGCTACGTCAAACTGCCAGAGGTGGCGGGCGGCAGGCGTGAGATCGTCGTGGCCGATAGTGGGGATGCCTTCCGCGAGTATCAGAAGACGCTTGCCGAGCGGATCAAGACGATTGAAGAGCGCACGGGCAAGCCCCAGAAGGGCGACGACATCCTGCTGTCCGTCATTACCGATGCCCGGCACGCCGCCATCGACCTGCGTTTCGTGCGGAACTGGGCGGCCAATGACAACAGCAACAAGCTGAACGTCATGATCCGCAAGGTCTTCCAGATCTGGCAGGACACGTCGGCCAATCGCTACACCGACCCGGAAACGGGACGGGAGTACGAACTGCCCGGTGCCACGCAGATGATCTTTTCGGATCTGGGCACGGAATCCGCGCTGGAGACACGCGGTTTCTCGGCCTATCGCTGGATCCGCGATGAGCTGATCCGCATGGGCATCCCGCGCGACGAGATCGCGTTCATGCAGCACTACAAGAAGAGCACGGCCAAGCAGGCGCTCTTCCGCGACATGAACGCGGGCCGCAAGCGGATCCTGATCGGATCGTCCGCGACCATGGGGACTGGGGTAAATGCGCAGCAGCGGCTGATCGCCCTGCATCACCTTGATGTGCCCTGGCTGGTCTCGGACATCATCCAGCGTGAAGGCCGCATCGAGCGGCAGGGCAACCAGAACCCGGTGATCCAGCTCTACGCCTATGCCCTGAAAGGGTCGGTGGACGCGACCAACTGGCAGATGCTGGAGCGCAAGCAGAAGTTCATCTGCCTTGCCATGTCCGGAGACCGGACGATCCGCCGTCTGGAAGACGTGGGGGCGGAAGCCAACCAGTTCGCCATGGCCAAGGCGCTTGCGTCAGGAGATGAACGCCTGATGCAGAAGGCGGGACTGGAGGCCGAACTGGCGCGTCTGGAACGGTTGCAGGCCGCGCATCACGACGACCAGTATAACGTCCGTCGTGCCATTGACCGTGCCGAGCGTGACCGTGAGACGGCAGAGGCTGTGATCCCGCGTCTTCAGAACGACATCGCACGGCGTGAGCCGACACGCGGTGAAGCGTTCCGCCTGGTGCGCAAGGATAGGGAGATGACCGAGCGTGACAAAGCCGGCCAGTGGCTTCTCTCGCAGGCCCGTCTCGCCGCGCAGTCCGGGGAGAAAGGCAAGTGGACTCTCGGCACGATCGGCGGTTTCGAGATCCTGTGCGAGACCTGGCGCACCCGCTTTGACGGCGAGGAGACATGGGACGCGACCCTCGGTCTTGTGCTGGACGGGCGGATCCTCGGCATGGACTTCGACCGCGAGACAAGCCCGGTCGGGCTGGTCAGCCGGATCGAGAACGCATTGTTGCGGTTCGAGGCGGAGCTGGCGGACGCGCGCCGTCAGGTGGAGGAAGCCGAGCGCAAGCTGCCCGGCTATCGCGCCCGTGTGGGTCTGGCGTTCCCGGAGGCGGCTTTGTTGCAGGAGAAACGCGAGGCCATGGCGGCCCTTGAGGCGGATCTGGCAGCCGATACACAGCGCCGTAAGGAAGCGGAAGAGGCTGAAGCAAAGGCCGCGCTCGAAGCTACGTGAAAATTGGGAAGATAGTCAGAAATGCGGGGAGAGCGGAAAGTCGCCTTACAGAAAGGAACGACAAAGGAGCGAGCTTGTCGGAATAGATAGCAGACGCCTTCGCTCTTGGCGTTTGGTACCCAACGAGAACACCACTACAGTAGGATAGAAACGACTTGTCGCAACCGGAACCACTTAGATATACAAAAATACAGATTTTGGAATTGATACCCTATGGAGGTAACTATGACCACTTTTTCGGAATTGCCGTTCAACTCACGCCCAGATTTGACTCCGTATCTACTACACATGACAAAGAATACGAAATCTATAGGCGGTCAGTCTGCGTTCAAAAATCTTATAAATATTCTTAAATCTGGAAAAATTATCGGGAGTGGAAACAGGGGGTTTATAAAGGGTCCTAATAAAGCCACATGTTTTATGGATGTGCCATTTTCTTCGTTGAAGTATGTTCTAACCCCAGAAAATTCTGATCCAGAAAAGCCCCGGTACGAGCCTTATGGGATTGTATTAACCAAGGCGACTTCCTACAAAAAAGGATGCCGTCCTGTTTTGTATCTTTCAGACGATGAAAAAAGATCCCTTAAAATACCCGATGATGAACTTTGGCGGGTGGTGAGATTTGAAGTAAAAAATGAGCATTGGATTAGCTGGGTTCATGAGAGAGAATGGAGAAGCAAAGGGGATCTCAAGCTTCCATCTGAGATACTCGCTGTTTTAGTCAAAACAACCAAAGAAGCGTCCAAGCTGCATAGAATTATGCAAAACTATCCAAATAAATTTAAGAGTAAACCACGATCTATAATACCATTAAATCTTATATGCCAAGGACTTATTTCATAAAAAATGAGAATCCTGTAGAAGACAAAAATATTTTGGGAATATCGAATATGAGAGTGCAAGGGGCACGTCACTCATTGAAGGCGACACTCGCCTCCATTGGGACAATGATAAAGTGCCTTCAAACTACGTCCGCTTTTGGAAACCTTCTTATCCCGATTAAACGACCGCTATGTAGGCGGAAGCGGTCTTCTCAAGGATAGCGAGAAACGCGTCGTGCCGTAGGCAGAAGCTTCCGGAATTGTGTCAGTACGGGACGCATGAACGCATCACTGAACTGACCGAGGGATGACGTGTGCTGCAAGTAATACGAGGTAGCGGTCGGATCCAGGTTGTATTCGTCCAACAGGATCCATTGGCGCAATTCCTGATCAAGGCCTGCCCGCTTTTTCTCGGTTGCCGGGACTTCGACTGCAATGCGTGCCCCAGAGGGTTGTTTCGTCGTCAGGGGAAGGAGCAGAACGTATTGACGATCATCACGTCCCACAAAGACTGCGGCCACGGCCGTTGGACGATTTTTGCGTCCTTCTGTTTCGCCACTCCCGCTCTGCCAATGCCAGAGATAGGGGTATCGCAGAACCATCCCGGGCCTAAAAGTCTGACTCATGGTTCTGTGCGGGTTTCCAGCAGGTAACCATCAATCGCATTTGCTACGTCGTGCACCAGATCCTGAGGCATTTCCGTAGTGGCACCGGCAGTACGCTCTGGTGCGCTTCCCACCAATGCCTCGTATTGTTCGACACTTAGCATGACCAACCGTGGTTTGCCGCGCTGATTAATTGAAATTGGCCCTTGCAGGGCGCTGGCGATGATGTCTCCGGATTTGCGGGACAAATCGCTTGTCGAGAATGTGCGCATAGCGTTCTCCTTTATTTACATAAAATACAGCATTCACGGATTTGATGCAATTTCTGAAGGAAGAGTGTTTTGAAAGGGGGAAGGACAAGAAGGAAAGGCCGGGCTGTCACGAACCAGCCAGCCGCGCAAGGCTCAGGCCGGGCGCGCTTCGCGCGGCCTTGCGCGGCTGGCTGGCCCGTGACGCGGGAGGAACCTCTGAAAAATCATAGAAAGAGCGTTCCATGGCCGAGCTTCGCCGCGTTGATCCGAAAACCCTTGTGCCCAATCCGAACAATCCGCGCTCTTCCATCGGAAGCCTTGAGGAGCTGCGCAAACTCGCGCTCAACATCAAGGCGATTGGTATCCTCCATCCCCCGGCCGTCCGGGAACTGGAAGACGGACGCCTGATGATCGTGGCAGGCCACCGTCGGACAGAAGGCGCCATCTATGCGGGCCTTTCCGAAATCGACGTGTATGTCGGGGATCAGAGCGAAGACCTTGATGCCCTGGCCGCCGTCAGTGAGAACTTTGTCCGGCTCGACATGACCGAGCCCGAGCAGTGGCGGAGTGTCACGCGCCTGCGAGAGGAGCTTGGCTACACGGATCCGCAGGTCTGTTCGACGCTGATGGTGACGCCGACCTATCTCAAGCGCCTCAGCCTGTTGGCGAAGCTGCACCCGCCCATCCTCGACGCCATTGCCCTTGGGCGTGGACCGGATGACCGCCAGCGCAAGATTATCGCCCAGGCATCTTTGGACGAGCAGCGTAACGCATGGGCGGAAATGTTTTCCGAAAGCGTGGAAGACGACGAGGATCCGGCCGAGTATCGCGTGAAGGCGAAAGATCCGGAGGACACCGTGGCCTGGGGCGCCCTTGCCCGGAACCTCGAACAGAAGGAATGGTACGCCCGCGACGCCCGGTTTGGCGACGAGCTTGCCCGCAGGCACAATATCGTCTGGATGGAGGACCTGTTTGCCGAAGCCGATACGGACAGCCGCTATACGCTCGATGCCACGGCTTACGCGGCCGCACAGCAGGACTGGCTGGACAATGAGCGGCCCGAAAACTCCATTGTCCTGACCACGGACGAGTACGGATACATCCGCGCCCCCGAAGGCTTCATTACCATAGGAACCTGGATGGCGACACAGGAGGGTGAGGTCATGGGGTACGGCCTCAATCCCCGAAACCTGAAGATCGTGGAAGAACGCTGCCGTCCGTCTGTTGCCTTTACACAGAGCCACGCGAACGGACCCGCAGAGCCCGAGGCCCCGAAAGAACGACCGGATGTTTCCGGGACCGGCCACAAGATGATCGGCGAGATCCGCACCGTCGCTTTGCGCGAAGCCCTCGGCGAGGTGGCCGAGACAGCCGATCCATGGGAGCTGATCGCAGCCCTCCTGCTGGCGCTGGAAGCCGAGAACGTCCGTGTGCATGGCGATGCCAGCGGAAACAACTGGTCAGAGCCAACCGCCCGCACGCTTGCGATGGCTGACCTGTTCCCCGAAGGCAGCCTTGTCCGGGACGAAAAGCTGATCCGCCGCCATGCCGTCACCGTCCTGCAAAGCATCCTGAACTGCGACGTGTCGATGCACAGCGGCAGTGGCCTGCCCGCGCAGCTCGTGGGCGTTCTGTTCGGTGCCGACCAGAAGATGCCGAGCATGGCCTTTGAGGCGTTCCTCAAATGCTACAGCAAGCCCGGCATCACCAAAGCGGTTCAGGCCGAAGGCCTTGCGCCGCAGAACACCGGCAAGGAGATGCGTGCGGTCCTTATGAACCATGTCGGGGAAGGCCACTGGCTGCCCGAAGTCGCATCGTTTGCGCAGGCGCAGGACGTCTGGACGCAAAAGCAGAAGAAAAAACAGGCGAAGATCCGCGAGCTGGAAAGCGTGGTGGACGATGAAGACCTGGACGAGATGCCTGAAGATGATTTCGATGGAGCAGCCGATGATGAGGCCGACCTGTCGCACGGCCCTGTCGTGCCAGTGACGGAGCCGGACTCCGAAGAGACTTTCTCTCTGCAAGCGCCCGAGCCCGAGCCGTCGGAGCACAACGAGGCCATGCAGTTCATGCGGGACCACCTCGAAATCGTGGTCGTGGCCTGAAGCAGGGAGCGGGAAAAGAAAAGGAAAGGAGGGGAGGGGCGCTGCCATCGCGCTCCGGCCGGGTCAAAAGGTGGCTCCTTACCGGCTTCGCCGCCTCCGGTGCCGGCGCACGCGCCGCTTTTGACCCGGCCGTCCCGCGCTGACGCTGGAGAAGACATCACGAAAATCCAAAGGAAAAGGATCAGACGATGTTCGTCCCCTCTCTCGTTCCCGTTCAGGTCGGCACCCGCGTTTACACGCATCTCTACAGCCGGGGAGCCGGGATCGTCATGGCCGTTTACGGCAAGGCCAGCCCGACCACCGTCCGGTCCCTGTCGCGTGGCGGGGCCATCGTGTCGGGCGGGAGCGCCTCCTACGATATCGTCTTTGCCTGTGGCTCGATCTCCCGTCGTCTGCCCGAGGCCATTCTGCGCGGTGTCCAGTGGCGGATCGAAGCCGACAAGAAACTGGCAAGCGCTGAGGAGATCGCCTTCCTCCGCACCCATGCCGAAGAGGTTGAGGCTGAGAAGGTGGCAGTCGAAGCGCGCGCGAAAGCCGAACATGCCGCCGAGGTCGCAGCACTCCGCGTCAATCCGGACTATGCCCATCTGGAGCAGGGCGACGACAGCAGCGGCACGCTGGCGGCCAAAAACATCCGCCGGATGCTGAAGAAGGCTTTCCCGAAGGTGAAGTTTTCCGTCCGCAAGAGCCACTACGGCAGTGTGACCGTGCGGACCGAGGAGGATCTGGACGAGACGGCGACCGAAACCCTCAAGGCCATCACGTCGCGGTTCAAGTCCGGTTATTACGACTGGCAGTCTGACTGCCACCTGACGAGCAACAGCCCCTGGCAGGATGTGTTCGGCTGCTCCGAATTTGTGAGCGACTGAGCCTCTCTTTTTTCGTCCGCCCTTCAAGGCCGCCCGCTCCGGGGCGGCCTTTTCCATTTCTGGAGCCCGACATGCCTGTTTTTATTGTGACGCTCAGCGAGCGCCAGCTTCTCTCCGATCGCGTCAACTTTCAGGTCGAGGCCGAGACGGCCGAGGCAGCCGGTCAGCTTGTGCTGGACGCGACGGCCGACGAGGCGAATGAAAGCGGGCTGCGCCCGGTTCACCTACCGGACGGTCAGAAGACCGTTCTCGAACCTGAAAATGTGTCCGGGACCGAGATTTCCGTTTCCGTCCGACCCGCTGACGAGCCACAGGCGGTCGCCGTCGAGATCGGCGCAGGCTGGCATCTCGACCTGACAGCGGCCGAAGCGCGGCGCCTTCTGCCCGTTCTGACGGGAGCCGTCGTGGACGAGGATGATCCACACACCAGCGCCCTCTGTGCCCGCCTCGCGCGGCAGCTCGCCAATCTCGCGCAGTAGGAAACAGGGAAGAAAAGAGGGGGAAGGGGAAAGGGAGGGAGGGGGCACCACACCGGAGCCTGTCCGGCAAAGGGTGGGTCGGCCGTGTCCTCGCTGCGCTGCGGGACGTCCGATCCCGCTGCGTTGCAGCGCCTTTGCCAGCCAGTCTCCGCTGCGGTCGCCGGAAGAGGTCATGAAAGAAAACAGGAGAATGACATGGCCGACTTTTCCGATCTGCGTCCCCGCAACCGCACAGAATGGCTCGAAGTCGCGGGCTTCGTAGGAGGTGCAGCGCTGTTCGCAGCCTTCATCGTTCTGGTGGTGGTGCTCCCCGCCTTTCTCTGACCGATCCGAGATCAGCCGCCCTCACGGGCGGCGCTGTCCTGTGTGGAGATCACCATGCCGACATACACTCTGGCTGCCATTCCTGCGGCCTCTCACGGGAGCTTCATCTCCTGTTCATCTCCGGACCGTTACAGAAAGACCCGGATCGAGGCGCCTGATCTTGCCGGGATCCGGGCGGCCGTCGCCGAGTATGGCACGCGCCTGCGCGGCGACTATCCGGAGGCCTCCTTTCTTGTGTCTGTGACACCCGAGCGTGGGAGCGATCATCCCGAGGGCTTCTGCGAGACCCGGTGGAAGGGATCCCTCGGTACCGAGCAGTGGATCAGGATGATCCCTGAGGAGACGCCGTTCAAAGCCTACCTCGCCAAGGTCGAGGCGATGCTCGCCCGCGAGGTGCGGTCATGAACGGCTTGGAGCCAGCGTCCATTGCGTGCCCGTCCCTGCGGCGGCCGCCGATCGAGCCTCAGGGCCTCACCGCAACGCAGTTCAGTGACACGGTCGAGAAAACGAAAATCGGTAACGCGCTCCTGTCTTTCATCGCGCGCGGGTTTCCGCAGAGCGCGTGGAACCGCACACTTTACAACCGCCTGAGCCAGATGTTCGGGCATATCGCCCATTTCGACATCCACGGCTTCTGGGGCGCGCAGTTCTCCACGACACAGGCGCGTCTGGGCTTCCTGCGCGGCATCGTCCTGCACGGCTGTTATGGCGATCCGGCCTGGACCTGGTCGGACGTCGAACGCGACATCCGCAACCGCGTCATCGGCAGCGGGCTGATCGACGCTTACGCGCGCGCCCTTGCCGCCGAGCAGGAGGCACGCGACCGGGCCGATCTGGCCCGTCTGGCACAGCGCTTCAGGATCTCCCTGCCATCCGAACACCAGCCTCTCCCTGCCGCGCCCGTGCAGGCCGAGCTTTTCTGACACGGGCCAGAGAAAAGGACAGAGCAATGGCTCAGACCCTCAGCCTTGCCATCGTCATTGGCAACCTTGGCGCGGATCCTGAGATCCGCACAGGACAGGACGGACACCGCGTGGCCCTTTTCCGTCTGGCGACAGACAGCCACCGCACCGACACACACACTGGCCGCCGCGTCCCGCAGACCGTGTGGCACAGGATCGTCTGCCACAACGACTTTCTGACGGATCTTCTGGAGCGACGCGCCCGCAAGGGTCAACTCGTGTTCGTGCGCGGCGCTTACGAAGTCCGCCCGGGTACCGATCAGGGGCCGCCTGAACCCGAGATCGTCGTGAGCGCCCAGGACGGGGACGTGAGGATCCTCACCGACACAGGCCGCTGACGCCCTCTTTCTTCGAAACACGCACGTAAACCGGCCCTGGAGCCGGTCTTTTTATACCCGCTTCCTGACAGAGGCGGGTCTCAGGAGGTTTTATGTTCTATTCGACGCCCGCTCCTCTCACAGTCCCTCGCAGTCAGGCGCGCGCCCTGAGTGTCCGCCTCATGGCTGAGGCCGTGCTCCTGGAGGACACGGATCAGTCCCTCATGCTGCCATCGCGCCTGACGGCCGGTTTCCGCCGCAAGGCCGCGACGCTGCGCCGCCGCTCGCAGGAGAAGCTCCTGGACAGCCTCGATCGTCCGGAAGGTGTGGCATGAGGACGGCGACGGTGGACCGCCGCGCGTACTCACGCCGTTTCTGGGAAGGAAAAACGCGGTTCTCACAGGCCGTGAGACGCACACTGGCGGAACTGGAACGACAGAAAGGGCAGACGAAGAAGGACGAAGACGGGATGGCCGACATCGAGTCTTCGAAAAAAAGGCTATCCGGCGTTTGGGGTTGATGGGCTGAATCCCCGGCTCGTTGTGAAGGTAGCTCAGGCCACTGCCTGAGCTACCATATCGGGGTGACGTCCGATGACCCGGACGTAGGCTACAGCGAAGTCGGGGGCCATCGCCCGTGCCTGTTCCCAGTCACGTAACGTGCCGACAGGGACGCGGAAACGGCTGGCAAATTCGACCTGAGACAAACCGAGATCGTTACGGGTTTTACGGATCAACCGCGCTCTTTGCCCACGCTCCATGCCTTCGGTGGATACCGCACGGTCTTCGGAATCCGCCGGATCAGCAGGCAGAATGATATGCTTTCTCTTCACCTTTGTTGCTCCTTCTCACGGAAATGAAGCGGGGCAGATCGTCCCGCCAGACAAACACACCGGTGAACAGCTTCTCGCCCACGACGCCAACCACTTTGTAGCGATCCTCCTCATCCTCGATGCGGATGGTGGGCAAGATCAGGTGATTATCGTCCTCGAAAATAAGGTCGCCAAAGGCCAGAGACAGCTTGTGCTTTTTTTGGTTGGCGAGGTCTTTTGCGAGGTCAAACCTGTTATCCACGAGACGGTAATACGGGATACCCGTAGCCATTGTAAAGAAAAAAACTATGGGTGTCCCGTAACTTTTGGGCATTTCGACAGGTCGCCATCAACCTCATATGCCGGATAGACAAAAAAAGCTGAGGCCGAGGGCTTCAGTCGCAGATGGCACGGGCAGACTGATGACACTTCTTGAAGGATCCGTTCATGCCGAACCATCAGACGTTGCCGCTTCAACCACCCCTTGCGGGGTGGCACGGAGCTGTGTTCCGACCTCGCCGTCATGCGATCAGTGTGACAGTCACGGTCCGAGGGTCTCAAGACAACCCTTCGGGCTCCAGACCGCGTCTTTCGTCAAAAGAGGGCCGCGTTCATCGCAGGACGTTGTCCCGCGCTGCCCGCAACCCGCTTTTGCCGATCCGCAGTCTTCCGGTCCTGACACCCTCGGCCCGCAACTGTCGTGTTCCTGGCAGGACGGGACGAGAAAAACGTCTCCACACAGCTCCTTTCAGCGGCAACACCGGGGGCTGCGCTGCCCCCGAAACCCCCGCAGGACGAACAAGAAAAACCGGTTTTTGTCGCTCTGGACGCAAGAACTATTTCAATCAATCAAGTAAATATATTGCATGGTATTCCGTTGTATTCAGTGGATATTGTGACGTTAATTTACTATACTTTCCAAAGATCGAAAGTAACGGACGTTCGGGAGGATTTTCCGTCATGGCTTACCAGAACTCGCCTCAGCAGATGAACGACGAACTCCAGAAGTTTCGTGACGAGATCAGTTGCATCGTTGTTCTGGAACATGCCGGTTACAGGTTCGCCCGGTCCGAAAGCTCCGCCCGGCACATGCGCTTTCGTCGCCAGAAGGGCGAGAGCATCATCGTGACCCACGGCGGCAAGGGCTGGTGGGATCCGCACAATTCCTCTTCGATCGTCAAAGGCTCGGTCATCGACCTGGTCCGCTTTCTCAATCCGGGCATGTCCCTTGGCAACGCGCGCGTGGAACTCCGTGGAATGCTGGGCCTTGCGCCGAGCGGGGCCGAGTACGTGGCAGAACCGAAGGAGCGCAAGCCCGCGCGTGATCCGAAATATATGTGGAAGAACCGTCAGGCTCCCCAGCCGGGTTCGGCCGCCTGGATCTATCTGACCCGCGACCGGGCGTTGCCGGAAAGCATCCTGCGTCTGGCCATCGAGCAGGGTCTCCTGCGGGAAGGTATGAAGGGCACGGCCTGGTTCGCCCATAGCAACAATGCCGGTGAGCTGACCGGCATGGAAATGCGCGGGCCGGACTATCGCGGCTTCTCCTCGGGCGGCGGTGGCAAGCTGCTCTTTCGGATGAGGACTGGCGAAAAAGGTGAAACGCCCGTTCGTCTGGTCATCGGTGAGTCTGCCATCGACGTGCTGTCCTATGCCGCCATGGACCCGTTCAATTTTGAACCCAGCTTGTATGTCTCATCAGGCGGCGGCATGAGCCCCGAGGCCCTGGAGGAGTTTCGTGCGCTTCTTGGCACCCTTGAGGCAGGCGGCCGCGTCATGATTGCCGTGGACTGCGATGCCCAGGGCGACCGTTATGAAGAGATCTATGCGCCCATGATCCGTGAGGCCGGGCTGAAACCCCTGCGGTACTCACCCAGTGCCCGGGACAAGGACTGGAACGCCGTCCTGCAGCGCCGCGCCCGTCAGGACGTGGCCGCATGAAACAGAGTAAATCTAGTCTGAGCTGGCAGGCCATCACCCTGATCCTGTGGCGGCAGGACGCAGAGGCCATGAAAGTCTGGAAGCGTGCCGGGGTGGGATCTTCTGCCCCTGAAGTCTTCTGTGAGGCGCAGACGCCCGAGGGTCTGGTGCAGGGGGTCGTGATCGGCGGTGATCGCCTGAACGACGCCTGGGACCGCGACGGCGAGCTGGTCGTCTTCACCCGCAAGTCCATGATCGTCCGTCTGAACGGACCTGAACTCCCAACGCTCACTTTGTCAGCCTGCCCCAAGGCTTTTGAGGACGTCATGATGTATAACGACACCCGCTCTGCGGCCCGCCAGCATATCGACCAGATGGTTCTCAAGAGCGGCCTGACCTTCAACATGCTGGGCCACGAAAAGGCCTCTGCGATCTGGATGGATCATGCGCGCCGTCTCGGCTGTACGGATCCGGAAGCGCCGGAGATGCCGGTCCCGCATCAGCTTGTGTGGCTGGGCAGCGGCCTGAACCGCGCACTGGCCCTCGTCATTGCCGGGCGTTGGGATGGCCCTCATGAGGGCTTCAATCTCTATCATCCGCTGACCCTCTTTACTGACAGCAGCAATGTCGTGGCCGTCGAGGATCCGGTGGCGTCTGAAGTCTATCCGGTTGAGCAGGTGCCCGCATGAGCGCCTATCCCCAAACCCTCGCACCCGTACTGGATCCGCTGACCCCAGTGCAGCGTGAAGCCGCCATGGCGCTCGGCCGCGTGCTGGTCCTGGCCGGGGCTGGAACGGGAAAAACGAAGACGCTTACGGCTGGTGTGGCGTGCCGGATTCAGATGTATGGGATGCGCCCGTCACAGATCCTGTGCGTGACCTTTACCAACAAGGCTGCTCAGGAAATGCGCGAGCGCATCACGGGCGTCTTGGGCGAGGGGCAGGCTCCGTTCTGGCTTGGCACCTTTCACGGCCTCGGCGCGCGGCAGCTCCGGGCGGAGCCTGAGGTGGCGCAGTTGCACCCTGGCTTTGACATCCGCGATGCGGACGATGCGACGGCGCTGATCCGTCGTCTCATGAAGGCCATGGACCCCGACACTGTGCCCGAACCGGACACAGGCAAGAAGTGTGACGTCCGGCAGGTCAAGACAATGGGCGAGCGGATCGGGCATCTGAAGGAGAACCTCGTCACACCTGAGGCCGCACCGGCCTGGGTGCGCGGGCTGATCGAGCGCCGCCGTGCAGCGCGTCAGATGGTCGATGTCGAAGGCTGGGAGTTTGCCGTCCGGCTCTACCAGATCTATCAGGCGACCCTGCGCGAGCAGAATGCCGCCGACTTCTCCGACCTGCTGATGTGGCCAACGCTTGCGCTGATGAACGACCGATCCTACCGCGACCGGTGGTCGCAGCGCTTCACATCCGTGATGGCCGATGAGTTTCAGGACGTGAACCGTGCACAGATGCTCTGGCTCACCTATATGTCTGAATACTCACGAGAACTCTTCGCTGTGGGCGATGATTCGCAATCAATATATTCCTGGCGTGGGGCCAAAATTGGCTTCATCCGAAACTTCGTTCGGGAGTTTGACGGGGCCAGACTTTTCAAGCTCGAAGAGAACTTCCGCTCGACGCATCATATCCTCCAGGCCGCCAACGCCATCATCGCGCGAGACCCGGGCCGGATCCCGAAGACCTTGTTTACCCAGAAGGGCGACGGTCAGAAGATCGAGGTGCTGAGCTACGATTATGCGTCAGATGAAGCTGACGCGATTGCAGCCGAGATGGGACGTCGTGCGGCAGAAGGTGTGGCCTGGCATGACATGGCGATGATCTACCGGATTAACCGTCTGTCCCGCTCTCTGGAAGAAGCGCTGCTCAAGGCGCGTATCCCCTACGAGATCATCGGCGATGTCGGCTTCTATCATCGCGCCGTGGTGAAGGACGCGCTCGCTTTCCTGATGCTGGCGGCCTGTCCGGACAGTCGCCAGTCCGATGAGGCGTTCCGGCGCGTGGCCAATGTGCCCAGGCGAGGCCTTGGCGCCAAGGCGCTTGGCCAGATAGAGCAGGAGGCGCAGGATCGCGGCCTCAGCCTGTGTGCGGCCGTCACTACGGCAACGCTTCCCGCCAAGGTGCGTGACAGCCTGCTTGCCTTCCGTGAGACGGTCTCGCGGATCGGCCAGATCCCGGACATGCGGCTTTGTGATCGCCTCGATACGCTCCTGAAGGAGACCGGCTACTACACGATGTGGCGGGAGGCCGCGTCTGAAGAAGGGGAGACGGCCTTGCAGAACCTGTCCGAGCTGGTCGGGCTGGCCGAGGGCTTTACCCGGCTTCAGGATCTTCTGGAGCACGCGGCCCTGGCCACGGCCTCACCGAACGAGCGTGGGCGCGATCGGGTGCAGCTCATGACCATGCACCGCGCCAAGGGTCTGGAGTTTCCCCACGTTTTCCTGCCAGCCTGGGAAGAGACAGTCTTTCCGGGGATGGGCGAGCGCAATTATGAGGAGGAGCGCCGTCTGGCCTATGTGTCGCTGACCCGTGCGATGCAACAGGCCACGATCAGCAGTGTCGGCTATCGTCAGGGTGTTTCAGCGAGGCCGTCAGGCTTCATTGAGGAAATCCCAGCCGAGCATCGCGTGACGGGCTGGCTGCGCCAGCAGGGGCAATCGAAGAGAAGAGAGACAGGGGGCCGGTTCCGGCACACGGCGGCCACTCTTGATGCCATGGGGTTTTAAGGCATGCCCGATCATCACAGTCCTGACGACAGGCCATACACCTCCCTGCGGCCCAGGACGAAGTCTGGCTGGCTTTATGACTGCGACGTGTGCGGGAAGGGGGCGGCTTTCGGGTTCATCGGACCGAAAGGCGATACGCACTACTGCTCCGAACACCGTCATCTGGGACGAGGTGTTGCCCCGGCTCCTATGCCGCGAGCGACGCGACCTCAGTGACCTGTCATGTTATCTTGCGTATAGACAGACACTCTACACAGTCAAAATTTGAAAAAGGCATTTGAAATGACCACAGACGTTGAAACAGATTTCCGTCATCTAACGGCCGATATTGTCGAAAGCTACGTCAGTGCTCATGAGGTACCGGTAGAGCAGATTCCCGAGCTGATCCGGACTGTCCATGCAGCCCTGGCGTCGGCCGGTCAGCCGCCCGAGCCAGAGCCAGTCGAGCTGGTCCCGGCCGTCAATCCGAAGCGGTCTGTGTTTGAGGACTACATCGTCTGTCTCGAAGACGGAAAGAAGCTGAAGCTTCTCAAACGGCATCTCATGAGCGCATACAATCTGACTCCGGATGAATATCGCGCCAAATGGGGACTGCCCTCTGACTATCCCATGACCGCGCCTGCTTACTCCCGTCACCGCACGGATCTGGCTCACAAGATCGGTCTGGGGGCTACGAAGGGCGGTCGGAGCAATCCGGCTTCCGAGCCAGAAGAACCAGAGATTCCCGTGCGTCAGATCCCACAGAAGCGTCGCGGACGCCCTGCAAAGGTCTGAGTCTCTTTTAGGAAGTCGCAGAAGCGGTCTTTACCTTTGCGGGGTAAAGCGATCTTTTCAGATCCAATGAACCGCAAGGATCGACCGTGACCCGTTATTTTTCTTCTCTTGCCCTGGCAGCCGGCCTCACGGCCGCTGCTCTTTCGCCAGCTTTTGCCCTCGATCCCGCGCTCGGGAGTATGGGGCCTGCGACACCCAACCTGTCGGGCAAAGGCCATACGGCCTCTGTCGCGACCGCATTTGAAGTCGTCCCTGACAGTCTTCAGGATCTTCTGAACAAAAATTACCTCATCCATTCCAGCGCGGGCGAGGAAGGCAACATCCTGATCCTTCAGAAGGACAATGGCCCGGCACGACCCTACACCTGGGTGCGGTGCGAGCTGATCGGTGATCACAATGGCAATACGCGTCTGACATTCAGTCAGCATGTGACGTCCACCTGCTGGAAGCTGAACTGATGTGTGATGCGATGCCTGTCTCAAAGACCGGGCCGTTTCGCCCGCAGACCCAGCAGGTCGTGGATGCGTTGAACACGGCCTTTCCTGGCCTGTATGCGGGTGTCTGCAAGGCTTCCGATCTGCCGTCCGAGGCCGAGGGGGAGCACGACGACGATCTTGAAGAGGACGGCCTGCTCAGCGATTTCGTATTTCTATCGGATGGCTGGGCCGTCAGGGTCGATTACGATCCTGAAGATCCTGATCTTTGTCTCGGCCTGTCGGCTGGCAGCACGGAGACGTCGGCCGAAGGCCTGGAAGTCGATCTCGATGACGGCGAGGAAATTCCGGATGGCGTCCTGAAAGACGTCACGGACTTTATTGACGAGCAACGCCAGGCGTCGGCAAAACACTGACCTGTCCCGATAAGGGAGGCACCTTTGGCGCTTTCCTTATCCATCTCAGCAAGGAAGGACTGGCCGCGTGACTGGTGAACCGATCTATCCCGCCCCCTGCACATATGAGAGCCTGACCGAGCCGCAGAAAGAGGCTGTTGGTCAGTTCATGTCAGAGCGTTTGAAGCAGAAAACCCGAGGGATTCTCCCGGGAACGCTGCATACGGTGGTCGAAAAAGGGCGGATTCATGCGTTCGTCTCCTGGGACGAGCATCATGTTTATGAAGTCAGCCCGATCACCAGCCTTCGCCTGGTGCTCGATCCTGATGGGCGCCCTCTGGGCTGCCCGAAAGACGGGCTTCTCTATCTCTCCGACGTTAGCGGGGAGGTGGTAGTCAGGATCCTGCCAACAACCCGGTATACAGCGGCCGCCATCGGTATTGCCGTGGAATAAGGCGCTGCGCGCCTATTTCTTTGTGTGATGGGCGACGCGCACGATCCTCTGCCACAAGCCCATCATCAGTCCTGACGCCTCTCCGCAGTTGTGTCGCAGTTCGTCGGCGAGGGCGTCCGGAGTTCTGACACAGGCCTGAAGGGCCGGGCTGACGCTAGCGCGCCCTGTCAGGACCACGCGATTCAGGATCTCCACATCCAGACAGGCCTGTGACGTCATAGCGCGGACGGCTGCGCAATGGCCCGCATTCTGGCGAAGAGGGCTGTAGATCAGCCGGCCATCCTCCTCTTTCCCTAGACGTTGGCGCCAGTATTCGTCATTCGGATGCCCGCTCAGATGGCCCGCATAGTGCTTGGTCTCGATGACCATGAGGGCACGGGGCAAAAGGACGAGATGGTCAATCTGGGTTGTGCCATCACCAGAGGCCTTGGGAAGACGAACGTCATGGAGGCTCGGCCGTCCCAGTTCGTTCAGGAGGGTTCGGATCCTGTCCTCGCCTTTCGCACCTTTGAGTTCGGCCTGAAGGCTCTTCCAGGCTGCGTGCGCGGTGTCACTGCGCTCGATGCGGGACGGACCGCCACGCGGCCGTAGTCTCAGGCGGACCACTGGTGGTATTCCCGTTTGTGAGAATAAGTCGTCATCCTGTTCTCCCCTGTATCTGCACTGTGGGTAAGACTAGGCGTTCGGCCTGCGACTTATACGCTGAGGGACAGCGCTCTTACGGACCGGTATCCAAAAACTCATCCAGCAGCGCCAAAGCAGAAAAAGAAGACAAAAAAAGCCGGGGCAAAGCCCGGCCTTTCTGATCCCATACGGGAGAGTGGCTTTTACTGCGGCTGACCGCTCGGCGCTTCGGCAGCAGTCCCATTCATCTGACCCGGCTTCGTGGAGTGCTCCACGTCATAGGCCGTGGCCTTCTCTTCGTAGGAGCCTTTGGCTCCTGGATGATCCTTGTCATAGAGCGCAGCCTTCTGGCGTGCTTCCTTCCGATATTCATGTCGGACGTACATACCGGTGATGCATCCGCCCGTGGCGCCCAGAACACCGTGATGGTTGGCAACATGGCCGCCTACGGCGCCTGCGGCACCGTACTTGAGGCATCCACCCGGCTCTGCCTGGGCGGAAGCAAGTGTTGTTCCCAGAAGTCCGGCAGCAGCGGCAATCATCAGGGAGGTTTTCATAAAAGCATCCTGTTTCTCAATAGGCTCCGGCAAGGCCGGATCGTTGAACATCCATAGAAACAGATGAAGGTTAGAGGAGTTGCAGGTGGGGACAGGAAGGGAAGAGGCGGGAAAAGGAAGTCCAGTCGCCACAGGCCGTCCGGCCGCCACAATGGTTCGGCCGCACGCGGCCCGCGCCCTGGAGGGCGCGCCATTGTCCCGTCCAGCCGTCTGCGCCTGAGGGAAAACATCTGAACAGAGAAAAGGATATTTTCCGTGGCTACTCCCGTCACAACAGTCTTCACGCTTACAGGCCCGCAGGACCGTCTGCGCCAGATCGCCGAAGAGCGCGCCTACCGGACCTGCGCACCGGACCAGATGGCGTGGGAGACCGACACCACACTGGTGATGACCCTCGAAAACGGGATCGGAACGTCGTTCCTTGACCACGGCCATGGGCTGTCCGACGACTTTCCGGACGTCAGTATCCGGGGCATGGAGTATTTCGACTGCTTCGATGATCCGGGCTTTGCCAAATGGCAGGGCGGTCAGCTCGTCTATGAAGCAGACCTCATCACCGTTTTCTCGATCCTGTTTCCAACAGACCCTTCGAAAGACTGGGCGGGTTGTTGCGCCAGCTTCTGGCACAGGTCTCAGCCTCTCTCGGCGGCCATAGCCGAGAACTGTCCGGACTTAGACCTGATGCCATTGAGGCAACTGGCAGGGCCAGCGCCCGGATGGGTCCAGACCTCGGATGGCTTCGCCACCCTTTTCCTCCGGCTGCCCTCAACACCCGATGCGCAGGATGGTCTCGGCGTGATCTTCTATCCGGGGATCGGCAGATGCACCCTGCTGACAGGTATCGACCGCTTCGGCGGCGTGGCCCTGTTTAGGCGTCAAGCTTATGGACAGATAAGCGCACAGTGTCCCGAACTGCGTGCCGTCCTGCGAGAGTGCTGGAAGGCTGATGAGAAGAAGAGGCGGAAAGCGCGCCAGAAGCAGAAGGTGCTGAGGAGGAGATTGAAGAAGGCAGAGCAGGAGAGAGGGATAATGTGTTTTCTTTCTTCGAGACTGACCCGTGGGTGATCTGAAGGGCAGAAGAAGGGAAGGATTCGGGGCGGCCCTGACGGGTTCGTTCACCCTATTCCGCTAGGCTCCTGCGTCGCCAAGCTCCACCGAGCCACAGGGTTCAGCCGCCCTTGGTCGGGCGTCTGGCCCCTGCGTCTCGGCCCTTCCGGGTAACGGTTCACCCGCATTCTTTTCCGATGACGGACGGTCCTGGTGTGGGTGATCTGTTCGTGAGACGGCTCCTCAACCTCCCCGGCCAGTCCTGCGGACCGTCCGGGGAGGCACGTTCCACGACGGCGGCCTCGCATCCAGCGTTCAGTCTGACAGTCGCCGTGCCAGTCCGTAAAGCCACTGCACATCCCTCGGCGGCAGGTGTCAGGCCCGCGTCTGCTGGCAGGGCCGCACGCGACCCCGCAGCAGCCGCAAACCTGCCCCCCTTGCTCAGGACGCTCCGGGCTTGACGGCCTGTCCCGTCGCCCGTCTTGGCCGGTGGCAGGATGGGCTCAGGAAAACGCCACCGTCGTTCCACTCTCGTCTCCGTCAATGCGCTCGCCGCACGGGCAGGATGGGTCTAGGAAAACATCAAATACCTATTGAGCAATCAACAAGTAAATCGCACATTTCTGCGGCTTTATTTCTTCGTAAATGGCGGTTTTCTGCCGTTTTTTGTTGACTGTCACCAAGTAAAAACCTATTATCTATTCATGGACAGAGGCGATCGCGCCGAACAAGTCCAGTCGATACGTTCCCTAATTCTTGGAGGCTCTCATGGCTGGTTCCGTTAACAAAGTCATTCTCGTTGGCAACCTTGGCAAAGACCCGGAAGTTCGCAATACGCAGTCCGGGTCCAAGGTCGTGAGCTTTACGCTGGCCACGTCCGACACCTGGAACGACCGGCAGAGCGGCGAACGTCGTGAGCGCACCGAATGGCACCGGATCGTCATCTTCAATGACCGTCTGGGTGATGTGGCCGAGCGCTTCCTCCGCAAAGGCCGCAAGGTCTATCTCGAAGGCGAACTCCGCACCCGCAAATGGACCGGTCAGGACGGTCAGGAGCACTACACCACAGAGGTTGTTATTGACCGTTTCCGGGGTGAGCTGGTGCTGATCGACAGCAACCGGGGCAACAGCGATGAAGGCGAGGGCGGCTTTGCTGGTGGAAGCAGTGGCGGCCGGTCAGGTGGATCGTCTGGCAACGGAAACCGCAATGGCGGCTGGGATGCGCCCGCAGGGAACGATCTTGACGATGACGTGCCGTTTTGACGCTGGGAAAAAGGAGCCTAGCGCCAGATGAACAAAGACCGCCTCATGGCGCTGCTGCCCCCACCGCAGCGCTCCAAACACAAGGAAGACCGCTATAAGGCGATTGCCAGCGTCCTTCAGACATTCGCCCTCAGCGCGTGGGGGCTCGGCATCGTGACCCCACTCATCTCCGGGACAGGACCGTTGACCTCCATGCGTGCCGTCACCTGCTTTTTTCTGGGAGCCGTCCTTGAGGCAATTTCTTTGACTTTTCTGGCTTATATCCCCTATCCTGAGGACAAGACGGAGGCGAAAACCAATGGATAACGTAACCCAGAGTATCCTGTTTATTCTTCTTCCTGCCGCTGCTTTCACCATCGGTCTGGGGCTTGCGATCGGACCCATCGCGTCCCGGCTGGCAAAGCTGCGAACGTCCCACCATTGACACCGACAGGCGGCCTCCGGGCCGCTTTTTTTGTCCGCTCGCCCGGTTCAGTCAGGCGGGCGCGCCTCGTCGGCGCGAAGTGTCTTGCCCCCAATGCTCGCCCCCCACAGGGGGGCTGCGCCAGGACAGAGAAAAAGACTAGACTGGCCCCATGTCACGACAAACCGTAATCCGCATCGGTGCGCTGAGTATCCAGCTCGCCATTCTTCTTCTGATCTGGCAGGGCTTTCTGCATCCCATCAAGGGAGGTCTGCTCGTGCTTGCCGTCGGGTTTGCCGCGTTCTTCCTCACGCGGGACTCTTCACGCAGAAATCAGGCCGTCAGTAGAAAAAGCAAAAGAAGGATCGGGGCGGCCCTGACGGGTTCGTTCACCCTATTCCGCTAGGCTCCTGCGTCGCCAAGCTCCACCGAGCCACAGGGTCCAGCCGCCCTTGGTCGGGCGTCTGGCCCCTGCGTCTCGGCCCTTCCGGGTAACGGTTCACCCGCATTCTTTTCCGATGACGGACGGTCCTGGTGTGCGTGATCTGTTCGTGAGACGGCTCCTCAACCTCCCCGGCCAGTCCTGCGGACCGTCCGGGGAGGCACGTTCCACGACGGCGGCCTCGCATCCAGCGTTCAGTCTGACAGTCGCCGTGCCAGTCCGTAAAGCCACTGCGCGACCCTCGGCGGCAGGTGTCAGGCCCGCGTCTGCTGCAGGGCCGCACGCGACCCCGCATCAGCCGCAAGCCTGCCTCCCTTGCTCAGGACGCTCCGGGCTTGACGGCCTGTCCCGTCGCCCGTCTTGGCCGGTGGCAGGATGGGCTCAGGAAAACGCCACCGTCGTTCCACTCTCGTCGCCGTCAGTGTGCTCGCCGCACGGGCAGGATGGGTCTAGGAAAACGACAGGTATTCATGAAGTAATCAAGAAATCTTTTTACTTGTCCTACAAAAATAAATCGCGTTTTATGGCGGTTTTCCGCGCTTTTTCTCTTGTCATGAAAGGCCAAAAAGGCTATCTTTTACTTGTCGAGAGGGATTGGCCCTCAAGACAAAGCGCCCCGAACGGTGTTTCGACCACCGAACGGGACTTCGCTAGACTAGAAAGGTGATTTTCATGTCCGACGCAGCAACCACAATCGCACCGAAGGCCCAGAACCGCAAGGCTGCAAACAAGGCCAGCCCCGCCGCCGTCCGTCGTTTCAACGAAGCCCGCGAGCGCACCAAGGCCATTGCCGCTCCCACGCTGGCAGACGTCATGCGCCTTGCCCCCAACGATGACAAGATCGCCGCTATCGTTCAGCATTTCGGTTTCGAGGCTGGCGACTATGACGAGCTGATGGGGGCCGGTCTCAGCATGATCCGCGACCAGTACACGCTTCTTGAGGATGTGCTTGTCGTCACCGACTTTCGGGGCGAGCGCAATTTCAAGGCCATGGAAATGCACCTTGGCCGCATCGTGGACGGCCTGATCCGCTCTGCCTATGGTGCCGCCAACTTCTATGAGAACAAGCGCCAGATTGCCCGAGACGAACAGAACTCTTTCAGCAACGAAAGCCGCGACGAAGACCGCCAAGGCATCGACGGCGGGGAAAACCGCGTAGATCGGGCCGTCCGTTTCGCTGCACAGCAGGCCCCTAAGGCTTACGCGCTCGCCGTCATGGCTCAGGGCGCATGTGACGCCTACCGCGAACTGATCGGGGAAGACTGGAAGCCTTACGTCAAGGACAACGCCCGCAGCCTCACCGAGAACGTCCGCGCCGCACAATGGGGGGCCGTTCTCTAACCCCCACAGGCCGGGCCAGCAGGTCCGGCCACTCACCGGGGCCGCGCTGACGGCCTCGGCGTTGCCCTCGGCCTCTTCTCCCGTCCGCCCTTTTCTTTCTCCCGTCGTTTTTTCCAGGAAGGCGGACGCGCCTCGTCGGCGCGGAGTGTTTTGCCCCCAATGCTCGCCCCCCACAGGGGGGCTGCGCCAAGGCAACCGAAAGAGGCAAGCGTGGAATTGCCTCCCTTAACGCGATTTCCTAGTCTCGAACGAAGTTAGTTCCAGAGAGGCCATAATGCTTTCAAGAAATGCGTCGTTCGTTAAAGGTCACACGATGAGGCTGGACGACTACCGGTTTGACGGGCCGGGAGATATTGGAAGCGCTGAAAAGCCTTCCACCTGGCTCTGTGGCATTGAATTTGGTGACTCCGAAAATACAAATCCTGCCCTGGTCGCGGAAGAAGGTTTTTCAGTCGAAAAGCAATGGGGATACCCCGGAGGATACAATCGAAAAGCCCACAAGCTGCTCTGTTGCATCGAGGGTTATCCCATCCGCGAAGCCTTCGAGTTTGCAAAAGAAAGAAGCATTTTTGCGTCTCCAGACTGCGGCTACATGCTCACAAACCTCTTCCCGGAAAACTGCCTGACCGTCGATACATGGTCCGCTGAAGCGCAGGAGCGCACAGGCTTCGCAAGCAAGGCCGATTACATCGCATATGTCAGAAATGTTTGCTTCAAGACAATGAGAGCGCAGGTCAAGGAGCATAGACCAAAACTGTTTATTGGCGTCGGCGTAACACACGAGCGAGATTTCGTGAGCATCGCATCTGAGCCAGAAATCAAGTGTGAACTCGCCGAGTTCAAGGTTGGAAACCACACAAAGCGGATCAGGCTCTATCCCGGAGAGACACCTCTCGCCGTGGTCCCGCATCTGACCAGTGCTGGTGGCCTCAACAGCAATGAGTCCATCGAAATGACCGGAAAAATCATCCGAGAACGGCTCCTTTAACCGGGCGGCCCCCGAAGGGTTCGCGCGCTCTATTCCGCTAGGCTCCTTCGTCGCCAAGCTCCACCGAGCCCCGACGTCCAGCCGCCCTCAACCGGGCGTCTGGCCCTCGGGTCTCGGCCCTTCCGGGTAACGGCTTGCCCGCGTCTTTTTCCAACGTCGGATGGTCCTGGTCTGGGTGATCGGTTCGTGAGACGGCTCCTCAACCTCCCCGGCCAGTCCTGCGGACCGTCCGGGGAGGCCCGTTCCACGACGGCGGCCTCGCATCCAGCGTTCAGTCTGACAGTCGCCGTGCCAGTCCGTAAAGCCACTGCGCGACCCTCGGCGGCAGGTGTCAGGCCCGCGTCTGCTGCAGGGCCGCACGCGACCCCGCATCAGCCGCAAGCCTGCCTCCCTTGCTCAGGACGCTCCGGGCTTGACGGCCTGTCCCGTCGCCCGTCTTGGCCGGTGGCAGGATGGGCTCAGGAAAACGCCACCGTCGTTCCACTCTCGTCGCCGTCAATGTGCTCGCCGCACGGGCAGGATGGGTCTAGGAAAACAGGGGGCGATCAGCCGGGGCCGGGTGTTCGGGCAGACGAAAGAGACGGGCGGCCTGTCGGGTCTACCGTGGCGTTTAGGGCGGGCTGGCCGGTCAGGGTCTGAATCAGGGCGCGGCCCGGTTCAGAGGTGGGAGTCCGGCTGGCATGGCGGGCTATTTCCCGATCCGTCCCGGCCAGGTCTGTCAGGATTTCTGTTTCCCGACCGTGAGCGGCCCCAAACGCAAAGGCCTTTTCCCGACTGTCGCCATAGGCTGCCATGTCCTTCTGCACCTTGCCCAGCTCGTGCGCGAAGGTGGGATTATGGCGCAGTTCCTTTTCGATCTCTTTCCCGAGCGCCGCATGACGGCCCCCGGCCTTCATGCCGTTGAAGGCCTGTGCTGCATCGCCGCCCTCCTGGCGGATCGCGGCCTCGATGTCGCGGCAGACGAGGGACGGCGGGGCCGACCAGAACGCATGAAGAGATGCGGCGGCCTTGCGGCCTTCTTCTTTGGCCTGCGCCAGGAGCGCGCTTTCGCGCTTCTCTTCCGCAGGCCCGAAGACAGCCGGGATGACCGGACGCGGCACGGGCCGAAGCGTTGGAGCAGCAGAGGCCGTCAAAAAATCGGACTGCACGGTGACAGTGTATCCGCCATCCTGTCGGACGGCGTTTCGAAGATCCGCGACAGGCACCGCCACGATCCCGTCAGGCGTTTCGAACGCACCGGAGAGGCTGGTCCGTGCCTTGAAGATCCCCGAGACCGTTTCCCCAGGCGCGGCCGTGCGGATGACGAGGTCATCCAGCGGCCTTGCGGCAGGGCCAGAGCCCATGTCCTGCATCAGCTCCTTAAGGGCACGCGCACGGGTGGGATCGGTGGCATCTGTCAGCAAGGCCGGCATAGCAGGGTGATCCGGATCCTGCGTGCCGGCAATGGATGCGGACACCATGCGGGCTCTTGTGATGACGGAAAGGTCCACGTTATGCCCGTAATGACGGCCGAGTTCCGCGATGAACGCGTCCTGCGTTCGGCCGTTGCCCTCCCTGTACGGGTGGACATAATTGAGTTCGTTTAGAACCTTTCCGGCGACGGCCGCGAACTGCTCCGGCGTGGAGTTCTTCAGCACATCCGGGTTGCGGATGGGCTTGAAGGCCTCGTTTAGCCCCATGTCGATATGGGAGCCGGGCAGGAAGGTTGTTGACCCTTTCCGCATGGAGCCGATCGGTTCGACCCGTGCCCCGTCCACGACCGGCCTTTCGTGGCGCATGTGACCAGCCCACTCATAGACGTCCTGGAAGATATGCCGATGGATGGCCTTCAGGTGGTCGGCATCGAAATGGCCGGACGGCCCCAGACCCATCCGGATTTCCAGAATCCTGTGACTGGTGCGGCGGTACTCTTCGGGGTGAAGCTCGGAATGGCGGCGCAGGCCGAGACGGTTTCGCAGAACGTCCGTCTGGTCAGGATCATCCGAGACATTCGGGTAGGTGTAGCCGTGGGCAGGAGGCATTGACGCGTCAGAGGGCGGGATTCAGTCTCCGCCCCAGTTCGGCGAGGTCGATCTGTCCCGCGACGAAAGACTGGCAGGCAGCCTCGATAAGGGGATCATGCGTGTAGCCCTGCCGTCTCTGGGCCGCGAGAGTCCATTCGACCGCATCCTGACGGCGCGCGCGCTCTTCATCCGAAAGGGCGGAAAAAGGCGTCGGAGCGAAAAGGGTCTTGGCTGAACTCATAAGAGGGAATTAGCAGTTTTTGCGAGAAATGGCAAGGTTTTCCGGGCTTTGCGGCCTATCTGGTGGCGTGTTTTTAAGGCGCGTTTTTTTACGTTCAGTCGCAGAACGCGGCGGCAGGATGCTCTTATGACGAAGAGCCTTTCCCCTCTCGATAGCCGCCCGAAGCGCCTGACCGGGCCGCGCCTGTCTCTTGCCCTGTTCCGGATCGGATGGTCCGAGCGTCAGGCCGCCGAGAAATGCGACATGCACCGCAACCAGTTCCGGCGCTGCCTGGAGGGCACGTCCTCTCTTCCGGCTGATCTGTCTTTATGGTTACTGGATCTGGAAGCGGCCCATGTGGCCCATCCCTGTCCCCGGCAGAGAAAGGCCGATCCCATTCTCGCCGAGATCCGCAAAGCCGGGTGACATTGCCCGTGACGTGGTGGCTTCCGGTGTCTCCACGTCCAGGCTCAGGGAATACGAAAAAGGCAGCCCGGAGGCTGCCTGATCGTCATCAGTCGTGATGATGGCGGATTAATTGTGGGGATACATGAATCCCTGTGTGCCATCAGACATCACGGCCGGGACACAACGGGCTTTTGGGTCGGCTGCGGCTGCATAAGGTTTGACCAGCGTGGCTTTCACCCATGCAGGCTTAAAATCAATCCGCAGCGTGGGGAGATACCCGTTTACTGGTGAGGCCCCGGTCTTGATTGCCATTTGGACGTCAGCAAGTCCTGCATCGCTGGCTGTATCGGACGGTGCTGATTTGAACATCGCCGGATGGTTGAAGTCCATCGCCTGTTCGTCGGTTTGGTTGATAGCCATGCATGTGTAACCTGGCAGAACTCTGACAGGGTGCTTGCCAGCAGCATGGGCGGAGGACAGGCTGGCTAGTGCCAGACCGAAGGTCACAAAAGTGAAAGCTTTAGTCATCAACATATGATCCCTCTGTTTTTTAAGAGAGTACAGAGGCGTTCGCCCCGGTGCCCATTTTGTTTGCGGTAGCCTGTCTCCATTGGCCCACCGTCTCTCCCGCCGAGATTCCATTTTTCGCGAGTTGGTCCGAAGAATAACTGGTCAGAACATCGCTCATCGGTGCATCGTCTGATGCAACGGCAATCCGCTTTCCGGCTAAGGGGCCGAAATTATAATAGCTTCGTGTGTCTAGCGCGGTAGGATTGGTGACGCCTGCCGCCTGAAGGGACTGGGCGGCATCCTTTAGATATTGTGCGGCTGCAACGGCTTGCGTAGCAGGATCCTGCTGACCTGCTGTTCCAGACGTAATGCTGGTGGCTAACCCCGGATTGTCCGCAAGGGCTTTGCTCATCTCTTGGGAATATGTGCCATTCGACATCTGGAAGGCGCCAGTGATCGTGTTTCCTGAACTATTCGCCGTATGGACATTTTGGCAGCCGGACTCCACTTGGCAAGTCGCGGCCAAGGCAGCGGGGTTTACACCGATGGCGGAAGCATTGTCGGCGGCCTGATAGCCCCACGCTTTACTATAAAGCGTTTGCAGTGAGTCTGACCCCGTCGAGACCGGCTGAGTGGTCTGGATGACCTTGCCGTCTCCGCCGATCTGCTGGACGGTCCCGGCCGGTACCGTAAAGTTCGGCAGGCCGACTTCCGGATAGACGACATGCGGGACTTCCGGGAGGCCGTTCGGCACTTCAATCGACTGCGCCTGGCACGAACCGCTGAGGCCAAGTCCGGCCGAGAAAGCCAGACCTGTAATCAAAAAGGATTGTTTGAAGGGCGGCGGCATTGAGCACTCCTGTGTTGGGGTGGTCAGTATCCGCCCGTAGTCTGCGACTTTGAGTATTGTCTGAACAGCGCTTATTGGCCCGAGGTGGTGTGTCCGTTTTGGACACACCTAAATCAGGTGATCGAGGATAATTCCGAAGACGGTTCCGCCCACGATCATGGTGGCGAACCATCCGGCCCGCTTGCTGATTTCGTCCCGTCGAACACGAGTGCCCGCCATCACGATCTGCGCTTTCATGCTTTCGGCGATTTCGCCTTTGAGAGGCCATCGTGTGGATGGTACGCTAAACAACGTTTGGCATGAACAATAAAGGAACGATCAGGCGGCACGAGCCTGTTTCGACAGATTGAGCGTCTTGCGGCCCGCAGAAGCTGCGGCTTTGTCCCAGAGGAAGTCTCCGGAAAAGGCGATGTGCTCCCATCCCACCGGGGAAGTATGCGCCAGCAGGTCCTCCGGGACGACCGCCGATGTTGAGCGCAGATGTGTGACGGCGGTTTGCAGATAGACTGTATTCCAGTAGACGATCGCCGCGATGACGAGATTGAGGCCCGACGCCCGGTATTGCTGGGCTTCATGGCTGCGGTCGATGATCCGTCCCTGGCGGAAGGTATGGATTGCCTGGGTCAGCACATGCCGCTGCTCGCTGTTGTTGAGCCCTGCCTGACATCTCTGCCGCAGATCAGGGGTTTCGAGCCAGTCGAGCATGAACAGAGTGCGCTCGATCTTGCCGATTTCCTGGAGTGCGACGTCGAGCCGATTCTGGCGCTCATAGGCAGCAAGCTTGCGCAACATCCTGGAGGGCGCGACATGCCCGGCCTTGATTGATCCGACAAGCCGCAGCACGTCCTCCCATTGTTCCCGAATGATGTCGGTGCGGATGGTTTTGCCAAGCAGCGGGCTGATGGAGGGATAGGAACTGGCCGGTGCGATGGACGCCAGGCGTCTATCCGGAAAGTCGCGCAGGCGTGGGCAAAAGCGAAAACCCAACAGGGCGCAGAGCGCGAAGACATGGTCGGTGGCACCACCCGTGTCGGTATAATGCTCGGTGATTTTAAGCCCCGTTCCATGATTGGTCAGGCCGTCGAGCACGTATGGCGCTTCGTGTGTCGCAGCCGAGATGACCTTCACATGGTATGGGGCGCGCTGATCAGACACATGCGTGTAAAAGCTGAACCCATGGTCGACGCCATAGCGGGCATTGACGTCTCCGCCTGAGGCACCGCGCTTGGCCCCGCGAAAGAACTGTCCATCGGAGCTTGAACTCGAACCCTCACCCCAGATGCGGGAAAATGGCAGACGATGGTGAGAGTCGATGAGGATAGCCAGCGCCTTGCGGTAATTTTCGTCGCGGACGTAAGCGTCGTGGGTCCAGAAGAGCTGATCACGGGTAACGCCGTGACTCGCGGCAGCCATGCGTGACAGCCCCAGATTGGTAGCGTCCGCCAGAATGGCAGCAAGCAACGCGTTCTCGTGGGGGCAGGCTTCGCCCGTGCGCAGGTTGGTAAAGGCGTTCAAAAAACCGGTGGCCTGCGCCACCTCGTGCAGCAGCTCCGTGATGCGGATTGGCGGCATCAGGGCGTTGAGCTGTTGCGCCAGGTCTTCCGCCTTGGGAGGCGTTGTTGCGCGTATCGGCGATATCTGGAGGTGCCCGTCTCGGAATCGTACGCCTTGCAAAGCGTCGCGTTTCAGGCTTTGCGCAAACTTCTTCAGGCGTTTATCCAATTCGCGAGCGCGCTGATCCAGCCATTCATCCGCCGACAGGGGAAGGTCAAGTTCGGCAATGAACGGTTTTGCCTGCTCCGTACTGAGCATGTAGCTGTCGAAGCGACGATAATTGGCCGACCGCTCGATCCACACATCACCGGAACGCAGCTTGTTGCGCAAATGCGCGAGCGTCGCGATTTCCCACAGACGCCGGTTGGGCTTGTCATCCTGATCGATAACGATCTTCTGCCATTCCTTGCGAAACGGCATCGGTGCGTCGCCAGGTAAATCGCGTTTGCCTGCTCTGTTGAGGTTCCGCAACAACGTGATCGCAGCCAGGGTCTTGGCGCCTCCTCTTCCTGCCTGGAATTCCAGCGTTTCCAGCAGATCGGGCGCGAATTTTCGAAGGGTAATATAACGCTCCGCAGCGGCTGTCAGAGGATCGAGGTCGGCAGTCCTGGCGATCGCCCCAACCTCTGACCTTGCTTTCAACAGGGTCGCCCATCCGACCGTGGCATCCAGAGTTTCCATGGGATCTCTGCCGTCGCTGGCCGCCTCGGCCAAGGCATCGATGGTCGCCTGAAACAGGCGCATCAGGCGTGCGACGTTCTTCGACGTTGCCGAAAAGCTGCGGGCCTTTGTGTTCCGTGCCCGGGTAAAGATGCTGCCGACCAGCTTGTCAGCCATGTCCAGGGCGCTGTCCGTCAGACGTTCCTCGGCATCGATCAGGAAAGCGACGAGCGTGGCGTAACGGCGTGATGGCGTGTAGCGCTCGATCATCGAGGCCGGAGATATCCGGCCTTCCCGGACGTATTGGTGAAAGCGGTCGATGTGAATGCGCTTGGCGACGACGGGATCAATCCCGATCTGTCGAACCTGTCTCAACAATTCCAGAATGCGCTTGATGTGATCCGGCTTGACGGCAACCGGTATGGTCTTGAGCGAGGCAAGTTGGCTGATGCTCCCTTCAGGCGTTGTGGCGAAAAGCCGATCCAGCGCCGTGACCTGATCGCCTGTGAGGCCCTGCGTTAACGCCTGCGCGGTCTTCCGTCGGGCCCGCGCCCGTCCCGCAATGCTGGCGCGTTCGATGGTTGAAATCGAAGGGAGTGCGATTTTGGCATGGCGTAGCGCGTCCATCACGGCCCGGACGATTACGATGCCGCTGTCCGTGGCCCAGGCTGCGTTTGCCGCAGCCTCGATCATGAACGGGATATCGACTCTCTGGGGCGCGCGCAGGCCAAGGATCGTCATCAGATCGCGGGCATGATCGGTCATCGTCTGCTCCCGCGCGGCGTAATCGGCGAGGTCGCTGCCGGAAAGCTCAAGTTGGTCTGCCACGAAGGCGACCAACGCGGATGGCGTCGATCCGACGTCCTGCACAAACTGAGCCAGTGTTGTTCCCGGGTGCCTGAGTAACGCCAGTTGCACGGCAACGCCCATCTGGGTGCGTCGCCTGCGCCGGGAACCGATGATATCCAGATCCGATGGCTCGAAAGTGTAAAGGCGGACCAGACTGTCCCGGTCTGTCGGGATGGCGAGCATCTGATCCCGTTCCTGGGCTGTCAGCAGGTGATGTTTGAGCCTGGTCACGCTGTCATTCCGTCCACAAAAGGTCAGTCTCGGCTATGGACAGCGGAGAGTAAAGAGACGCATTATGTGGACGGATATTGTCGATCCGGAATGGTCATTCACTCAGTGTCCACAGAACGGTCGTTTGGGAGACGGTGCCATGGGCGGCATTCTGGGATACGCGCGTGTCAGTACCGGTGATCAGGATGTGGCCGGGCAGCGTATGCGATTGGAAGAAGCCGGTACGATCCGTGTGTTCACCGATGTGATGTCGGGCAAGAGCATGGAGCGACCAGGACTGGACGAGCTGCTGGAATACGCACGCAAGGGCGATACGCTTGCGGTTGTGCGGCTCGACCGCCTCGGTCGTTCACTGGGAGAGTTGCTGACAACGGTGACCATGCTCCGCTCACGCGGAATAGCGTTGCTCAGCCTGGAGGAGAAAATCGACACTTCCTCCGCAGCCGGAGAGCTGATCTTCCACGTCTTCGGCGCCATTGCGCATTTTGAGCGGCGACTGATCTCAGAACGTACACGCGACGGGATTGCAGCGGCGAGAGCAAAGGGCAGGCTGCCGGGGCGGCAGCCGCTCGACAACGACAAGATCAGCGCGGCGCTAAAACTTATCGCGGCGAGCGTGTCGCCGACTGAAGCGGCGCGTCAGCTCGGGATCGGGCGATCGACTGTCTATCGCGAGATGAAGCGTCTTGGCGTCGCGCGGCCGACACCATCGGCTGTATCATGACAACAGACGATCAAGTGGTTCTCAGCGCGCGCGAGAAAGAAGCTCTACGTCTGCTTCTGGTCGGCCATGACGCGAAATCCATCGCCAATACGCTTGGTCTGTCGGTGCACACAATAAATGACCGCCTACGCGATGCGCGGCGCAAGCTGGGCGTTTCGAGCAGCCGTGAAGCTGCCCGACGTCTCGCCGAGATGGATGGGGGCACCCCCAATAATGTCGGCCCCAAAGAAATTGGGGGTGCCGAAGCAACTTCTTCGGTGGATAGAGCCAAAGAGCCAGCACCGCCGCGATCGTCGGGGCATCGCCTGGCGTGGCTTACCGGAGGAATGCTTATCATGTCTCTTATCATTGCGGCCGCAGCGCTTTTGACCATCAGCGGGCAGGACGACGCCCGGGTTTCCGCCCAGAATATTTCGACAAGCATTGCCCGTCCTGCCGAAACAAAGGCATCGGCCGATGCCCGCAAATGGGTCGAATTGCTTGATGAAGGGCAGTGGGATGCAAGCTGGCAAGCCGCAGGCACACTGTTCAAGGCAAAGATCACCCCGGCGCAGTGGGCCACTACGATCCAGTCTGTACGACAACCGTTGGGACGCCCGTCATCACGCACTTTCCAAAGCGTGATGCAGACAAAAACGCTGCCGGGCGCGCCAGCGGGTGACTATCAGATCATTCAGTTCCAGACGCGTTTCGCTAACAAACCCAACGCGGTTGAAACCGTCGTACTTTCGCGTGAACAGGCATATTGGCGCGTTAGCGGATATTTCATCCGCTAACTTCCGTGCTGCTTGCCGTTGTTCAACAAAGAAACAGCGGCTTGCCCTCAGGCAAGATCACGCTACCCAGACGTTCTTCTACTGTTCATGCTAAACGTTGTTTAGCGTACTTTCCACACGATGGCCTCATACCGAGCGAGGGGCCGCTGGATGATGCGCCGGACGCCTCACCCGGCCCATCTCCTACACCGTTCCATTCTGGCGCATAGCCACGCTCAACAGCCTCTGACCATTCGGCCTCGAACTCAGATCGGGCGGACGGGGAAATGTATTGCAGAACCCCATTAACCATTTCCTCAAACTGCTGCGCCATGAAGCCTACCATTTCCCCGACACTCCGAACGCAGGCTTGCAGCCGGTTCTTCCGGGCAACTGTCAGGCCCTCAGCTAACCACCAGCGCCAGTCCCCTGACGTGCTGACGTTATAGGTCGCCTCATTGCGCACCCATGCCCGCTTGAGAGTGTCAAAGTCCTCTCGAAGTGCTGCAATCGCCTCAGCTTTTGCCTTCTCAATCGCTACTTCCGGCTCCTTTAGCGCTTGGCTTCGCTCCTCAACCGCCAGCGCAGCACTGGACACCTCTGCCAAGGCCTCCCGCACAGGCAGGGCAGTTAAACGCCATGCCGCCCGCAACTCCTCACGTCGTGCCTCTGGCATATCTTTGGCTGCCCACCACCCCAGCCGGTCAGGTACTTTCGGTGACGGGCCAACCCTGCGAACCTCACCGGCCCGGAATGCCGCAGCAAACTGGTTTGAGCCAGCCCGAACCTCCTGCGCCTTCTGCTCCCGTTCCGCAAAGGCCGCTTCCCGCTCTGCCAGAGCCTCTTCCCGCCTCCGAAGATCGGCCTCTTTCTGCTCGGCAATTCGGGCATACAGGTCAGCATTTTGATGAACGGCACCCGTCTCTATTTTCGGTTTTCCGCGCTCTAGACGGCGATCCAGCCTCTCCCGCGCCCAACGTGCCCAACTGGACTGCATAGCAGCCCCAGAGGTCTTTAAATCAGGCTCTAGGGCACGTTCAGAGGCCAATAGCTCCTCCTTCGCCTTCCGACACGAAATAACCGGCTTGGACTTCCCGCTTTTGTGCCGTTGTTCCCGGACTGGCGACATGAACACATCAACCACCCCGGAGCCTTTTTCGTCGGTGTCATAGCGCAGCCCCCAGACGGCACCGGCACCACCCCAACTTTCGGCCCATGCCTTCGCTTCATCGACGAGCTGCTGCACCCTCGGATTAGCCGCGTCATGTGGGTCTCCGGTTTCGGCCAGCCATTCAGGACTGACCACCACCTTGAACTCCATCCCGAGATCCGCACCCTTCCGCTCACTGGCACCAGTGGCCCGCTTGTGCGCCTTGAACGCTTCCACGTAATCCGTGGGGCCTTCCGCCTTGCTCCACGCTATCGGATCACTGTCCCGAACGTGTCGTTTCTGGGAGACCGGATCGAGACGCTTGGCGTGATATTCCGTTGAGAGGATTCCGCCTCGACCCGTCCCGATGGACTTGAGAGCACCCGCACGAACCGCCGCGAAAATTGCCACCTGTCATTCCTTCCTGCTATGCAAGAAGTAACACACTACCGATTGGCCCTAAAGGGCCGCTCCGCTTCAATCCGTGTGCAAGGGGAAACCCCCTTGACCCCTTCCGATTACCCACGAGAAATTCGGTACGACATGACCCCCATCGAGCGCGCCCGTGCACTGCGTCGGGACTATGACGATCTGACCCGACAAGCACAGGAAACCGGCCACTACTCCGACCCACCGGCGGAGATGGTGGCATCCCCGTCCCTACCATCGGTCGATCACTGGCAGATCGTCAGGATTCCGAATGTCGGCCCGGTTCTGGCAGGATGGGCGCGATCTCATCCAGTGCTCGGCCCGTCTGACTGCTGGTTCGTCTCAACACCACTGGAACGCATCGACCCAGCCGGAAAATGGGCATGGTCAAAGAACCACCTGTTCCGGCTGCTCCGACCGGCTGACCCACTCAAAGAGGCCGAGCGATGGGCGGGAACGCTCAACAGTCCTCGTGAAGCTACGTCCAACTCCATAGAGCATTCAGAAGATTGGAATGAAGCAGAAGCCTACGACCAGTCAGGACTTGCGGCCTTCTAGGTGAGGCTCTGCCGGTCTCGCTGCCGCCTCACTTCATACCCCTTGAGCAAATCCCCTCTTGCCCGGTTTTTCCGTCCTTCCAAGGCCGGAGCGAGCGCAGCGCGGGAGCGGCGTAGCCCGCCCGTCAGGGCGTCCGGACATGCGTTTGCACTCAGGTCAGACTGGCTTGCACTTAGGTCAGAATGAGGTCTTGCACTTAGGTGCCGTCAGGTGGCTTTCGCTTCCTTCAGACACCATGCGACCATCTCCGCATGGGTCATTTGGGGGGGCTGAAAGACCCTTTCAGGTCTTAAAAAAGAACTAGAAGGACGTTCCTGTGCAGGTCTTGCACTTAGGTGAGCACGCACTGTCCGCATGAAGTGCCGGGCCGCCTGCGCCACCTGCTGGAGTGCCGACAGAACGATCTCATATGCGTTCGATGTCCGCACCCGCTTCCCAAGCTGGCGATCATACTGATAGCGGGGCGTGTGCTTCACGATGCCGAGCGCATAGGCCCGATTCAGAGCATTGATAACCGTCCGGCGGCTGGCGCCTGACTTCTCTGCCATTGCTTCGTGACTAGGGAACATAGCCCCATCGTCCCCCATGAACTCCGGCAGAACCGCCAGCGCATGTGCTTCCCCAAGAGTCAGCTTACCTTCCGACCGGAAGCGACGAAGCACAGCCTGAAACCGACGGATGATCTGCCATTTAGTCAGGGAATGGGAAGTCTTGGAAGCGATGGTCATTGTCTATCCTCACTCGGACTGACCATCTTCTCTTGAGGGAACTACCCAGTTTGGGTTATCGTTCTCTCGGAAAGCTGGCCCGTCCACTCGATCTGGCGGGTCAAGCTGAAAGGCCGGAGTTGCTGCTCCGGCCTTTCGCCGTTTCTAGGTACAATGTTCGCCGTTTCCGAAGAAAAGGCAAGACATTGAGTTATAGGATGGGCGACAAAATAAATTTCATCTCTTACAAGAAAATTTACGAGTAAAAATTATAATTCTGGAGCAGATTCATAGTCTCCAATTCTATCCATATGATTTGTTACATCATTTCTTTTATATTTACCACTAACTCCATAAATATCACCGTCTTTGCATTTGGGGCACTTAGCATTTTCAAATGTTATCTTCCCTCCTACTGACATTTCTTTTATATTTTTAGGAATTTCTATCGTTCCAACGCCAGACCAGTCGCATTTCGAACAAACAAGATCGAATGATGTTGGAACATTTTCTGAAATGATATTGATATCCATTTTCCACCTTATTGGTTTGTTTCAATCTTTAAATACACCCTCTGATTGAAATGAGAACTATGTCCGGACGCCCTGACGGGCGGGCTACGCCGCTCCCGCGCTGCGCTCGCTCCGGGTCTGAACCAATTTTTTGCCGTGTTAGCCTGCCTGCTTATGAAGCAAAGAGATTTTAGCGGCTAAAACTACCGTTTTCCGGTAGTATCAATGTCTGAACTTGATTGAGCGACAGGAGCGGCATGATGAGCGCACACCCGATTGTCCAGCATGACGACGCCGAGACGACAGCTTTTGCTGACGCCGTTCGAGACGGAATCCGCGCCGCAGATGAAGGGCGCAAGCGTCCCTATTCTGAGGTGCGTAACTGGCTCCTCTCTTGGGGTACGGAACACGAAAAACCTGCACCACAGCGCGGGTAATCGTGCAAAATTTCATCGTTGATATTACCGATCCAGCGGTCGATGACCTCCAAAGTATTAGAAATCACATAGGGGAAGAAAACCCCGCAGCAGCAAGCCGTGTTGCTATTCAGATAGTCGCAGCCTGTGACCGTCTCGAATATCTACCGGAACGAGGCCGACCGGGCCTTGTCCCTGGCACGCGAGAACTGGTGTCCTGCTGGCCGTATGTAATCGTCTATCGCATCGCAGATTCAACGGTCGAAATCCTGCGCATCTGGCACAGTTCTCAAGACCGATAGACCGCTAACTCGTATCGAGTTGTGTTTACTTGTGCTGAGTTATGCCTACTAAAATATGAGGCAGTTCCTCTGGGGTAGTGTGGAAGCTGCCCCATTTTCGTGACCTGTCACATACCGAGGCCATCGTGTGGATGGTACGCTAAACAACGTTTGGCATGAACAATAAAGGAACGATCAGGCGGCACGAGCCTGTTTCGACAGATTGAGCGTCTTGCGGCCCGCAGAAG
>NZ_JABCQO010000011.1 GCF_015244675.1 Gluconobacter cerevisiae | reverse complement strand
TCTGGCGCTCAGACAACAAAAATACCTCACTCACAGGCCTACCCTCCATCGGTAAGCCTGTGAATCACAACCTCTCGCTCAGTTCAATAAATTAATAGGTCCTGAGCCTAATCTTACCGCTGGCGGACCACGCAGTCGCGGCGTTGGATAGCGAGCAGAAATCAGCACTGACCCACACATTGGAGAACGGCAGGTTTTACACTTCGACCGATGACAGGACGATGTCCCGTCTCGCTCATGCTGGCCTGGCCAGAAATACCGGCAGGGACTGGAATGAAGGCGAGGCATACTTTGTCCTCACTGACACCGGCCGAACGGCTGCCCTGTCCCTGATGCCGCTCTATCCAGAATACCCGGAGTATCGAGCATGAGCGAGCGGACGGATACGGAGCGGCTGGATTGGCTGGAGAAACAAGGAGCCTTCGCCGTTCTTGACGGTAACCGCGAAGATCATCCTATCGATTGGGAATGCGCCTCCAATGCTCGGAAAGAGATCGACGCAGCCATGGATGCGGAGGAACGGGGATGAGTGACGTAATAAGAAACGCAGAAATAAAGTGCGATGTGCTCGAAGCCCTTCAGCAGCAGGGTATGGCCCGCAAAGAGAAGCATGGCGTTTCTCCCGGCGAGCGCGTTGATCGCGTTCTGTACGAACTGAACCGCATGGGCTGGACCATAGTACGTAAGGGAGGGCGAGATGAGTGAAACACTGGACCAGTTGCTGACGGCTCAGGAAGTAGCCGATAAGCTCAGAACCACGCCCAGCAATCTCTACCGCAAGATCAAGGCCGGGCGTTTTCCAGCCCCGATCCAGTTGAGCGTCCGATGCGTGCGATGGCGCGAAAGCGACGTGGCGAGGTGGCTCAATAGCTTGCCGACCTCCGTACCGTCTGAAGCAGATCTCGAGACGGCATAGCATCTTTCAGAAGCAGATCGGCCCATTCCTGGCTGATCTGCTTTCTGCGTTCCATGTGCTGAGCCCGGTTATATGCGGCCTCCACAGCATCTTTCGGAACATGGGCCAGCATCAGATCAATGATTGCCCTATCCTCAGGGCGCCTTTCGTTCATAATCGACGAGAACGAGGCCCGAAAGCCATGCGGAACATGCTGGCCCGCATACCCGGTCCGGTTGATCAGATAGCCCATCGCGTTTTCCGACATTGGCTTATGAGCCCACCGTACATTTGGGAACACGAGCGGCCCGCGTCCGGTCAGCGGTCGTATGAGCTGAATGATGACCCGGGCTTGCGTTGAGAGTGGGACCACATGCTCCCTGCGCATCTTCATTCGCTCGGCCGGTATGACCCATAACTCGTCATCCAACTCGCTCCAAAGCATGCCTCGCACCTCTCCAGACCGAACAGCCGTCAGGGCAAGAAAGCGGAGCGCGAGCTGTGTGATAGGGTGTGAAGGTGTATGCTCAATCCGGCGCATCATCCGCTTGAGAGGCTCAAGCTGGATGATGGCAGGCTGCCGACCTTTCTGGAGTGGAGCGAGAGCGCCCTTGATCTGATCGGCCGGATTGGATGTGCCGAGGCCACAGGCAATCCCGTACGCGAATATCGCCCCCATGCGTTGCCGGACGCGCCGCGCGGTCTCGCCAGCCTGCTTCTTCTCGATGGAATGCACTACATCCAGAGCGATCGGAGGCGTGATGGCATCGAGAGCCAAGCTACCAATCTTCGGAAAGACAAAGCGTTCCAGTGTGCTCTGGACCTCGGACCGGTGCTGGGGCGTCCACTGCTTCCCGTGTGCTGCGATCCACGCAAGAGCCACAGTGCGGAACTGATTGTCGGTCCGAACGGCCTCAGCGCGTTTTTGCTGGCGAGTTAGGGAAGGATCCTGCCCGTTGCGTAACTCCTCGCGGGCGCTCTCTCGTGCGCGTCGAGCATTGATAAGGCTTACTTCCGGGTAAGCACCGAAGGACAGTGCCTTCTCCTTCCCTCCGAAGCGATATTTCAGGCGCCAGAGCTTCGTCCCGTTGGGTTTCACCAGCAGATAGAGGCCCTGCGCATCACTGAGCTTATACGGCGATTCTTTCGGCGCGGCTTTGCGCACGGCAACGTCTGTCAGCACCGATACCCCCAGCTCAAAAACGATACCCCCATTGATACCCCCACTTGCATTGCGGTTCATGGTTTGTTCTCGCCATTAATGGACACAAACCAGATGGAGGAAAAGGGCAGATTTGGCGGCCCTTGGTCAATAACGGTCACTAATGGTGGGGGTATCGCTGGCGGAGAGAGTGGGATTCGAACCCACGGTACGCTATTAACGTACACACGCTTTCCAAGCGTGCGCCTTAAGCCGCTCGGCCATCTCTCCTGTCGAGCGAGGCGGTGTTTACGAAAGGTTTGACGTCAGATCAAGCCCCTTTCGGGCATTTGCGACAAATTTTTCAATAAGTTCAGCAGATTTGTATCCCGGTGATGCTTCAACCCCTGAAGAAACATCTACTGCCGGAGCCTGACTGTCCTGAATTGCCTTCCGAACATTCTGAGGATTCAGGCCACCAGCGAGCATCCAGAACGAAGGAGGGGACCAGTTTTGCGTCAGAGACCAGTCGAAGGTCCGGCCGAGCCCTCCCGGGCGACTGTCCTGTGCCTGCTTGGGTGCTTCGACAACGTATCCGGCCAATTGTGGGTTTGTCGGCAGATCAGAGCATGAGGCAATGCCACAAGCCCGCCAGACAGGGAGCCCAAAGCGAGACTGGATTGCGATAGCGCGATCAGACGTATCGTAAATCTGTAGAATGTCCAACGGGACTGCCTGAAGAACCCTCTCAATCGATCTATCGTCTGCCTTTACAAAAAGACCTACCCGAAGAGGACCGTTTTCCTGCGCGGATGGTGCGCTGCTGTGAAGCCGCGATGCCTGATCGGCTGTCACGACTCTGGGGGAGGTTTCGCAAAATACGAAACCAACCCAGTCCACTTTCAAGCGGACACAGAGCGCCATCGTCTGAACATCGCGGATGCCGCAGATCTTGATCGCCGTCATACGCTGGCGAGATCTTCCATGATGGCTCTGGCAGCCAGAACAGGGTCGGCTGCTTTCGTGATGGGCCTCCCTACGACAATCCAGTCTGCTCCCGCTTTGGCAGCCTGAGCAGGTGTCATGATGCGTTTCTGATCGTCGGCCGCGCTGCCAGCAGGACGAATGCCAGGAACGACCAGAATGGGATCGTCACCCAGAGCATCGCGCAGAGGAGCTATTTCATGCGCGGAGCAGATCAGGCCATCTGCACCAGCCTGAATGGCAAGTTTCCCGAGCCTGAGCACCTGTTCCTGAGGTGTTGCATTCACACCGGTCTCAAGCAGACCTTCAGCATTCATGCTGGTCAGAACGGTGACTGCCAGCAGTTTCGGACGTTCTACCTGTTCTGGAAAAGCTACTTCAAGAGCTTCTCTGGAGCGCGAAGTCATTTCCGCGCCGCCGCTGGCATGGATGGTCGTTAGGGTCGGCTTCAGCGGGGCGAGGGCGGACAGGCCCGATGCGACTGTATGGGGGATATCATGCAGTTTCAGGTCCAGAAACAACCGATGCCCTTCGGACACCGTTTTCACAGCCTCCAGCCCGCAGGCGTAGGTGAATTCGAGGCCCAGCTTGATGGCGTCGACGTCATTTTTCAGGCTGTCTGCCCAATGCTGGGCCTGAGTACGCGAAGCAGTATCGAGGGCTACGATCAGTCGTGTGCGGCGGGACATACTGAAGATCAGACCTTTGGCTCTGAAGAAACAATGGAAGAGGAGAGGGGGGCTGTCGGGTTCTGCAAGCGGTCGAGACGCTGGTGAAGCTCTACAAGCTGGCTCTCCAGCGTGCGGACATGCTGCTCCGCCCGACGCGCACGTGAGCGCTGCTGCATGTCACCGATCAGGCCGATCAGGAAGCCGAGCAGCAGCGCAACCACGCCGACACCCAGAACAAGCGTGCCAATCGACAGATGCCAGCCAAAGGAGACCAGCCAGATGGGTTCCAGATCCGTATTGCTCAGGGCAAAAACGATCAGGACCGCAAGAAGAATAACGAGAATGAGCAATCTGAGCATGAACATGGTCCTATCGTGCTGTCTGCAGCGCAACAAGGCGCGCGGGCAGGAAGAATGTTTTCCTGTCAGCAGTCATGATGTCCGATACGGGCATGCATCATGCGCCAGTGCTGACATTGTGCAGGATGGCGATATCATTCCCAATGTATCGCAGAAGATCCGTGACTGCACGAGTGAGGAAATAAAGCAGGCTCTTTTTTCCAAAAAACCGGCTTTTCGACCAGAAACAGGGATATTGGAGAACAGGCACATCTCAAATCGTACCGCTGGTCAAAGCTGAAGCATCGTGACAGAGTGCCGCGCGCCACATTTGATTGCATTTCAGTGCAATACAGGGTGGACGGGGTAACGACCGCATGAGGAAGCGAACCAATGGATCAGACTTACACCGATACCGTGACGGGCAGTCCTGCCAGCCTTGATGTATCAGATTCCCTGCCTTCTTCCTCATCTCTGGTTATCGGGTCGCAATATCTGCGTACTTTGTTAATCGATATTCAGAATACCCCAGATGTTTACCGCGACCTTCCATCCCAGCCTCATATCGGCATGACGGTAGATGTTACGGGCCGACAGCTTGGGGATCAGCCCACATTTGAGGTCAGCCTGGCTATTCGGGCGCAGGGCCTTGAGAGCGCACCGACGCAGGACGCACCAACACCAAAGGTGCTCTACGAAATCAGTCTGGCTTATACTGGCCTTTTCGGCCTCACAGGCCGCATTCCGCAAGAAGCGGTCGAGCCCCTGCTACTGGTTGAGGCACCGCGTTTCCTGTTTCCACCAGCACGAAACGTCATGCTGAATATTATCCGCGAGGCTGGATTTCCGTCTCCGAACATCCAGCCCATAGATTTTCATGCTCTTTGGCAGAGCCGTCGCGCTCAACAGCGATAAAAAGCAAAGTAATGGCTTAGACGCTTAAAAGGTGGGTCCGGAGGATTCGGTGTCAACGAAAGATCATATTCTTGAATCCCCGGCTTTTGCAGGTGACCGACCACCTTTATGGGCTGCATTTGACGCAGAATGGTATCGTACGCGTTACGGACAGCGGCTTCGGCAGGAAGCCCGAGAGGAAGAGAACGCATCCGAACTTGATCTGAGTGACGAGGGCCTGGAGCGTCACTGGAAAACCCGTGGAGCTAGAGCGGGGCTTTCTCCCAACCGCTTCTTTGACGAAGAGTGGTATCTCCGTCAGAACCCGGATGTCCGGGAAGGGATCCGTCTGGGGATTTTTGACAGCGGTTTTCTTCATTACTGTGAAAGCGGTTTTCGGAGCCGTTCGCCCCATTGGCTATTTTCCGAAGAAAATTATTTCAGCTGCAATCCTGACCTGAGCCCGCATGTTCTCACAGCACAGGGCTTTTGTAATGGTTATGACCATTACCTTGCGATAGGCGATCAGGAACACCGCAAATCTCACGCTTTTTTTGATCCTGAAGTTTTCCGCGCAGCCAGTATGGCCGAGCGGCAACATTATGATTTCAGCATGGGAGACTTCTTCCAGTTCATCAGATTTTCATCTGCCGGCCGCCGACGGAGTTCATGGTATTTTGATCCCAAATGGTATCTGGACCGTTACCCTGACGTGATCGAAGACCTGAAAAACAACAGGTACCAGAGCCCGCTTCATCATTACCTGACTAATGGCAATCCGACAGCATACGATCCCAATCCTTGGTTCAGCGAAGCTTTTTATGTTGCACAATATCCTGATGTCGGCGCAGTCGTGGAGCAGGGACGCTTCCGCAACGGCTACGAACACTTCATCCGGTTTGGTATCTCAGAAAAACGCCAGCCCCAGGCGGATGTCGATCTCGCAGACTTCCTGAGGCAAAGCGGGATGCAACGCATGTTGCGTCAGCCCAATATTCCCGACCCCTTTGCGCTCTGGATTCAGTCACAGGGCAGCCCTGTTCAGGATAAAACTGTAGAAGCGTCAGAAGAGCAGTGCCAACTACTGGACCTTCAGCGGGCCCAGACGCTTATCCCGTCACTGGTTCGCGCGCCTCTGAATTTTCAACCTGTAACAGCGCCTGATATGACCGTTATCCTGCCTGTTTCGAACCAGTTTCAGGAAACGCTTTCTACTCTTGCAGCGCTTCATGCAAATAATGACCGTAGTCTACAGGTTATTCTGATTGATGCAGGCTCGACGGACGAAACCTCGGAAATCGAGAGATTCGTTCGCGGCATTCATATCATTCGCCCACCCTACCGTACCACGCACGCTGAACAGTTGGGACTTGGGCTCGAACTGGGACGGGCCGAGATCGTCCTGCTGCTTTCCGCCGGGACCCAACCCTTTCCCGGCTCTTTGAAGATTGCCCTTGAAGCCTTTGCGGATCCGCAGATCTGGGCGGTCGGCGGACAGTCTCTGGGACTGAACGGCAAAGTCCGGGAAGCAGGAAGCATCGTCTGGAGAAACGCGAGTTTTACGCCTTTCGGAAGTGGCATGCGGGCGAACGAACCTGAGATCGCATTCCGGCGATGGGTGGATGGTTTCACCGGCGGACTCCTGTTTTGTCGGCGCTCTGCTTTGCGGGAGCATAATCGGCTGACACTGGAGTGCATCGGTCCGGAAGCGGAGATGCTGGCGATCTGCCTTTCCCTGCGTCAGGCAGGCGGTAAAATCCTTTACGACCCGGACGTGATCGACAGATCAGCTTCTGAACCGGCAATTGCGCCAGACCTGCGGGCTCGCAACGAAGCCTGGCTGAAACGTCGTTTTTCAGGATTGCTCTCCCGACAGATGTTGCCTGGAAGCAGTATCATGCGAGCCCGCTCCACAGTCGGAACATCAGGAATACTGTTCCTGTGCCAGCAACTGCCTCATACCATACTGGGAACCACCTACCTGCGTCATCGGGATATGATGATTGGCCTGAGCCAGCTCGGATATCAGGTGACTGTTTTCCCACTGGACGGGACGCTTCATGACTGTGTCGCCACAGCGCTGGACTTCCCCCCGGACATCGAACTGATGGATGACTGCGATCTGTCCGAACTGCCAGGTTTTCTAAAAGATCGGGCAGAGTGCTTCGACACTGTCTGGATCGGTGGAACGCAAACACTTCAGCAGGTCGCACTGATTTTACAACACCATTCCCAGTCATTGCCAAAACTTGGAATGGTGGTGGATATGCATGCAAGCCCTGCCAGAGAGTCCCATCTTCGCAGACGCGTTGGGGCCGTCAACAACCATGAACTGTTTCTCGATGATCTGGAACTCGATACAGATCAGACTTGGTTGACACAGGCTCTCGTGGTCGGAAACGAAGAAGAAAAAGCGGATCTTGAAACTCTAGGTCTGACGAATATCCGTATTATCGGATCTCCTCCAATTCCTTCGACACTCTCCCCGTCCTTTGAAGAACGTTCAGGCATTCTTCTGGCTCTTCCTGTTCATGCCAGCGGTGATGCAGTTCATGATGGCCTGCATTTTTTCATTCATGATGTTCTCTCAAAGCTGGACCGGGACCTTCCGCCGGAAGCGACAGTTCTGCTGGCAGGCTACCGGTCTGATCTGATCGATCTGTCTGCCTATACAAGGTATCGCCGACTGGAAGCCTTTACGGAAAGCAGCGATCTGGTCACCCTCTACAGATCCCGGCGTATTCTTGTAGAACCAGCCCGCGTCCTGACATCAGCCCCGCGCGAAATTCTGGACGCCGCCGCCGCTGGACTGCCAGCAGTCCTCTCGGAGACCGTCTGCCACACCTTGGGACTGGAAGACGGAAAGACCTGCCTGTCAGGTGGATTTTGTGATCCCGAAAAATTCGCTCAGGCCGTGATACGATTATATACAGACAGAGACCTGTGGAACACGATCAGCCGACAGGCACAGGCCAGAATGGAGGAGGACGCGATCCATTCGACCTTTTATGATGACTTGAAGGACGTTCTTTCCGTTGCCGCAGGAGACACCCCTCTGACAGCTTCGACCGTAACACTGCGGCCACATAAAAATCATGAACCTCAAACGGCCTTCGCTCCTGCGCCGATCCGGTTGCAGCCGCGCCGCCTCACCACCACGTCCTGAAGAAGCGGTCCGTCCGCACCGCTCCGGGAAGATCAATCAGCCTGAACATGGAACACAAGATGACTGCCTATTCCGAGAAACTTGATGCTGTTCTCCAGAATGTCGACACCCATCTGGAGGCGTCGGTATCACGTCTTTTCGAGATCCTGCGTATTCCGAGCATTTCCACTCAACCCACACATGCTGCCGATTGCCGCAAAGCCGCCAGTTGGATGCAGCGCGAACTCGAAAAGCTGGGTATGACGGCAGACGTTCGCGACGTTCACTGGGCAGCCCCCGGTCATCCGATGGTTGTCGGACATGATCAGGGCTCAGCCGACGATGACAGTCGTCCACATGTGCTGTTCTATGGTCACTACGATGTTCAGCCGACAGATCCGGAATCGCTCTGGACGGCACCTCCCTTTGAGCCTCGCCTGATCGAAGAACCGTCAGGCCGCAAGGTGATCGTTGCCCGTGGCGCCAGCGACGACAAAGGACAGGTCATGACCTTCCTTGAAGCGTGCCGGGCATGGAAGCAGGTTACGGGATCACTGCCAGTCCGGGTCAGCGTTCTGCTGGAAGGGGAGGAGGAGTGTGGTGGTGCCAACCTTTTCCCGTTCCTCAAAGAAAACGCCGCAGAACTGAAAGCGGATGTCGCACTCGTCTGTGACACGTCCATGGCCGACCGCAAAACACCGGGGATCACAACATCGCTCCGTGGCATGATGGCTGACGAAGTGGTCATCCAGTGCGCCAGTCATGATCTGCATTCCGGCCTGTACGGCAATGCTGCGGCCAACCCGATTGCCGTTCTGTGTCAGGCTCTGGCCACATTGCGGAATGCGGATGGCAGTGTGACGCTTGCAGGGTTCTATGACGGCATTCAGGATCCGGCGCCCGCAACCCGCGCGCAGTGGAGCAAGCTCTTTCCCGACGATAACTCCCTGCTTGACGAAGCAGGTTTGTCGGTGGCTGCCGGCGAAAAAAACTACAGCGCGATCGAACAGACATGGTGCCGTCCGAGCTGCGAAATCAACGGGATTTCGGGGGGCTATGAAGGCGAGGGCTTCAAAACCGTCCTGCCCGCCAAAGCCATGGCAAAAGTCTCGTTCCGTCTGGTTCCGGGGCAGAACCCGGATCGCATTCGCGAAGCATTTCGCGCGCATATCCGTGCAGCCCTGCCAGCAGACGCCCGTGTAACCTTTACGGCGCATGGTGGCTCTCCGGGCTTTGAAGTTTCCCGTGACAGCCGGTTTCTGGCTCCAGCCCTTCAGGCTCTGACGGATGAGTGGGGTGTTCCAGCCGCCATGGTCGGATCGGGTGGCTCCATTCCCGTGGCCGGAGAAGTCCGGGATGCTCTGGGGCTGGATGCGCTCATGATCGGCTTTGCCCAGAATGACGACCGGATCCATTCTCCGAACGAACAATACGGGCTGGACTCCTTCCACAAGGGAATTCGCTCTTGGGTTCGGGTGCTCGCCGCTCTCGCTGAAGCAGGCTGATGATGCCCCTCTCCAGACCACTTGCACTGACGCTGGGAGACCCGGCGGGTATCGGCCCGCAGCTTGCGGCGGAAGCATGGCGCAGGCTGAGGCATTCGGAGGAGGGGGCATTTTTCTGGTTGGGCGATCCCCGTCTGGTTGAGGCCGCAGTGCCCCTCACTCTGATCGAGACACCGGAAGAAGCAGGCGCGGTCTTCGCCGACAGCCTGCCCATCCTGCCAGTTCTCTGTGAAGCCGACGTTATCCCGGGACAGCCCGATCCACGTAATGCCGCAGCCACGATCAGCAGCATCCGTCTGGCCGTTGAATACGCACTTGCGGGCCGGGCTGGCGGCGTCGTCACCAACCCGATTGCCAAACATGTTCTGGCAGCGACAGGCTTTCCGTATCCGGGGCATACGGAGTTTCTGGCAGCACTCTGTGGAATGGCAGGGGAGGAGATCATGATGCTGGTCTCGCCCCAACTCAGGGTCGTGCCGGTAACGGTTCACGTTTCGCTGCGAAAGGCGCTGGAAACGCTGACGACCGATCGCATCGTGAGCGTAGCGCAAACGGCAAATGCGGCCCTGAAACGCGATTTCGGAATTGAAACGCCGCGTCTGGCGATTGCGGGCCTTAACCCTCACGCCGGTGAGCAGGGATTGATGGGTGAAGAGGAAATCACGATCATCCGCCCTGCAATCGAGCGACTGCGCGCACAGGGGATCGACTGTCAGGGACCGTTTCCCCCAGATACGATGTTCAGCGCCACGGCCCGGCCAAATTATGATGTCGCCATTTGCATGTACCACGATCAGGCCCTCATCCCGCTCAAGACGCTCGATATGGCTGAGGGCGTGAATGTGACGCTGGGACTGCCCATTATCCGCACCTCGCCCGATCATGGCACGGCCTTCGATATCGCAGGCCCCGTGACGGAGACGTGTCGCGCCGACGTCTCAAGTCTTCTGGCCGCCATCCGTCTGGCAGACGGGATGAGCGCTTATCGGGAAGGAAAAAGATCATGATCCGCCTTGGTGTGAACATTGATCACGTCGCTACATTGCGGAATGCCAGAGGTGGTACATTTCCCGATCCGGTCGCCGCGGCGGAACTGGCCATTGCCTCAGGAGCGGACGGAATCACGGCCCATTTGCGGGAGGACCGTCGCCACATCCGAGACGCCGACATGCCGCGTCTGAAAGCGCTATCCGCACCTCTGAACTTCGAGATGGCCGCAACAGACGAAATGGTCCGCATCGCCTGTGAACTTCGCCCTCATGCGTGTTGCTTGGTCCCGGAAAAACGGCAGGAAGTGACCACCGAGGGTGGGCTTGATGTCGTTGGACAGCGTGAAGCCCTGAGTTCCAAAATCGATCGCCTGAAAGACGCAGGAATACGGGTCTCCCTGTTCATCGACCCCGATACACGACAGATCGAGACGGCGGCAGCCTTGGGAGCACCCGTCGTGGAGCTTCATACAGGAGCCTATGCTTTTGGGGGGGCGCACGAACTGGAGCGTCTGCATCAGGCCGCACACACGGCTTTAGCCTGCGGGCTGGAACTTCATGCCGGTCATGGGCTGACCTACGATAACGTCGAAGCGATTGCCGCCCTGAAAGGCCTTGCCGAACTCAATATCGGCCACTTCCTGATGGGGCAGGCCATTTTCAACGGACTGGGACCAGCCGTGCAGAAAATGAAGCGTCTTATAAATTCCTGAACGAAAAAAGCCGGGACAAAGGTTGTCCCGGCTTTTTTTCAAACTCACTTGACCGGCTGGATAACCGGCTGGGTGTCGTCCTTGCTGAACTTGGGGACATATTTTCCGGACTGGTCGGAATAGGTAGCCGTACCGCTCTGGGGCGGGGTGCGCGGCGGATGGAAAGCCGATACAGGTCCGAACGGACCGGCATTCACGCGACGCATCGTCGATTCACGCTGACGGGCACAGCCTCGCGTGATGATGGAGCAGATACCGTCTGTTCCGATATATTCATCGTCATTGCCGGTATAATGGACTTCCGAAACCCGGTCATGGTCCACACGTACCAGCATCCGACAGGTCGTCCCGCCGCCGCCCAGAGCAGACTGATAGATGCTGATTGCAGACTGGACGGGAATAAAGCCTGAATCAGCAGGCATGGTCGGCAGCGCCATGGTTCCATCATACTGCCAGAGTTCGGTCGTATCGTTCAGTTTCTTCGTGCTGGCCGGAATACCCGCGCAGGACTGAAGATCGTAGCTGGTCATCCCGATCATTTCGTACTGCGCCTTGTGGGCGTTCCGGGAATCAAAATATCCACATCCCGAAAGAGCGGCGGTGGAAGTCAGGGCAACGATCATTCGGAGGAAAACCGGGCGCATCATGTCTCCTTTGCGCGTAAGGGGGAGCAGACTGCGGACCCTGAACGTTTTCATGACGAACAGGTCACAATCACATGTGAAGTGCCCGGTTTCTACAACAGCATCCCTGACGGGGATAGAGGAGGCGGGTTCCTTTGTGCCTGCCGATGGGTTACAGGGCAGTTCTCTTGCAGCACAGGAATGCCACCAATGTCCGATATGACCCTATCCGAGGTGACACGCCTCCAGACCACCCTCCAGCGCCTGCTGGGCTGTTCGAAACTGACCGTCAACAAGCCCAGCCGCAAAGGCATGAGCGTTGAACTCGCCGTGTCAGGAGAAGTTATCGGAACGGTTCACCGCGATGACGACGAAGGCGAGGTTTCTTACGCCATTCACATCACGGTTCTGGAAGAAGACCTCCCGCCGGCCTGAGTTTTCAGGCCGCGTGCGCCGGAGCAGGCATCTCGAATCGCGTGATCTTCCAGCCCCAGTGCTCGAATTTCATGTGCAGGACGAAAGGTGTCTGCCCCGGCTGATCCAGACTGGCCTCAAATTTTCCGGGGCTTACAAAGTGCGCATGCACGGCATACCACGCCCCAAGCCAGCCTGACGTCGATGCGCCATGCGGCATCACCTGATGGGCTGTGCTCATCAGCGTCGCAGGCGTCAGATGGGTGTCGATCGCGTTGGACACGACCTGTCCGGCAAAGGAACTGCCAAAACCGGGGAGGTCATCATCAGCAGGAACGGCTGGTGAGAACTGTTCCTTCAGGCAATGGCTCAGCGACGACCAGTCCACGTGAGGGGCCAGACGCGACGCGTTGTTGCCGTGTAAAGCCCGGTCGATGTCCCACAAAGCGAGATAGGGAGAAACAGCATAGGCGGCCAGAACGGCGCCGGCCGTAACGCCCAGACCCTGCCACGCACGAGGCATGGCTCTGCGAAATCCTTTTCTCATGACATTCCCCTGCCTCGGGTCCCGATGGCGTAATCCCCACGGTGACGGACGATAATTACGCTAACGTCTTTCAAGAGCGAAAGTCAGCAATTATCATCATACAATGGACATGATTTTTTCTGACCAAGAACTGGAACGGTATTCCCGCCACATTCTGCTGCCGCAGGTAGGCGCAACCGGGCAGGCGCAACTTCGACAGGCTGCCGTGCTCGTGATCGGAGCAGGTGGTCTCGGTGCGCCGCTACTTCAGCAGCTGGCGGCTTCAGGTGTTGGGCATATCGGGATCATGGATCATGACCGACTGGAACTCAGCAACCTCCAGCGGCAGGTTTTATATGGTACGGACGATATCGGGCTGTTCAAGGTCGAAGCGGCTGCCCGACGTCTGAAGGCGCTCAATCCGCTGATCAAAATCAGTCCCTACGCGGTTCGCGCGACAGAGACGACGCTGGACGATCTTGTTCCGCACTATGATCTCGTCTGTGACGGGACCGATAATTTTCCGACCCGGCTTGCCGTTTCCGATGCCTGCGTTAGGCACGGGCGCTCTCTGGTTTCCGGGGCTGTACAGGGGTTTTCGGGCCAACTCGCCGTTTTCCGTCCGCAGAAGGGCGGTCCCTGTTATCGGTGTCTGTTCCCCGAAGCCGAACAGACAGAGGCGCCTGACTGTGGAATGTTCGGTGTGCTGGGTGCCGCTACAGGCGTTATGGGAAGCCTGATGGCTGTCGAGGTCATGCGTGAGATCATCGGTCTGGAAGGGCGCAACGAAACGCGGGTAAGCATGTGGGATGCGCTATCAGGCACGATGAGCGGTTTTACACTCAGACGTGATCCCCGTTGTCAGGCGCATCATGAGGAGGCAGTCAGACCATGAGCCGTCATATGTTTTTGACGCTGGCGGATGACTCCTGGCAGCGCGCCCATTACGCAATGGTTGTCGCGGCAGGGGCGCTTTCGCTTGGGCGTGACGTTACGATCTTTGCCGGTGGACGCAGCGTTCTGGCTTTGACGCCGGATTGGCAGAAGCTTCAGGGTGCCGTGATGGATAGTGAGCTTGAGGCTCAGGGCATCGCAGGATTTGACGAGCTTCGGGACGCGGTTCTGGGCTTTGGCGCAACCGTCATGGCCTGCGAAACCGGTCTGACGATGACAGGACTGGTTTCGGAAGACCTTCTGGAGGGAGTGGCTGTGAAAGGAATTGTCAGCTTTCTCGAACTGGCGGGAGACAATCCGGTCCTTGCATTGTAAGTTTTGCTTAAAGATATGGGTTCAGGATGTCTTTACCCGATTTGATGACTTGCCCAAACCGTCGGCCCTTGGCAGGGATGCGCTCATGAGAATGTCAGTCTTCCTTCCGCGTTTCGCCTCAGGCTCGTCCGCTTTTCTGCGTGCACTTCTGGCCGGTACGGTCCTGTTCGCTGCTCCCGGCGCACAGGCGGCCCATCATCACAAGAAGCATGCAGAGGCTTCCGCGAAGCCTGCGGACAAACACGCGTCTGCGAAAAAACACCACAAGACCGACGCGACAAAGTCGGAACCGCGACACAAGGCGCCCCATCACGCCGCCCTGAAGCATACGGCTCCCGTGGTTGCCGGGGCAGCCATTGCGGGGGCGGCGGCTTCAGCTGGGGCTACCCCGGGTCAGCCGGAGGCGCCAGCAGTTCCTCCCGCACCCGAGAACACGGACAAGGGCAGCAATACCGGTCTGCCCCTACCACGTTACGCCGCATTGCGGGCTGACAAGGTCTATATGCGCCGCGGCCCCGGAGACCGTTATCCGATCGACTGGGTCTATCATCGACGCGGACTTCCGGTGCAGATCGAACGTGAATTCGATGTCTGGCGTCTCGTGGAAGACTCCGACGGCCAGAAGGGCTGGGTGCATCAGGCAACGCTGTATGGAAGCCGGACATTCGTTATTCCGGGCCTACCTCCCGAAGGTGTGAAAGCCCAGACAGGAGAGGCGAGCGCGCAGGAAGGCGACCATATCGGCAAGGCCGATGCCCGGATCCTTGCCCGTGTCGCCACGCAGGACGAGGCGAGGGCACATAAAAATGATGTGCTTCTCATGAGCCATCCGGAAGAAGATAGCACCGTGGTCGCGGTTCTGGAGCAGGGAACGGTGGGTAACATCAAGCTGTGCCCGCAGAACTCCCAATGGTGCCATGTTAGCGTGAAGGGCTACGACGGCTGGCTGCCACGCCGTCTTTTCTGGGGCCTGCTCCCGGGCGAGACGATTCAACCAAACTGATTTTTTCCGATCGAGGACGCCGTATATGACATCGAGTTCCCATCACCGCCGCACGCGGATCGTCGCTACACTGGGGCCGGCTTCATCCTCCCCCGAGATGATCCTTTCTCTGGCGCAGGCCGGTGTGAATGTCTTCCGGCTCAATTTCTCCCACGGCGCACATGAAGACCATGGCGAGCGTCATGCTGCCATCCGGGCCGCAGAAGAGAAGGTCGGCCATCCACTGGCGATCCTTGCGGATCTTCAGGGGCCCAAACTGCGCGTAGGTGTGTTTGAAAACGGCCCGGTGGTTCTGGAGGAAGGCAAACCATTCCGTCTCGATCTGGACCGCACGCCGGGCACGATCTCACGAGTTTGCCTTCCGCATCCGGAAATTATCTCCGCTGCAAAACCGGGAAGCCACCTCCTGCTGGACGACGGCAAGCTCAAGCTGCGTGTCGTGACGGTTGGAGAAGGCTTTCTGGAAACGGTCGTGGTAATCGGCGGCAAGCTGTCCGAACGCAAGGGCGTCAACGTCCCCGATGTAACGCTCCCCATCCCGGCATTGACCGAAAAAGACCGTCGTGACTTCGACTTCGCTTTGTCGCTTGGTGTCGATTTCGTGGCCCTTTCCTTTGTTCAGCGCCCGGAAGATGTTCAGGAAGCCCGCGATATTGCAGATGGCCGCGCAGCGATCGTCACCAAGCTCGAAAAGCCTCAGGCGATGGAAAATCTGGAGGCGATCGTTCGTCTTTCCGATGCGATCATGGTGGCGCGTGGTGATCTGGGTGTCGAACTTCCTCCGGAGGAAGTTCCGGTTGCACAGAAGCGTGCGATTGCCGAAGCGCGCAAACAGTGCCGCCCGGTGATCGTGGCAACACAGATGCTCGAAAGCATGATCGAGAGCCCGACCCCGACACGGGCCGAGGTCTCTGACGTGTCCAATGCCGTCTATGACGGTGCAGACGCGGTCATGCTGTCTGCGGAAAGTGCTGCTGGAAAGTACCCGCTTGAAGCCGTATCGATGATGGTGCGCATCGCCGAGCGCGTTGAACAGGATCACGAATGGCGTATCCGCATGGATCGTCTGCGTCCAGTACCAGACGAGACGGTTCAATGCGCGATCGTTCAGGCAGCCTGGCAGGTCAGCCGTACGCTTCATGCCGGTGTGATTGCGTCCCACACACGCGGTGGCGGCGGCGCAATGCGGATGGCGCGTGAGCGGCCGCATTGTCCGATCATTGCCCTCACACCTGAACTGGACGTCGCACGTCGTCTCTGCATCGTGTGGGGAACATTCCCGCATGTCGTGGATCGCGAACAGACGGCTCATGGCATTGAGGATCTGGCCGGTCCTGCTGCCGAACTCGCGCGCAGCATGAACTTCTGCAGGGCGGGAGACCGGGTGCTGGTGTTGGCTGGACTGCCTTATGGCCATTCCGGCAGCACGAATACACTGCGTGTTGTCACGGCCTGAAAAAACAACCTGGCTGCCGGGGCATAACCCGGCAGCAGGTTCATACATCGCAAAAAATCTTAGGCCTGACGGTTTTCAATCAGGGTTCGGCGGATTGCGCGTCCACGTTCGATCTTTCTGGTTATGGTCGCTTCGTCGCCATCACGGATCGCATCTGCCATAGCCTGCGTATCGGCGATAAACCTGTCGAGAGTGCCAAGCAACGCCTCACGATTGGCGAGGAAAATATCCCGCCACATAACCGGATCTGACGCCGCGATCCGCGTAAAATCACGAAATCCCGATGCAGCATAATCCAGCACAGCCGCGCGAATTTCGTCCGACAGATTATCGGCTGTATCACAGATCGTGAAGGCCAGCAGGTGCGGCAGATGACTCACCATGGCACAGATCTGGTCATGTTGCTCGTCAGACAGGATTTTCGTTCGGGCACCACACAGGTTCCAAAGCGTCTCAATTTTGGCGATAGATTCCAGATCAGCCCCATCGGGTGGCACAAGGAGCGCCCATCGGTCTTCAAACAAGGTTGAAAAACCGGCGTCAGGTCCGGAATGCTCTGTTCCCGCCATAGGATGACCGGGAATATAGGACACACCTGCGGGCAGGATCGCGTGAATCGTTGGCCCGAGCTGCCCCCGTACCGAAGCCACATCCGTGAGAATACTACCGGGCTTCATATGTGGCAGTATCTGTCGTGCGACGTTTTCTACTGCCCCCACCGGGACGCAGACCATGACACACTCTGCCTGCGCAATAACAGTCGGGTCAGATGTCGTGACATCCGCAATCCCCAGTTCACGAACCCGTTCAAGAACACGAGGATTCGAATCCGCTGCGATCAGCATACCGGCAATTGAGTTTGTTTCTTTGGCTCTCCGAAGAACGGAAGACCCAATCAGCCCCGGCCCTACAATACAGAGAGACCTGAAAAGCGGTGTCATAAGACGCGTGGCGCCACGACGAAGGACGTGTCTTCGGATGTCTTTCCATCCCGAGACGCCCCCTCATTCTTGATATTGCCCGCAAGGGCCGTCACAGCTGGTGTAATGACTTTCTTGCGACGGGACGCTGGTGTGGAGCGCTCATAACGAAGGCGCCGCATCTCAACGACCTGCCAGATGAGAAGCACAGGAATACCAATCAGAATATCCCGTCCACGCCGCAGAAGCGAAAGACTGAGGGAGACCTCCGCATCAACGCCGAAAACCATGCCCAGTGCGACATAGGCCGCTTCCTGAACTCCCAACGCACCTGGAACGAGAAAGCCTGCCGACATAATGCCGCAGACTACGCCTTCAATGGCAACAGACGAGAAAAACCCGACATGCGCGCCAAGAAGCTGGAGCCCCAGCCACGTCATGGCAGCACTGCCCATCCAACATATCAGATGGCAAAACGCGCCCAGAGAAATACGGTCCGGGCGGCTCCAGAGGCCCTCCAGGCGGGACTGAAAAGCTTCGGTATTTCCGATCAGCGAGTCACGCCATTCCGCAGCGATATGGCGCCCTAAAAATGTCGCCACCTTGCGAACCGTCGCGCCACCGCGCTGCTGGGTCCAGATGAAACCGGCGATTCCGAGGCTGAGCAACGCCATTCCGCCAATGAGCGGCCAGACAAATCTGGCGGCGTCGTGATGGCCGATAAGGCAGAGCAGGGCGATCAGCACAAAAGCAATCTGCCCCAGAACTTCTGTCGTGATATCTACCAGATTGGCTGCGACAGCTTCAGGCCAGTGCAGTTCTTCACCCTGTTCGGTCTTGGGGTCCACACCTGCCATTGTCGCGCGCACGCCAATGACCATTCCGCCAAGCTGGGAGAAGGGGAGGCAGGCTCCCGCGCTGTCCCGAACGAGGCGCGCGCCCATCAGGCGTTTAACGCTAAGCATGGGAACCGCAGCGTGCCAGGCAATCCCCAGGCCGACATCGACTACAAGCTGGCAGGCTGCAAGGAGCAGGAAGCCCCCAAGCCCGACCTTGGCGAGCGCTTCCATGACAGGATGGATACCGGCTCTGGCCGCAATGAAGGTGAACAAGGCCACCCCGAGAAGGGAAAGGAGAACAGGGAGAGTTTTTTTCAACGTCTTCGTCACATGCCGTTTGCACACGATCTATCGCAGGTATCGTTAATATTCCACCCTCGCAGACGCTTTCCCCGAAAAGCCGGGAGGATTATGCTGTCATAAATTGCAACCATCTGCTGATGACCCAAGGAGACACTGCCACCATGAACGATGTCACACTCGTGACGGGGGCTACCGGGTTTGTCGGCTCTGCCGTCGCCCGCGTCCTTGAAGAACGCGGACACCGCCTGAGACTTTTCGTCCGCCCGACATCCGACCGTTCAAATATTGCTGAGCTTGACGCGGAGATCGTTGTCGGAGATCTCGCCGATCCGGACACGCTCGCCCCGGCCCTGAAAAACGTCAAAACCCTTTTTCACGTCGCTGCCGATTACCGACTCTGGGTTCCGGATCCGGAAACCATGATGAAGGCCAATGTGGAGGGCACACGCAACCTGATGCTGGCCGCTCTGGAAGCAGGGGTGGAAAAAATCATCTACTGCTCCTCGGTTGCAGCACTCGGCCTGTGCAAAAACGGTGAATCAGCTGACGAGAACACTCCGGTGACGGAAAGTCAGGTCATCGGCATCTACAAGCTCTCGAAATATCGTGCGGAACAGGAAGTTCTGCGGCTTATCCGCGAAAAAAACCTGCCCGCGATCATCGTTAATCCTTCGACCCCCGTTGGCCCCCGGGATATCAAGCCAACACCGACAGGGCAGATGGTTCTCGACTGTGCCAGCGGGAACATGCCGGCCTATGTCGAGACCGGCCTGAACATTGTACATGTGGATGACGTCGCTGAAGGACATGCTCTGGCTCTGGAGCGAGGCAAGATCGGCGAGAAATACATCCTTGGCGGCGAGAACATCATGCTGGGGGATCTTTTCCGCATGGTGAGCCAGATTGCCGGGGTGAAGCCGCCGGGGATCAAGCTCAAGCAATCCTGGCTCTACCCCGTAGCACTCGTGTCCGAATGGCTGGCACGCGGGTTCGGCATTGAACCGCGGGTTACGCGTGAAACACTGGCCATGTCCAAGAAGCTGATGTTCTTCTCGTCCGACAAGGCCAGGAAAGAACTCGGATACACCCCACGCCCGGCCCGCGATGCCGTGACAGACGCGATCGTCTGGTTCCGTCAGCATGGACGGATGAAATAATGCTGTTCGGAACCGCACTGACCAGTCTGGGAGCCTGGATCTATCTTTCGCTGTTTCACGGGAATTTCTGGCAGAAAGGCCCCATTCTGGACCCGAAGCCCGCTCCGGCTTCGGCACCGGACGTTGCGATCGTCATTCCCGCACGTGACGAAGCCGAGTCCATCGGAGCTTGTCTGACGTCTTTGCTGGAGCAGGACTATGACGGCAAGCTGTCCGTTATCCTGATCGACGACGAGAGTACGGACGGAACAGGCGATATTGCCCGCGCCCTGCCTGATCCGCATGAACGCCTGACGGTCATCACGGGCGCCAAACGTCCAGCGGGATGGAGCGGCAAGCTCTGGGCCGTCCATCAGGGAGAACAGGAAGCGCTGACGCGGATCGGCCCCTATGGATACGTCCTCCTGACCGATGCCGACATCATGCACGCGCCAGAGCATCTGGCCTCTCTGGTCGCCAAGGCACGAGAAGACGATCTGGATCTTGTCTCGGAAATGGTGGCGCTGAACTGCGAAAGTAATGCGGAGCGCTTTCTGGTCCCGGCGTTCGTCTATTTCTTTGCCATGCTCTACCCGTTTTCGCGGATCGCCAGCAAACGCTCTCGCATTGCCGGGGCTGCGGGAGGAACTATTCTCCTGCGCCGTCGGGCCTTAAAGCGGATCGGCGGAATCAAGGCACTGCGCGGTGCCCTGATCGACGACTGCACTCTGGCCGCTCATGTCAAACGGTCCGGCGGGCGGCTCTATCTAGGGCACAGTGCGCTGGCATGGTCGATCAGGCCATATCGCGGCATGAAGGATGTCTGGCACATGATTGCCCGCACGGCCTATGTGCAACTTCGGCACTCGCCGCTCCTTCTGTTTGCGACAATTTTGGGAATGGCCATGATCTGGCTGCTCCCAGTTGGACTGACACTGTTTGGCAAGGGAAGGGAACGGCGGATCGGGCTTCTGACCTATCTCGTGTCGTGTCTGACATTCGTACCCACACTGCGCCGCTTTGGCCTGCCGTTATGGCGTGCCATTCCCCTTCCACTTGTTGCGGCTTTCTACATGGCAGCAACCATCGGCTCGGCCATCGACCATCATCGTGGCGTTGGCGTACAGTGGAAAAATCGTTCCTACACGGATGAAACATCGTGACAGACAGCATCTGGGGGACGAAAGACGTCACCTCCGCCAAAGGTAAATCCGACGAGAATTTTCCCGTTGGTTCATTTCTGATAGCCCCACGTCTGCGGCCTTACGTTCACACCTATTATAATTTCGCGCGTGTCGCGGACGACATGGTGGACACAACCGAACTGACGCCTGCTGAAAAAATTGCGCGCCTTAAGGGCATGTCAGCCGTTATCCGGGGTGAAATCACAGCTCCTCAGCGCGCCGACGCACAGACGGCGGTCAAACTTCGCGACGTCCTGCTCCAGACGGGCGTCCCGCTGGAAACGGCAACGGATCTTCTCGAAGCCTTCTGTATGGATGCCGAAAAGAACCGCTACGAAAGCTGGGACGAACTGCTGCATTACTGCAAATATTCCGCCAATCCTGTAGGGCGTTTTCTGCTTTTGCTGCATGGTGAGGCCGAAGAAACGCTCGCGCCATCAGATGCGCTCTGTTCCGCACTTCAGGTCATCAATCACCTGCAGGACGTTGCGGGCGATCTGAAGGATCTGGACCGGTGCTATGTCCCGCTGCCGTGGCTGGAAGAAGAAGGCGTCTGTCTGGATGACCTGCGTCTGGTCCGCAGCAAGCCGGGCGTCCGTCGCGTGTTCAACCGGATGCTGGACGGGGTGGATGTCCTTAACAGAAACGCCAGGATCTTACCGCTTCTCGTCCGTGACCGTCGGATGCGGCTGGAGGCTGGTGTCATTGTGGAATTGTGCCACATCCTGACCGCACGCCTGCGTCGTCAGGACCCGCTACTGGAACGTGTCGTCCTGACGAAAGCAGACGGAGCAAAAGCTTTGTTCCGGGCGCTGCGCTATTTCCCTGCCGTCGGCTGAACCGCAACGGCAGGGGGATCTGGACCAGATCAGGTGTAAATCTGGTCCAGCGCGGTACAGAAAGTCTTCATTTCATCCATGGAGCCGACCGTAATCCGCGAAGCATTGGGCCAGATGGGCCATGAGCGCCCGATCAGGACGTGCTGCTTCAGGAAGGCATCCTGAATGGGCTTTGCCGGCTTCTTCCAGTCAATGATGAACATGTTCGCATCAGACGGAATGAAATGGATGCCGCGCTTGCGCAGATGCTGGAACGTCATGTCGCGGGCCGCAATCATCTCCGCCTTGCGGGCTGCGATAGCGGACTTCATGGTGAGGCTCATCGTGCCACAGGCCATGGCCGGAACCGGAAGCATCGAGGTGGCGCTTCTGCCGTCATAACGCATCATGCTCTCATGCAGGTCAGGTCTGGCGAATGTCAGACCAAGACGCATTCCCGCCATGGCAAACATCTTCGAGAACGTCCTGAGAACGACAACGTCCTTGTTCTTTGCAACCAGCTCCACTGCGCTCGGCGCATTGGAGAAATGGATGTAAGCCTCATCCACCAGCACAACCGAACCTTTGGGCTTGTTCTCGACCAACCACGCGATATCGCGCAGCGGCGTCAGCGTGCCCGTCGGATTGTTGGGGGAACAGATATAATAGACGCCCGCGTTGGGGTCAGCAGCCAGCATGGCCCGAACATCCGTCTTGTATCCGTTCTTCGCCGTCAGGGGGACGCGAGCCAGAGGAATTTTCAGCCATTCCGCAGCAACCCACCCGGCTTCATAACTGGGATCAGCCGTCACAAGCCCACGGGTAGGCGAGCAGAACGTGACGATGGCGCGCGCGAGGGGGTCGGACGAGCCACACCACGTCATGACATGGGTCTGGGGAATCCCTTCGACATCGGAAGCCGCCTTGATGAGATCATCGCGCATGTGACCGGTCGGATCGTAGCGGTTGCTTTGAAAAACCGAAGATGCGCCGGCCTGTGCAGCTTCCGGGAAGGGACCCGTCCAGCATTCATTGCTGCCAAGACGGGTCACACCTTCAAAATTGACCCCGGACGGAAGAATGTCCGCGCGGGCGGAGCCTGTCAGGGCTTTTACGGTCGCACCTGCGGCCAGAAGCGTGGCAATGCGCCCGAAGCTGCGCCGGGAATATCCCCGGGCAAGAAGGTCGCTGCGGGCGGCGGAAGAGAGAGGACTGGTCATTGTGGGCCATACTCCAGACTAGGGCCGGAACATATTAGTTCCGAAACGTTTTTCCTGTCAAAGCATGCCCGAAGATATTTTCAGTATTCTTTTTGCTGGCCGGGAAGGGGAACGGATGTCGGCTTTCCGGGAGAGCCGGCATAGGTCAGCAAAAGAACAGTCTGTCCGTCGCCCGTTACGCCACGATGGACATCATTGACCGACTCCGCAAAAGCTTCACCCTGATGAAACGTCCGCTTTTTGCCGCTCTGCCGATCCTCGATCGTGAGCGTTCCTTCCAGCACATAACCCGCATTCGGATATGGATGAACATGCCACGGAAGGGCAGAATGCGCAGGAATGGTCAGCTTAATCATGCTGAGCATCGGTCGCGTCGTCGGATAATGATCGTAGAGCGTGCCATTCCAAGAGTGATCATCCGCAAGGAGATGCTCGGCATGCCCGCTGGCCGTCGGAGCCGGGGCGGTCTGGGCAAGGGCGATCTGGGCAGAAGCGAGAGGGGCGACCAGCACTGCGGCAAGAAAGTTGGGTTTTTTCAAAGAGAGAAGGCGCATGACGGAAGACTCCTTTTCAGGTGTTGCCTTTTGGCATCATATTAACACAGGGCCGTCCTTTCGGTTCAGGTCGTCTTTGTCTCACAGGGATTTGGGGCTAGAACCCTGATCTTCTGAAACGAGACAGGGGACAGACATGGTTTTCAGCAGGATGCGCGCTTCTTCAGGTCTTCCCTGCGCGCAGGCCGATCTGGATCATGTCGAAAGGATCGTTACCGCTTCGGGAACGTCCTTTGCCCGTGGAATGCGTATCCTTCCGGCGGACCGCCGTCAGGCGATGTTCGCAGTCTATGCTTTCTGCCGCCAGGTGGACGACATTGCCGATGGCGATGCAGGCGTTGCAGACCCGATGGCTGCCCTTGAAGACTGGCATCGTCGCGTCGATGGCCTCTATGAAGGGATCGCGACGGATGCCCTCGACCGGGTTCTGATCGTGGCCATCCATCGTTACCAGCTTCAGTCTCAGGACTTCCACGACGTCATTGACGGCATGGCCATGGATTGTGGAGCACCGATCGTCGCACCGGACGAGGCGACGCTGGATCTGTACTGCGATCGTGTGGCGTCAGCTGTCGGGCGCCTGTCGGTCTGCGTATTCGGAGATTCGTCCGACAATGCCCGGCGGGTTGCCTATCATCTGGGGCGCGCACTTCAGCTGACCAATATTCTGCGCGATATCGCCGAAGATGCGGGCCGCGACCGGCTTTATCTTCCATCTGAGCTCCTGACCCGCTTTGACGTTCCGAAAAACCCACAGGAAGCGCTTTACGCTCACGGTCTGGATCAGGTGGGGCGCATCCTCGCCCAGCGTGCACGGGACCATTTCCGGGAAGCGCGGAAGGCCATGCAAATGTGTGACAGCACCGCGATGCGCCCGGCACGCATGATGGCCGCATCTTACGCGCCCATCCTGTCAGCCTTGCAAAAGCGTGGCTGGAAAACGCCCGATATCGCCCCGAAAGTCTCCAAACCTTTGAGACAGCTTCGTACTCTCGCAGCGTATGTGAAGTAACCCATGAGCCACGTCCACATCATCGGTGGTGGTCTGGCAGGCCTCTCCGCCGCAATCGAACTGGCGGCACAGGCCCGCGTCACCGTTTACGAGTCAGGCCCGGCCTGCGGCGGTCGGGCACGTTCCTTTCACGACCGCTCTCTCGACGCCCGGATCGATAACGGTAACCACCTGATCCTGTCCTCGAACGATCTGACCTTCCGCTATCTGGACATTATCGGCGCGCGTCACACCCTGACCGGACCGGGATTACCGATCTTCCCCTATTACGATCTGGAAGACAGCCTCGCCTGGACGCTGCGCCTGTCGAAGGGAAAGCTCCCTTTCTGGGCTCTTCCGGGCGGACGGCGCGTTCCGGGCATGAAGTTATCCGAGCTGGCTTCTCTCGGACGTTTCCTGCGCGCAGGGGACAGAACGACCGTGGAGAGCTGCCTCAGCTCCGGCCAGTTGAGCCGTAGGCTGCTGATCCCGTTCGCCATCTCGGTTCTCAATACAGACATCCATACAGGGAGCGCCAAACTCCTTGGCAACGTGATCCGCAAGTCTCTTGCCAAGGGAGGCATGGCCTGCTGTCCGTGGTTTCCGGCCGTCGGTCTGTCCGAAACCCTGATCGACCCAGCAATAGCCTATCTCAAACGCTTTCATGGCGACGTGCGCACAGGCGTCCGCGTGAGCGCCATCGAACAGCAGAACGGTCGCGCCACGGCACTGGAAACCGGGGAAGGGCGGATTGAACTCAGCCCTGAAGATCAGGTCATTCTGGCCGTTCCTGGACCGGTGGCGCAGTCCCTGCTGCCGGGACTGACAGCGCCTGACGCCTTTGAAAGCATTGCCAACGCGCATTTCCGTCTTCCTGAGAAAGTTCAGGCCCGGGGCGTCGTGGCGCAGGCCGGTTTCGTAGGACTGGTCGGGGGTATTTCGGAATGGATTTTCCTGAAAGGGGATATCCTCTCGGTGACAGTCAGCGCGGCCAACCGATACGCAGATCGCAGCAACAGCGAACTTCTGGCCACGATCTGGTCAGAAATTCGACGCGCGCTCGATCCCGTTCTGTCGCAGCCACTGCCGGTCGCCATCCCACCGTCGCGTCTGGTTTGGGAGAAACGGGCGACGTTTGCTGCAACGCCGGAACAGAACCTCCTGCGTCCGGGAGCCAGAACCGATCTTGTCAATCTGACACTGGCCGGAGACTGGACGGAGACCGGACTGCCCTCCACAATCGAAGGCTCCATCCAGTCCGGACTTCAGGCCGTCTCCGCGCTGGGCTTCCGCTCCGCCGTAGAGAACACAGGATCGTGATGAGCGATCATTCTGTCATGATTGTAACACAGCTCCCGCCTTTGAGGACTGCCTGCGTCGGAAGAGCCGAACAATGCTGATCTATTCTGATATTCTGGAAAAGGAGGGTCGCGTGAGCGAAACCTTGTCCCGTCAATCGGTCGAACCCGATGAGATCAACCATGCCATCGAAGGCGCACAGGACGCGCTGGGCGGGAAACAGAAATCAGACGGTCACTGGGTTTACGAACTCGAAGCCGACGCGACCATCCCAGCAGAATATGTCCTGCTCGAACACTATCTCGACCGGATCGATCCGGAAAAACAGGCCAAGATCGGCGTCTATCTGCGTCGGATTCAGGGCGATCATGGGGGGTGGCCGCTTTATCATGATGGCGGCTTTGATCTGTCGGCGAGCGTAAAGGCTTACTTCGCCCTCAAGGCGATCGGGGATGACATCAATGCGCCCCACATGCGCATTGCGCGCGAGGCCATTCTCGATCATGGCGGAGCCGCACGCACCAACGTGTTCACGCGGATCCAGCTTGCCCTGTTCGGGGAGGTCCCCTGGAATGCAACGCCCGTGATGCCCGTTGAGCTGATGCTCCTGCCACGCAAGGCGTTCTTCTCGGTCTGGAACATGTCCTACTGGTCCCGGGCCGTGATCGCACCGCTTCTGGTCCTCAATGCACTCCGCCCCAAAGCCATCAATCCGCATGGCATCCACGTGCAGGAACTGTTCGTCAAGCCGCCCTCCGAAGTCACGGACTGGATCCGCGGCCCGTACCGCTCGGTCTGGGGGCGCTTTTTCAAGCATCTTGATTCCGCCCTTCGCCCCGTCCTACCGCTCATTCCACGGAGCGTGCACAAAAAAGCCCTGAAAGCCGCCAGCGATTTCATCGAGCCCCGTCTGAGCCGGGGAGGGCTGGGTGCCATTTATCCCGCGATGGCGAATGTCGTGATGATGTATCGTGCGCAGGGCGTCCCCGATAGCGACCCACGCGCCCAGACCGCATGGGAAGCCGTGCAGGACCTGCTGGTGGATCATGGCGATGAAATTTATTGCCAGCCCTGCGTCTCGCCCGTCTGGGATACCGGCCTGTCCGGCCTTGCGATGATCGAAGCTGCTTCCGGCCCCGCTGGCACCAAGCATGAAGAAACACTTGCAGCCCTGAAGAAGAGTGCCGAATGGCTTCGGGAGCGCCAGATCCTGAACGTCAAGGGCGACTGGGCCATCAACACACCTGACCTGCGCCCTGGTGGCTGGGCGTTCCAGTACGAGAACGACTACTACCCGGACGTCGATGATACCGCCGTCGTCGGCATGCTGCTGCATCGTGTTGATCCCGAAGGCAGCCGTGAGGCGATCGCGCGTGCTCGGGAATGGATCATCGGCATGCAGAGTACCAATGGCGGCTGGGGTGCCTTCGATATCGACAACGACCTCGAACTGCTCAACCACATCCCGTTCTCGGATCACGGCGCGCTTCTGGACCCGCCGACGGCCGACGTCTCGGCCCGCTGCATTTCCTTTCTGGCCCAACTCGGCGATCCGGACGACCGGCCGATTATTCTCAAGGCGCTGGACTATCTGCGCTCCGAGCAGGAGCCGGAAGGCTGCTGGTTCGGCCGTTGGGGCACGAACTACATCTATGGGACCTGGTCTGTCCTGTGCGCGCTGAACATCGCTGGTGTGCCGCATGACGATCCGATGGTTCTGCGCGCTGTAAACTGGCTCGAAAGCGTCCAGCGTCCTGACGGCGGCTGGGGTGAAGACTGTGCGACCTATGAAGGCGGCACGGCGGGCGAATACAACAAGAGTCTGCCCTCTCAGACGGCCTGGGCTGTTCTGGCCCTCATGGCCGTCGGGCGCCGCGAGAGCGACGCCGTCAAGCGCGGCGTTGCGTATCTGGTCACTCAACAGAACGACAAGGGGGAGTGGCAGGAAGACGCCTATAATGCCGTTGGTTTCCCGAAAGTCTTTTACCTGCGCTACCACGGCTATAAGCAGTTCTTCCCGCTGACCGCACTGGCCCGCTATCGCAACCTTGGCGCAAGCAACAGTGGCAAGGTGGAGTATGGGTTCTGATGCTGGGTATTCTCGCAGGTCTGAAACAGGAAGCCCGTCTGATCCGGCGCTTTCTGCCGGATTCTCCTTTGGCCCTGAGCAATGCCACACCTGAAGGTGCACGGCAGGGCGTGGAGCGTCTGCTTCACGCGGGAGCGACGGAACTCCTGTCTTTCGGCTGTGCGGGAAGTCTTTCGCCGGAAGCGCCTCCCGGCACTGTCATCGTGGCCGATCACGTGCATCATGAGAACCGGAATATTCCCTGCGATCCCGCTCTGAGCCAAATGTTCGGCTTTGCATTCGCGCGCCGGGGCGGCATTCTACATAGCGATGCACTGGTTGAATTTGCCTCTGAAAAATCACGGTATTTTTCTGAAACTCACTGTCTTGCAGTAGATATGGAAAGCGGCATTGTGGCGCAGAGCGGCATTCCGTTTGCTGTTCTCCGGGTCGTCTGTGACGATGCCACACAGGATCTTCCTCCTGCGGTGAAGACCAGCGTGAAGAACGGCGCGATTTATATTCCCGGACTCATCGGCTCGCTTGTCCGGCACCCGTTGCAGATCGGCGGTTTGATCCGCCTCGGCAAAGAAGCTGCCCTCGCGCAGCGTGCGATGGCATCATTTCTTCAGGCCAATCCGCCGCAAACCTGAAAAGACCTTCGCTCCAGCGAACGTGGCCGTAACTCCCGCAGGAACGAGCCAGGGAAAAGCAATGGCATGTCCTTCGATCCTGACGAAGGACATAAGAGCCAGCGCGCCAACAGCCGAGATAAAGCCGGAAATTGCCGCCTTCTCATTCCGCGAACGGCCGATCATCGCCAGCAGGAATACCCCAAGCGTCGCACCATAGCTGTAGGATGCGATGGAAAGGCCAAAAACGACAGCAGATCCATTGGGCCGTGAAAACAGCAGCGCGGTCAACACAAGAAGGCCGGCCCAGATAACCGTCAGACCCCGCAGGGAAAATTTCGCGCGCGACAGGAAATCGGCCTTGGTCGCCGCCGCCATGGCATTCATCGTGCTCGACAGAGATCCCATGGTCGCCGCCAGAATGCCCGCAACCAGCAAACCGCTCAGAACGGGAGGCAGCGTCAGGATAAACTGCGGAAACAGAGCGTCCGGCCTCGCACCCTGACCCGGCATGAGATCACGCAACGCAACCCCAATACATGACAGCAGAGCGAACAGCAGCCCCACGATAAAGACACTGCCGATCATTGCAGCCCGAGCACCGTTGAGTGTCTTGGCGGCAAGGCAACGTTGAAGCATCAACTGGTCTGTTCCATGCGACGCCAGAGCCAGAATGGCTCCTCCGATCACAGCGCCAGCCATTGAGAACGGATCTGTAAAAGGCGGCATCCCATGGCTGAAGACAGGGGCCCAGTGGAAGGGGGGCACGCCTGCTCGAGACCAGATCACGGCCAGACAGGCAACACTTCCGCCCAGATAAAGCCCCAGTTGCAGGCTGTCAGACCAGACAACTGCCCTCAATCCACCTGCAACGGTATAAGCCAGCGTCAACAGAACGATCAGCACCAGCAACAACAAGTCAGGGACGACATAGCCCATACTGGCAAAGAGCATCGATACGGGGATCATCCCGGCATAGAGCCGAACCCCCTCGGCAATGAGGCGGGTTATAAGGAATGTTCCGGAAAGAAGCTTCTGCAGTTTCGTGCCAAATCTCTGGCCGATATAGCGGTAAATCGACGTCGCACCTCGTTCGTGCAAAGGCAGGAACCAGAGTGCAACAGCAATACGCCCAACGAGATAGCCGGCAGCCAAGCCAACGAAAACATACCCTTTAAGATAGGCAACTCCCGGCACGCTCACGATTGTCAGAGTGGATGTTTCGGTCGCGACGAGGGAAAGACAGATCGCCCAGGGAGGAAGATCTTTGCGCGGCTGGCGGGCCAGCATGATCGAAATGACAGGCAGCAGGCAGAGATACAGAAGAATAACGAGCAGGCTTGCAGTCATAGAAAATTATTGCTTTTTCGGAATATTGTTCCTGTAAGAAAAGGGAGGCATTTGCCTCCCTTTTTCTCCTTCATGATTTCGAGCGTCAGGAAGGATCTGTCAGACGTTCGGGACGAAAACCCGTTGCCACGACGTACAGCTCGCTTGATTCCTTGCGCGACGCCGGAGGCTTGACATGCCTGACGCTCGCAAATGCGGTTTTCATCGTTGCCAGCATGTCCTTTTCCGAACCGCCCTGAAAAACCTTGGCGATGAAGCTGCCACCTTCGGCGAGAACCTGAAACGCAAAGTCCAGCGCACCCTCTGCAAGACCCATGATCCGCATATGGTCGGTTGCGGCGTGGCCTGTCGTATTGGGCGCCATATCAGACATGACCAGATCGGCAGGACCGCCCAGCATCTCTTTCAGACGATCGGGCATCTCGGGATCCGTAAAATCTCCCTCAATAATCTCTGCGCCGGCAACGGGATCAACCGGAAGCAGATCAAGTCCCACAACATGCTTGGCACCACGCTTGACCGCAACCTGTGTCCAGCCGCCGGGAGCAGCGCCCAGATCAATGATGCGGGTGCCTTCTTCAATGAGCTTGAAGCGGTCGTCGATCTCAATCAGCTTGAAAGCCGCACGAGACCGCCAGCCCTGCTTGCGGGCCGCCGCAACATAGGGATCGTTGAGCTGACGGTTGAGCCAGCGCTGCTGGGCCGTCGTCCGGCCACGGGCAGTTTTGAGCGAAACCGTCTTGTTTCGGGCCGTTTTTGACGTTGCGGAATCACGTGTTGCGTCGTTTTCACCGGGATTGGAGGCGCTTTTCAGGGCCTTACCCGGAATACGCTTCGGTCCCGTGTCCTTACTGGAACCGGAGCGGGATCTTGGCGGCTTCATATCGTGGCATATGTCCCGAATGGGCCCCTTGGACGGGGCGTGGCATGGCGATTGGTCGTATGACGCCCCTTGCCGGAACGTTGACCATGATCGCGGGCCATACGCAGCAACATCCCATCGCGCAACCCCCGGTCTGCAATCGTGACGTCCCCAACTGGCCATAAACGATGGATCGCTTCGAAGATGGCACACCCTGGCAAGACGAACTTCATGCGCTCAGCGCCCACGCAGGGATGGTCCGCCAGTTCGTCATGGTTGAGGCGCCGCAGACTTCCAATGGCATCCACCATGCTGGAGCCCGGAAGCGTCAGCCCATCAATCGCCGCACGGTTATAACGGGGCAGGGAGAGCGCTACTCCGGCCAGCGTGGTCACAGTTCCGGACGTCCCGATCAGACGCGTCTTTCCGTGCGTGACCTCCCGCCGGATACGGTGCACATTCTCAAACCCTTGCAGGTAATCCTGAACATGGCCGACCATCGTCTCATAGGAAGGGCCATGGCCTTCACCGAACATTTCCTGAAGCGTAATCACGCCCACAGGAACACTGGTTGTGCCAATCAACGTCTGGGTCTGCCGCTCGGGATCAATCCGGACCCACGCAACCTCGGTTGACCCGCCGCCAATATCAAAAAGAACACTCCGATCTGCACGCACAGGCTTGTGCTCTGGCTGACGGAAAAGAGGGGAACAGCTTTCAAGAGCAAGTTCCGCTTCCTCACGGGCTGTAATGATATCGATCGTAAGGCCTGTCTCGTGTTGAACACGCGCCAGAAACTCGCGACCATTTGCGGCCTGACGACAGGCTTCTGTCGCAACAGCACGAACATGCACGAGCGGCCATTGCTTCATACGCTCTGCACAGACGCGCAGTGCGTCGAGCGCGCGCTTCATGGAATCTTCGGCAAGCCGCCCGCTGGCACGCAGCCCTTCACCAAGCCGGACAGAGCGGTTGAAACTGTCCACAACACGAAAACCGGTCGGCGTTCCCGCAGCAATCATGAGGCGGCAGTTGTTGGTGCCAAGATCAATGGCACCAAAGAACGGACCCGTACGTCTTGCAGACGCATGAACAGGCATTGGGCCTGACAGGTTATGATCCGTTCCGTACCTCATCATGTGTTTCGGCTCCCGCTTGCCCGTAATCTGGGACCTTGGAAATGCAGCATGGGGCGTGGGGGACCCTGCTCGCAAGAAAAATATGTGTTTTTTCAAAAAAATGTCCGGATCGCTCTTGCGCCCCACGGGGTCGGTTGATAAACACCCTCTCACCGCTTGGGAGATAGTTTAGCGGTAGAACTACCGGCTCTGACCCGGTCAGCCCTGGTTCGAATCCAGGTCTCCCAGCCAAGAAATCCTCAGAAAATACCGCAAAAAAGAGACTTCCCCTCGGGGGGTAAAGTGCTCTATGAGGACCCGCCAACGGCCGGTCGGCCTTCTGGCCTCCGGTTCACACACATCGCGTCTTAAACGACGCATGACGTAACGGGGGCAAGCGGCTCATGACTTCATCTTCCCACGCAACAAATCTGAATGAGCGCATCCGCGAGGCGCTGGCTTTCGACGATGTTCTCGTCGAGCCGGCAGAATCGTCGGTCCTTCCAGCCCAGACCTCTACGCGCACACGCCTGACGCGCTCCATCGAGCTGAACATTCCCCTGATGTCCTCTGCGATGGATACCGTGACTGAAGACGGCATGGCCATCGCCATGGCGCAGCAGGGCGGTATGGGCGTCATTCATAAAAACCTGTCGATTGAAGAGCAGGCCGAGCAGGTCCGTCGCGTCAAGCGCTTCGAATCAGGCATGGTCGTCAATCCCGTTACGGTCGGTCCGAACCAGACGCTGGCGGAAGTTCAGGCCATCATGGCGCGTCACGGCGTTTCGGGCCTTCCGGTTATTGAAGAGGGTAGTGGCGTTCTGGTCGGCATCCTGACCAACCGCGACATGCGCTTCACCACAGATCCAAACACGCGCGTCCGTGACCTGATGACGCATGAAAACCTCGTGACGGTCCTCAACGGCGCAGCACCGGACGAAGCACGCACGCTTCTGCACCGTCATCGCATCGAAAAGCTTCTGGTCGTTGATGAGGCACAGCGCTGCATCGGACTGATCACCGTCAAGGACATGGACAAGGCCATCGCACACCCGCTGGCCATCAAGGACTCGCAGGGACGCCTGCGCTGCGCCGCGGCCGTAGGCGTCGGCGAAGATGGCTTCCGTCGCGCCGCCGCACTCGCTGAAGCTGGTGTGGACGTCATCGTCGTGGATACGGCCCACGGCCACTCACACGGCGTTCTGAGTGCCGTCGAAACCCTCAAGAGCCGCCACGGCGGGTTGCAGGTCATTGCGGGCAACGTTGCCACCCCACAGGCCGCCCGCGCCCTGATCGCTTCCGGTGCCGACTGCGTGAAGATCGGTATCGGACCGGGCTCCATCTGCACAACGCGCGTCGTGGCCGGTGTGGGCGTTCCGCAGTTCTCGGCTGTTATGGAAACAGCCGCAGCCTGTCATGAACTGGACATCCCCGCCATTGCGGACGGTGGCGTTCGGACGTCCGGCGATATCGTGAAGGCTCTGGGCGCGGGCGCTGACGTGGTCATGGTTGGCTCACTTCTGGCGGGTACCGACGAGAGCCCGGGTGAGACGTTCCTGTATCAGGGCCGCTCGTATAAGGCCTATCGCGGCATGGGATCGCTCGGCGCCATGGCCCGCGGTTCCGCAGACCGGTATTTTCAGGCGGAAGTCCGCGATACGCTCAAGCTGGTCCCGGAAGGCATTGAAGGTCAGGTTCCCTACAAGGGGGGCATGTCCGCTGTCATTCACCAGCTCGTCGGCGGTCTGAAAGCAGGTATGGGTTACACGGGATCGGCTACCATCGCCGATCTTCAGGTCCGCACCATGTTCCGTCGCATCACGAATGCAGGTCTGCGTGAGAGCCATGTGCATGACGTGACGATCACTCGCGAAGCCCCGAACTACCGCCGGGACTGAACGTCCCTGCATCAAAGCCTCTCGCATTGAGGGGCTAAACGGGCTACGGGGGCGCTATGACCCCCGCAGCCCGTCTCTCAGGCGCCATCGATCTGCTCTGTGCGATCCAGAATGCGCCCCGCCGTCCCGCCGACGCCACAGCCAACGCTTTTTTCCGCGAACGCCGTTATATTGGTGGCGGAGACCGTAGAGCCATTTCCACGATCGTCTGGGATGTCCTGCGTGGCTGGAGACGCCTGCAATGGAATCTCAGGGATATTTCCGGCGACATCTCCCCTCGGCTTATCTGTGCGGCTTCTTTGCTCCTTGGCGGAGAGACGATGGATAATGTCCGTCGGCTTTTTTCAGGAGAACGCTATGCGCAGAAGCCTCTGACGTCCCGCGAGGATGTGGCGCTCAAGGGTTTGGAAGGAAAAGAACTTTCCACCCAGAAGCAGCCGCTGGCCGTGCGGCTTGAATACCCGGACTGGCTGGACAGCGCGCTCCGGGAAACGTTCGGTAACCGGCTTCCAGACGAAATGGAAGCAATGCTGGGCACGCCGACGCTCGATCTTCGCGTTAACCTGCTCAAGGGAAGCCGGGAGCAGGCCGCACGGGAACTTCGTCGCGAATCGCTGCCGGCAGAGATGACGAAACTGTCTCCGTGGGGACTGCGCCTTGATGGGCGCCAGCCTGTCACCGCGACGCAGGCCTTCAAAGACGGTCTGGTAGAAATTCAGGACGAAGGCAGCCAGCTTGTGGTCGCTGCCGCCGATGCGCGTGGTGAGCACCGGGTTCTGGATTATTGCGCAGGAGCAGGCGGCAAGACGCTGGCACTGGCGATGACCATGGAAAACCGTGGGCATATCGTCGCCTGTGACGTGCATGAGAAGCGTCTGGATGGGGCGGTCAAGCGATTGCGTCGTGCAGGTGTCCACAACGTGGAACGGCATCTGCTGGTGTCCGGAGACAAATGGGCGAAGCGTCGGGCGGGCAGTTTTGATCGCGTGCTGGTTGATGCGCCCTGCTCAGGAACGGGGACATGGCGGCGCAACCCGGATGCACGCCTGCGCCTGACACCCGAAGACATTCAGGAACTCGTCATCAAACAGGCGCAGATCCTTGATCGTGCAGCATCTTTAGTAAAGCCGGGCGGACGCATGATCTACGCGACCTGCTCGCTTCTGGCCTGTGAGAACGGACAACAGATCGATGCTTTCCTCAAGCGCCGCGATGACTTCAGACGCCTGCCGAAAGAACAGATGTCCGAACTTCTGCCCGCCGAGTTGCGGAGCAAGGCGCAATTCTCACTGACACCGTTGCGGGACGGCACGGACGGATTCTTTGCCTGTGTTCTGGAGCGCGTCGTAACGGAAGCGAAGACACAAGAGGAAGAGGCAGACGCTACTGTGCGGGTGGCAGAAGATCCTTCCACATAACAAGCGCATCCACATATCCTTCCGAAGGGTGATCGAAGGCGCCTGGCAGCGTTCCGATTACCCGGAAGCCCAGTGATTTCCATAGGTCTATGGCGCGCAGATTGGTGCTGACGACGAAATTGAACTGCATGGCGCGAAATCCAAGTTTTGCAGCTTCAGCAAGTGCTTCCTCGGCCATCATCCGTCCCGCACCAAAGCCGGATCGCGCAACAAATCCCGCACTGGCGATGTGACTTCCGCCGCCTTTCTGGTTGGCCTGAAGATAGAATGTCCCGACGATCTCATGGTCGCGGGTCTGAGCGACATAAACGCGGTGCTCGGCATCCATCCAGTAGGCGAGCACCTGCCGCCGTCCCCAATGTCGGGGAAGAGCATATGTATCGCCCTTGCGCAGCACAGGTGACAGCAGGCGCCAGATTCCTTCCCGATCCAAAGACTGGGCAGGACGAATCAGAAGATCGCTTCCGCTTCGGGCTGGAGAGGATGGCATAAAAAGGCATTCTTCCGTGTTTTAGGTGCGGGAGGGGATCTGAGGTATAATACTGCTTCTTATCCATCATGCGGAGCCCGCGCCGAACATCCATGCAGTATGACATTCTTATCGGCATTGCCTCGACCTTCGGAGCGGGAATGCTGGCCCAGTGGGTCGCCTGGCGCTTCCGGCTTCCGGCCATTGTCCTTCTCTTCTCGCTGGGTCTGATTTTCGGACCGGGTCTGGGTATTCTTCATCCTTCCGAGACGATGGGGTGGATGTTCCGGCCACTGGTGTCGCTGCTGGTGGCGCTCGTAGTGTTCGAAGGCGGCATGGCTCTCGATTTCCGCCAGTTGCGCGAGGCCGGAGAGGGCGTTGCGCGTCTGACGATGCTCGCACTGCCCATCAACTGGGTTCTGGGCTCTCTGGCAGCGCATTATGTGGCGCATCTGGAATGGGGCACCTCCATGCTCTTCGGGGCGATCATCGTCGTGACGGGCCCCACTGTCGTGCTGCCACTTCTGCGGAGTGCCAAGCTTCAGCCACGCGTTGCAGCGTTCCTGCGATGGGAAGCCATCGTCAACGATCCGCTGGGCGCCATTCTGGCCGCGGTCGTGCTTCAGCTTATGCTGCTTCGCGCGGATATTCATGCAGGTGTCTTTTTCACCCATACACTACCCGATCTTCTGGGAGCGATTGCCGTCGCGCTCTCTGCAGGAATTCTGCCAGCCTATCTGATTCGCTACCTGTTCACGCGCGATCTGATGCCGGAAATTCTCAAGACACCCATGCTGATTTCAATGGCACTGGTCGTTTTCTCGTTGTGCAACCTTGAAATGGGCGGCGCGGGACTGATGGCGGTCACGATCTTTGGTATGGCGCTGGCGAACCTTCATATCCCCGGTTTGACAGAACTCCGGCGCATGAAGGAATCGCTGGTCGTTCTGGTCGTCTCGGTTCTGTTCATCATGCTGACCGCCGATCTGCACCGGGATGTTCTGGCGCAACTTTCAATTCCAATTTTCGCATTGACGGTTGTGGTGCTGTTTGTCGTGCGTCCTCTGGGCATTTTTCTTTCAACTCTCGGCACGAGCATGCCGTGGAAGGAAAAGCTGTTTGTTGGATGGATTGCGCCTCGCGGTATCGTCGCAGCCGCTGTTGCGGGTGAGGCAGGAGTCAGTCTCAAGGAAGCAGGTTATCAGTCTGCCGATCTGATCATGCCCGCGGTATTTGCGGTCATTGCTGTCACGATGATCCTGCACGGTTTTTCGCTTCGACCGATTGCGCGGCGCCTCAAACTGACCCTTTCCAATGATCCCGCCATCGCAATCGTGGGATCCAGTGGATGGTCCATTAACCTTGCGTCGTGCCTGCGTAAAACGGGTGTGCCGGTGTTGCTGGTGGATAATCGATCCAGCGCGCTTCTGCCGGCAACCCGACAGGATATTCCGGTACTTCGCGCAGAGCTTCTGTCGCAGCATGGACAGGAATCCCTGGAAGAACGGCCTGCCGACTATCTGATCGCAACAACAGCTGATGGCATTTATAACGGTATGGTCTGTGGGCATCTTGCGCCGACCATGGGACGACAGCGTGTCTATCAGATCAGCCCCGGCGTGGCGCGGCTCGATTTCTATCATGGCCTGTCACGCGATGCCCGTGGCAAGGTTCTGGGAGAACCGGCGTGGAATTACACGCTTTTCGATACACTGTTTGAACAGGGTTGGCGATTTAGCACGGTGGAAGCCACAGAAGAAAGCGCTCCGACATTTGGAACTGATGAAAACAGGCTCGATATTCTCGTTGTGCGGCGGGATGGCGGTATCCTGATCCGTTCAGCCGAAGACAACGATAAATCCATTCCCCAGCCGGGAGATTATATGGTTTCGATGGTACCACCATCGGGAGAATAATGATTGCGCCAATAGCAACGTAGGCACAGATACGATACCGGGAATTAGAGGGCCAAAAATACAGCACGTATAATTTAGAGAAATAAATTTTATTATTTTACTGAAATTCCCTATTTTTCTCTTCCCGTTCCAGTCTGATAGCACTATTTCACAAAAAACGGAGAATTCTCATGAGCGTACAGACTTGCGTTTGTTATTGCACTGATCGATCGTATCTTTTCCCAACTCTTGTCAGTGCACTTCAGGCGCGTGCTCACGCTACACCAGATATCGCAGATATCATTATCGTATGCTTTGATGTGGATGCAGCGACCATTTCCATTGCGACATCGATCTGCGATAAGAATAATATCATTCTCTTCTCGAGATCCGGTTCCGATATAGACGGCGCGCCTGCAATGCTCGGAAGACTGTATCTCGATGAGATCCTGCCTGAAAATTACAAAAATATCCTTTATGTCGATGGCGACACACAGGTTAAATCGTCACTGAACGAATTTCTGTCCTGCCCACCGCCTGAAGGGCGCTTTTTCGCTTCGGCAGATCCCATGGTTTTTCTGCTTGACGACAATTCGAAAGCAGGAGAATTCGTTCGGAATCATTTCCTGGGTATTGGCCTGAATCCTGAGCAATCCAGACAATATTTCAATACAGGCGTTCTTTATTTCAATCGCTCAGCCTGGGCTGTTATAGCGGAGCAGGCGCGAACAATTATCCGGTCCCAGAACACGATGTCCAGATTTCCGGACCAGGATATTCTCAATATTGTCGGCATTGAGCGTGCGCTGCCTATGTCGTTATCGTGGAACTTTCCTGTCTTTCTGTTCAATGCCAGACTGGAAAACACTATTCAGCCAAAAATTGTCCATTACATGTCTCAGCCGAAGCCATGGGAAGGGATTTTTCGGCCCTGGAAAACAGGCGATTATGAACCATACCCGGCATTTGTCGCCGCTTATCCCGAAATTGCCGGACTATGGAAAAGAGGTTCGCTTCTACGGACAGTTCGGTATTTCGCGCAACAACATTACAAATGCTTTTGCGAGACGCGCAGATGGGGCCACGGCGCATTGCACGCCCAAATTCTTAGCTACGAAGCTAAATGCCGCGACGCGGGGAAAACCGAGCAGTTGCCAGTCTGAGGCCGTCCATAGCCTTCGTTTCATGAAGGTTTTTCTACCGTGATATGCGACAAACCGGCCTCAAGAAGCACACGGAGACTTTTTTCCTCCAAGGCAATACAGCCCTCCGTGTAACCACTGGCAGGCGGCAAATGCAGGAAAATAGCCGACCCACATCCCGACTCGGCTGGCGTATCATTCCACCCCAGCACAATACAGAGATCGTAAACATGATCGACACGCCACATCTTTTCGCATGAAGCGGGGTGAGGGAGCGTTACGGCCTGATTATAGTCGGAATGGGCAGGATCATCGCACCAGCCATCATTGGGGGCGATAGGTTCGACGATGAGTCCTGCTGCACAGATCGGACGCGATGTGCGGTCTGCACGGTAGAAGACACGCCGGAGTGGCAGTTCCCCGACGGGAGTACGAAGGTCTCCCTCCGTTTTGTCAAGAGACAGACCGCGCAGTCCAATCAGGGCCGGAATGATTTCCCCCTGAAAGTGAAGAAAAGCGCGGTCTCCAGCGGTTTTCAAAATAGCTTTAGCCATAATGCTGTTTCCTTTTCCGGCTGCACTTGCCATAGTCTGATGCGAAAGCATGCTGCTTTCTTCCCGTTTACCGGGAATGGTAAGTCCGGATGTGCAAGTTACGAACACCGATCTTTACGGATGTGACGTTTCTTCCGTCGCGAGAGAACGAGACAGGTTATTATGGCAGGTCCACGCCCCATCCTGGTTGTTGACGATGATGATACGCTCCGTCGTCTTCTGGCGGAGCAGCTTCAGCACGGCGGCGAACTGGAAGCGGTTGAGGCGACGTCCGTTGCCGCAGCCCGCGAACTTCTCGCCAAACCTGGTGCCCGTTATGACGCCATGCTGCTGGACATTACCCTTCCCGATGGCGACGGGCGCGATTTCTGTGCGGAACTGCGACGCGCTGGCGTTCGCATGCCGATCATCATCCTGACCGGTTCCGACGACGAACACGACGTGGTGCGCGGCCTTGATGCAGGCGCCAACGACTACGTTGCCAAGCCCTTCAGAATTGGTGAACTTCTGGCTCGTCTGCGTGCCCAGTTGCGGATTTTCGAGAACAGCGAAGACGCCGTATTCGAAATCGGTCCCTATGCGTTCCGTCCCTCTGCCAAGCTTCTGGTCGAGACTGCCCGCAACCGCCGGATCCGTCTGACGGAGAAGGAAGCGGCGATTCTGAAATACCTCTACCGTGCAGGTCAGCGTCCGGTAGCGCGTCAGGTTCTTCTGAACGAAGTCTGGGGTTATAACGCAGCCGTCACCACCCATACACTTGAGACACACATCTATCGTCTGCGTCAGAAAATCGAGCCGGATCCCACACGCACATCGCTTCTGATTACGGAAGGCGGCGGATATCGTCTTGATCCTGAAGGACGTGGCGTTATTGGCTCCGATAGCCTGTCAGCCTGAAGGCTGACAGGCGCAGGTGAGGGGTCAGGCTGGATCGAAATCCAGCACGACCGGGACGTGATCGGAAGGGCTCTCCCAGTCCCGTACGTCCTGCAAAACCCTGATATCCCGTAGGCCCGACATAAGATCCGGCGTCATCCAGACATGATCCAATCGCCGCCCGCGGTTGGATTTTTTCCAGTCCTTGTTGCGGTATGACCACCATGTGTAGAGCTTTTCCGGCTCCGGCGTGATCTTTCGCATGGCATCCTGAAATCCTGTCGCCATCCATGCCTTCAGACGTTCGATTTCAGGCGGTGTGTGACTAACGATTTTCAGGAGCTGTTTGTGGCTCCAGACGTCATGCTCCAGCGGAGCAATATTGAGATCACCGACCAGAATGCTGCGGGTAGGGGGCGTACTGGTGAACCAGCCTGTAGCTTCATCCACAAAAGCGAGTTTGTGGGCGAATTTTTCGTTTTCCACTGGGTCGGGAATATCGCCACCTGCCGGCACATAAAAATCATGTAACAGGATCGGACCGGCTGGTGTCACAATGCTGGCTGCCACATGCCGACAATCAGAGCGAGTACACCAGTCGGGCGTACCCGCCACACTTTGCAGCGGGTGTCGCGACAGGATCGCCACACCATTATAGCTCTTCATGCCTTTATAGACCTGATGGGGCAGGCCCATTTCAGCCAGAGCCTGAGCGGGAAAGAGCGGATCCGGGACTTTCGTTTCCTGTAGGCAGACGATGTCCGGATTTTCCTGTTCGACGATCTGCTTCAGCAAAGGCAGTCTGAGTCGAAGGGAATTGATGTTCCAGGTGATGAGACGCATGACGACTGGATCGACCGGATCAGGCGTTTTGACAAGCACCCTCTTGCACACAAAGCCTTCCCGTCCGATCTAGAACGGACCATGACTGATCTGCACAACACGCTCCTGACGCTTGATTCCCATATCGATATTCCCTGGCCGGACCGGCAGGATGCCTGGGCGGAAGATACGCCAAGGCAGGTGAATGTTCCCAAGACACGCAAGGGTGGTCTGAAAGCCGTCTGCCTTGCGGCCTATATTCCGCAGGGTTCGCGTGATGAGGTTGGACATGCCGAAGCCTGGGAGCGGGTTCAGGGCATGTTAGACGTGATTTCCGGGATCGAAGGACGTCAGGGCGATCACAGCGCACGCGTCTGCCGGACGACTGCGGATGTGCGTGCGGCCTGTGAAGCAGGCGACCTTGCCGTCATTCCAGCGATCGAAAACGGCCATGGGCTGGGCGGTCAGCCAGAGCGTATCGCGGAACTCGCCCGTCGCTATGGTGTGCGCTACATGACGCTGACCCATAACGGGCATAATGCGCTCGCGGATGCAGCCATTCCGCGCAAGGATCTGGCGGATAGCGAAACGCTTCACGGCGGCCTGTCAGATCTCGGACGTGAGGCAATCGCACACATGAATCGCTCCGGCGTTCTGGTGGACGTCTCCCATGCCGCAAAATCGACCATGATGCAGGCCAGTGAAATCTCTACCACGCCGGTTTTTGCAAGCCACTCCTGTGCCCGTGCCCTGTGCGATCATCCGCGCAATCTGGACGATGAACAGCTTGATCGCCTGAAAGAAACCGGCGGCCTGATTCAGGTGACGGCCATGGGGTCATTCCTGAAGAAAGGTGGCGGCGGGACGGTCGAAGATCTGGTGCGCCACGTTTCGTATATTGCGAACCGGATCGGTGTCGAACATGTAGGCATATCCTCTGACTTCGATGGCGGCGGCGGCATTCCGGGCTGGAAAGATGCAACCGAAACCGCAAATGTGACGCATGCCCTTCAGGCGGCCGGTTTCAGTGATGCGGACATTTCTGCCATCTGGGGTGGTAACATGTTGCGCCTTCTGGAAACGGCTGAAAAAGCCGCGACAGCACTCTGAAACCAGCATTGAAAACCCGCTTCGACAGACCCAAAAAGAACAGAACATGATCATGGTGGACAAAACAGGAGCCGCTTCGTCCACCATGACCTGTTGAAGCACCCGCAAGTCTCCTGTCGATCCTTTCCAGCCTTCCAAAAATGGTTATTGGAAAGCAGAGGGAAAGCAAGAAGCTAGCATTTTCAATAGCTTACAAAATATGATTAAAAATTAGGCAATCTGATGGCAGGTCTGGCAAACCGTGGCTTTCATGATTCTGTCACAGACCAGCCCACAGACTTTTCCACAGGTTCAGTGGATGACTGAAGAAGCCCAATGACCGACCTTCCTCCCCAGAACTCCGACCGGCCCGACGACCATGACGAACCTTCTGTTTCTTCAGAAAAAAGGCAAGGCGTGGAGGCTATCCGCGAAGCTTTGAAGACCATTCCCTACAGCCCTGGCGTGTATCGCATGCTCAGTGTGAAAGGGGAGGTGTTGTATGTTGGCAAGGCTCTGAGCCTGAAGAAGCGCGTTTCGTCCTATACCCGCATCAACCAGCTGCCGGAGCGGCTGCGGCGTATGGTGTCGATGACGATTTCAATGGAAATCGTCATCACGAAAACAGAAGCGGACGCCCTGCTTCTGGAGGCGAACTACATCAAGCGGATGAAGCCGCGCTTCAATATCCTGCTACGCGACGACAAGAGTTATCCGTGGCTGATGCTAACTGAAAGCCATGAATTTCCACAGATCACCAAACAGCGCGGCAAACCCGTAAAAGGCGCGACCTATTGGGGCCCGTTTGCAAATGCCTGGGCCGTCAACCAGACGCTCAATCTGGTGCAGCGCAGCTTTCTGCTCCGGTCCTGTTCGGATGCCGTGCTGAAAAGCAGGACGCGGCCCTGCCTGCTATACCAGATCAAGCGCTGCTCAGCACCCTGTGTGGACCGCATCTCCAAGCCTGATTATGCGAAACTAGTTAACGAGGCCCGGCAGTTTCTTTCGGGACACAGTACGGACCTGCAACAGAGTCTGGCCGCCGAGATGGAGCAGGCCTCGCAGGACATGGATTACGAGCGGGCCGCGTCGATCCGGGACAGGATCCGAGGCTTCGCCAGCATTCAGGGCTCCAGCACCGTCAATCCGGCATCGATCAATGACGCGGATATCATGACGATCTGGCAGGAAGCCGGTCAGAGCTGCATTCAGGTATTCTTCATCAGAGGCAGCCGCAATAACGGCAACCGGGCATTCTACCCGGCTCATGCAGAGGAAGAGACCGCAGCGGATGTGCTGTCGGCGTTCATGATCCAGTTCTACGACAACAAACCGCCTCCGCCCACAATTCTGGTGAACTGCGAGATTCCTGAACTGAATCTGGTCGAAGAAGCACTAAGCATCCGGCGTGGACAGAAAGTCGAAATTCTCAGACCACAACGGGGGGAGAAAAAGGACGTCGTCGAGCACGCTGCCCTGAACGCGCGGGAGGCACTGGAACGCAAGCTGGCCGAAAATACCGGGCAGCGCAAACTGCTTGAAGGGGTGGCGGAAGTCTTCGGTCTTCCGGAAACGCCACAGCGCATCGAAACCTACGACAACTCTCACATCATGGGGCAGGCGCCTTATGGCGTGATGGTCGTCGGCGGCCCTGAAGGATTCAACAAACGCGCCTATCGCAAATACGGGATCAAGGGGCCTGTCGCGCCAGGAGATGATTTCGGCATGATGCGTGAAGTCATGGAACGCCGGTTCGGGAAGCGACCAGAAAACGGAGAGCGGCCGGAGGACTGGCCGGATCTGCTTCTCATCGACGGCGGTCTTGGGCAGTTCAATGCCGTGCGGAAGGTGCTGGCCGATATAGGCGTCACCGGAATTCCGATCGTCGCCATCGCCAAAGGACCAGACCGGGATGCAGGTCGGGAGTGGTTCTTCACTGAGACGAAACCGCCTTTCCAACTCCCCCCGCGAGACCCGGTTCTCTATTATCTGCAAAGACTGCGTGACGAGGCTCACAGATTCGCGATCACGACACATCGGGCAGGGCGTTCCAAAGGCCTCCGCAGTTCCGAACTGGACAACGTGCCGGGAATCGGAGCCGCACGAAAAAAAGCCCTGCTCAATCATTTTGGCTCAGCAAAATCCGTCAGGCAGGCGAGTTTGGAGGAACTGGAAAGCGCACCCGGCATCAGTTCGAGCACGGCAACTGCCATATACGGGCATTTTCATCCGGAATGGGTCCAGAAAGCCTCAGCCGGTCATGGCGCTCCTTGAGAGCCAATCCGCAATTTACACGAAAAATACATCTTTCTCGGACACATTGGCGCATACCGGTCTGAAGGAAACTGTTCTAGACTGACCGTGATGCTGACAGATCTGCCAAACATCCTGACACTGCTGCGTATCGCGTCCATTCCCGTACTGGTCGCGCTGCTCTCCGTGCATTCACCGACCGCAAATGTGATCGCTTGCGTGGTCTATACGGCGGCATGTATCACGGATTATCTGGACGGCGCACTGGCCCGCCGCTGGCAGCAGCTTTCCGAGCTGGGCCGGATGATGGATCCGATCGCTGATAAACTGCTCGTCGGATCGCTCTTGCTGGCTCTTGCCGGACTAACGCAATTGCCGGTCTATTCGCTTTATGCAGCGATCATCATCATGATCCGCGAAATTCTGGTCAGCGGTCTGCGGGAATACATGGCGTCCCAGCGCGAAACGCTTCCTTCGACGCGACTGGCGAAATGGAAAACCGGCATCCAGATGGTAGCGATCGGTTTTCTGATCGGTGGGGATGGAGCCGCAGGAATGCTGGGGCTTTCCTTTCTGCCGGCAACGATGATTGGTGGGATCTTCCTCTGGTTTTCGGTTATTCCGACTGTCATCAGCGGATGGGGTTATCTCACCGCAGGGCTCACCCGCATCATGGCGGGACAATCCCGCAAATCGTCCAAAATCAGTTTCTGACGTCATAAGGCGAAAGAATTGTAGCCTTCTTTGACTGTCTTCATCTGGCGCTCCGTTACAAGGACCGCTAAAGGTCATGGATTGACCTTGTGGGAGTAAGAAATGCGGAAGACCGCTCTGCTGGCACTACCTCTCGCTCTGAGCGGCTGTTCAGGCATGGGCAAGTATATCCGCGACACGATGGTCTGGACGGCTCTCGATAATCCGAATGGCCCTCACGGAGACAGCGAGAATATTCACCGTGCACGCGGTGAAAAATATTCCGAAACTCCCATTATTCCTGAAGGTGGCAATATCTGGCCCGGAGCTCCACAACCGCTCCCCACCCTCAAAGACGTCGAGAACCCCAACAGTACCTTCAGTCACGCTCTAGGTGATCCAGCCACATATTTTGGCGGCGCGACACTCGACGAAAATTTCATGGGTGGAATTGCAAGCAAAGGCGCTCTGGGAGCATCTGGACAGCAGCTCATGCAAGGACAAAGCATGACCGTTGGTGAAGGCTCCGACACGCATCAGGGTGTCAGCCGGGACCATACCCACCTTCTTCCGACGCTTCCTTCGTCAGTCCCTGATAGTGCCGCTCATTTCCTGAACAAGAATCCGAGCAAGGCCATCATTATTCCAAACGGTGATGGCACAAGCACGGTCATTGGCGCTGACGGAAGCGTGAAAGTCATACGCGGGACGTCGCTACCTGCTCAATAAGGCGTCTCCAACGCAGCAGAACCGTCAATATTGACGGAAAAGCGCAATCAGACGTCCCTGAATATGAACCCGTTCTGACGGAAAGATACGCGTTTCATATTCGCGGTTCGCGGCTTCCAGCGCAATCATCGAACCACGACGACGCAGCTTCTTGAGCGTCACTTCCTGTTCGTCGATCAGCGCAACAATGATCTGCCCGTTCTCGGCTGTTTCACGCCGCCGGATAATGGCGATATCTCCATCCAGAATTCCGGCCTCGATCATCGAATCACCCGCTACGGTCAGGGCGTAATGCTCCCCGGTACCGAGAAGGGATACAGGTACTTCGATCCTGTCGCTATCGTCCTGCATGGCCTCAATCGGCAGACCCGCTGCGATACGACCATAAAGAGGAATGCTGATGGTCTGACGATCATTGGCGACACTGGCTTCGGAGAATGTACCCTCAAGGTCAACCTGACCCTGGCTCAGAACGGCAGGGACAAACGATGTCTCCGGAGCTGTTGTCGCGGCGATGGGGGCTTCCGTGCCCATATGAGGCAGACGCAGCACTTCGAGCGCTCGTGCGCGATGATGGTGACGGCGGAGAAAGCCGCGCTCTTCCAAAGCGGAGATCAGGCGATGAATGCCCGATTTGGAGCGCAGTTCGAGAGCATCTTTCATTTCATCGAAAGAGGGCGAATATCCCGTCCGGCGAAGATGATCGTCAATATACAGCAAAAGCTGGTGCTGCTTGCGGGTCAGCATACAGGCGCTCCCATGCGCCTCGGCGGAGGCAGGTCAGAACAGGACACAGAATGACGGGCATCCTGCATTTGTTCCTTATAGGTTCCTGCCTGTTGCCCTACAAGCGAAAGAGGGTCTCTTACAGGCGTGCCCGAAAGATTTTCTAAAGCCCGATCCCCTTGAAAGCATAGGAAAACCGCTAAATCGTGCGCAAAGGCCTTGACCTACCGACCACAAATCAGCATGGTGCGCCAAATCTAGAGATCAACATGCTGCATCGACACCTTCGAGCGGCATAAGTTATGGCGAAAGCCCGAGGGTATCATGGGAAAGAGCAACGTTATTCAGATCCGGCTCGTTTCGTCAGCTGAAACCGGCTACTTCTACGTCACGAAGAAGAATGCCCGTTCTGCTACGGGAAAGATGGAAGTGCGCAAGTACGACCCCGTCGCACGCAAGCACGTCGTGTTCCGCGAAGCCAAGATCAAGTAAGACGGTTTCGACAGTCTTCATAAAAAAAAGCGGCCTTCGGGCCGCTTTTTTTTATGCCCTAGGGCTGATATTTTTAGCTTCGGCTCAAAATAGCTTGTCATGCGGCGCGTAGGGGACAACCAGATCGCCACTGCGCGTCAGATTCATCGTGGCGCGTGCACGCTCATCCAGCATGTCAGCATCCAGCGCTTTTTCCTTCAGAGCAACCACGCGACGTCTCCAGACATTCTGTTCGTCTGCAGCATCCTGCCTAGCCTGAACGGCGTCTTTCTCAAGCTGGGTCTGTTCCTGATAGGCATGAATACCATGCGCCCCATGAAGCGCATTCCATCCAAAATAAGCTGTGAGGGACAGGAAGAAAGCCGGAGGAGCTACGGCGCGGACACCACGTTTGATAAGTCGGATCAGTGTCACGTCGTGAAAACTCCGTTCTGAGAGACTGTATCAGTCTATATCAGTCATTCGTGACCAGACAATGAATGATACGGATATCACTCGCATTCAGGCACAAAAAAGTGGCCCCATCCCGGAAAGGAATGAGGCCGCTGATCAGTTTCAGGAGTTTCTGAGAATGTTGCGGCCGGCATAACGGGCCGCACTGCCGAGTTGCTGCTCGATACGAATGAGCTGGTTGTATTTGGCCGTGCGGTCAGAGCGGGAGAGGGAACCCGTCTTGATCTGACCGCAGTTCGTGGCAACAGCCAGATCAGCAATAACGGAATCTTCCGTTTCACCAGAACGATGGCTCATGACGCAGGCGTAACCGGCCTTGTGAGCGGTTTCCACGGCTTCCAGAGTCTCAGTCAGCGTGCCGATCTGGTTGACCTTCACGAGCAGTGCATTACCGGTTCCGGCCTTGATGCCACGACGCAGACGCTCGGGATTGGTGACGAACAGATCGTCTCCGACAAGCTGCAGCTTCTTGCCAAGACGGGTCGTCAGTTCAGCCCAACCTTCCCAGTCGTCTTCCGCCAGACCGTCTTCGATCGATACGATCGGATAGCGGTTGGCCAGATCTTCAAGGTAGGAAATCATGCCTGAAGCATCAAATTCCTTGCCTTCACCCTTCAGATTGTAACGCCCGTCCGCATAGAACTCGGTCGCGGCGCAGTCGAGCGCGAAAGTTACGTCTTCGCCCAGTCGGTAACCAGCCGCTTCAACAGATTTTGCAATAAAACCAAGAGCTTCGTCAGCAGACTTCAGGTTCGGTGCGAAGCCGCCTTCATCGCCGACATTGGTGTTATAACCTGCTTCGGACAGACCTTTCTTCAGGCGCGCAAAAATTTCAGAACCCATCCGGATAGCATCCGCAATCGTCGGGGCGCCAACCGGCTGGATCATGAATTCCTGAATGTCGATCGGATTGTCTGCATGCTCGCCACCATTGACGATGTTCATCATCGGCACAGGAAGAAGATGGGAGTAGGCGCCCCCAACATAGCGATACAGCGGAAGCTCCAGTTCCTCGGCAGTCGCCTTGGCAACGGCCAGCGAGACGCCGAGAATGGCGTTGGCGCCCAGACGGGACTTATTGGGTGTTCCGTCCAGATCGATCATCGCGTTGTCGATAGCGATCTGATCTTCCGATTCGGCTCCCTGGAGTACTTCAAGGATGTCGTTCTCGACGTGACTACAGGCTTTCAGGACGCCTTTGCCTCCATAGCGAGACTTATCGCCATCACGCAGTTCCACGGCCTCATGCGCGCCTGTGGAAGCACCGGACGGGACGGCTGCACGGCCGCGGGCACCGGAGGACAGTTCGACTTCGACTTCGACAGTGGGATTGCCGCGGCTGTCCAGGATTTCGCGGGCGATGATATCAACGATGGCGCTCAATGGAAGCTCTCCTGGGATGCGTGAACCGGGTTGGCTCGTGACCGTTCTGAATGGAACAGCTATTTCAAGTCTCAAAATCACGCCGTGAGGTCAACGACGACATGCGCCTTCCTTTTCCCATTTTCGTGCTTGGCATTGCCGGACTGATCCCCTTCATGACGCTTGGGGGGTGGATCTTCCTCGCTGGACTGTTCACGCCGCTGCCCCATCTGAAGATCATTCTGCTGGCATATGGTGCCTGCATCCTGTCATTTCTGGGTGCAGTGCACTGGGGGCTAGCCATGGAACGGCCGGACATCATTACGGTCGGCGGCACGTCGCAGCAGGACCGGCAGCGCCTTGTGTTGGGTGTCTGCCCCGCGCTCTGGGCATGGCTTGCCCTCTGTATCGGCGTTCTGGGCCATGTCCGGGCCGGGTTCGGACTGGAAATTATTGGTTTTGTCGGGACGTTCTTGGTGGAACGGGAAGCCTGGAGAAAAGGCGCACTTCCCCCAGGCTATCTGCCGCTGAGAGCCGGACTGACGGTTATTGCAGTACTGAGCCTGTTCATGGCCGCTCTGGCCCCTTCCGGCAGTTAGGCCGGAAAGGATTTTGCCAGAGCGTCGAAGGCTTTCAGGCGCGTCAGGAGTGCGCGCATTTCATGAAGCGGCACCATGGTCGGACCATCGCTTGGAGCATGGTCCGGGTCCTGATGCGCTTCAATGAAAACGGCTGCCACACCGATCGAAAGGGCCGCACGGGCGAGGGGTTCGACGAATTCGCGCTGCCCACCCGTTGAGGCCCCGAGGCCGCCCGGCTGCTGTACGGAATGCGTCGCATCGAACACGACGGGATAGCCCGTCTGAGCCATGATGGGCAGACCGCGCATATCGCTGACAAGCGTGTTGTAGCCGAAACTCGTTCCACGATCGCAGAGCATGATGCGCTCATTGCCGGTTGAGGCAATCTTTGCCGCAACGTTCGCCATGTCCCACGGTGCGAGGAACTGGCCCTTCTTGATGTTGATGGCACGACCGGTTTCGCCAGCAGCCAGCAGCAGGTCCGTCTGGCGACACAGGAATGCAGGGATCTGCAGGACATCAACTGCCTGAGCGGCAGGGGCACACTGCTCGGCGGTATGCACATCCGTCAGGACGGGAACACTGAATCGTTCGCGGATGCTGGCAAGGATCTCCAGACCGGCATCCATGCCCACACCACGCGCGGCATTGACCGAACTCCGATTGGCCTTGTCGAAGCTGCTTTTATAGATCAGTCCGATTCCGAGTTCGCGACAGATGGCGGAGATGGCATCAGCCATCTCCGTTGCATGCTCACGGGATTCGATCTGGCAGGGACCAGCGATCAGCGTGAAAGGCTGATCCTGACCGACCGTAAGGTCTCCAATCCGGAAGCTCACTTGCTGTGAGCCTCCTTGACGGCAGCACCAATAAAGCCTGCGAACAGCGGATGCGGATCGAAGGGTTTGGACAGCAGTTCCGGATGGTACTGCACGGCCACGAACCATGCGTGATCCGGGTATTCGACCACTTCGGGGAGCACCCCGTCAGGCGAGAGGCCGGAGAATCGCAGACCTGTCTTTTCCAGACGATCCTTGTAATGCGCGTTGACTTCCCAGCGATGACGATGGCGCTCGCGGATTTCCGTACGCCCATAAATCTCGGCCACACGGGAACCCGGAACCAGCTTTGCCGGATAGGCGCCAAGACGCATGGTGCCGCCCAGATCGCCGCCTTCACGGCGACGGAGCAGTTCGCCACCACGCGCCCATTCCGTCATCAGACCGACCACGGGCTCGTCCGTCGGACCAAACTCTGTGGAGGACGCCTTGGAGAGGCCAGCAAGCGAGCGCGCACATTCGACCACAGCCATCTGCATACCAAAGCATATGCCGAGGAACGGAATGTTGTTCTCGCGGGCATAGCGGACGGCCTGGATCTTACCCTCGGCACCACGTTCACCAAATCCGCCGGGGACGAGAATGGCATCCGCATCCTTCAGACGCTCGGCGATATTCCCATTCTTCTCGAATTCTTCCGATTCGATCCAGTCCAGATTGACCTTCACATGGTTGGCGATACCACCATGCAGCAGGGCTTCGGCCAGCGACTTATAGCTGTCCAACAGGGCTGTGTATTTACCGACAATAGCTACGCGGACTTCGGCTTCTGGCTCGCGAATCGCATGGACAATCTTTTCCCAGCGCGAGAGATCCGGCTTGCTGTCGTAGGGCAGGTCGAAATAGCGCAGGACTTCCTGATCCATTCCCTCATTGTGATAGGAAATAGGGCAGGCATAGATCGTGTCCACATCAAGCGCCGCGATGACGGCTTCCGGGCGGACGTTACAGAAATTGGCGATCTTGCGGCGCTCGTTGTCCGGAATGGGACGATCCGAGCGGCACAGGAGCATTTGCGGCTGAATGCCGACGTTCTGGAGTTCCTTGACGGAATGCTGCGTCGGCTTGGTCTTGAGTTCGCCGGCTGCCGGGATGTAGGGCAGAAGCGTCAGATGCACGCACATGGTCTGGGCATGGCCGAGATCATTGCGAAGCTGACGGATGGCTTCAAGGAAGGGCAGGCTCTCGATATCGCCAACCGTGCCGCCGATCTCCACCAACACGAAATCGTAGTCATCCGTGCCCGTGACCACAACGTCCTTGATGGCATCCGTGATGTGCGGAATGACCTGCACGGTCCCGCCCAGATAGTCGCCACGCCGTTCACGCGCGATGACATCCGAATAGATCCGCCCTGTTGTGGTATTGTCAGCACGGGACGCGTGAACGCCCGTAAAGCGCTCATAGTGACCGAGATCGAGGTCGGTTTCCGCCCCGTCATCGGTAATGAACACCTCGCCGTGCTGATACGGGCTCATGGTGCCCGGATCCACGTTGAGATAGGGGTCCAGTTTGCGCATGCGGACCTTGTATCCGCGCGCCTGGAGGAGAGCAGCGAGGGCCGCTGAAGCGATGCCCTTGCCGAGAGAAGATACCACACCGCCGGTGATGAATACGAAACGCGTCATGGGCGGTCTTCATACACTGCCGACATGGGGCAGGGGAAGCGAAGAGACGCGTCTGTATGAAAGATCCCCGTTAAAAAATCTGAACGGGGATCTTCAGGCCCGATTAGTGAGCAGGCGTGGACGCCGGAGCGGCAGGAGCTACCGGGGTTGTGGTCGCGGGCGTCGTCTGAGCAGCAGGTGGCTGGGCCAGAATGTCGCGCGAGCCAACGCCGGAGGAGGCACCACGGTTCATGACGGCCAGTACCAGGCACAGCAGCATGAAAATTCCGGCCAGAACCGACGTGGCCCGCGTGAGCAGCGTTGCTGTTCCGCGGCCGCTCATGAACGAGCCCATACCCTGGCCGCTGCCGATGCCAAGGCCGCCGCCTTCGCTGCGCTGAATGAGGATCACCCCGATCAGCGCCAGTGCGACCAGCAGATTAAGAGCAAGCAGAAGAGTGGTCATGAACGATAGGGTCCGGACAATGGTTGGGCAGACAGGCGGAGAGAGGCTGATTCGGCAATGCGCAGAAAGCTCTTTGCTTCCAGACTGGCACTACCCACCAGCACCCCTCCGAGCGACCCGATGGAAAAAATGGTCGGCGCCTGAGCCGGTGTTACGGAGCCGCCATACAGGATCGGGACGCGAATGTCATCCATCTTGAGGCGAGACTGCAACAATCCGTGAAGGAGAGAGAGGATCCGCTCAAGCTCGTCAATCGGCGGAACGGAGCCACTGCCGATAGCCCAGACAGGCTCATAGGCCAGTACGCCGTTGAAATCGTCCGTAAGCGAACCTTCGACCTGCGTTGCCAGAACGGTGGTCGTCCGACCTTCGAGACGTTCCTCCATCGTCTCGCCGATACAGACGATGGGAACAAGCCCGGCAGCCTCTGCGGCTTCGACCTTCCGGCGGATCAGCGCATCGGTTTCGCCGTTAGCCTGACGACGCTCGGAATGGCCGAGTATGACGTATTGCACACCCAGATCGGAGAGCATGTCCGCCGAGATATCGCCGGTATGTGGACCGGATGAGGTCGTGTGACAGTCCTGTGCACCAAGCCACAGAGGCGTATCCGGCCCTGCGGCATTGATGATGCCGTGAACGCTCGCAAGCTGGGTAAAAGGCGGACACAGGACGAGCCGCACATCATCGGGAAGGGCCTGCGCGCCCTCGGCGACGGCACGGGCCAGATGGCTGGACTGCTCGCACAGCCCGTTCATCTTCCAGTTGCCAACGACAAGCCTTGGGGATGGGATCACTCTTCCTCCTTCGCGACAGCACAATGACAGTGCAATCGGCGTGTAAGGGCCGGTCCAGATGCCAAAAGGATGACTCTCGTTCCGGTCTGCTTCTGGTCAAGCCGTTCTCACGACATTATGGTGCGGCAAGTTTAGCGGGCCTTCCGTGTCCGCACCATCCCGTCATCCGGATCTGCCCTGACCCCATGATTATCTCGCTCCGCCACCTGTTTGTTGACTCCTGGGCCGGCCGCGCCGCCGCGCTGCTGATCTTTCTGGCCTTTATTGGCTGGGGCGTGGGAGATGTTTACTCCAATCTGGGTGCCGCAGGCTCCAACGAAATCGTGCGCATCTATGATCGCAGCATCACTCCGGATGATTTCAGCCGCGCGCTTTCAGCCCAGCTTCCCGCTGTTGCCAAGCAGATCGGCCTTGCCGACCCCTCCAAGCTGCCCAAAAGCGAAGTGGAGCAGATCGCGCGGCAGACGCTTCAAAATCTTGTGATGCAGAACGAGATCCAGCTTGCGGCCGAGCGCGCAGGCATGATGGTGCCCGACGCTCTGGTGCGGCAGGATATTTTCGCGATCCCCGCCTTCCATGATGCCGCTGGAAAGTTCGACCGCAGCGTCTTCAACGACCGTCTGACCCGGATGGGCCTGACCGAAGGCAAGCTGATTCAAGTCATTCGCGAGGATATTGCGTCCCGTGGCCTGTTGCAGGGGATCGGTCAGGCCGTTGTGGCACCCCCGTCATTGACGGAGCGCATGCTGTCTTTCGATGCAAACCAGCGCGTTTTTGATATGGTGGAAATCCCGTTTGCAAGCGCCACCGTAACGGCAGCCCCCACAGACGAGCAGCTTCACCGCTTCTATGACAACCATCCGCAGATGTTCCGCACGACGGAATACCGTCATGCCAAAATGGTCGTCATGACGGCGGACAGCGTTGCCAAGACAATCGAGGTTCCAGACGACGTTCTGCATCGTCTCTACGATTTTCAGGCACGCACCTACGACATGCCCGAGACGCGGACGCTTCAGGTCCTGACCTTCACGGACCAGGCGAAAGCCGCTGCGGCAGCGACCGCATGGAAAGGCGGACTGTCTTGGGACGACATCCAGAAAAAGTTCCCCGAAGCTGCTGCCGTGGCCCTTCCATCGGTCCGCCAGAGCGATATTCCCAACCCCGAGCTTGCCAAGGCCGCTTTCGCTGCGCAGCCTGACCGCATTTCCGGCCCGGAAAAGACCGGAATGGGATGGGTCGTGTTCAACATCACGGCCGTCGTGGCGCCTCACAAAACGACATTTGAGCAGGCAAAAGGCGATCTGAAAAAGCAGGTCCAGACGCAGGAAGCTGCCGAGGCTCTTCAGGCACGCCAGAAGCAGTTTCAGGACGCGGTTGCCGGTTCTTCGACGCTGGAACAGATCCCGGGCGATCTCGGCGCTGTTCCGGCTGCGGGAACGCTGGACTCCAATGGCATGACGCAAGACGGTCTGCCCGCACCTATCCCGGGTGATGAGGCGCTGCGTCAGGCCATCGTTCATCAGGTCTTCACGCAATCCAAAGGCGCTCAGCCGACAGTGGTCAACGGCCCGAATGGCACCTTCTTTTCGGTGCTGGTTGACGAGGTCCACCCCGGAACCCTCAAGCCGTTCGACAGCGTACGCGATCAGGTCGTTCAGGCGTGGACAGCCGAGCAGAAGCGCCGCGCCGCCAATCTGCGCGCAACGGCTTTGTTCGGTACCGCAAAGTCCGGCACGCTTCGCAAGGCTATGGACGGACAGCCGGAAGCCTCGACCCTGCGTCAAGACGTGAGCGTCTCGCGCGTTCATCCCGATCAAAGCCTGCCTCAAAACATCCTGCGCGGGATCTTTGATCTCAAGCCGGGTACGACCGGAATGTTTGAAACGCCGGATGCATTCTGGCTCGTTAACGTGACCGCCGATCGTCCTGCTTCGGCAGAAGACCTGAAGTCCCTCGGCACCCGTCTTGTGGACGATTATCGTCAGTCCATGCAGTCCGATATTCCGATGGTCCTGAGTGCTGCGATGGAAAAGGCTTTTCCGCCCTCGCATATCAATATGGCGCTCTACAATCAGGTCATAGCGGCCGCGGTTCCGGCCAGCGCACCCGCAGCAGAAAACGGGGCACACTGATGGGCATCGTCTACAGCATTGAGGCCGCCGATCTCCTGACGCCCGTTTCGGCGTTTCTCAGACTGTCGAACCTGTCGGATGATCCATATCGGCTTCTGTTCGAAAGCGTCGAAGGTGGTGCTGCACGTGGACGTTATTCCGTCATAGCCCTGCTGCCGGATCTGGTCTGGAAGTCCCGGGACGGGAAGGTCACGCTCGACGGGAAACCTATCGACGGAGTACCGCTCGAGACGCTCAAGACCATCGTAGACGACAGCCAGATGGATCTTCCGAGCGGAATGCCTCCCATGATCGGTGGCGTGTTCGGCGTGCTGGGCTACGACATGGTGCGTCAGATGGAGCGTCTGCCGAATGCTCCGGTCAACGATCTGGAACTGCCGGAAGGAATCATGATCCGTCCGCGCCTGTTCGCGGTCTTTGATTCCGTGAGGGATGAACTGACGCTGGCCGTGCCGGTTCGTGGAGACACGACGGACGCGGAAGCTCACGCGCTTCTGGACAGGGCGCGCGCCGCTCTGGCCGCGCCACTTGGAGACGCACGCGAGACCCTGCCTACCGGTACGGAACTGGAAGCTCCGGTCTCCAACATGACGCAGCAGCAGTTTGAAGACCATGTCCGCAAGGCGCAGGACTATATTGCGGCGGGCGATGCCTTCCAGATTGTGCCGAGCCAGCGCTTTACGACACCATTCCCACTTTCACCGCTCTCGCTCTATCGCAGCCTGCGGCGGGTCAATCCGGCACCGTTCCTGTTCGTGATGGAGCTTGAGGATTACGCCCTCGTGGGTTCCTCGCCGGAAATTCTGGTTCGACTGCGGGATGGCGAAGTCACGGTTCGGCCGCTGGCGGGCACCCGCCCGCGCGGTGCAGACCGCGATGAGGATCTGGCTCTGGAAAAAGAGCTTCTGGCCGACCGCAAGGAACTGGCCGAGCATCTGATGCTGATCGATCTGGGTCGCAATGATGTGGGTCGCGTCTCGAAACTGGGGACTGTCGCGGTTCCGGAGCAGTTCGTCGTGGAACGCTACAGCCATGTGATGCACATCTCCTCAACTGTCACAGGCCAGATCAAGGATGGCAGTACGGCAATGGATGCCCTTGTTGCAGCGTTCCCGGCCGGAACCCTGACAGGTGCACCCAAGATCCGCGCCATGGAAATCATCGACGAACTGGAGCCGACACGACGCGGGCCGTATTCCGGCTGTGTCGGGTATTTCGGCGCAGACGGTGAAATGGACACCTGCATCGGACTGCGCATGGCCGTTCTCAAGGACGGCAACATGTATGTTCAGGCCGGATGCGGCGTGGTGGCGGACAGCGACCCGAATGCCGAGTTCCGCGAGACGCAGGCCAAAGCCCGCGCGCTCTTCCGGGCGGCAGAAATCGCGGTTGCAACCGCGGCCAAAGCCTGACGGTGGGCGGGTACACGATGTGTTGTTTGACGAAAAGAGACGCGAAGTTCATTCTGTTGCCATGATCCTTCTCATCGACAATTACGACAGCTTCACGTTCAACATCGTCCATCATCTGGGCGCGCTCGGTGTGGCGTGTGACGTGCGTCGCAACGATGCGCTAAGTGTTGAAGAGGCTCTGGCGCTCAATCCGGCTGCCATCGTAATCTCACCAGGCCCCGGCGCACCTGCGGAGGCGGGGATCTGCTGTGATCTGATCCGTGCGGCGGCAGGGCGCGTGCCGGTTTTCGGTGTGTGCCTCGGCCATCAGGCGATCGGTCAGGTCTTCGGCGCCGAAGTCGTGCGTGCGCCCGTGCCGATGCACGGCAAGATCAGCACCGTTCACCATGACGGAACGGGGGTTTTTGCCGGGCTTCCCGATCCGGTGGATGTCGTGCGTTATCACAGTCTGACACTCCGGCCCGACAGCATTCCCGAGACGCTGGTCGTTAATGCACGGACGGAAGACGGAGTTATCATGGGTGTGCGCCATCGCGACTATCCTGTGCACGGCGTTCAGTTCCACCCCGAGAGCATCGCATCCGTTGCAGGCCGCGAACTGCTGGCCAACTTCCTGACGATTGCCGGGATTCCCGTCACGGCATCACAGGCCGCCTGACAGTGGGGGCTGATTTTACAGCGCTTCTGCATAAAGCGGCTTCAGGACAGCTTCTCAGCAGTCATGAAGCAGAAGCCGCTTTTCACGCCATTATGGCGGGAACGGTTGATCCGGTTCATCTCTCGGCTTTTCTAACTGCTCTGAAACTCCGTGGAGAAACTCTGGCCGAACTGACGGGTGCTGTGAAAGCCGTCCGGCATCACATGACACTCCTGCCGGATGTTCCGGCTGGGGCGATTGATGTTTGCGGAACGGGCGGGGATGGCCTGAAAACGCTGAACGTCTCGACGGCTGTGGCCTTCGTGCTGGCCGGTCTGGGCGTTCCCGTCGCCAAACACGGCAACCGCGCGCTCTCGTCAGCCACGGGTGCAACAGATGTTCTGGAAGTTCTGGGAATTCCGCCTACCGATGATCTGGCCCTGCAAGGCAGGCGTCTGCGCGAAGACGGTCTGGTCTTTCTGGCGGCCCCCCAGCATCATCCTGCGATGCGTCATGCGGCACCAGTGCGCAAGGCGCTGGGTTTTCGGACATTGTTCAATCTGCTCGGGCCACTCTGCAATCCCGCTCAGGTGCGCCATCAGCTGATCGGCGTGTTTGATGGACGTTGGTGCGAGCCGGTTGCAAAAGCACTCGGTGCGTTGGGGAGCCTGTCTGTCTGGGTTGTGCATGGCGCGACCCCGGAGGGTGGCAGTGACGAACTGACCCTCGCTGGCCCCTCTCAGGTCTCGGCTTGGGAGAAAGACGCTATTTTTTCGTTTGAGATCGAACCGGATATGTCAGGCCTGAAGGCAGCTCCGATCTCCGCCATCCGCGGCGGTGATGCCCAGACCAACGCGACCGCACTGCTTTCCCTACTGGAAGGCGCCGGTGGCGCTTACCGTGATACGGTTCTTCTCAACGCCGCCGCGGCCCTGCATGTGGCAGGACGCGGCGATATCGTGAAGGACGGAACGATTGACGTTCCGGCTTTCCGTCGCAATGTAGGTCTGGCGGCAGAGTCCATCGACCGTGGGCTCGCCCGCGCCGCGCTTGAGCGGGCGCGTCTGTCAGCTCATTCCCCGACCCATTCCATTGCTTCCACAGACGCAGGACGATCATGACATTCATGCACCATCGACCGGCGATGACATATTCGCCCGAGGGAACAGAACAGTTCCCGGACCCGGAAGTTCCGGAAACGACGACCCCTCCCATCAAAAATCCGGAAGCGGAGACCGCCGCCGACCGGAGTGATGTTCTGGCACGCATCTGCGCGCGTACGCGGGTGGACATCGAACAGCGCTCGCAGATCATGTCACTCAAGGACATTACGGCGCGGGCCCGGGAAGTCACCACCCCCACACGGGGGTTCGGGCAGGCGCTTCAGCATCTGACGGCGGACCGTCAGGTCGGGCTGATTGCCGAAATCAAGAAGGCATCTCCTTCCGCCGGGATCCTGCGTCCGGACTATGATCCGGTGAAAATTGCGCAGGACTATCAGGCCGCTGGCGCCACCTGCCTGTCCGTTCTGACGGAGGGCTCGTGCTTTCATGGCAGCACGGAAGATATCCGCATCGTGCGCGAAGCGTGCAGCCTACCGATTTTGCGCAAGGATTTCATCCTTGACCCCTGGCAGGTCCATGAGAGCCGCCTGATCGGGGCGGACTGCATTCTGCTGATCATGGCGGTGCTGACGGAAACTCAGGCTGCTGAACTGATCGCGATTGCGCGCGGACTGGACATGGATGTCCTGCTGGAAGTCCATGACGAAGCCGAACTGAACCGGGCGCTGGCACTCGATACATTCCTGATCGGGATCAACAATCGTAACCTGCGCACTCTGAAAACCGATATCCAGACGACGATCGATCTGGCGCCGATGGTGCCGCCGGATCGTCTGGTCGTCTCTGAAAGTGGCATCCGAACGCAGGATGACATGATGAAGGTTGGCGCAGTTGGCGCGAGCGCCGTGCTGGTCGGTGAGAGCCTGCTGCGTGAGCCCGATCCGGGCGTGGCGGCACGTCGACTGCTCGGTTTCATTTGATCTCCGGCCGCCTTTCGGGGCGGTCAGAGTCGTTTTTTCACGGCATATCCCCCAGATCGGGGCATTCCGCGCAAGCGGAACGTGGTCTGGCTTTTGGTGGCTTCTGCCGCTAAGAGCATGCGGGATTTTATGCATTTCCATCAGGAGACCGTCATGGACGAGACACCGTCCGCTTCAGGCCGGAGCAACGGTCCGGCCCTTTCGCCGGAGACCATGAAGCGCGCTTACAGGGACATGCTTCTTGTCCGGCGCTTCGAGGAAAAAGCCGGGCAGCTTTACGGCATGGGTCTGATCGGCGGCTTCTGCCATCTTTATATCGGGCAGGAAGCCGTTGTGGTCGGGATCGGCCTCAACATGAAGCAGGGCGACAAGTCCATCACGTCCTATCGTGACCACGGACAGATGCTCGTGGCGGGTATGACGCCGCGCGGTGTCATGGCGGAACTGACGGGCCGGTCCGGCGGGTATTCCCGCGGCAAGGGCGGTTCCATGCACATGTTCTCCCGTGAAAAGGAGTTCTATGGCGGTCATGGTATCGTTGGCGCGCAGGTCGCACTGGGTACAGGTCTGGCGTTCGCAAACAAGTATCGCGGTACGGATGAAGTCTCGATCGTGTATTTCGGCGAAGGCGCATCTGCACAGGGGCAGGTCTATGAGAGCTTCAATCTCGCGGCCCTGCACAAGCTGCCCTGCATTTATGTGATCGAGAACAACCGCTACGGCATGGGCACGTCCATTGAGCGCGCCTCGGCCTCCAAAGACCTGTCGCGCAATGGCGAGCCTTGGGGCATTGCCAGCCGCAAGGTCGACGGCATGGACATCTTTGCAGTTCATGAAGCGGCACAGGAAGCGATGGAATACTGCCGTGCGGGCAAGGGGCCGTTTCTGCTGGAAATGGAAACCTATCGCTATCGTGGGCACTCCATGTCGGACCCGGCGAAGTATCGCCAGCGTTCGGAAGTCGAAGAAATGCGCCGTACGCGTGATCCGATTGAAACGCTAAAGGCCGAAATGCTGCGCAGCGGGATCGAAGAGAGCGTCTTCAAGGACATTGAGACGGACGTAAAAGCCATTGTCGCTGACGCGACCGAATTTGCACAGACAAGCCCCGAGCCGGACCATTCCGAACTCTGGACTGATATTCTGGTGGAGGCCTGATCCATGGCATCTCTGATTCTGATGCCGGCCCTCTCGCCGACCATGACCGAGGGTACGCTTGCGCGCTGGGTCAAGACGGCAGGTGAGGCCGTTTCCGCCGGAGACGTGATTGCCGAGATCGAGACCGACAAAGCGACCATGGAAGTGGAAGCCGTGGACGAAGGCGTGATCGGCAAGACACTGGTGGCCGAAGGCACGCAGAATATCGCGGTCAATACGCCGATCGCCGTGCTTCTAACCGAAGGCGAAAACGCTTCGGCTGCGGATACGGTGACGCGCTCTGCTGATCCAGCTGCGGGCGCTTCTGTCGCGATTGAAACACCGGCTGATCTGGGGATCGTGGAAGCACCGGAAGTCGCACAGGCCGAGAATGACCGGGACTGGGGCGAGACCAGCGACATCACCGTCCGTCAGGCCCTGCGTGATGCGATGGCAGCCGAACTTCGCCGTGATGAGGACGTGTTTCTGATCGGTGAGGAAGTGGCGCAGTATCAGGGCGCCTATAAGGTCAGTCAGGGCCTGCTGGATGAGTTTGGCGAGAAGCGTGTCATTGATACGCCGATCACGGAACACGGTTTCACGGGTATGGCTGTGGGTGCGGCACTGACCGGGCTGAAGCCGATCGTCGAGTTCATGACCATGAACTTTTCGCTTCAAGCCGTTGATCATATTATCAATTCTGCTGCCAAGACGCTGTACATGTCCGGCGGTCAGATGGGCTGTCCCATCGTGTTCCGTGGCCCGAACGGGGCTGCGGCGCGTGTCGGTGCACAGCACTCTCAGTGTTTCGCAAGCTGGTTTGCCCATATTCCGGGCCTCAAGGTGGTCGCGCCTTGGTCGTCTGCGGATGCGAAGGGATTGCTGCGGGCCGCCATTTGCGATCCGAACCCGGTCATCGTTCTGGAAAACGAGATCCTCTACGGACAGAAATTCCCGTGCCCCGTAGATGAAGACTTCATTCTGCCGATCGGTCGCGCGAAGATCGAACGGGAAGGGACGGACGTAACGCTCGTAGCCTTCTCCATCATGGTCGGCGTGGCACTGGAAGCCGCAGCCCTTCTGGCAGAAGAAGGCATCTCGGCCGAAGTCATCAACCTGCGCTCGATCCGTCCTCTGGATACCGAGACAATCGTACGCAGCGTGAAAAAGACGAACCGGATCGTGTCCGTCGAAGAAGGCTGGCCGGTCGCAGGCATCGGGGCAGAAATCTGCACCGTGGCCGTCGAACAGGCTTTTGACTGGCTGGATGCTCCGCCAGCGCGCGTTTGCGGGCTTGACCTGCCGATGCCCTATGCGGCCAATCTCGAAAAACTGGCGCTTCCAAAACCCGAATGGGTGGTGGATGCGGTTCGCAAGCAGCTGCGGGACTGACAACGATGGCTACCGATATTCTGATGCCGGCGCTGTCGCCGACTATGACCGAAGGCAAACTGGCCCACTGGCTCAAAGCCGAAGGCGATACCGTCGCTGCGGGCGACGTGATTGCCGAAATCGAGACCGACAAAGCGACCATGGAAGTGGAAGCCGTGGACGAGGGCATCCTTGGCCGCATTCTGATCCAAGAAGGTGTTGAGGGGATTCCCGTCAACACACCGATTGCGATTCTTGTGGAAGACGGGGAGTCTGTGCCTGACACCTCTTCCGCGCAGGCCGCAGCGGCTCCGAAGGCTGAAACGGCAAGCGCAGAAACAACGTCTGCCGCTCCGGCATCCAAGGCTCCGGCTGAGGACAAGGGAGAGCGGATTTTCGTCTCTCCGCTGGCCAAACGCATGGCGCGTGAGCGGGGCATTGCCCTTGACGCCCTGACGGGCAGTGGTCCGAACGGACGCATTCTCAAACGCGATGTTGAGAAAGGTCCGGCTGCGCCCAAGACGGCTCCGAAAGCTGCCGCTGCACCCACCGTCACCGCGTCGGAAGAAACAGTCCGTCGCGTTCCGAACTCGACGATGCGCAAGGTAATCGCGCGCCGTCTGACGGAATCCAAGACGCAAGTGCCGCATTTCTATGTCTCGGTTGATATCGAACTGGATGCGCTGCTGGCCCTGCGTTCGAAGCTGAATGCGACAGCGCAGGAAAACAGCTTCAAGATCTCTGTCAACGACATGATGATCAAAGCTGTGGCGTTGGCACTAAAGAAAGTTCCGGGCGTGAATGTCCAGTTCACAGATGCCGAGACGCTGCATTTCGAGAATGTCGATATTTCGATGGCCGTCTCAATTCCGGACGGGCTGATCACACCGATCATCCGCGATGCGGATCGCAAGTCCCTGCGTGAGATCAGTGTCGAAGCCAAAGATCTGGCCAAACGTGCACGTGCTGGAAAGCTCAAGCCCGAGGAATTCCAGGGCGGGACGTTCTCCATTTCCAATATGGGTATGTTCGGCGTGCGGGAATTCGCGGCGATCATCAATCCGCCGCAGGCTGGTATTCTGGCGATTGCGTCAGGCGAAAAGCGGGCAGTCGTCCGTGGTTCGGACATCGCAATTGCGACTGTGATGACGGCGACGCTGTCGGTCGATCATCGTGCGGTGGATGGGGCCCTTGGGGCCGAGTGGCTGAATGCGCTGCGCGATATCGTGCAGAACCCTTATTTTCTGGTGGTCTGAACCATGTCCGATACATTCGATCTGATTGTTGTTGGGGGCGGCCCCGGCGGCTATGTGGCGGCGCTGCGGGCCAGCCAGCTCGGCATGAGTGTGGCGCTTGTGGAAAGCACGCATTTTGGTGGCGTCTGCCTGAACTGGGGCTGTATTCCGACCAAGGCGCTTCTGCGCTCTTCGGAAATCCATCATCTTCTGCATGAACTGGGCACGTTCGGTCTTTCCGCAGACAACATCTCGTTCGACCTCTCCAAGATCGTGGGCCGCTCACGCAGCATCGCGCGACGGATGGGTGGCGGGATTGCCCATCTGCTGAAGAAAGCCAAGGTCACGACCTTTGATGGCCGCGCCAAGCTGGCCGGGCGTTCAGGTGAGGCGCATCAGGTTGCCATCACGAAGGATGGCGCGGATGTAACGACCATCAAGGCGCCGCATGTTATTCTCGCAACGGGTGCACGGGGGCGTCAGCTTCCAGGACTGGAGACGGATGGCACCCTGATCTGGGGCGCCCGTGAGGCCATGACGCCGAAGGAATTGCCGAAGCGCCTTCTGGTTATCGGGTCGGGTGCGATCGGTATCGAATTTGCGTCGTTCTACCGGAATATGGGCAGTGAAGTTACAATCGCCGAAGTGGCGGATCGGATCCTGATCGCCGAAGATCCGGAAATCAGTGCAGCAGCCCGCAAGGCTTTCGAAAAGCAGGGGATGACGATCATCACCAGCGCGAAGGTCGGGCCACTGAACAAGAGCGAGACCGAAGTCTCCACGACGATTGAAAGCCCGACGGGCAAGATCGATTTGACGGTGGATCGCGTCATCTGTGCGGTTGGCATCGTGGGGAATGTCGAGGATCTGGGACTTGAGGGCACCAAGGTTCAGGTGGATCGGACCCATATCGTCACGGACGGTTTCTGCCGGACTGGCGAGCCGGGCGTCTATGCAATCGGTGATGTGGCCGGTGCACCCTGGCTGGCCCATAAGGCGAGCCACGAGGCTATTTTGTGTGTTGAAAAGATCGCCGGACGTTCGCCGCAGCCTTTGCATCCGCTGAACATTCCGGGCTGCACCTATTCGCGTCCACAGATCGCGTCTGTCGGGCTGAGTGAAGAGAAGGCCATTGCCGCAGGACACAAGGTCAAGGTTGGCCGTTTCCCGTTCATCGCCAACGGCAAGGCTGTTGCGATGGGTGAGACGGACGGTATGGTCAAGACCGTGTTCGACGCGACGAGTGGCGAACTTCTGGGCGCACACATGATCGGCGCGGAAGTTACGGAAATGATTCAGGGTTATGTCATTACCCGGACGGGAGAACTGACAGAGGCGGAACTGATCGAAACGGTCTTCCCGCATCCGACAATTTCCGAGACCATGCACGAGGCAACACTGGCGGCCTTCGACGGCCCGCTGCATATCTGAGCATCATGTCCCAGCGCATCACCATCGACCATCGCGCGGCACCCGCGCTCCGTCATCCCGAAAAGGCGCACCGGCCCGACAATCCGATCCAGCGCAAACCGTCCTGGATCCGGGTCAAGGCGCCGAACCACCCCGTCTATCATGAGACACGGGCACTGATGCGCGACGCGGGTCTCGTGACGGTCTGCGAAGAAGCGGCATGCCCCAATATCGGGGAATGCTGGTCGCAGCGTCATGCCACGATGATGATCATGGGCGAAATCTGCACCCGGGCCTGTGCATTTTGCAATGTCACGACCGGGATGCCGAAGCATCTTGATTCGGACGAACCGAGGCGTGTTGGTGAAGCCGTTGCAAAGCTTGGACTGCGGCATGTCGTCATCACATCCGTGGACCGTGATGATCTGCCAGATGGCGGCGCGGAGCACTTCGCGCAGGTCATCCGTTCGATCCGCGAGACGTCCCCGGAGACTACGATTGAAATCCTCACTCCCGATTTCCTGCGCAAGGATGGGGCGCTGGAGATCGTCGTGGCCGCACGACCCGACGTTTTCAATCACAATATCGAGACCGTGCCCCGACTTTACCCCACCATCCGCCCCGGTGCGCGTTACTATCAGTCAGTCCGGCTTCTGGATGGCGTAAAAAGGCTCGATCCTTCCATTTTCACCAAGTCCGGCCTGATGCTTGGGCTTGGCGAAGAGCGCATGGAAGTGGCTCAGGTCATGGATGATTTCAGGATCGCAGACGTCGATTTTCTGACACTCGGGCAATATCTTCAGCCCTCCGCAAAACATGCGGCCGTTGAAAAGTTTATTACCCCTGACGAGTTTGACGGCTATGCTGCGGCAGCCCGTTCAAAAGGATTTCTTCAGGTCAGTGCCAGTCCGCTGACCCGGTCCTCCTATCATGCGGACAGCGATTTCGCGAAGCTGCAGGCTGCGCGGAAAAGCCGTCTGAAAGAAAGTCTCTGATGCCGACACATGCCGAGCAAAGGTTGATCGCCTACACGCCGGACCAGCTTTTTGATCTCGTGGCGGATGTCGAGAAGTATCCGCAGTTTCTGCCGTGGTGTGTGAAAGCGAGCATCCGCACCCAGACGGAACAGGAGCTTGTGGCAGATCTGACGATCGGGTTTGGCCCGTTCCGCGAGACCTTTACGAGCCGCGTAACGCTGGAAAGGCCTTCGCGCATCCGGGTGCGTTATGAAAAGGGTCCCTTCCGCTATCTGAACAATGTGTGGACATTCAGCCCTGATCCACGCGGCTGTCTGGTCGATTTTTTTGTGGATTTCGAGTTCAAGTCGCGACTTCTGCAGAATGCGATGGGCGTGGTATTCAATGAGGGTGTGCGCCTCATGGTGTCTGCATTCATCAAGCGTGCACGGGATATTTACGGAGTGCAGGGGGCGAAGGTTGCTCCTCCCACGCCCGGTCTTTCCCAAAGGACATAAAATTTCATAGTGTTGCCAGAACCAATCGCGAGCTGAGTCGTTACAGGCTCAAGCACCGCGATGGTGACAGAAGAAGGATTACGTCATGAAGAAAATCTCCTTTGGCGCATTTGCCCTGACCGCTCTGGTCGCTGCAGCTTCTCCGGCGATGGCTGAGCATCATCACCACGGCAAGCACCATGAGAAGGCTGGCCACGCTGAAAAAACCAGCAGCGCCGCAACGACAGAAGATCTGAACGCCCGTTCGCTGCAGCAGGCACAGACACCAGTCTCTCCGACGGCCCCGACAGCGGCTGTTCCGCCTGCTGCCCCGACCGCTATCCCGACAGCTCCAAGCCTTCAGGCAGCACCTGCGGCTCCGGCAGCCTCGACGATGCCGGCTCCGACGCAGGACAACTGAGACTGCAATCAGACCTGTGGTCTGTTGCAGGTTTGCAGAAAAAAGCGGCTCCGTTCATTCGGAGCCGTTTTTTTTGTCTCAGGCGTTCAGAACCATCTGAAGGGCATGCCGCACAGTCTGAGAGCGAATGCTGGTGCGATCTCCGATGAAGAGACACTGCGTAAGTGTAAGCGCACCGGTGCGGGAAGCCAGTCCGAAACAGACGGTCCCGACCGGCTTGGCAACGCTGCCGCCGCCCGGGCCTGCAATGCCGGTAACAGAAATGGCCATATCAGCATCAACAGCATTAAGAAGACCGCCTTCCGCCATAGCCTGAGCCGTCTGGAGGCTGACGGCTCCGTATTGTGCAAGAACCGTCTCCGGAACGCTCACGGCGCTCATTTTTAAAGCGTTAGAATAAGTTACGAAGCCCCCCTCCAATATTTCTGACGAGCCGGGAATATCACTGAGGGCAGCGCTGATCAGGCCGCCTGTGCAGCTTTCTACCGTAACCAGTTTGCGACCGGATCTGCGGAGCTGCGCCAGCACCTGTCCGGCGAGGGCTGCAATGTCGTTATCCGGCATGAAGATTCCTGACACGATAGACCATCATTCCTGCTTCGATATTCTCGATATAAAGGCGGGTTTCGCGATAGGGCAGGCGCTCGATCCAGTCCAGAACACCGTCTTCTGACAGCGGGTCAGAGGGTGGATTTGCTTTCAGCCAGAGATCGACCCGATGCGGACCGGCATTATAGGCAGCCAACGCATAAGGGATCACATTTCCGAAACGCTCCAGAAGCTGTGAGACATAAGCGTTGCCGATTTTCAGATTTGTCTGCGGATCGGTCAGGGACGCGGGAGAGACGTTGATCGGCCCCAGATGCCCCTTGCGCACCACGTCTCTGGCTGCGGCGGGCAGAAGTTGCAGCAGGCCCACAGCCTTGGCACCGCTTAGTGCGTTCGGGTCGAAACCACTTTCCTGCCGGATGATGGCGGGAAGCAGGCCGTCCGGAACAGTTGAGGCGGCGGGATAGGGATCGGGGAAACCCTGCGGATACAGTGCAATGCCTTTGCGTGCCAGGGCATAGGAGGCAAAGACTTCCGGCGCAGGCAGCCCAAGGCGGGACGCAGCATCGGCAACGGCTTTCTGACCTTCCGGAGACGGATTGACGACTTCCAGCATCATGAGGAAATCCCGTGCATGATCGGGATCACCTGCCTGCACAAGGTCCGTGGCGCCTTCGAGCAGATCCGGTCGGCTGAGCGTTCCAGCGGGCGGAGTAGGGAGGGACTGGAGGGCCTGTAACAGGGCATCGTCAAAGGCCGAAGATGATCGGCCTGAGACCAGAATTGCGTTGTCCTGCGTCAGGGATGCAAGAGCGAGCTGGCCCGGAAAAGTCGTGGGGAAAGCCGCGGCTTTCTGGAATGCGGCTTCGGCATCCTGCTGTTTGTCAGCGGCCTGAAGGGCGCGTCCCGTCCAGTAATAGCCGCGAGCCTGCATCTGAAGCGAGGTTGCGCTCTGGAGAAGGGCAAAGAACTGTTCCGCCCGGGCAGGATCGTGAAGCTCTCTGAGTGCAATAAAGCCGCTGAGAAGAGCTGCTTCCTGATGGTCTGTGGTGTCCGGGGGAAGGGTAGTATCGTCGGCGAGATCTGCCGCCTCTTTTGGACGACCGGCCAGTAACAGGGCGCGGGCGAGGCTGATCCGTTCTGAGGACCAGTCATGGGATGGGTTCGTCCGCTGGAGGGCAGCACCCTGCGTGTTCCAGAGAGACAGCGCTTCATCCAATCTGTCGCCACGACGCAGCGCCCGCAGACGATAGCGGATAAGAGTCGGGTCGGATTGCAAGTCTGGAGGCAAAGAGGCGAACAGAGAATCGGCATCGGGAGAGGCCAGACGTTCGGCCAGTCTGGCGCGGGCCAACGGTTGCCGATCAACGGAAAGGCGCTCGATCTGTCTGGACGCTGCGGAGAACTGCCCGCGCAGTTCGAGCGCTTCATAGCGGGTCCATTGATCGGCAGGAGTGAAGGCCTGATCGAAACGTGCGAGCAGGGTCTGCTCTTCGGCAGCGGTCAGGGTACTTCCGGACAGCCAGAGACGGCGCGCCGTGGAGGCCGGGTCCGGAATATGGTTTGCACAGGCTGTAAACGCGGCTGGGAGCGTGAGGGAATAAAGCGGGCAGAGGGCGTTCAGAGTCTGCGTGTCGGATGTCTGGGACAGGGCGTTCTGAAACCGCCATAGAATACGCACTCTCTGCGGCCACTGCGGCTTCTGCTCAAGGAAACTGGCGTAACGCTGTGCCGGGAAACTGCTTCCTTCTGGCCCGACAAGGATCAGCCATTCCGCCAGTCGCTCTTGAACGGGCGAGGGGGCGGTCTCCATCGAGGGCGTTGCGAGGGCTGATGACGTGACAAGCAGCGTTATCAGTCCCGCGAAAAGAGTTTTGTCAGCTCGGAAGAACATGCGTCCAGACCTCCCCGCCACCGCGGATGATGAGTTCGATTGCAACGCCCAGAACCACCAGAAGGCCGATCCATGCAATCCAGCGATATCTGCTCAGAAGATTGGCGACGACCGATGCAGCAAGCCCCATCAACAGCACCGACAACACCAGCCCCATAACAAGAATCCACGGATGCCCGACAGCCGCTCCGGCAACCGCCAGCACGTTGTCCAGACTCATGGACAGATCGGCCACGACAATTTTGAGCACGGCAGGTCCGAGGCGGGGCGGGGCGGCCTCGACGTCCTCATGATGTTCGCCGTCGCGAAGCTCACGATACATCTTCCAGCAGACCCACAGAAGCAGAAACCCACCTGCCAGCGTCAGACCGACCACGGCGAGCAGCGTGGTCGCCAGCAAGGCCAGTCCTACACGCAGAATGGCGGCGAACCCTGTTCCGAACAGAATGGCAAGACGACGCTGCCGCCCTTCCAGATTGCGCACGGCCATCCCGATGACGACCGCATTGTCACCGGCAAGGGTGATATCGATCAGGGTGATCTGGCCGAGGGCGATGAGGGCGTGCAGCAGAGAGTCAGGGGCCAAGGTGTCATTCTTCCGAAAAGGGGTCCGTGCAATGTCTTCGTATTTGGTCTAAGGAGCCTCCGTAAAGCCCCACCTCGCATCCGGAGTTCCCATGGTACCCCGTTACAGCCGTCCGCAGATGACTGCCATCTGGTCTCCCGCCAACCGTTTTCGCATCTGGTTCGAGATCGAAGCCCTTGCCTGCGAAGCTATGGCACAACGGGGTGACATTCCCGCCGAATCAGCCAGAACCATCCGCGAAAAGGGTGATGTCGCCATGGCGGCATTCTCCGACGCGGATCTGGCCCGCATCGACGAGATCGAAGCCGAAACGCGCCATGACGTCATCGCGTTCCTGACCTGGCTTGCGGAAAAAGTTGGTCCGGACAGCCGTTTCGTCCATCTGGGCATGACGTCTTCGGATGTGCTGGACACATGCCTGTCCGTTCAGATGACGCAGGCCGCCGATCTGCTGCTGGAAGATCTGGACCGCGTTCTCGCTGCACTCAAAGAGCGCGCCTATGAACACCGCAGCACAGTGACGATTGGCCGGAGCCACGCGATTCATGCCGAGCCGACCAGCTTTGGCCTGAAGATTGCCGGGCACTATGCCGAGTTCGCCCGTAACCGCGAGCGTCTGGTGCAGGCCCGCAAGGAAATTGCGGTCTGCGCGATTTCCGGCGCTGTTGGCACCTACGCACATATCGACCCGGAAATCGAAGAATACGTCGCCGACAAGCTGGGTCTGGCTGTCGAGAGCGTGTCGACGCAGGTCATTCCGCGTGACCGCCATGCGGCGTTCTTCTGCACGCTCGGCGTAATCGCCAGCGGCATCGAGCGTCTGGCGATCGAGGTCCGTCATCTTCAGCGTTCGGAAGTCCGGGAAGCGGAAGAGTTCTTCCACAAAGGACAGAAGGGCAGTTCGGCAATGCCGCACAAGCGCAACCCTGTCCTGTCGGAGAACCTGACGGGTCTGGCGCGCCTCATCCGCTCGCATGTCGTGCCGGCTCTGGAAAACGTCGCACTGTGGCATGAGCGGGACATCAGCCACTCCGCCGTCGAGCGGAACATCTGCCCCGATGCAACGATCGGGCTGGATTTCGCGCTGATGCGTCTGGCCGGAATGATGGAAAAGCTGGTCGTCTATCCCGAGCAGATGATCGCAAACATGGAGAGTCTCGGCGGCGTCGTCCATTCCGGCGAAGTACTTCTGACGCTGGCCCGTGCGGGAATTTCGCGCGAGGACGCCTATCGCATCGTACAGCGCAACGCCATGGAAACATGGACGAAGCTGAACAAACCGGGCTTCAAGACCTTCCGTGAAAACCTTGAAGCCGACCCGGAAGTGGCCGGTCGTGTCAGCAAGGACATTCTCGATCAGGCGTTCGACCCGGCACAGCATCTGCGCGCCGTGGATCGCATCTTCGCCCGTATCTTTGACTGAGAGGCGTGCGGAACGCAGACTTCCTGCGATTTCCTGCGTTCCGCACACTCGCAGTTCCGGTTCCGCAATGCTATGGAACCACAATTCGTCGCTGCTCCAGCCGTCCGCATCTTTTGTCAGGACGGCGCAACGCTAAGGATTGCTCATGGCTCGCCGCCGCCAGCTCTATGAGGGCAAAGCCAAGGTTCTTTTTGAAGGCCCAGAACCCGGCACACTCGTTCAGTACTTCAAGGATGACGCCACCGCCGGAAACGGCGCGAAGAGCGGCATCATCACCGGGAAGGGTGTCCTGAACAACCGCATCAGCGAATACCTGATGCTCAAGCTTCACGAGATTAACATCCCGACCCACTTCATCCGTCGGCTGAACATGCGCGAGCAGCTCATCCGCGAAGTGGAGATCATCCCGCTTGAAGTTGTGGTACGCAACGTGGCGGCGGGCTCGCTGGCCAAGCGGCTTGGCATCCCCGAGGGGACGCGCCTGCCGCGCACGATCATCGAATATTACTACAAGAACGACGCGCTCAACGACCCGATGGTGTCGGAAGAGCATATCGCAGCGTTCAACTGGGCCGCACCGCAGGACATGGACGACATGAACCAGCTTGCGCTCAGAACAAATGATTTCCTGATGGGCATGTTCACGGCTGTCGGCATCACGCTTGTCGATTTCAAGCTGGAATTCGGACGGATCTGGGAAGGCGAGGAGATGCGTATTCTTCTAGCCGACGAAATCTCGCCGGATAACTGCCGTCTGTGGGATTCCAAGACGAACGAGAAGTTGGACAAGGATCGTTTCCGCCGCGACATGGGTCGCGTCGAGGAAGCGTATCAGGAAGTGGCAAAGCGTCTCGGGATTCTGCCCGAGTCCGGGAATGGTGACCTCAAGGGTCCGGAGGCAGTTCAGTGAAAATCCGTGTTTTTGTTTCCCTGAAAGACGGCGTTCTCGATCCGCAGGGCAAGGCCGTGGGCCATGCTCTGGAAACCCTTGGCTTCAAGGGTTTGGGCGAAGTGCGCATCAATCGCGTCGTTGAACTCGATGTTCCGGCCGACAATGCCGCCGACGCACTCGCGCAGGGCGAGGCCATGGCGCGCGCACTTCTGGCCAATGAGGTCATTGAGGATTTCAGCGTTGAGGTGGCCGGATGACCCGTCTTTCCACGATCTTCCTGCTGGCCGGTCTCGCAGCGGCTCCGGCTCTTGTCGTAGCCCCGGCGCACGCACAGCGCGTGTCCAAGGTTTCGGGCAAGGCTCTGGGCCAGATGTGCTCCAGCAAGTCCTCCATCGGGATGTGCGACGCCTATCTGTCCGGCCTGATGGACGGTGAGGCCTGGGCTAAGAAGTACGACACCTTCGCCCATGATGAATCTGCTCCGGTCGCGTTCTGCGTTCCGGCCCAGCAGACTGCGCCGCAAATCCGCGGTCTGGTTGTCGCCTGGCTGCATGCCCACAACGACGCGCTGACGGAGCCTGCGGGCAAGGCTGTCTATCGCGCCCTGCATGACACCTATCCGTGCCATGCGTCCGCTCCGGCGGAGGGCCAGAAATGAAGGCAGGTATCGTCGTATTTCCCGGCACGAACCGGGAGCGCGACATGGTCCATGCCCTGAAGCTGGTGACGGGGCAGACGCCGCGTCTGATCTGGCACGGGGAAACCTCTCTGGGGGATCTGGACCTCGTGGTGCTTCCGGGTGGGTTCAGCTTCGGGGACTATCTGCGTAGTGGCGCTATGGCCGCACATTCGCCGATCATGCATGACGTCAAGGCATTCGCAGGCAAGGGCGGTCATGTTCTGGGTGTCTGCAATGGCTTCCAGATCCTGACGGAATCCCATCTTCTGCCGGGCGCACTGCTTCGCAACGCAGGGCTGCGCTTCCTGTCGCAGGACTGCCACCTGAAGGTTGAAAACGCGTCGTCGCCCTATACGCAGGGCTGGGCGCGAGGTGATGTGTTCCGCGCGCCGCTGGCACATGGTGACGGGAACTACACGGCCTCTCCCGAGACGCTGAAGCGTCTTGAAGGCGAAGGCCGCGTGGCGTTCCGTTATTGTGGGGCGGATGGTGCGGTTTCGGACGATGATCGTGCGACCAACCCCAACGGGAGCACGCGCTCCATCGCCGGGATTCTGAGCGAGAATGGCCGTGTCTGTGGCCTGATGCCGCACCCGGAGAACCTGACTGACCCCGAAATCGGCGCAACCGACGGCGTGCCGCTTTTCAAAGGCATTGTGGAGGCTCTTGTCGGATGAGTGTGACGATTGATGCCCAGCTTGCCCAGTCTTTCGGACTGACCGGCGAGGAATACGACAAGCTTGTCACGATCATGGGACGGACGCCGAGCTTTACGGAGCTTGGAATTTTCTCCGTCATGTGGTCCGAGCACTGCTCCTACAAATCGTCCCGCATTCATCTCAAGACGTTGCCGACCAAGGCGCCATGGGTCATCCATGGGCCGGGCGAGAACGCAGGCGTCGTGGATATCGGCGAAGGTCTGGCCGCCGTCTTCAAGATGGAGAGCCACAACCACCCGTCTTTCATCGAGCCCTATCAGGGCGCGGCGACAGGCGTCGGCGGCATTCTGCGTGACGTGTTCACGATGGGCGCGCGTCCGGTTGCGAACCTCAACGCCCTGCGCTTCGGTGACCCGAAACATGCGGGCACGCGTCGCATCGTCGATGGTGTCGTGCGTGGTGTTGGCGGCTACGGTAACTGCGTTGGCGTTCCGACCGTCGGCGGCGAGGTCAACTTCCACAAGGCGTATGACGGCAATCCGCTCGTCAACGCCATGACGGTGGGTGTGGCCAAGCAGGACAAGATCTTCCTGTCGGCTGCGGCGGGCGTAGGCAATCCTGTTGTCTATGTCGGCTCCAAGACGGGCCGTGATGGCATTCACGGCGCGACCATGTCTTCGGCGGAATTCGACGAGGAAGCGGCGTCCAAGCGTCCGACGGTTCAGGTTGGCGATCCGTTTATCGAGAAGCTGCTGATCGAGGCCTGCCTCGAACTGATGGCCACCGATGCGATCGTCGCCATTCAGGACATGGGCGCGGCCGGTCTGACGTCTTCTGCCGTTGAAATGGCCGGCAAAGGCGGCGTTGGCATCGAGCTGAATCTTGATGCTGTTCCGCAGCGCGAGCCGAACATGTCGGCTTACGAGATGATGCTCTCCGAGAGCCAGGAGCGTATGCTCATGGTCCTCAAGCCCGAGCGGACCGAAGTTGCACGCGCGATCTTCGCGAAGTGGGAGCTGGATTTCGCCATCATCGGTGTGCTGACCGATACGGGCCGCATCACGATCCGTCATCATGGCGAAATCGAAGCCGATATTCCGCTGGCTCCGCTGGCGGATGAAGCTCCGCTCTATAACCGTCCGACCGTGCCGCTGACGGCACCCGCACGGATTGAAACGCCCGCTGACCCGGAAGGAATCGAGAAGGCGCTGCTGACGCTGATCGGCTGCCCGGATCTGGCGTCCCGCGCCTGGGTCTGGAACCAGTATGACGGCTCGGTCGGTGGCAACACGGCGCGTCGTCCGGGTGCAGCCGATGCGGCAGTCGTCCGCGTTGACGATACGCGTCTGGGTCTTGCCCTGACGACGGACTGCACGCCACGTTACTGTCAGGCCGATCCCAAGACGGGTGGCGCTCAAGCAGTCGCCGAAGCATGGCGGAACCTGACGGCAACCGGTGCAACGCCACTGGCCGTGACGGACAACCTGAACTTCGGCAATCCGGAACGGCCGGAAATCATGGCGCAGTTCGCCGATGCCATCAAAGGCATGGGCGATGCCTGTCGCGCGCTCGACTTCCCGGTCGTAAGCGGCAACGTCTCGCTGTATAATGAGACGCGCTCACCGTCCGGTGAAGCTCAGGCAATTCTGCCGACGCCAGCGATCGGCGCGCTTGGCGTGCTCGCGGATGCATCCAAGTCCATCGGGCTTGCGATGCCGGATGCCCACGATCTGGTGCTGGTCGGCTCTATCCGGGGCGAACTCGGACAGTCCTTGTGGCTCCGCGAAATCTGCCAGCGTGAAGACGGAGCGCCGCCGGCGGTCGATCTTGCCGTCGAACGTCGTAACGGAGACTTCGTACGCAGCCAGATTACAGCGGGTGCGGTTGCAGCCTGTCATGACATCGCCGATGGCGGTCTGCTGGTGACGGTCGCGGAAATGGTGATGGCGAGCGGCGTCGGCTGCACGCTTGAAGCCGCTCCGACGGACATTGCCGCGCATGCCTTCTGGTTCGGTGAGGATCAGGGCTGCTACGTCATTGCAACGTCCGATGGTGCAGCCCTTGTCGAAGCCGCAGAGAAGGCCAATGTTCCGGCAATCCGTCTGGGACGTTCGGGCGGCAGTGATCTGGTTCTTCCGGGAACCGTCAGTGTCAGCGCGGAGCGTCTCAGCGAGATCAATGCCGCGTTCTTCCCGCAGTTCATGGGTGAGGGAGCCTGATTTTTATGCCGATGGCAGCTTCTGAAATCGAACGCACGATTCTCGCCGCCATTCCTGACGCCCGGATCGAGATCGAAGATCTCGCCGGGGACGGGGATCATTACGCCTGTCAGGTTACGAGCGAAGCCTTCCGCGGGCTTTCGCGTGTACGCCAGCACAAACTGGTTTATGATGCGTTCGGAACCCGCATGGGCACCGAACTGCATGCGATGGCCCTCAAGACGCTCACCCCTTAAGAGCCGGGGCTGACGTCTTTTTTTCCAGACGAGCACTGACAGCAGGAGCGGACGTTCTGTCCGACCTGCCGAACCAAGGAAAATCCAATGTCCGAAACCGTGTTCCAGCATATCCAGACCCTGATCGACGCCAATCCGGTCATGCTGTTCATGAAGGGTGACAAGCTCTTCCCGCAGTGCGGCTTCTCCGCACGCGTGGTCCAGATTCTCACGCATCTTGGCGTTCCGTTTGCAACCTGCAATATCCTTGAAAGCGCCGAACTGCGTCAGGGAATCAAGGATTTCTCGCAGTGGCCGACGGTGCCGCAGCTTTACGTCAAGGGCGAGTTCGTGGGCGGCTGCGATATCGTAACCGACATGTATCAAAGCGGCGAGCTTGAGACTCTGCTGACCGAAAAAGGCGTTACCACCGCCAACGCCTGATTCGGGTGCGACTCTGGCAAAAAGTGCTGAATTCAGCACTTTTTAAGCATTGCTCCTGCCACAATTCAGCCATGAAGCGACGAAAAGTGGCAGGACCTTGATTTTTTCGGAAACTTTCCCATCAGGGGTTGCCGGACCCCGAGTTCAGCGCATAGGCTGTTTCCATCAGAACGGGATGGGACAAACGTCAATGGCGCGGAACTGGGTTGGCAGAATTGCTCTGGGCATCATGGGTGTCGGTATTTGCATGGGGGCAGGCAAGGCTTACGCCCGTCCGGCTATCACCGACTATGAAGCCAGCAAGCTGACCTTCGATGCACTGACCGCCACGCCGGTCTATCATCGCGCCGTTTTCCACCATGCACTTGCGCGCCGCACCAGTTCACATAATACGGCCGTTGCCTGGAGCAGCTCACACGCTGTCATCCGCAACGTCGCCTACCGCCCGCATGCAAGCGCTCATACTCATATTGCGGTCGCCTCAGCTCACCACCACGCCCGCGTCCGTCGCACCTGATCCTTTCAGAACTGGCGCAGCGCATCCTGAATGCGTCGCGCCTGACCTGACAGATCCACGACGATCAGATCAAACCGCGTGTTGGGCCGCTGCCACTCCGGTTTTGTCAGCAGGACATACTCAAAGGCTTCCATCAGCCTTTGGGACTGTCTGACAGTCAGGCAGGATGCACTTTCCCGCAAAGTCCGTCTCTGTTTGACCTCAACGGCAATCAGCCATTCCAAATCTGCTGCTAGAAGATCGATTTCGCCGTAAGGCGTCCGTAATCTGCGCGCCATAATTGTCAGCCCGCGTTCCTCAAGGAGTCGGGCTGCAATGTTTTCGGCGTTCAGCCCTGTGTAATAGGACTGAACACCTCGGGTCTGTGGACTTTTCAGCGTTCGTCCCGCAGAAGACGGGCGGCATCCAGAGCAAAATAGGTGAGGATGCCGTTACAACCTGCGCGCTTGAAGGCGATCAGGCTTTCCATGATCGTACGATCACGGTCGAGCCAGCCGTTCTGAATGGCGCCCATGAGCATCGCGTATTCGCCCGACACCTGATAGGCGAAGGTTGGAACTTCAAAGCGTTCACGGACACGACGGATGATGTCGAGATAGGGCATGCCCGGCTTGACCATGATCATATCCGCGCCTTCGCGCAGGTCCTGCTCGACTTCACGCATGGCTTCATCGGAATTGGCCGGGTCCATCTGGTAGGTCTTCTTGTCCCCGTGCAGCAGGCTGCCGGACCCCAGCGCATCGCGGAACGGGCCGTAAAAGGCAGAGGCGTATTTTGCCGTGTAGGCCATGATGCGTGTCGTGTCGTAGCCATTGCCGTCAAGTGTTTCGCGGATGGCTTTTACGCGGCCGTCCATCATGTCGGACGGCGCGATGATGTCGTTGCCTGCACGGGCCTGATTGAGGGCCTGCTGGCGGAGGATTTCCACGGAGGCGTCGTTGAGGATGCGTCCGTTCTCGATCACGCCGTCATGTCCATGATCGGTGTACGGGTCGAGCGCCACGTCGCCAATGATGCCGAGATCGGGAAAGGCGTCCTTGATGGTGCGGGAAGCGCGACACATCAGGTTGTCCGGGTTGAGAGCTTCAGTGCCAGTCGCATCGCGGACGCTCATGGGCGTAACCGGGAAGATGGCAATGGCCGGAATGCCGAGGTCCACGGCCTGTCGGACATGTTCGACGACATTGTCCACACTGACGCGTTCGGCACCCGGCATGGAGTCGACTTTCTGACGCTGGTTTTCGCCTTCGCAGACGAAAATCGGCCAGATCAGGTTGTCGACATGCAGGCGATGTTCCTGCACCAGACGGCGGGTGAAAGCATCGTGGCGATTACGCCGCGGGCGGGAGAGGGGGTATGCTGCATTGCTCATACCCCCAATCATGCGCCTAACTTTGGTCTCTGCAAAGTCGACTGTTGCGGATGCCGTAGGCGAAATAGACAACAAGCCCAATCACCAGCCAGACGACAAGCCGGATCCATGTCAGGAGATCAAGCGACACCATCACGGCTCCACAGGACAAAACACCGAGCACAGGTATCAGCAAGCCACCTGGCACACGGAACTGGCGCGGAGCTTCGGGATGCCTGTAGCGCAGAACCGGAACCCCGACACAGACGATGATAAAGGCCAGAAGAGTGCCGATGGACGTCATGTTACCAAGCTGTCCGATGGGAAGGAACGCGGTGAGAAAGCTTGTCAGGACCGCGAAAAGCAGATGTGACGTCCAGGGTGTACGGGTACGGACGTTGAGACGTGAGAAAATCCCTGGCAACAGACCATCATGAGACATAATGAGAAAAACGCGGGCCTGTCCCATTAGCAGCCCAAACAGTACCGAAACATATCCGGCGGTAATCCCCAGTTTTACAAGACTGGCCAACCAGGGCATTCCTGCCACGTCGATGGCCGTAGCGACCGGACTTGGATCGTTGGCCATGGTTCGGTAATCAACCACGCCCGTCAGGACCATTGAGAACACGGCGTAAACGATCGAGCAGACGAGCAGACTTCCAAGAATGCCAATTGGAATATCGCGGGCCGGATTCCGGCTGTCCTGCGCGGTCGTGGAGACGATATCGAAGCCCAAATAGGCAAAGAAGGCCATGCCTGCAGCCCGCATGACGCCGGACATGCCAAACTGACCGAATGTTCCGGTGTTCTGCGGTATGAACGGGTGATAATGCGCGATGTTGATATGAGGCGCACAAGCCGCAATCACGGCGACGATAACGGAAAGCTTGATGCAGACGACGACCGTATTGATGGTCGTCGACTCACTCACACCCCGCATCAGCAAGGCTGTGACGCCCCATATTGCACAGACGGCCGGAAGGTTGAACCAGGCCGCAGCAATGGATCCGTCCGACATCGTGACAGGCGTCATAGGGGTGGCCAGCAGGCGGGGATCGATGTGAAAGCCCCAGCCTCCCAGCAGTGATGCGAGATAACCCGACCAGCTGGATGCAACAGCAGCGGCCCCCACGGTATATTCCAGAACGAGATCCCACCCGATGATCCAGGCGATCAGCTCTCCCATGGAGGCATAGGCATACGAATATGCCGATCCGCCCGATGGGATCATGCTGGCAAGTTCGCCATAACACAGACCGGCAAAACCGCAGGCCACGGCGGCGATAACAAAAGAAAGCGTCACGGCTGGACCGGCATTCTGGCCAGCCGCGACGCCCGTGAGAGAGAAAAGACCAGCACCGATCGTCACGCCGATACCGAGGGCGACGAGCTGCCAGGGACCGAGAACACGCCTGAGGCCAGTCTGGCTGTCAGCTGCGGATGATACGGGTTTGGTCCGCCAGAGCGGAGTGGTCATGAAGGATCCTCGTTTGTTAGGCGGATTGTTTTTGCCGAGGCAGGCAATCTGGGCTAGTCACATGCCGAACTCACCCTGGAGAATGGACCACGATGTCGGAACACGCCAGCCAGTCCACGCTGAATCGTTTCTTTCATGCCCCCCTCAAGGAGGTTGATGCCGAAGTTGCCACCATCCTGAACGAGGAGCTGACGCGCCAGCAGGACGGCATCGAGCTCATCGCTTCGGAGAACATGGCCTCTTTCGCCGTTATGGAAGCACAGGGTTCGGTGCTGACGAACAAGTATGCGGAAGGCCTTCCGGGCAAGCGCTATTACGGCGGCTGCGTGGACGTGGACCGTGTTGAGAACCTCGCCATCGAGCGTCTGAAAAAGATGTTCGGCGCGGAATTCGCAAACGTGCAGCCGCATTCGGGCGCCAATGCCAATCAGGCCGCGTTCATGGCGCTGGCCAAGCCGGGCGATACGATTCTCGGCCTGAGCCTTGCCGCTGGTGGACACCTGACGCATGGCGCAGCTCCGAACTATTCGGGCAAGTGGTTCAACTCCGTGCAGTATGGCGTTCGCGCAGAAGACGGGCTGATCGACTACGACCAGATGGAAGCGCTGGCCCGCGAGCACAAGCCGAAGATCATCGTGGCTGGCAGCTCCGCCTATCCGCGCGTCATCGACTTCGCCCGTTTCCGCAAGATTGCCGATGAAGTCGGTGCGTATCTGATGGTGGACATGGCGCATTTTGCCGGTCTGGTTGCCGCTGGCCTGTATCCAAACCCGGTTCCGGTTGCGGACATTACGACATCCACGACGCACAAGACGCTGCGTGGCCCGCGTGGCGGCATCATCCTTACGAACGACCCAGATCTGGCGAAGAAGGTGAACTCCGCCGTGTTCCCCGGTCTGCAAGGCGGCCCGCTCATGCATGTCATCGCAGGCAAGGCGGTTGCGTTCGGTGAGGCCCTTTCAGACGAGTTCAAGGACTATCAGAAGCGTGTTCTCGCCAATGCCCGCGCGCTGGCGGACGAGCTTCAGAACCGCGGCTTCGACATCGTCACAGGCGGCACAGACAGCCATCTGATCCTCGTGGATCTGCGTCCGAAGAAGGTGACGGGTAAGCTGGCCGAAGCCATTCTGGAACGTGCCGGCATAACGGCGAACAAGAACGCTATCCCGTTCGATCCGGAAAAGCCGTTTGTGACTTCCGGCATCCGTCTGGGCAGCCCGGCGGCAACGGCGCGTGGTTTCGGCGAAGCCGAGTTCCGCGAAGTCGGCCGTATGATCGACGAAGTGCTGACGGCAGCTCTTGAGGAAGAAAACTCCGAAGCCGTCACGGCCCGCGTCCATGAAGAAGTGAAGGCCCTGTGCCGTCGCTTCCCGATCTATGACCGCGCGTCTGCCTAAGATCTGAACGGTGATGCGGTGCGTCTGGCCAGACGCACCGCAAGTTGTCCTCGACGGGGACGCAGATTGGGCATGATCAGCAGGCACTCGTCATAGGGTGTGTAGATCAGATCATGCCCGTCATGGGCGAGGGGCGTTCCCGCTTTAGGAATCGTGACCCCGCCCTCCCATGGCCTGACGAAACTGAAATCCGAATGCCGGGCAATGATGTTGTCGGTCACGACGGCCAATGCGGGCTCGCAGGATTCCTGCGTAGCATGTCCACGCAGATGAATGGCCTCAGCCTGCGCCAGAAGACGCTCGATGGCGCTTTCCATAACCGTGACGGTTCCAGTCTCCCAGTGAGATCCCGCTTCCAGAAGACAGCTTCGGCCCGTCCCACCCGGCGACATAAAATGCGCATGCTCGATCAGGCGTGAACCACCCTGATGCCCCAGATCCGTCAGCACCGTCTGAGGCAGATTTCGCCCTGCCGCCAGAGCGCAGGCCAGTTCTGCCGACCGCTGACGGGGAGAGGCGATGAACAGGGGCTCGGACGGCCAGAGCGTGGAATGCAGATCCAGCAACAGATCCGCCCGGGCGATATAAGGCTGAAGCTGTCTGGCCCGTTCAAGCTCGCTGGAATGGTCGCGTCCATTCAGGCGTGTGCTGTGCCACAGGCGGTTCAGATCTTCGTCGACATGGCGGGCCATGACGGGGTTGCTGATATCAAACCGGTCGAAGGCTTCCAGATTGGCCACGATGAAGGTCAGACGCCCCGATATCAGGGACACGCCTCGTCGGCGAAAGTTCTCAAGCGCCCATCCCCCGGCATATTCGTTGCCATGGACCATGGCGGTGATAACGATTTCAGGGCCGGAGCGCCCCGAATCGAAGATCCATACGCCGGGCACGCCTGAAGGCGGCAGACGCCACATGGCAAGATCGGGCGGGGGCAGACTCACCTTAAAGACGGGCGGGGGCTGTCCGAAACCGGGCAGCGTTTCCGACAGACGGGGCTGACGGACCCGCACAGGGTGATGCCGCTGTCCCGCCTTGCAACTCATGTCATCCCCCTCCGTCGCGGACTGACGCGACAACGGGCACCCTCCGTCCGGTAGCCCGGCGAAGCCATACCTGCACCGCAGAGCGTAGGACATGGATCGGTCATGGATTGTAGTGTAAGCACGTTGGGCGCAGGTCGCCAGAGAGGAAACATCGCCTTTCTTTCCTTCCATAGCGGAAAGAAGTCACATTTTTCCGAGGCCGGTCTGATAGTATCGTTTTCTGTTTTCCGCCCGGTTTTCCAGAGATTTCGGTTCCTTGCCCCCGTCCACGACCAAGGACAGACGCCCCATGAACGGACGATGAAACAGTCTCTCTCCATTTTTCACAAAGTATGGCAGCGCTTTCCTGCTGACGCCCGACGACGCTTTTTCGTCCGGGCCACCGCTCTGGCCGTGCCTCCAGTCAGACCGCAGAAATCTGTTGCGGCACAGGGGATGATCGTTGCTGGCGAATTCAGTCGCAGTTCCGGGCTGGGCGAAGGCGCGCGATTGATGGTCCGGGCGCTGCGGGAGATGGGGATTCCCTGCGCGACATGGGATATTGACCGTCGCGTCCTCGAAGGAGACAGGACGGGACCGGGAGCGCCGCTGGTAATGCATGTGAATGCTCCCATGCTGCCTTATGCCCAGTTCTTCATGCCACGCGCGCTGCGGACAGGACGTCGGGTTATCGGATACTGGGCGTGGGAACTGCCGGTCGTTCCGGAAATATGGCGCATCGCCCAGCGGCATGTGCATGAAATCTGGGCACCCTCGCAGTTCACCGCTGATGCCCTGCGCTCTCTTGGACGTCCGGTGCGGGTTGTGGAACATCCGGTTGGTCTTGCGGAGGAAAAATCCTCCGGGCGGGATCGGGCATCGTTCGGGTTGCCGGAGAACTGCGTGATTGTTCTCGTTTCGTTCAGTCTCTCGTCCAGCATGGTCCGCAAAAGCCCGATTGAGACAATCCAGGCCTTCAGGAAAGCCTTTGGGGACCGCACGGACCGGCTTCTGCTCCTGAAAATTGGTCATACCGCGCATTACCCCGAAGATCTGGCGACGATCCGGGCGGCCATCGGAGGAGCCCCCAATATCCGTATCGAAACCGGACAGCTCAATGGTGCCGACAGGCTCGCTCTGACGGAATGTGCGGATATCGTGTTGTCCCTGCATCGCAGCGAGGGGTTTGGGCTTGTGGTGGCGGAGGCTATGGCGCTCGGGCGGTGCGTGATTGCAACGGACTGGTCCGCAACGGCCGAGTTTATGGACGAAACCTGCGGCTTCCCGGTTGCCTATACTCTCGTTCCCGCCCGTGATCCTCGTGGGATCTGGGACATGCCGGACACGCAATGGGCACAGCCTGACATGGAGTCCGCCATTCAGGCTCTTCGCACTGCGGCCGATGATCCGGATCTGCGCGCCATGCTTGGAGCACAGGCCAGACACAGAATTGCGACTCGCCTGAATGGTGCAACATTGCGCGATGCAGCGCAGGCCGTTGGAGTTCAACCGTGAGGGGATGTTCTGAACGCATCCTCATCTGGCAGTGGGGGCGGCGGGGCGCGGGGCCACGCATTGCGGTGGATCTGGCGGACGGCCTGAAAAGACTGGCGGGGACGGAGGTTCTGCTCTGCCTATCAGAACGGGCGGAAATCCTGCGAAGCAAAAATGCACCGGAAGCCGTGGTCAAGGTCGCAACATATAGTTCGCTCCCCGGATTGCTAAAACGACTTCTGACGGCGCCCTGGCTTCGCAGACAGCTTGCACGGATCGTGAAGGATTTCCGCCCGGATGTCGCGATCTGCGCCATGCCGGGGCCGCTGGACATGCTCATGACGCAGGTGCTCCACAGAGCAGGCGTCTGGACCGTCGTCATCGTGCATGATGCTCAGCCGCATCCGGGAGACGGATATCCGTTGCAGGCCTTGTTGCAGCGAAGGTTGATCCGTCACGCCGATCAGATCGTCACGTTCAGTCGCCATGTTGCCGACGGGCTGACGTCAGGGCCACATGCCGTGCAATGTCCCGTAACGTCACTGGCACATCCACCCTTTATCGGCGGGACAGGCACAGTGCCATTTGCTCACCGAGGCGCGCCCCGCATTCTCATGTTCGGACGCCTTCTGCCCTACAAGGGGCTGGACCTGCTGGCGGAGGCTCTGCCGCAAGTCCGCCCTGCTTTTGAATGCCGAGTTGTCGGGCAGGGCCCGCAAAGCCCAGAACTCAGCAGGCTTGCGACGCTCGAAAACGTTAGTGTCGAGAACCGCTGGGTTGAAGAAGACGCTTTGCCCGCGCTTGTCGAATGGGCCGATATCGTGGTGCTGCCCTATCGTGAGGCGTCCCAGAGCGGCGTAGGAGCCATGGCGATTGCCAGCGGGCGCTATGTGGTCGCAACACGTGTGGGGGGGCTGGTTGAACAGTTTGCCGACGATACGCAGGCTGTGCTGTGTGACCCGGACCCCGCAGAGATTGCACGAGCGCTGGAGGCGATTCTTGAAGTTCCTCCGCCTATAAGACCCGACGTTGATAATGCGCAGGAATGGGAAAATCTGGCGAGGAACATTCTCGCCAGCCGCAACGCTTAACGGTCCAGCGTGTCTTCCGTCGCGATCCGCACGCGGTAGCCGATATGTTTCTCGACATCACGCAGAAAAGTCCGCTCATCGATATTGATCAGCGAAAACGCCACGCCCTTGCGTCCGGCACGGGCTGTCCGGCCGATACGATGGACATAAGCCTCTGGTGTTTCAGGCATATCCATGTTGATGACGAGATCCACATCCGGGATATCGAGACCGCGCGAGGCGATGTCGGTCGTCACCAGAATGGGAACACGGCCCTGACGGAACAGGTCAAGCGCCTTGTTGCGAGCGCCCTGCGTGCGATCACCGTGCAGGGTTTCGATCCTTAGGTTATGCCGCCGCAGGATTTTCGCGAGCGCATCCACCGTGTTCTTCGTACGCGCGAACACAATGCTCCGGCCTTCGAAATGCTTCAGCAGACGGGCCACGGTTTCGGGCTTGTCGTCCTTTTCCACGAAGATCGCGCGCTGGCGGATATTTTTAGGTGTGAAGGACTCCGCCGCGATTTCCACGCGAACAGGATTGCGCGTCACACGTTTGGCAAGATCCATCACAGGCTCAGGCAACGTGGCCGAACAGAAAACAGTCTGCGGTGGGTGATCGGGGAAATAGGGCGTGAGCGCGGTCATGCTGGCGGAGAAATCTTCGTCCAGCAGGCGATCAGCTTCGTCCAGAACAAGATAGGTCAGATGTTCCAGAACAAGATCGGCCTGCTGGACCAGATCCAGCAGACGACCATGCGTTGCAACAATGATATCCACGCCATCGCTGACAGACTGGACTTGCTGCTCACGGGACGTTCCACCGCACACAACGCGCGTTTTCAGGGAAAGCCTACGCCCGAGCTGACGGCATACGGCGGCCGTCTGGGCGGCGAGTTCGCGGGTTGGCTCAAGAATGAGCGCGCGAGGGCCGGGCGCCGGGCCCGCTTCTTCGAGCTTCTGAAGCATGGGCAGTACGAAAGCCGCCGTCTTGCCGCTACCGGTCTGGGAGCCGACCAGAACGTCCTTGCCTTCAAGCAGGGGAGGAATGGCCTGCCCCTGGATCAGGCTCGGGCGTTTGTGTCCGGCCTGAGCGAGAGTTGCCAGCAGAGGCGCAATCAGCCCAAGCTCTTCAAATCCGGGAGCAGGAGCGGCTGGGGTTGCATTCGAGGAGGCAGGGGGCGTCTGGGACGTTGTCATATGCGCTTCTTGCCAAATTTCTCGCAGTTCGGGAAACACCTTCTTTTTTGCGGAGTTCCGTCATGAAAGCCATCATCATCGCGGAGGACTTCGCTGGCATGCGCGCACAGGGTGCGGGACTGGCCGAAAAGGCGGGTCTGGAGTGGGATTTCCGACCGGTCCGCATCCAGCCGTTCTGGTCGCGCTTTCCTGCGCGGTACTGGCCGTTTCCTTTAAAACGCGTCGATCCAATCAGAATTCCTGAAGATACACGCCTCATCATCTGCATCGGAGGAACCGGAGGCGTTGTTGGAAGGGCTGTCGCACGGCGCGAAGGGCTGCCCGTTGTGCAGATCCAGAACCCGCGTATGCCGGTCCGAAAGTTCGATCTGGTGATTACCAATACGCATGATGGCATCAATGGGCCGAACGTCTTGATCTCGCGCAATGCGCTTCATCCCGTAACGCAGCAGAAGCTCGATCTGGCCCGCATCCAGTGGGAGGAACGGCTGAAGCAGGATGACCGTCCGCTCCTGTCTGTTCTGATCGGAGGGGCAAATGGCCGCTTCACACTGGGGGCGACCGAAGCAGAGCGGATAGCAGAAGGAATCATCGCTTTTACCATGCGCAACACCATGCAGGCCGTCCTCACGCCATCACGCCGGACCGATCCGGCAGCAGTGGATATTTTTCGCACACGGCTGGAGCCACACGGCATTGCCGTTCTGACGGGCACTGGAGATGACAACCCCTATATGGGGATGCTGGCCTGCGCAGACATGATTGCCGTAACGACCGACAGTGTTTCCATGATTTCCGAAGCCGTGGCGACACCCGCGCCTGTGCTGGTTTTTCCGCTGCCAGGGCGTTCGAGCCGGATTTCACGCTTTGTCAAAACCCTCGAAGACGCCGGGCGCGTGAAAATGTTCGATCCCGAACAGATTCCTTGGGACGTGGCCCCGCTTGACGATACCCCCCTCGTGGCGAGAGAAATGCGCCGACGTCTGAAGCTCTGAAAGGGCCCCCTGTATGCTCGATATCCGCACCTTTAGTCCGCAGGGTGGCAATATTCTGTACAAGGCACTGGCGCACCCGCTGGCCGCTGAAGCTCTTGTTCGCATGGAAGCCGAATTCGCAGACCGGACACTGGCGATCTATGACCCGGACGATGCTGCCCGCACACTGGCCGCACTCTATCCCGGCCTTAAACCGGCGCATGTCTATGTCCATGATACGGAACAGGTCGGAAAGCCGGATGGTTTTGACGGTACGCTGCGGGCACTGGTGGATCTTCCAGCGACGGAAGCAGATGTCATTCTCGCGCTGTCATTTGAAGATGCGAAAATGCGGACGCGCCTGAAGGGGCTTCTAAACGGACGTGAACTCCAGACCCTCACACCAGCCCGTTTACCGGATGATATGCTGGTCAAGGGACGGCCCTATCTGGACAAACTAAACTTCGCGACCAATTTTGCTTTTTTCCGCGAAACGGACCGCTTCTCCTGCCGGATCGTGACGGCCAATTACTGGTCCAGCTATGCTGCCGAAAACCTGCGCTACTGGATGCGGCTCTATGATGGAACCGGCAAGATTCTGGCACAGTGGGAGCAGCCGGTAACGGAAGCCGGTGCGGGAATTACGATCGACAGCGCCGAAGTGCGGCAGCGATTTGATCTGCCCGAGTTTACGGGACAGCTTTTCATTCACGTTCTCGGCGCGCGTGGCCATGACGTCGTGAAATATGCGCTCGACAGTTGGGGCAAGAACGGCGATCCGAGTCTGTCCGTCACGCATGACGCCAATGCATGGCCCTCCGTGCGTTACGCGACCCTTCCCGCACCGGAATCTGATGAGACGCTCATCGTCTGGGTTCAGAACAGTCATGCGACGACGATCCCGGCTGGCGCCATTACCTTTAATCGTATGGGAGAAGACGTCGCGTATCCGATCGACCACACGGTAGGACCGTTCGAGACTGTGGCTGTGGATGTCGGTGCGCTTTGTCCGGGATTGCATTGGCCAGCACAGCTTGAGCTGCGTTCCGGCCGGCATCTGGTGCGTCCACGCTACGAAATTACCCAGCGTGGCCGGACCCGCATTGCACATCTAAATGTGGAGAGGGACAACCTGCGGCCAGATCCTGCAATCCGTCAGTTCCCGCCATCGTTGGGCCGCGGCTTTCTGCTGCCGTTCCCGATCCTTGACCCGAAGTGCTTCGAAACTTTCCTTCAACCCAACCCCATGTCCGAAGCGCTGGAAACACTCCCTGTCAGGCTGGATTTGTTTGATGAATCCGGCGAAAAAACCGGCTCGCATTTTCTGGGAAACCTTCAGCGCAATCATGACACGGCCGTCGCTCTGCACGACTTGACGGATCGTCTCGGTCATGCGGATCTGGTCTATGATTTCCGTGATGGGGGCGAGGCGGATGGATGGCTGCACGCCATGATGCGATACCGGCATCGTGAGAGCGACCATGCTGCGGAAACCAGTTTCGGGGCGCACATCTTCAATACACTCATGACATGGCGTTCTGAGCCACAATCCTATTCTGGACCACCGCCGGGCCTGACAACACGGCTGTTCCTGAAACTGGGTCAGAAAACTGCTCAGGACACGCTGAGCAGCTTCTGCTGCCTGATCCATCCGGCTTCCGTTGAAGGAACTGAGGCTTCCGAAACAACATTGCTGCTTCACGCAGCAAATGGCGTGCTGTTGGCCCAAACGACGATCAGGATCGCCCCCAATGGATCTTTCATGGTGCGGCCACAGGAGTTGTTCGAAGCGTCCCACCTCAATCACGCAGGGGAGGGCGGTTACGTCCTCATCCGTGACCTGACATGCCGCCTTTTCGGCTATCACGGACTGGAAAACGGGGAAGGAGCTTTCTCCCTCGACCATATGTTCGGCTTCTGAACGCCTAAAAAAGGAAGCCGGAGCGGAGCAACCGGCTTCCTGAGAAAAAGATCTTGTCAGAAAAACAACATCTTGCTAGAAGCCCGTCCAACGGATGGGCGCGTAGCTCAGCGGTAGAGCACTGCCTTCACACGGCAGGGGTCACAGGTTCAATCCCTGTCGCGCCCACCATCCTAAGTATCTGAAAATATTATTTTTGCCGATTAATGCTTTTCCAAAGCGGAAAGTAGTCCTCGGTGTTAAAGAAACACTGTTTCTTCAGCGACCATAATCATAAGAAGCAAGTCTGTTAGAGATTAGTATAAAAATCAATCCTTATATATTCATTCAAACAGAAGGCTTTTTTCGCGCTTTAGAAGTGTGTAAAAGCTCTCATCTATGTTGAAAAATCTTATTCCAGTTTATCTGGCAGGCGATTTGGTATTTCGCCCTGAAGCCCTCGCCTTGTTTTCTAGGCTAAAATTAATCTGTGCAGAATACGGTTTAGAAGGCATTGCGCCTTTTGACGGTCAAGCTGAGGCTCGACTTCTGCCTCCAGGGCGAGAGACCATTCTTGCTTTTGTCCGCGCCGATCGTGATCTGATGGACCACTGCGCCGGAGGCCTGTTCTGCATTGATCCTTTCCGTCGATCTCCTGAAATGGATCCAGGTACGGCGGTTGAAATTGGCTATATGATGGGCCTAGGCAAACCAATGGATGCCTATACTGTCGATGGGCGCCCTTATTCAGAAAAAGTAGAAATTTACTGGAGCGGGGCGTGGAATAAAAACCTTCGCGAAAGACCTGCAGGCGATGCCCCGTCTTCCGGTTTTATGGAAGATCCTGATGGGATGCTCGTCCATTCCGAAGGCATGCTTCAAAATGGAATGATCGAAGGTTTTATCGGTATGGCAGGCGGCAGTGTCGCAGTTGACCGCGATTTCTTTCAGGCTTTTCGAAAAGCTGCCTCCCGCCTTTCTGAGCGGCTCTATGCAGGAAAATAGGATGCCGTCTCAATGTTTTGCGTAAATGCCTTGGCCACAACGAGGAGCAAGGCCACAGACATTGCACACGACGGTTATTGAAGGATCTTCATTGAAAGCGCAGCCTTGAGGGCGCTCCATTGCATACCCGCGAGGGGGAGGCTCTGTTTGAAATGCCGTCACAATGCGTGCCATCCATTCTTGAAGCTGAGGCGGCAGTTCATTGTCGTGATGAGTCCACCACAGGATGTCATCTGTTGTTCGGCCAATCTGGCGAGCAAGCTGATCAGGCGACCATTGAGTCACTTGCAGAAAATCAGTCAACGTTACACTGGGCACGTTACAGCCTTCCGAAAGCGTAAAACAAAAACGATTTTTTAGATTGCCTGCCCTTTTTCGTCAATAAAACATTAAAGTGTATTTTTTATGATATTATGCAACTCATAAAAATTCTATTTTTAGTTCAAAGAAATCGTAGAATTTAAAAGACATCATCATTCATTGGAAATTGCTTTATGTTCCTGGAAGCGTCGCAGTCCAATACGACCTATTTTCTCAAGAAGAGGTGTCGTTATTCGTAAAAGCCACGGCATGATTAAGCAAGCATGCGCGAAAACACCGTCCAGTTTTGGCAAAAAGACTTCGCGCCCTTTTCCGGCACTAGTCTGGACAATCAGGTTGGCTACATGTCGTGCCGATAGAGGTTTGTTAACAAAATTCAGTATTGATCCACCATCTGTCGTTTCCTGTTCGAGCATTGGGGTATCAACAGCACCAAGGAAGATAGACGAAACCTGGAGGGATCGAAGAACCGTTGGTTGATGCGCTTGGCTCGTGATTTCAGGCTTTTGGCGATTTGATTGACGGTTTTTGGGGTAGCTTTTGATCTGCGTTTTGAACAGATCGGGGACTGCCCTCCCGCTGGATGACTACGCGCTCACGTTCATCCGCTCCAGGAAGAGAAAACGGCGCATATTATAGACGATATTGGCCAGCCCGATCCTCATGGTGGCCCGGGTGATACCGACAGTTCGGATGAATAGACCCATTTGCGATTTCTGATCGGCAAAGACGTGCTCGACGCGGGAGCGGATCACCGACTTCCCTGCATTCGATTTCTGGATATGCCGGGGCATCGGCTTGAGCTGCGGTTTTTTGCGATGAACCTTTGAGACAAAGCCCTGCTTTTCCATGAAGTCTTCATTGGCTTTGGAGCGATAGGCTGTGTCTGCCCAGACGCTTGAGGCCGTGTTGGTTTTATCCAGCAGCCCCTCTCTCAATCGCGCACCATCACTGGCGGCGGCATGCGTTGTTTTCCATTTCCGGATGAACCGGTATTTCCGATCGATAGAAATGTGCGATTTATAGCCAAAGAACGGGATGGCGAGGTCACTGGATGGCATGGTTCCATCATCCTGCCGCTTTGCCTTCGTGAACTTCAGCGTCCATCGCGCATGACGGTCCTTGTGCGCCAGCTTTGCAGGTTTGTCCTGCCAGTCTTCTGGAAGACGTCCTGCCCGGAGATCCGCTTTCTCAGCGTTTGTATTGCGCTGCTTTGGAGCAGCCACCAGCGTGGCATCCAGGATCTGGCCTGACATCGGCAGATAACCGGCGTTCCGCAGAGTTGTATCAAACCGGTCAAACAGTCTTTCAATGGCACCCGCCTGGGTCAGGCGTTCACGGAACAGCCAAACCGTTTTGGCATCCGGCACCCGATCTGAAAGCCTCAGGCCAAGGAAGCGCATGAACGACAGGCGATCGTTGATGAGATACTCTGTCCGTTCATCGGACAGATTGTTCAGCGTCTGGATCACCAGAATTTTGAACATCAACACCGGATCAAATGGCGGTCGCCCGCCCTTGCTTCCATCTGAATAGGCCAGAGCCAGCTCCAGATCAGGGCGGAACACCTCAAAATCCACAGTCCGGGAAAAGGCCTCCAGCTGATCGCCAAGCCCGCTCAGCCGAGCAAGGCGCTCTTCAACATCAAAGAAACCAGGCTGCTTCATCTTCCATCATCCCCAATCAACGCCGAAGAAATGGAATCACACAGAACAGCTCAGAGCCAAGGGGTTTTTCGAACCCTCCATCTGTCTGATGAGCGGACAGAATATCTCATCAACGACCGCTTATCCTTCATGCGTTTCCTTGGCTTGGGGCTGTCGGACCGTGTGCCTGATGCCAAAACACTCTGGCTGTTTCGCGAGCGTCTGACCCAGGCGGGAGCGATCGAGGGTCTGTTCAATCGCTTTGATACAATCCTGCGCAGCGCTGGTTATCTGCCGATGTCAGGCCAGATCCTGGATGCCACACTGGTGGCGGCTCCAAAGCAGCGGAACACCAATGCAGAAAAAGCGGATCTTCGGGAGGGACGGATCCCACAGAACTGGCAGGACAAACCGGCAAAGCTGGCGCACAAGGACCGTCATGCGCGATGGACGACTGAAGTTCACGAAGGCAAAGCGGCAGGATGAGGGAACCATGCCATCCAGTGACCTCGCCATCCCGTTCTTTGGCTATAAATCGCACATTTCTATCGATCGGAAATACCGGTTCATCCGGAAATGGAAAACAACGCATGCCGCC
>NZ_JABCQO010000010.1 GCF_015244675.1 Gluconobacter cerevisiae | reverse complement strand
TACTCACACTCCCAACACCCAAAAATCCCTCGCAAATCCAACTTATCCCCATAATCCATTCACAAACCAAAATAATAAAAATATGAAAAAAGCACCTAAACGGCGCTTTTTTTGGTTCAAACCCGCTTTTATCGCGGTCAGCCCGCTGAAACGGGCTTTCCATCAATCGTAAGGGCATTGTCAGTGGCCGAAACCTTTACGGCTTCACCATCATGGATGGTCCCTTCAAGCAGCAGGCTGGCCAGCGGGTTCTGCAAGCTGCGCTGGATGACACGCTTGAGCGGGCGGGCACCGTAAACAGGATCGTACCCTTCTGCGGCCAGCCATTCCGTTCCCTTCTCGTCCAACTCCAGGTCGATCTTACGATCTTCCAGCAGCTTCTGGAGACGGCTGATCTGGATCTTAACGATCCGGTCCATGTCCTTTCGCTGCAGGCGGGAGAACAGGATGATCTCGTCCAGACGGTTCAAGAATTCCGGTCGGAAGTGATTACGCACGACCTGCATCACCTGCGGACGGACTTCGTCCACGGATTCACCATCCGGCAGATTGGCCAGAACCTCGGACCCAAGATTGCTGGTCAGGACTATAATCGTGTTGCGGAAATCCACCACACGTCCCTGCCCGTCAGTCAAACGTCCATCATCAAGAACCTGAAGCAGGATGTTGAAGATGTCCTCATGGGCCTTCTCCACCTCGTCGAACAGGATCACCTGATAGGGACGACGGCGCACAGCCTCGGTCAGCACACCGCCTTCATCATACCCGACATAGCCCGGAGGCGCGCCGATCAGCCGGGAAACCGCATGCTTCTCCATGAACTCGCTCATGTCGATCCGCAGCAGGGCCTTCTCGTCATCGAACAGGAACTGCGCCAGAGCCTTGGTTAACTCGGTCTTGCCAACACCCGTTGGCCCAAGGAACAGGAACGAGCCGATAGGACGGTTCGGGTCCTGAAGACCCGCCCGCGCCCGGCGGACGGCGTTCGACACGGCCACAAGGGCCTGTTCCTGCCCGACAACACGATCACGAAGCGTGTCTTCCATGCGGATCAGCTTGGCGCGTTCGCCTTCGAGCATTCGGTCCACCGGCACACCCGTCCAGCGGGAAACAACCGAGGCTATTCCTTGATCCGTCACGGTATCGGCGAACAGACCACTTTTGGAGGATGCGTCCTCTTCTTCCTGCGCCTTGGCGATCTGGGCCTCAAGGTTCGGAATCAGGCCGTACATCAGCTCAGACGCCTTACCGAGATTGCCCTGACGCTGCGCCACTTCCACATCGGAACGCGCGGTATCGAGCTGTTCTTTCAGCTTCTGAATCGCATTCACCCGATCCTTCTCGGCATGCCATTCAGCGCCCATCGCATCGGACTGCTCTTCCAGATCCGCAAGTTCGGCCTCCAGCGCGACCAGACGATCCTTCGACGCGTTATCGTCTTCCTTGCGGATGGCTTCCCGCTCAATCTTAAGCTGGATAATGCGGCGATCGAGTTCGTCCAGAGCTTCCGGCTTGCTGTCGATCTGCATCCGCAGACGGCTGGCAGCCTCGTCGATCAGATCGATCGCCTTATCCGGCAGAAAGCGATCCGTGATGTAGCGGTTCGACAGGGTTGCGGCCGCAACGATGGCGTTGTCCGTAATACGAACACCATGATGCAGCTCGTACTTCTCTTTGATGCCACGCAGGATCGAGATCGTGTCAGCTACGGATGGCTCACCCACGAAAACCGGTTGGAAACGACGAGCCAGAGCCGCGTCTTTCTCAATATACTTGCGATATTCGTCGAGCGTCGTCGCACCCACGCAATGCAGCGTGCCGCGCGCCAATTCCGGCTTGATGAGGTTGGATGCATCCATCGCCCCATCGGACCGACCAGCGCCGACAAGGGTGTGCATTTCGTCGATGAAGAGAATGATCTCGCCTTCAGCCGTCTCGATTTCCTTGAGAACAGCCTTCAGACGCTCCTCGAACTCACCGCGATATTTCGCACCAGCAATCAGCGCGCCCATGTCGAGCGACATCAGCTTCTTGTTACGCAGGGCCTCAGGCACGTCGCCATTGACGATCCGCTGTGCGAGACCTTCAACAATCGCCGTCTTACCCACGCCCGGCTCACCGATCAGGACCGGGTTGTTCTTGCTGCGACGGGCCAGAACCTGAATGGTCCGGCGGATTTCCTCGTCACGGCCAATAACCGGATCGAGCTTACCGGCCTGCGCAACAGCCGTGACGTCACGGGCGTATTTCTTCAGGGCGTCGAACGTATTTTCTGCAGATGCGCTCGTGACGGTACGTCCCTTGCGAATTTCCGCAACAGCACGCTCCAGAGCCCCGGCACTGGCCTTGCCCTCTACAAGCGCCTTGCCCGCAGCCGTATTGCTGGCGGCAATTGCCACAAGCAGACGGTCCTGCGCCACATGGCTGTCGCCCGCGACTTTCGCAGCAGATTCCGCACCGTCCAGCAGACGGGCAAGATCCGGCGTCATCTGGGGCTGGCCAGCACCGGCACCCTGCACTTTCGGCAGTTTGGCAAGCGCGGCGTCATTGGCGGTCTGAACCACCTTTGGATCGCCGCCTGCCGCACGGATCAGGCCGGATGCCGCGCCCTGTTCATCGTCCAGCAGGGCTTTGAGCAGATGCTCGGGCGTGAGCTGCTGGTTGTAGTCCCGAAGCGCAATGGTCTGTGCGGCCTGAAGAAAGCCCTGGCTGCGTTCGGTAAAATTCTGAATGTCCATAGCCTTAAAGTCCTCGTATGCCCCGTTACGGCAGCATTGATGTGCTTGGCCGCCCCCGGAGGCAACGGCCTGTGACTAATATTTAGGCAGTCATTTTTTCGTTTCAAGAGCATCGCGATGACGTTTTGCCGGCCCCTGCAACACAAGATCCGCCTTGGATAGACGGTCGAACGCATTCCGGTTCTGATGCCAGTACGGATAGATCAGGTCCGGCGCACTCACATCGTCCAGTCTGCGAACCTGCTCCTGCGTCAGACGGAGCGACGCGGCAGCGAGATTGTCCAGAAGCTGGCTCTCCTTGCGCGCTCCCAGAACCAGCGACGTGATCCCCGGTTTGTGCAGCGTCCAGGCCAGAGCCACGCGCGCCGCGGAAACGCTGTGCTCTTCCGCGATTTGCACCAGAACCTCGACGGTATCGTAGAGCTTTTTCAGATCCCGGACTTCGGGCTCCGGCCAGCCGGAAATCCGGCGAGAATCTTCCGGCGCCGTCTTGCCGCGACGGTACTTCCCCGTCAGCAGACCACAGGCGAGCGGGCTCCAGACCTGAACGCCCAGCCCCTGATCCACAGCAAGCGGCAGAAGTTCATATTCGGCGTCCCGCGCTTCAAGGGAATAGTAGAGCTGCTGGCTGACAGGAGCGATCAGTCGATCCCGCTCTGCGGCGCCCAGCAGCTTCATGGCCTGCCAGCCTGCAAAATTGGAAATGCCCGCATACCGGATCTTGCCCTGATCGCGCAGGGTCTGGAGCGCCTCAAGCGTTTCCTCGACCGGCGTCAGGCCGTCCCATTCATGCAGATAATAGAGGTCGATATGATCGCGCCCCAGACGACGCAGACTGTCTTCACAGGCATTAAGAATGTGATGGCGCGACAGACCCTGTTCGTTCGGCCCCTTCCCCGTCGGAAAACGCACCTTGGAGGTCACGAGCAGTTCGCGGCTGCGTCCCTGAAGAACACGGCCCAAAATTTCCTCGGCCTCGCCACCGGAATAGGCATCCGCCGTGTCGAACATGTTCACGCCATGCTCGACGCAGATGTCCACCATCCGCGTGGCCTCCGCGACGTCCACCTTGCCAGTGGCGGCAAAATTGCCCTGCCCGCCGAATGTAACCGATCCGAAATTGAGTGCTGAAATCTTCAGGCCCGAGCGACCAAGCTGACGATACTGCATATCCATCAGGCTCCTTCTTGCTGAGACGTACCGCAATGCAGAACACACGAAACCGGGATCGGTCCCGGTAAAATCGCCCCTACTCCCGAAAACGTGAGAAGGTTACGCAGATCCTTCCACAAACTCTGTTCACAAACGGCACTGCGGTCCATGATCGACGTCAAAATCCCGTCCATCGCCATCCCTGTGGAGATGCAATGCTCTCGCCGTCCCTTCCCCTGCGCATAACCTTTATGGGCAAAACCCTTATGGCCTGCGCCGTCCTGTCCCCGCTGCTGTTCCCCAGCCTTGCCGCAGCCGCCAATCCCGCAGCCTGTATGCTCGATCTTGCCAAGACCCGGAACGGCACGCTTGGCCTGCCGAACCACGCAGAAGTCACGCCGGACGGTCACTCCGTCCTGTTCCTGCGTTCGGGACCGTTCGACACGCATCTGCATCTTTATCGCTACGACCTGCCGGATCACTCCATTCATGAACTGGCCGCACCTGCATCGGGGCCGGAACATCTGTCGGTCGAGGAAAAGGCCCGGCGCGAACGGGCGCGCCAGAGCATGTCCGGCATCACCGACTACCAGATGAGCGAGGATGGCGGCACGGTTCTCGCCTCACAGGGCGGTCAGCTTGAACGCATCGCCACGGATGACGGCCGCGTTACACCGATCGAGGGGCAGTGGATCGCGCCCCGCCTCTCGCCAGATGGGCTAAGCCTCGCCGCCGTGCGGGATAATGACCTTTATAGTGTCGATCTGGTCAGCGGACGCCAAACGCGCCTGACGACCGGCGGCAGCGACACATTGAGCCATGGTCTAGCCGAATTTGCCGCCGCCGAGGAACTGGAACGTGCGGATGGCGCCTGGTGGTCTCCCGACAGCAAGACCATCCTGTTCGAGGAAGCCGATAACAGCGACGTCGAAAAGCACTACATCACCAACCCCGAAGCTCCACAGGCTGAGCCGGTCACTTTCCGCTATCCCCGTGCCGGGACGAACAACGCCAAGACGCGCTTCGGCCTCGTAGACGCCAAAGGCGGCCCAGTCCGCTGGATTTCATGGGACCACGACGCATGGCCCTATCTCGGTCGCGTCGTCTGGCGGAAGAATGCTCCCCTCGCCATCGTCCTGCTCAACCGTGCCCAGACGAAAGAACAGCTTCTCACGATCGACCCCGCAACCGGCGCCACCCATCTCCTTCTGGAGCAGTCCGACCCGGCATGGATCGAACTGGACCCGCGCGCCACGTCCGGCGGCCACAACCTACCCGTCTTTCTTGATAATAATGCCGGATTTCTCTGGGCCGCAGACCGGGGCAAAGACTGGCAGCTCGAACTGCACGCCCCTGACGGAACGCTCCAGCGCGTCCTGACACCGACCGGCCTGTCGTATATCGCTCTCAACGACTACGACGCCGAACATAACACCCTTACGGTCACGGTCCGCGCCAACCGGCTGGACAACGAGGTCGTTCATATTGATCTGAAAACCAGGGCCGTCACGCCGTTCGTGACGGAACGCGGCATTCACAACATCCATGTCACCAACGGCACGCACACGGCCATGGTGGATACGTTCGCCAGCGCCGCCGGTACGCGCCAAACGCTGGTGCGGGATACGGCAGGTCATGTCGTGGCAACACTTCCGAGTGTGGCACAGGCGCCGAAACTTCCTGTCCATGTCGAGTTCACGACCGCAGGGGCGCGTGATCTGGACGCCGCTATCATCCGGCCGGAGAATTTCAGCGCCTCAAAACATTATCCGGTTGTGCTGTCCGTCTATGCAGGGCCGGGCTCCAAAATGGTTCACGACACGCCAACGTCCTATCTTGATGAGCAGTGCCTCGCCAATCAGGGCTACATTGTCGTCACGCTCGACGGACGTGGAACGCCGGGACGCGATCATGATTTTGAGCGCGCCATCAAGGGCAACCTGATCGACCTGCCGCTTCAGGACCAGATTGATGGGCTTCAGGCACTCGGCAAACGTCATCATGAAATGGATCTCTCCCACGTTGGCGTGCATGGCTGGTCCTTTGGCGGCTATTTCACCGCTATGGCGACCATCCGTCGTCCGGATGTGTTCAAGGTCGGTGTGGCGGGCGCACCGCCGGTCGATTTCGCGGATTATGACACGGCCTATACCGAGCGTTATCTCGGCACCCCGCAGGATGACCCGGAAGGCTATCGCAAAAGCAACGTCCTGACCTATGCCGACACGCTGAAACAACCGCTTCTGCTCATGCACGGCATCACGGACGACAACGTCTATTTCGAGAACACCATGAAGCTGACGCAGGCCCTGCTCCATGCGGGCAAGCCCTACGACCTGCTTCTGCTGCCGGGCACGCATATGCTGCCCGATCCTGTCATCCGCGCCCGCGTGGCCCAGCGGCGGGAGCAGTTCCTGCACACGGTTCTTCAGCCCGGAAAATAATGCAGACATTAAAAGGGGGCCGGATCGCGTGATCCGGCCCCCTTTTTCTATAAAATATAGCTGCGCTCAGACGGCGATATCGTCGAACAGTTCCACACCGGACCGCACCGCCATGGCCTGCCGGTAGGCCTCGATCTCAGCGGGATAAACCACCCCACGGATCAGCGAGAGGCTATGCAGATGCGCGAACAGATGGATATCGTCCGTGGAGAGTTCGCCATTCACAGCTTCGGGCGAACGGATCAGTGGCGCCAGATCTTTCAGCAGTGCATTGAGCTGCGTCAGTTCTTCGGTTTTCTCTTCCAGCAGTGCGCTAAAAGCCCCAACGGATGGCTCCTTGCGACGGATGAAGCCGGCACGCGCGGATGTCGTATCAAACTCCGGCAGCGGGGCGGCAGCCGCGCGAGGGAGAAACAGGCGATAGAGCGGAGCGGCAGCCTTCTGGAGCCATGACGTAATTTCGGGACGCGTCTTGCCCGTCAGAACAGGCGTTCCGACGCCATCGATATGCATGACGATATCCATGCTCTCGGGCATGAAATGTCCATCCTCTTCAAGGATAGGAACGACCTTGCGGCCCACCATGCGAACCGGACCGTCCACATCGTCATTCAGCAGGATACGCTTCTCATAGGGGATCTTTTTGAACCCGAAGATCATCCGCGCTTTGGTGCAGAACGGGCAGTGTTCGTAAAAATAGAGGGTATAGGGTGCGCTCATGCTGCCTTCCTGTGTCTGACGGGTGCCTGTCTCAGGCTTCTCCGACCGATGAAGAAAAAAGAAGCGGGTCAATCTCGATGGCGTCCAGCGCCTGTCGCCATTTCTTTGCATGATCAGTACCGAACACGATCTCATCACTTGCCGGGGCCACAAACCACGAACTGTCCCGCAGGATTTCCTGTTCAAGCTGCCCCGGCGCCCATGCGGCATGCCCGAGCGCCATCATCGCCTGTTTCGGCCCGTGTCCGGCGGCGATTTCGCGCAGAATATCCAAACTGGCGGTCAGGGTCGTATGCCCATCAACAGCCAGACTACCCTCCCCCGCCCAGTCCGCCGAATGCAGGACAAAACCGCGTGAATGCTCCACCGGACCGCCCATGCACACGCCGATCCGGCGTTCGGGAGGATTGGGGTCTATTCCGAGCTGCGCGAACAGATCGTCCAAACCCGGCTGGGCCAGACGCTTGTTAACGATCAGCCCCATCGCCCCGTCCTGCTCAGAATGGGCGCAGAGATAGATCACCGTCCGCTCAAAAAACGTCTCCGCCAGTGCAGGCGCCGCCACGAGCAGCTGTCCCGTAAGGCCTGCCTCTCTGCCCATCGCCGTCACAGCAGGGTCCGCCAGGTTGTCATTGCGTCCATCGAGTGTTTTTTTCATGCCTGCCAACATGGGTGCATCCCTTCCTGTATTGCAAGCGTTTGCCTTCAGGAGTGTTAATGACATCCAATGTCACTGACCTGAGCCCCGTACCGCCCATGAACCGCCCCTGCCGGGTGCGGACTGTCCGTCTGGAGATTGTTATGCCTCTCACCGTCCTCGTCACCGGCGCCACCGCAGGCTTCGGCCACGCGATTGCAACGCGTCTTGTTCGCGAAGGCCACCGCGTCATTGCCACCGGTCGCCGCAAGGAGCGGCTGGAAGCCCTCAAGGACGAACTCGGCGAGAGCGTTCTGCCCTTCACGCTCGACATGACCAATCGCGACGCCCTCCGCGCACTGCCCGCAGCACTGCCTGAAGACTGGCAGGATATCGACGTTCTGGTGAACAATGCAGGCCTTGCCCTTGGCATGGACCCTGCACAGGACGCCGAACCCGATAACTGGGAATCGATGATCGCCACCAATGTCTCGGGCGTCGTCGAACTGACCCGTGCACTTCTGCCGGGCATGGTCCAGCGCAATACTGGCTACATCATCGCTCTGGGCAGCACGGCCGGGACCTATCCTTACACTGGCGGCAACGTCTACGGCGCGACCAAGGCTTTCGTACACCAGTTCACCCAGAACCTGCGGACAGACCTACTCGGCACCCGCATCCGCGTAACCAATATCGAACCCGGCCTGTGTGGCGGCAGCGAATTCAGCACTGTGCGTCTGGGAGACGACACCAAGGCGGCGGCCGTTTACAAGGACACGACGCCGCTGACACCGGACGACATTGCCGAAACAGTCTCCTGGCTCATCGGTCTGCCCTGGCATGTGAATGTCAATTATCTGGAAATGATGCCGGTCTGTCAGGCATCCGGCGGTCTTGCGGTGAACCGTCATGTCGGCTGAAACAGGACTTCCTGCCAAACTTCGCATTACGGACGGGAAAAAATTCCGTCTGTCCTCCATCGCCACCAACGACACGCTGGGTCGCCAGAAAAACGAGTCCCGCACCCGCATCCGCGACTGCGTGGACCAGATGTCCATTCTCCAGCAGCGACTTGCAGCCTATGCGACCCACGGCATCCTCGTCGTGCTTCAAGGCATGGACACTGCCGGCAAGGACGGCGCGATCCGACACGCCTTTTCGGGCCTGAATCCGCAGGGCGTGCACGTTACGTCGTTCAAGGCGCCCGCCGGAATTTCGACGCGACATGACGATCTGTGGCGCATCCATCTCGCCGTACCTTCCCGTGGCGAAATCGGTATTTTCAACCGCAGCCATTATGAAGACGTTCTGGTGGAGCGCGTTCATCCGGACATGGTCCGGGCCCGCGGGCTCAATCCAGACCTTCCGGATTTCTGGGATCACCGTTTGCAGGATCTGCGGAACTTCGAAAGCTATCTCCACCGGCAGAACATCATCGTCCTCAAGCTGTTCCTCCATATTTCGCCGGAAGAGCAACGCCTGCGCCTGCTCAAGCGGTTGGACCACCCGGAAAAACGCTGGAAATTCAGCCCGTCTGACATCAAGGAGCGTGAGTTCTGGCCGCATTATACCGCCGCTTACGAAGAGGCCATCCGCGCGACCTCAACGCCTGAAGCCCCGTGGATCGTCATTCCATCGGACCATAAATGGCTTGCCCGCGTGCTCGTGGCCGAAGCGCTTTTGGCGACGCTTGAAAGCCTGCATCTCAAGGAGCCGGAACAGAAACTGTCCGATCCTCTGCGCGATGCCCAACAGGCCCTGCTCAAAGGTGCGGCCAAAACCGTCTGAGCCAGACCATGCAGATTTTCTCCCGTCTCAGGCGCTTTCTGTCTCCGTCCGCCGGATCTTCCGATCTGGCGGAGATAGCCCGAAGCGGGACTGCGCTCGAAACCTGCCCGGTGAAGCGCGTTTCTTCGCCGGGCCTTTCTGACCTCCCTCACCCGGAGCAAAATCCGTTCCGGGATTGGGAAAGCATGCCCGTCACGGTCCAGCACTATGCCCTGTGCAATGTCGTGCTGGATCAACCGCTGATGACCCTGCTGCATGCAGGCCGACCCATCCCAGAAACAGCCTATGTCCAGTCCCCGGACGCCGTCTGCGCCCTGACACTGCGTCCGGCCGACATGATAAGCTGCACGCCTTTCAAGGGTCTTACGGCAAGCTGCGTCGATCACTGGGCCTCGAATTACTATCACTGGGTCGCCCATACGATCCCGACCCTGCATATCCTGTCCCTACAAGATAAAGCTGTCCGCCTTGTCCTGCCCGAACACATGCATCCCTGGCAGTTCGAGACGCTGGAGCTTTTCGGCCTGACATCCGATATCCATATCCGCCTGCAACAGGGGTGCCAGTACGCGTTCAAGGCGCTGGACTACATCACCTTCGTCAATGGCAGCGCGGATTTCGCCATCTCAGACCTCTCCCGTGCCGCCTATACCCGTCTCCGGCAGGCCGTCGGAACTACGGCCAAACCTGCGGGTCGGCGGCTCTATATCGAACGGGGAGCCTCGGCCAACCGGCATGTTCCCAACGAGTCCGAACTGGCGGATAATCTGGAAAAACTTGGTTTCGAGCGCGTCCGTCCTGAAACTCTGTCCCTGACCGAACAGATCCGTCTCTTCAGCGAGGCCGAAATGGTCATGGGAATGCTCGGCGCCGGGATGGCCAATATCGCCTGGTGCCAGCCGGGAACCCTCGTTTACGAACTTGTTCCGTCCCACCACATCAATCCCTGCTTCGCAGCTATGGCGACACAGAGCGGCCTCCGGTACTGGGCAGATGTCTTCCAGACGGGCACTGAACAGGAAAACCATACGGACGACGCTTCCATTCCATTGCCTGTCGCCGACATCCTCGACCGGGTCCGGGATCTGATCGCCCGCCTCCCCTGGACCTGAAAAAACAAAACCCCGCCGAAGACCTGCTCCGGCGGGGTTTTAGATCATTCAGATCCCGAAAGACGGATCAGGAACGGCGCTTACGGCTCGAACCATCACTCTTCGGGCCGTCGCCACCTGCGGGCTTCGGACGACCAAAGCCCGAACCGCCACGACCTTTGTAACCGCTTCCGCCGCCAGCACCACCACGCGGGCCGCCCTTGAAGCCACCACCCGAACGGCCACCGCCGGCACCGCCAAAGCGCTTGCCTTCACCCGGATTGCGACCACGAGCCCCCATGCCGCCAGCAGGCGCTTCAGACGGCTCGATCGTCACTTCGTCGGCTTCTGCGCCAGCGAGGCAGGACTTGAAACGGGCCACGCTCTCATCAGCGATCTGGAAATAGGTCTGTTCCTGATCGATGCGGATGCTGCCGATTTCGCGCTTCTGAACGCCGCCCAAACGGCAGATCAGCGGGATCAGCCACTTCGGATCAGCGCGCTCAGTGCGGCCAACGCTCATCTTGAACCACTCACCCGCCATGACGTGTTCTTCACGCGGCGCGCGCTCCCCACGTTCGCCACGCTCTGTGTGACGCGGGGCCTCGACGGACATCGGACGGACCTGCTCAACCTTCGGCAGACGCGCCCGGTACAGACCCACCAACGCAGCAGCGAGCTTCGTGGCGTCGTATTTCTCGGCGAGCTGGTTGACCAGCTCGTCGGACATGTCGTCCACGGCGTTCGTCAGGATCGGATCGTCCATCAGACGGGTCTTGTCCTGCTCGGCAATCGCCGCAGCCGTCGGAACAGCTTCCCATTCCGCCTGAATCTTGGCCATCTGAAGCAGGCGCTCGGCCTTGCGACGCTGGCTCACCGGCACCATCAGAACGCTGGTGCCCTTGCGGCCCGCACGGCCGGTCCGGCCCGAACGATGCAGCAGGGTCTCGGCAGCCGTCGGGATGCTGGCGTGAATCACAAGGTTCAGGGCCGGTACGTCAATGCCACGGGCCGCAACATCGGTCGCAACGCAGACGCGTGCCTGACCCGAACGCAGGCTCTCGATCGCACGGCTACGCTCGTTCTGGCCCATCTCGCCAGAAATGGCGACGGACGCAAAACCGCGCTCAAGCAGAGTCGCCTGAACCTGATTGACCATCATGCGGGTGTTGCAGAACACCATGGCGGTCGGGCTCTCGTAGAAACGAAGCACATTGACGAGCGAGCGTTCGATTTCCTGCGGCGGCGTGACAACACAGCGATAGGTGATGTCGGAATGCTGCTTCGCGCCCGAGACCGTGTCGATCCGCTCGGCATTCTTCTGGTAACGGCGCGCCAGCGACGCGATTTCGCGGGCGATCGTTGCGGAGAACAATAGGGTGCGACGCTCGGTCGGAGCGGCATCGAGCAGCTTTTCGAGCTCGTCGCGGAAGCCCATGTCCAGCATTTCGTCGGCTTCGTCGAGGATGACGCAGCGCAGGGCGGACAAATCGAGGGAGCCACGCGACAGATGGTCGCACAGACGGCCCGGCGTGCCGACAACGATATGGACGCCACGATTAAGCTCGCGGGCTTCGCTACGGGCATCGGTGCCGCCAATGCAGCTCGCGATGCGGGCACCGGTTTCGGCATAGAGCCACTTGAGTTCGGACTGGACCTGAAGCGCCAACTCACGCGTCGGCGCGATCACGAGCGCCATGGGCTGAGGGGACGGCGGAAGGCGATCGGCGTCTCCGAGCAGGGTCGGAGCGATGGCCAGGCCGAAGGCGACGGTCTTGCCCGACCCCGTCTGCGCGGAAACCAGCAGGTCGCGCTCGTCCAGACCCGGCTGAAGAACTGCTTCCTGAACAGGAGTCAGCTGTTCGTAGCCACGTGCCTCAAGGGCGCGCTTAAGGGCAGGATGGGTATCGGGAAAAGGCATATTTTATGAACACTCGGCAAACGTCACGCCGACGACAGGATGCGGCGGCTGGAATGCCGCTGCATAAAGACTTCCGCTTCAAAATACCAGAAAGAACGTATGGCAGGCTTTTTCTTGCGTTTCCAGCTCAGGTTCTGGGCTTGCGACCCACCACCGCATGAACCGTATCGCGCCATGCCGTCAGGTCCTCCGGCGGGACGACCTCGCCGGTATCCAGCTCGGCCAGACCGGTGCGGGACATGAGAACGCTCACCAGCCGCACGCGGTCCGCAGGCTCCAGCGCCTGCCAGATCGCAACGGCTTTGGCCGCATGAAACTGGTCGGAAAACGTCAGAATCAACGGCGCGCCGGGCTTGAGCACCCGCACAATTTCCATCAGGATCGCCAAAGGCTGCGTCAGGTAAGCCAGCCCGTCACACAGCGTCACGGCATCAAAACTGTCATCTTCAAAAGGCAGCGTCGGCTCGTCATTGAGATCCTGCACAATCCGTTCGTTCAGGATCGGATTGGCCTCCAGAGCGGCTTTCGCAACACCCAGCCCAACTACGCGCTGGAACTGCGCCTCCTGCGGATAATGACTCAATGCTCCGGCCATCAGTTCCAGCACAGCGCCCCCAACTGGCAGAGCCGTCTGATACAATGCCGTCACAGCGGTCTGCGCGCCCATATCCATCAGCGAATCCGGGATATGCTGCGCATGGAAAATCGTGTCAGGTTCGTTGTTGGCGCGCGTGAACGCCGCGACGTGCATTCCTTCAAGCTGTTCGGGGCCGCTCATATCCACTCCTTCTGATCCAGCAGCGGACATGAGGGCATGTTCCCCGTGCGTCAACCCGCGGGATGCTTTATGAGAGGGGCCACCATGAGCCTCTCCTTCACGAAAATGCACGGTCTGGGCAACGATTTCGTCGTAATCGACGCCCGCCAGAACGATCCCGCGCTCGATACCGCTACCATCCGCCATCTGTGCGACCGGCGCTTTGGAATCGGCTGCGACCAACTCGTGCTCCTGACTGTCCCAACGCTGGACGGCGCGGATGTGCATGTCCGTTTCTTCAATCCCGACGGTTCTGAAGCCGGAGCCTGCGGCAATGCGTCCCGCTGCGTGGCAAAATTCGTCGGTGGCACGCCCACGCTACAGACTGCCGCCGGCCTTCTCCCCACAATACGCGACGGCGATCTTTTCACGATCAATATGGGTGTACCCCGTCTGGACTGGCAGGACGTGCCGCTTTCGCAGGCCTGTGACACACTACACTTACCCCTGCATGATGCAGCGGCCTGCTCGATGGGCAATCCGCATGCCACAATTTTCGGCGACACCTCCCGTGCTGAAGGGCTGGGCGCCGGGCTCGAGCAGGACGCTCTGTTCCCCGAACGCGCCAATATCGGTTTCGCACAGATCCTCTCCCCGACCCATATGCGCCTGCGCGTCTGGGAACGTGGTGCCGGCCTGACACTCGCCTGCGGCTCCGGTGCCTGCGCAGCCGTCGTGAATGCCGTGCGTCGCGGCCTGACGGAGCGCACCTGCACCGTGACCATGGATGGCGGAGATCTGCGCATCACATGGCGTGCGGACGGCCATGTCCTCATGACAGGACCCGCCGCCACGGTTTTCCATGGAACAACCGCGTGACAGCCTCCGTCCTGACCTTCGGCTGCCGCCTGAACGCGCATGAAAGCGACGGCATGGCCCATCATGCACGCGGCCAGACCGACACCATCATCGTCAACACCTGCGCCGTGACGACCACAGCCGAACGGCAGGCGCGACAGGCCATCCGTCGGGCGCATCGCGAAAATCCAGACGCCAAAATCGTCGTAACCGGCTGCGCCTCAGACATTGCACCGGATCGCTGGGCCGAACTGCCGGGCGTGGTTCGTGTCGTGCCCAATGAAGACAAGCTCAAGCCCGCCATCTGGGGCGATCACGGCACAGGGCTACCGCCGTCACGCCACGCCCGTGCTCTTCTTCAGGTTCAGCAGGGCTGCGATCATCGCTGCACATTCTGCATCATCCCCTATGGTCGCGGCGATTCCCGCTCCACGCCCATTGAGGATGCTATCGCCCGCGCCGAGGCCCTTATCGAAGCCGGTCATCAGGAAATCGTCCTGACCGGTGTGGACATCGCGTCCTGGCAAGACACCGGAGGCAAGGGGCTAGGTGCATTATGCCGGGAACTGCTCCGCCGTGTTGAAGGTGTCCGGCGCCTCCGCCTGTCGTCCATCGACCCTGTTCTTCTGGATGTGAAAACGGGCGATGCGGATCTCTGGTGGCTATTGGAAAACGAACCGCGCCTGATGCCGCATCTGCACCTCTCCCTGCAGGCGGGGTCGGACCTCATTCTCAAGCGCATGAAGCGCCGTCATGATACCGCAGGCGTTGCGGCCACGCTGCGTCGCGTCCGCTCCATGCGTCCGGAAACAGGTGTGGGCGCCGATCTGATCGCGGGGTTCCCTACTGAAACGGAAGTACTTTTCGAAGAAACCCGCGCCTTCATCGAAGAGCAGCAGATTCCCTTCCTGCATGTCTTTCCCTACAGCGAACGCCCCGGCACCCCTGCGGCAAGAATGCCCGCCGTTCCCAACGCCGAACGCCAGCAACGCGCAGCCCGACTCCGCGATGTCGGAGACAGAAACCGCGACCGTTTTCTCGAACGCCTCATCGGCACGGAATTCGATATTCTCGCCGAAACGCCCGATCGCGGCCATTCCCCCGAATTCGCCGCCATCCGCCTCGTCGGCGACGCGCCTGCGCCGATGCGGGGCAGTTTCGTCCCCGTCCGGGCCACGGGACTGGAAAACGGGACACTTCTGGCAGAAATCCGCACCTGAAACACGTTCAGATCTTCCTGCGCTCTTGACGTCCGGCCCGACCTGTCCGAACTCCCATGCATGGCTGGATTTTTCTCACGACTCAAACAAGGTCTTTCACGCTCGAGTTCGCGTCTCGGCGCCGTCTTCACCCATCGCAAGCTGGACGAAACGGCTCTTGAGGAGCTCGAAGACGAACTGATCGCGGCAGACCTCGGCCCCGCCGTTGCCGAACGCGTAATCGAAAGCTTCCGGAGCACGCGCTTCGGCAAAGACGTGACCAGCGACGAAATCCGCGAAACCCTCGCGACCGAAATCGCCCGCGTTCTGGAGCCCGTCGCAGTTCATTTCGAACCCGATCCGACGAAAAAGCCCCATGTTGTTCTGGTGATCGGGGTCAATGGCGTCGGCAAGACCACGACCATCGGCAAGATGGCACGCCTGTACACAGAAGAAGGCAAATCCGTGATGCTGGTGGCAGGAGATACTTTCCGCGCCGCCGCTGTCGAGCAGCTCGAAGTCTGGGGCAAACGTGCCAATGTGCCCGTCATTGCCGGAAAGCACGGCGCCGATGCAGCGGGGCTGGCCTATGACGGCCTCAAGCGCGCAACTGAAGCGGGAACCGACCTGCTTCTGATCGACACGGCCGGACGTCTGCATAACAAGGGCGCGCTGATGGAGGAACTGGCCAAGGTCATCCGCGTCATGCGAAAGTTTGACGAGACAGCGCCGCATTCCGTTCTGCTGGTGCTGGATGCCACGACAGGTCAGAACGCCGTCGAACAGGTGCGCGTGTTCCGGGAGTTGGTCAACGTGACCGGACTGATCGTGACCAAACTGGATGGCTCCGCGCGCGGTGGAATCGTCGTGGCCCTTGCCGAACAGTTCAAGCTGCCCGTCCATATGGTCGGCGTCGGGGAGCAGGCCGAAGACCTTCGTCCCTTCTCGGCTCAGGACTATGCCAAAGGTCTGGTTGGTGGTTCGAACGATCTGGCCTCAAGACTGATGGAGACCCCGGTCGAAGATACGTCCGCCGTCGAATAAGACTTCAGGCTCCGCGACTGGGAGAAATCTTAGCTCGCAGGAACACCTTCGTCCGAAGACAGCCATTCGTCCTGAAGATAGGCGATACGCTTTTCAATGGATTTGCGCTCGCGCCGGGCGACCTCCGCATTCCAGAGCCGACCGCCAATGGCTGAAGCCTCCGCCACAAGCCACGCCGCGCCAGCCGCCAGCCAGTCCAGTGCCAAAGTCACCGGCTGTGTAATCTGCGCGATGCAGGTCTCCCAGTCTCCATTCGCGGCCCAGGCTTCATGCAGAGGTCGCACCATGACCGCGCCAACATAAAACAGAACGATCATGAGACGCTGGCCATCCGCGTTCGGATCAAACAGCCTCAGAGCCACCATAGGAAGCAGCAATACACCAGCGACCAACAGACTTCCCGGCACATAGGACAGCATCAGGCCAATGACGATTCCGTGCCACCACCGAAATCCCGGAGCACGGAGCGTTTCTGCTCCTACCGACCTAGCGGACGCCATAAATCTTCCTCACTGGCAAAATTCCAGCCAGATACTTGCCATTGCAACTGCGATGCCCGTCAGAAGGGAGAAGAATTCACCAGAATTTCGTGCCTCACGATCATTGGCGGCTTTCCGATCAGGTGCTTCATCGAGCACACGCATCAGATTGCTGATTTCGGCTTCGGCTTCCTGAGCCTGTCTCTGGTCCAGCCTCAGGCCGGTCGGATCGTTGACTGTTGCCAGAAACGTTCCCAGATTTCCATTTTCAGCAGCCTTGCCTAAACGCACGCGCCTCCGGGCACGTGAAGTCTTGCTCCGCCACTGACGCAACTCTGCCTCAAGAAGAGGTACGGCACGTTGCGCCAGAAAACTGAGCGGTGCGTTATCAAATTTCCTTTGTGCAGCGGCAAGCAGCGTCAGATCCGCAAGCCAGCCCGGCAGTCCCGCTTTCTTCGACTGTGAAAGGGGAATGATGCCCTGTCTTGCGCAATGCGCCTCAAGGAACGAGCGCATCTGTTCGTCCAGAAAGCCACTCCGCGCGAGAATATCATCTGGAAGGTCTTCGATTCCCACATGATGGTTCAGCCATCGCAACAACCCCTCAGGCAGAGAAATTCGCACATCGACGCATTTTTTTGAAAGACACGGAAGGTAGCTGTTTCTCTCATAAGGAAATCGTCTGACCAGTTCCGCCCCCTTAAGAGCCATGCGTCGCGCCGCCGCAGACAACGCCGTGATCTGCCGCTCCTGTCTCGACGGGAGATGGGCCGACATAAAGGCCTCAGCATTTCCCACCATGAAACTCAGGATGTTGCGAACCATGCGCTCATCATCAGGCGTAACGGGCTGGACTATCGCCTGAACCAACATCTGGGGGAGCGCCTCAGGCCAGAACCAGATCCCGCCCCAGAACATTGGTGCTGCAGGATCAAGAACGGAGATCGCATGGGTGATGACCATCGTCGCAGGATCTACCGCCTTGCTGCCGCCAGCAGGAAGGAACGAGGCGCTGGCCTGCTCGATCAGGCTCGACATAACGGAGAGCTCAAGCTCACGATGAAGCCAGTTACTGACGACTTTTCTTTGCAGCAACGCCGAAAACTCTGCCGGATACCGTCCAGCATACCAGGCCAGAGCCTGAGGCGTATGCACGGCATTTCCGCCAATCATGAGCGGAATACGAGCGGGAACGACCGGACGGACGGTAAAAACCTTGCTCGGCGCTATCGTCACCAGATCCCTTGGAGATGGGCGATTGAGGGGATCATCAGCCAGCATGGCAGTCAAAAGGGACCGCAGCCCGACAGGGACTTTCTGATCCTGCATATAAGCCGCAGGAGTGCCGATTTCAAAGCGCCGCTTGAGGATATCAGCGTCGGACAGCCCTTCAAGAGGCAGCTTTCCAAGCGCGAGCGCGAGAATGATCACACCCAGCGAGAAGATATCGCAGCCCGTCGTCCCCTCGCCCCGCGCAGACGGACGGCAGACTGCCGAAGACAGGGGCTCAAAAAGAACAGGCTGTTTCTCAGCGGGTGCGGTAACTCCAAGCGGCCCGAGCACAACCTTATGTAATCCCTGTCCGACAAACATGTTGTCGGGGCGGATACTGCGACATGTCAGACTGGCGGCCTCGAGCTTCTGGAGAAGGCCGGCAAACGGACGGATGACGCCGTCAATCAGCTGGCTCTCCGTCCAGAGGCCAAGATTTTCAGCGAGGGATGGACCGGGAGGGTGCGGGCAGAGCAACCACAAGGCGCCCTGGCAATATTCATGGGTCTGGATCGGAATCGCGCTCTCATGTCGAAAGAGCATGAATTCGGAAAGGCGGGGAGAGGGTGCAAAAGGGGCCAACGCAAGATAGGAGGCACCGGAAGCCGTCATATCCTGCGCGCCATATGTCGCGCAGCCGCCGAAATCAGGCTGTTTGTGCTCCAGGCTGATCAGATACCGCTCGGCAATGAGCAGTTCCTGGCTGTTATCTGCCTGAATGTCGGCCATCGAAGTCCCGCTGTTTCCCTGTCCGGTCTTTTGTGCCGGACAGGGATTGAGACTTCGTTAATGCCAGATGCGATTCCAGCAGTGAGAGATCAGTCTTCGAAAGGATCGCGCATCAGGATGGTGTCATCGCGTTCCGGGCTGGTGGACAGCAGCGTTACCGGAGCTTCGATCAGTTCCTCGATACGGCGGACATACTTGATGGCCTGTGCGGGAAGTTCGGCCCAGGAGCGCGCTCCTGCGGTCGTTTCCTTCCAGCCCGGCATCGTCTCATAAACCGGCTTCACGCGGGACTGTGCGCCCGGAGCGGACGGGAAGGTTTCGATTTTCTGCCCGTCCAGTTCATAGCCCACGCAGATCGAAATTTCGTCCAGACCATCCAGAACGTCCAGCTTCGTCAGAGCGATGCCGCTGACGCCACCGACGCGAACGGCGCGCCGGATCAGAACCGCATCGAACCAGCCGCAACGGCGGGGACGGCCTGTGACTGTGCCGAATTCATGACCGCGCTCACCGAGGGTCCGGCCGGTCTGGTCGTGCAGTTCGGTCGGGAACGGTCCCTCGCCCACGCGAGTCGTGTAAGCCTTGGCAATTCCGAGCACGAAGCCGACGGAAGACGGGCTCACACCACTGCCCGATGCTGCGACCGCCGCAACCGTGTTGGAACTCGTGACGAACGGATAGGTGCCGTGATCGACGTCGAGCATGACAGCCTGCGCACCTTCGAACAGGATACGACGACCGGCGCGGCGTGCTTCGTCCAGACGGTCCCAGACCTGGCAGGAGAACGGCAGAAGGCGGGGTGTGATCTCGGTCAGGAAGTCCTTGAGCTGCTCTTTCGTAAAGGTCTCAGCGCCCAGACCGGCGAGCAGCGTGTTGTGGTGTAGGAGCAGTTCGTCCAGCTTCCAGTCCAGCGTCTCGGGTTCGGCCAGATCGCAGATACGGATGGCGCGGCGGGCGACCTTGTCTTCATAGGCCGGGCCGATTCCACGACCGGTCGTGCCGATCTTATGCTCACCGCGGGCGGCTTCACGGGCACGATCGAGCGCGCCATGAACCGGCAGGATCAGCGGAGCGTTCTCGGCAATCCACAGCGTTTCGGGCGTCACGACGAGGCCCTGCGCGGTTACGCGGTCGATCTCGGTCATCAGGGCCTTCGGGTCCACAACGACGCCATTGCCGATCACGCCGATCTTGCCACGCACCAGACCGGACGGCAGCAGGGACAGCTTGTAGACCTGCTCGCCCACGACCAGCGTGTGACCGGCATTGTGGCCGCCCTGAAAGCGGACAACGATATCGGCGCGGCTGGCGAGCCAGTCGACGATCTTGCCTTTACCCTCGTCTCCCCACTGGGTTCCGATCACGGTGACGTTGGACATGAGCTGACTTCCTAGAACTGACAATACGAGACGGGAGAAACGAAAGGGACCGGCAGGTCAGAGCGGCTGGGCCGCCTCGTCCTTCCAGACATGGGTGCAGCGCAGATGCTGCGCCTGAGCGAGCGCGTCCTCGTCATGAGACAGGGCGGACACGGTGGCATAACCGGCCTTGTGCAAGCCCGAAAGACGGGATGCGTCCAGATCGACCGGCACATAACAGCGCGGGCGCGACGCAGACACCGGGGCTGCACGCAAAAGGGCCTGCGGGCGGAGCGTCAGACCGCAGGCAGGCTCCTGCCCCGCCAGATAGCGTCCGCCACGGCCCAGCTCTTCGCGCGAACCGGTCGAAAACACCGTCACGCAAAGACCGGTATGATAGCGCCAGCCCCGGAAATCCACGGGATCAATCGTCAAGCGCAGATCGGGGCTGCGCTCGCGGATCGCTGCCACGGAGGCTGCGAGACGTTCGAAATGTCCGGAAATGTCCTTGGGATAATCCAGTTCAGCCAGCAGATCCAGCGCACGATCGGCAGGACCGGCGGCGCGGAGCATGACGGCCAGCATTCCGGCGATCGGTCCGCCCAGTTCCGCCACGGCACTGGCATCCTTGCGGTCCAGCGCATGGAGCAGGGGTTCGCGGTCGGCTTCGGGAATAACGCCTTCGATCAGGCCAAGCGCCAGAGCGGGCATGGACAGATCGAACGACACGCCCTCGATCCCCAGTTCCGCGAGTGCCTTTGCGCCGAGCGCAATAACTTCCGCATCCGCCTGCGCACTGTCGGGGCCGATCAGTTCGATGCCCGCCTGCGAGACCTGACGGTCGGCCTCACGGCCCGGCGTGCCGACAACGATGCAGCTTCCCGAATAGGACAGGCGCAGGGGACGAGGTGCGTCCTGAAGACGGATGCTCGCGATCCGGGCAATCTGCGTCGTCATGTCCGGACGCAGCGCCATCATGCGATGCGAGTTCGGGTCCATCAGACGAAAGGTCTGGGGAGCGAGGGATTCCCCCGAACCACCCAGAAGAGAGCTTTCAAACTCCAGCAAGGGCGGGCGAACGCGCTGATAGCCGTGACGGGAAAACGCTTCCATCACGCTGGCAATGCCACGGGCTTCGGCTTCGGCCTCCCCCGGCAGCAGGTCGGCAAAACCGGACGGCAGCAGGGCAGAGCTTGGGCTTTCGGAATACAGACTCATGCCGAAAACTCCAGACGGGTCTGTTCATGCGCCCAGTCGAGCCAGGGCAGCAGCGCTTCAATATCGGCCCTCTCGACCGTGGCCCCACCCCAGATCCGCAGACCGGATGGAGCATCGCGATAGGCTGCCAGGTCGTAACCGGCACCTTCCTTCGCAATGAGCCCGGTCAGATGCTTGACCGCCTTGCCCTTCACCTCGTCAGACAAACTCTCAAACCATGGCGCCGTGATTTTCAGACAGATAGACGTGCTGGACCGGGTCTCTTCCCGGACAGAAAGGAACGACACCCAGCCCGCCGTTTCGATCCATTGAGCAACAGCCGCCAGATTCTGCTGCGAACGCGCCTTCAGGGCGGGTAGACCACCGATCTGTTCGGCCCAACGCAGTCCATCCAGCGCGTCCTCGACGCAGAGCATGGAGGGCGTGTTGATCGTATCGCCTTCGAAAATGGCTTCGATCAGGCCCTTTTTATTGGCCAGACGGAAGATCTTGGGCAGCGGACGCGGGGATGGTTGCGACAGACGGGTAGCAGCACGCGGGCTGAGCGCCACCATACCATGCGCAGCCTCGCCACCCAGCGCTTTCTGCCAGGACCAAGTCACGATATCGAGCCGGTCCCAGGGCAGATCCATCGCAAACGCCGCAGAGGTAGCGTCACAGATAACCAGACCTTCGTGTTCGACCGGAATGGCGTCAGCGTTGGGGATACAGACACCCGATGTCGTGCCGTTCCATGTCAGGACGACATCGCGGCTCCAGCCCACGGCCGCCAGATCCGGCAGTTCGCCATAAGGCGCGTCCAGAACGCGCAGATCTTCGATTTTCAGAACGTCGCGCAGATCCTGCGCCCAGGTTCCGGAGAAGCTCTCGAAAGACAGGACGTCGATTCCGCGCTCACCAGCGAGGGCCCACAAAATCATTTCCACGGCGCCCGTATCGGAGGCCGGAACGATCCCCACGCGCCAGTCCGACGGAATACCGAGCAGGTCTTTGGAGCGGGTAATGACCTCTTTAAGGCGTGCACGGCCCTCGGGCGCGCGATGTGAGCGACCCAGCAAAGCCTGATCCAGACCGGTCAGAGTCCATCCGGGACGCTTGGCGCAGGGACCTGAGGAGAAGAACGGGCGAGAAGGTTTGACAGTCGGCTTGGACATGCGCGTTCCGGGCTGATCGGTCCTGAGGTCATTCCGGCAGAAAATGACCGTTCATGGTGCGAGAGAGGGGATTCGAACCCCTATGCCTTTCGGCGGTCGATTTTGAGCCGACTGCGTCTACCGTTCCGCCACTCTCGCGCGGGCAGCCCGGACCCTAATGCATTCCCAGCAAAAGGGCCAGAGTGCAAAATCCGGGCCGTGTGAAATAACGTGCCTTACAGGCCCAGCATCAACAGTAGGTTCTGGATAGCCGCACCTGAAGCCCCCTTGCCCAAATTATCCAATCGCGCGGTCAAAACGACCTGTTCGCCGTTATGATGCACCCGCAGTTCCATATCGTCGGTATGGGCGAGAGTATCCGCCACAAGCTGCGTCTCGGCGGGGACAACACGCACATGGGCGCATCCGACATAGGCATCCTGCAGCACGGCTTCGATCTCGGCCGCCGAAGGCTGGCCGGACAGGTCGTTCAGATGCAGCGGGATGGACACGATCATGCCCTGCGGAAAATGCCCGACAGACGGCACGAAAATCGGCTGGCGCGTCAGACCAGAATAGTGCCGGATTTCCGGCAGATGCTTGTGTTTGAGATTAAGCCCATACAGGAAGAAAGCCGGACCGCCGTCCTTTTCATGCTCCTCGATCGCCACACGCCCTGCCCCGCTATAGCCCGAAACAGCATTGATCGAGACGGGATGATCGGCCGGGATCAGTCCCGCCTGGACCAGAGGACGCATCAGGGCAATAGCGCCCGTTGGATAGCAGCCGGGATTGGCGACAAACCGCGCGCCCTTGATGGCGGCCGCCTGTTCCACATCCATTTCAGGAAAACCGTAAATCCAGCCATCCGCGATCCGATGCGCGGTGCTGGCATCCAAAATCCGGACATCCAGCCCCTTGGCCAGCGCCACGGTTTCGCAGGCGGCTTCATCCGGCAGACACAGGATAGCAACATCGGCCTGTTCGAGCATGGAGCGACGGGCGGCCTTGTCCTTGCGCAGATCCGGCGCAATAGACAGGATTTCCAGACCATAGGACGCTGGAAGCGCCTCGATCCGCTGGCGGATTCCCAGACCCGTCGTGCCTGCTTCTCCATCAATGAAAATGCGTGCCATGCGCCAGCAACCCCGTCTGCAAATCCGTTCCGGAAGACGTTTTACGTCGGGAATGTCAGGCTGTCACGCGCAGGGCCCATCCGGCGCTTTCATCCACCGGGCCGCACAGCTATGAACCTCATAAGCACGATAACAGCAGGATCTTCCCATGCCCCAGTCCAACCGGCCGTCCTCCCAGCCGTCCCCGCGGCAGATCGATCGCCTGCTGGACATCATGAAGCGCCTGCGCGACCCGCAAGGCGGCTGCCCTTGGGACGTGGAGCAGACCCCGGCCACGATCGCCCCTTTCGCGATCGAAGAAGCCTATGAAGTCATGGACGCCATCGCCCGTGACGACCGCGAGGCCATTCCCGACGAACTCGGGGATCTGCTGCTTCAGGTCGTCTTTCAGGCCCAGATGGCGCAGGAAGCGGGTCACTTCGATTTCGAGACCGTGGCAGGCCTGATTGCCGACAAGCTCGTGCGCCGTCACCCGCATGTTTTCGGCGATGCGGCTCTGGAGGATGATTCCTGGGAGCGGGAAAAAGACGCCGAGCGTCAGCGCAAAGCCGAATACGGTGCATTGGCTGGTGTTGCCCTCCCCCTCCCCGCCCTGATGCGCGCCGCAAAACTGAGCCGCCGCGCCGCCCGCGTAGGTTTCGACTGGGACGACCCCACCGGCATTCTCGACAAGGTTCATGAAGAGATTGACGAACTGAAAGCCGAACTCGGCGGGGACCGGGACCGCATCGAGGACGAATTGGGTGACGTCCTGTTCACCGTCGCAAGTGTGGCCCGCAAGCTGGATATTGACCCCGAAGCGGCTCTGCGCCGGAGCAACGCCAAGTTCACCCGCCGCTTTGAAGCAATGGAAGCCATGCTCGCACGCAAGGGGCAGACCATGGCTGAGCAGGATCTGCCGACTATGGAAGCACTCTGGCAGGAAGCGAAGACGCTCCCCGGCATGAAGTGATATTTTAATTAAAACGCATCTCTCCGAAGAAAATCAGTGCAAAAATTCGCATTATTCCCGAGAGAGAAAAACAAATAACGCTCCGCCTTGAAACAGAGAGCAGATTGATGCTTTCGAAGCATCAATCTGCTCCTACAGAACAATGTTAAATCTTATTCTGAAAGAGTATTGTTCTGACTATCTGTCCATTTATTTACAGATGCGTGCCAATAAGCTTCTACACCTTTAATGCCATTCAGAACACAACTGTTACACCAAACATACGACCCATCCGCGATAGCCGTTGGCAGGCTGTTCAAGGCATAAGATCCGCTCGTAATCTGCCCTGAAACGGTCAGGGAATTTCCTACAGACGCCTGGGCATTTATTGTGAGCTTTCCTCCACCCTGCAGAGGATTGAAAACCAGATTTCCATTCGCTCCCGGGGTGACGGAAAACTGATTGGTTCCATCAGTAGTCTGAAAATATTGCGTCCCACGCATGACAAAATTGGCATCCGCCGAAAGCTGGCCCGCTACATTGAGCGCTCCAAGCGCATTTGTGGACCCGTCCCCCTTCAGCCTCAGGATATCAGTACCATTATTGGCAATCAGATCCATCCCACCGAGATTGGTTCCATAATCCCAACTTATACGCGCAAGAGGCGATCCTCCCAACGTCGTGCCAGCCTTGGTATTTCCGGTTGTACCGTCAATCCAGCCGCCGAAATTGAGAGACGTGTTGGTCCAACCGTTCGCGCCGGCATTTTCGCGATTCAACCAGGAAACCAAACGAATGTGGTTACCATCAGCCTGCCCGATAAACTCTGCAATTTCAGCATTATTGCCAGCATCAGAACCAACTGAATAAGGTGCAAACAGCTTGAGTCCGTTGGCGTTAATTTCAGCTTCCCCGCCATCGCCGGTTAAACGCAAAAGTGACCCACCACTGCCACCAAATCCACCCGCAACAAACACACCGTAACTATCTGAAGTCGGTTTTTTACTATTGGGCGCCGAGTAGGCCATGGTCAGTCCGTGTACGGAAACCATGTAATCCTGCAAGGCGTAGTTCACCATATTGACTTCGTTATATTCAAGCTTGTGCGCCAGAGAACTCGTTGGCACACCATTGGCATCCAAAGCCGGATTGTATTCTATCTGCTCGACCTGCCCGAAGTCTTTATTTTCCGCACCCAGCAGGACTGTCGGAGTGCTGTAAGCCGTCCAGTAAGTGTCAAGTTTTGTCGTGTCCGGAATCTGCTGTGCGGCTGAACTCGCACCGCCATAAGCAATCCAGCCCGGGCCAATAACGATATACTTTGAACTGCCGTCCGCCTGTGTTTTGTCCCAGTCAGAAACAAAAGCGTGGTAAAGCCCGTTGACGGGAAGCGTTTTGGAAGAACCTGGAGCCACTCGCGTAATTGTCGGATCGTAGCTGTTCGTAGTGATGGTCATACCATCACGCAGCTGGGCAACCTGTGCTTTCGTCAAAGGCACGCATGACTTGCCGCTCGTATCTGCAGGGCCACATCCCGGCATCCAGACATGTGTTGCGTCGTAAGAAACCCCCGACAAAACCAAGCGCGCTGCGGCAGAGGCCATGTTCACCCCAATACCGACGTTTTCAAAATCCTCATAATCAGCCAGAAGTGACGTCGATTGCTCCAGCGCCGCTCCAATCCCCATCCGGGCATTTTCACGTCCTTGAGCAGTATCTGCGACAACCAAACACGCTCCCGCGTCGTAATTGCCATAAGGATGACAGTTGATTCGTTCTGAACCCAGAGAACCGCGTGCGCCGTTTGGAGCACCTTGACCCTTGACGTCTGCTACGAAGTCTCCCCCGACCTGAATGCCATCCGGGTCAATGGCCCATCGTCCACTGTTAACCACGGTAGGCTGAATACGAACGATAGAGTCGACGGAAACAGGGTTGTTCCACAGCCCGGCAGTCGTGCTGATGGGAGATGTAACCTGCCCCGCAGAATTCAGACCTGCAATCCCGTTTGCGGAACCTATTTCTGTTATTGGAATGTAGTTCGCCAGAAGCGAACTCGTCACATTATCTGAGCAAATGGTAGGATGACCGTCTGCGTCCAAACCACAAGCCTGAACCTGTACAGTGGTCGGGTGCCACTGCCCGTCATTCCCCTTGTAAGCGTTGACCACAGGACTTCCTTCCGCATTCAGACCGGAAGTAATTTTCACTGCATGATACTGGTTGTCAGAAGAACGATATGTTTGAGGAACGGTAGTTGATGCCAGAGCAGAACCAGACAGCAAAACACCGAACAAAATATGTTTTTTCAACATTGAGTTTCTCAATTTTTTGCAGAAAATAAATCAATTTACTTGAATAAAACTATTCAGAGATAATATTGCAATTTATTGAGTGAGATACTTCAATAAGCAACTATAACATACTATACTAAAATTCACACACAAATGCAAGTAAAAGAATAAAAATGCAGATTCACACTCTCTGCTATTTTAGAATTCGAGCCCCTTCTGCTCTCTTTGATGCCCGTAAATTTTTCAAGAAAACCATTAGATTTGGACGGTTTTCCATGAACTCCTCTTTTATCGGCGTGCGGACGGCATGCCGCAGAGATTTTTTTCAGAACTTCTCAAGTCGTCTTTCACTCAAAAAGATACGTCAGGCTTGCAGGTCTGACGTTTTCATGTGGGCCGAACCTGCTAGAGAACATTCCCATGACGGACGATCTCGCCCCATTCGATTTCGAACTCCCCCGCGATCACATCGCGACGGAGCCTGCGCGCCCGCGTGACAGCGCAACACTGCTGCATGTGCGAGCCGGCCTGCCACCCGATCCGCGCGTGATCCGCGACCTGCCTGATCTCCTGCGAGAGGGCGATCTGCTGATTGCCAACAACACGGCCGTCATCCGCGCCCAGCTTGCCGCCACACGCGGGGAGGCGAAAATCGGGCTGACACTCGACCGCATTCTGGCGGATGGAAGCTGGCATGCCCTGGCGCGCAATTCCCGCAAGCTGAAGCCGCAGGACGTCCTGCATTTCGGCGACGATCCGGTCACGGCAACCGTTGTGGAAAATGAAGGCGATGGCGCCGTCAGCATCCGCTTTTCGGTCGAGGGAGACGATTTCGACACTTTTCTGGAACGTGTCGGCGCACTCGCGCTCCCTCCTTATATCGAGCGTCCCTTCGGCCCGACGAAGCAAGACGATACGGATTACCGCACCATCTTCTCGCAGTATCGCGGCGCAGTAGCCGCGCCCACGGCCGGTCTGCATTTCACACCTGAAGTCCTCGCAGCACTAGACGCAAAAGGCATCCAGCGTCGGACCCTGACACTGCATGTTGGCGCAGGCACGTTCCTCCCAGTCCGCTCCACTATTGCCGAGCACAAGATGCACGCAGAATGGGGCGAGATCGACGCCGAAACTGCAGCAGCCATCAACGAAACCCGCGTCCGCGGCGGTCGGATCGTAGCCGTCGGCACCACGTCCCTGCGCCTGCTGGAAAGCGCGGCCCGCGAGGATGGGACCGTCGCTCCGTGGCGCGGTGAGACCTCCATTTTCATCAAACCCGGATACCGCTTCAAAACGGTGGACGTCCTGATGACCAATTTCCATCTGCCGCGTTCGACGCTGTTCATGCTCGTCTGCGCGTTCAGCGGCACCGAGACCATGCGTGAGGCCTATGCCTACGCCATCACCAACGGATTGCGGTTCTATTCGTATGGCGATGCCTGCCTGCTGGAGCGCGCCCCATGAGCGATCATAAAACCGATCACGCCACCAAAATGACCTGGGTACCTGAAGCGACCTGCGGCATGGCGCGCGCGGGCCATCTGCACACCCGCCACGGTACGGTCCCAACCCCGACCTTCATGCCGGTCGGAACCGTCGGCACGGTCAAGGGCATGACGATGGACGCCGTACGCTCCACGGGTGCAGGCATCGTTCTGGGCAACACCTATCATCTGATGCTGCGCCCCACGGCGGACCGTGTGCAGAAGCTGGGCGGCCTGCACAGAATGATGGACTGGCCCGGCCCGATCCTGACCGATTCCGGTGGGTTTCAGGTCATGTCACTCGGCGCGCTGCGCAAGCTTGACGAAGACGGCGTGACGTTTCGTTCGCATATCGACGGCAGCAAGCACCGTCTGACGCCAGAGATCTCGACCGACATCCAGTTCAAGCTCGACGCAACCATCACCATGGCATTCGACGAATGTCCGGCCCTGCCTGCCACGCCCGAAGCCCTGCGGAAATCCATGGAAATGTCCATGCGCTGGGCCGCCCGCTCCCGTGAGGCGTTTGTCGCGCGCGAGGGGTATGGACAGTTCGGCATCGTGCAGGGCGGCACCGAGCGTGACTTACGCGAATATTCCATCAAGGCGCTGACCGATATTGGCTTTGAAGGTTATGCGATCGGTGGTCTGGCCGTGGGTGAAGGTCAGGAACTGATGTTCTCGACGCTAGACTTCACCACGCCAATGCTGCCGCAGGACAAGGCGCGGTATCTGATGGGCGTCGGGACGCCGGACGACCTTCTGGGCGCGGTCATGCGCGGCGTGGACATGTTCGACTGCGTAATGCCCTCGCGCGCGGGTCGCACTGCCCGCGCCTATACCGAGCGCGGTGCCATCAATCTGCGGAATGCCCGTTTCGCCGAAGACACCCGCACGCTGACACCCCATGACGACACGCCCGTCGCCGGGCGTTACAGCCGTGCCTATCTGCACCATCTGTTCCGCGCCAACGAGATGCTCGGCCCGATGCTGCTGACATGGCACAATCTGGCCTATTACCAGCGCCTGATGCGCCAGATCCGCGCCGCCATCGTGGACGGCACGCTCGACGCTTTGGCCGTGAAGCTGCGCGAAGACTGGGCCAAAGGCGACTGGACCGAAGACGAATGGCCGATGCCGGATCTGGCCCTTTAATCCGGAGCTTTGCTCCAGACCCCACAAAGGGACGCGGTCCCTTTGATCCCGATTCAATAAATTGGGGTGAAGGGGTCAAGACCCCTTCCGGGTGCAGGGCAGAGCCCTGCATCACCCCAGAAAGACCCTTCCATGCGCAACGTCGTTTCCGCTTTCATTCTAGGCACCGCTCTCGCAACCGGAACAGCCTGCGCCGCGCCGGAAGAAATCCGCGTTCTGGTCGTGGCGAACTTCGAAGTCGGTCACGATATCGGGGACGCGCCCGGCGAATATCAGGACTGGGTGGAACGGCTGCATCTGGACGAAACCGTTCCCATCCGCGGCGTACCGGACCAGCTCCGCCGCAATGCGGATGGCGTGTATGGCATCGTCCTGCGACATGGCGATATGGACCTGCATGCGCTGGCACTCGACCCGCGCTTTAATCTACACCATACCTACTGGCTGTTTACCGGCATTTCCGGCGTCAATCCGAACATGGCGTCGGTCGGCAGCGTGGCCTGGGCGCAATGGGTTGTGGATGCGGACGCCCTGCGCGAAATCGACGACCGGACCATTCCGAAAGGCTGGCCTTACGGACTTTACGCCATTGGTGCGAGCCGTCCGGACACCCTGCCCGACAATCCGAACCATTATGGCTCGGTGACGGATGTGGCGCAGTTGACCAAGGCCTATCCGCTCAATCGTGGTCTGGCGCGCTGGGCTTTTGCCCTGAGCCAGAACGTAAAACTCGCGGACGATTCGGTGATTGCCGAGCGTCGCAAGGCATGGCGCGGCTATCCGCAGGCGCAGAAGCCGCCGATGGTGCTGATGGGCGAGACGCTGGGAACGGAACGCTACTGGCATGGCGCGGAACGCAATCGCTGGGCCGAGAACTGGGTCTCGATGTGGACGAAGGGTCAGGGACATTTCGTCATGACCAACGAGGAAAGCCAGCATTACCAGTACGACATGCGCATGCTGGCGCGGCTGGGTTATGTTGATCCAGAGCGGATCATGGTCCTGCGCTCAGGCAGCAATTTCGATATGCCCCCGCCCGGCGTTTCGGTCACGGCGTCCATGGGGGACGAGGGACCGGGGCAGGCCGTCGCCTATGATAACAACGAACGCGCGGGAGAGCCGGTCGTGCGCGAACTAGCGTCACACTGGGACCGCTATCGCGACCACATTCCGACACGCTGACCGGCGGTCGCAGACCGTTCTTTTGTCGTCGGATAGAACCTGCCCCGATCCAACAGCGTAACGGTCATGAAGGCGACGTAAATTAACAGCGCCAGGCCGAATGTCTGCCAGAACGGCGGGTAAGGGATGAACCGCATGTCGAAAATACGGATGACACGCGCCATGTAACTGCCGACGCTGGCATACATGAAGCCTGAAAACAGCGGTACATCCATCACACGGAAGAAACAGGGCTCGGGATAGCCCCATGCGCCTACGCGGACCTTAAACCACTCCATGGCTGTTCCCGTCAGATGGAACAGCACGATGACACGCGCTTCCGTCCAGGTTTCCAGCTTCAGAGCAAGAAAAAGAAGCTGGACCAAGATGGCGAATACGAACAGCGCATCATAGCGGTGCACCGGCCATTCAGACTGCCAGAAAACGCGCGTAAGCAGGGCCGCCCCCAGCAGCAGACCGCCGAACAGCGCCGCCCAACCCTGTTTGAGCACGAACAGGATGGCATCCCTCAGGACAGGCGGCAGCCGATTTCGCGCCCAATTCCCCATCCGGCGTTCAAGAACACCGGTCTGGAGAGGCAGCTGATCAGACATGCTTCATTGCGCCGATGGCAGGGCCTTGCCGTACCGGTCCCAGTGTGTCGCCAGTTCCTTCACGACCACGCTTCCGACTGTATAGGCGGCATCCACCGAGGCCTGAAAACCCGAAAACCCCGTCTCATGCGCTTCATCCGACAGAAGCTGCGCCGCACTCTGTCCCGGCGGGGGCATGTCGAAATTGCTGGCCGTCCGCAGGATCAGCGCGCGCTTCGGATCGACGCGTCCGGCCTTGCCCTGAAGCGCCAGAGCCTGACAGAACGCCACGTCTTCTTCCGCCGTCGTGGCCATCACGCCCTGTCCATCCGTCCAGTATTTCACCCAGCGCTCGGCCCACTGGTTCATTTTAGCGCCGACCCAGAACGTCTCGCCCGAAATCGTGTCGCCAAGCTGCACGGAAGGCGGCTTCTGGGCTGCGGCAAAGCCGGTGTAACGCAGGCGAGAGGCCTTCAAGCCGTCATTGTCGGACAGCGGTATGTCCTTCGTCAGCCCATAGGCCCACTGCACGAGGGCCGGGTCGAGCGTGTATTCCACATCGCCCATGCCGGAATGCAGCGCAGGACGCGGCTTTTCATCCGGGGTACTGCCCTGCACAGGCGTAAACCCGTCCGGCCATGAGGCAGGAATTTCGCGCGGGTCCACCAGATGGGACAGGCCACCATTGATAACGCGCGGCGCCCAGACAGCCGAACCGATAGTGCCAAAATTCGGATCAATCCCGCCAATCCCTGCCAACACGAAATAAGCATGTCGCAGATCGAACCGCGGATCGAGTACGAGGGCCGTGATGGCCGAGGCCATGTGCTCTGGCCCCTCGCCGCTTGCGATACCCAGAACATGCAGGTCCGGATTGTAGTGCATCACGTCATGATCGGTGCCGGGGGCCGGAATCGTCTGCTGCAGAGGCAGTTTTTCGATCCAGTTCTGGTATTCACCCGCCGTATCGCCCGTATCCTTGCCGATCTCGAAGGTCGTGACGACGACGACGCGAACAGGGATCGGGGCATTGGCCAACGCCAGACCAGACGCACAGAGGGACAGGAGCGTGGCCCCGAAAACGGTTGAGACAGATTTCACTGGTAGAGACCTTCATGTGTGACAGCGGCTTCAAACGTCCCGAACCGCTCTTCAAGCGCCCATTGCAGACGGGCTTTTTCGCTGGATTTCAAAAACGCCGTGCAGGCTGCGGATGTGATGGGCAAGGTCCGGCAGGCCGGAACGAACTGCCCCGGCTGATGATCGGACCACAGGCTTTCGCCCGGCACGAACGCATAGTCCAGCCCGACGCGGGACAGCGTTTTCAGATCGGCATAGGACAGATCATAGGTCTGGGCCGCGCGGACATATTCCTGCGTCAGATCCCCGCGTGAGACGCCCTCATCATCCGTGGACAACGCCATCGGCACCCCGGCGCGGCGATACAGCGAAAACGGATGGGCCGCGCCTTTAACGCCGAGGATTTCGTCATTGCTGGTCAGGTTGATTTCCACCATTACAGAACGCCGCGCCATTTCGGACAGCAGCGATTCAGGATCGTCCTCCAGCGCCACATCCACGCCGTGCCCGATCCGGCTGGCACCCGCCACATCGACGGCTGCGCGAATATGATGACGCAGACCCTCCGTGGGCACGAGGCCCGTCGTGAGTTCCCCGGCATGCAGGCTCAGCTTCACGCCCGGATACACGCCGTTCAAGAAATGGAACATCCTCATGTGCAGGTCGTAGTCGCGCATGGCGGTCGCGTCGTCCTCGGGCGCGACGATATTCAGCCCAACGAAGCGCGGATCGGCTTTTACGGTCGCATAACCGGCGTCGAGCTGTGCATAAACGGCCTGAGGCGGCAGCGTCCGCAGGGTCTGGAACAGGTAGCGCACCGTGACCGCGCATCCCAGATGGGCCTGCGGTGTTCCGCATTTCAACACGTCCCGCGCCTGAGCCTCCATCCGGTCCGTCTCGGCTCTGGCTTTCTGCACCAGTGACGGAATTTCCGGAACGAGGGCCTGATGCGCGGCAGCGAGGTCTTCGCCCTGCAACGAATGATGGAAACCCGCCCCGATCATGGAGCCGATGCCGGGCGAGATCATCAGCTCCAGATACGTCACATGGTCGCGCGCGGCACGGTCGCGGACTTCAGCCAGCATCTCGCCCTCATGCGCGTCAGCGATGGCGGTAAATCGGGCGAAGGTCGCGAAGAAATGGTCGTGGCCGGAAGCATCCCCCGGCGACGGTACGAAGTCGCGCATGGACAGCGCATCGATCAGCGCATTTTCCGATCCTGCGTGATGCGATAGGTCGGCAGCAGGAAATTCGCCGTCTCCCGGATGGGTGCACGCATGATCGAGAATGCGCTTTTCCGTCAGGGACACGCACAGCCCATCGCGCGCAGCCCAGTCCAGCATGCTCTCAGCATAAATCGCGCCAGCCAGATGATTGTGCAGATCCGCCCCTTTAGGAAATTCCCGCAGGAACATGTTCAGACGCACCGGATCGTTCCGGACGTGATCGTAGACCTGTGCGGCAGACGGGACAGCCTGTGCGACCGGATGCAGTGCCAGAACGGATGTCATGCCCAGAACAGCAGCGGGCAGAATGGAGCGGAAAGGATGTCGCATGGCCCAACGATGCCGCTCCGCCCCCGACGTGGCAAGCCATTTTCAAATCGTGACAAACCCTGTCTGAAACGGGCCTCCAGAACGGTGGAAAAGCTGGTCCATTTGCATACCCGATGACATAATAGATGTCCGTTCACCGGTGAGACCAATCTCTTTTCATGCCTGATTTTCCGACACCCGACACAGGGCTTGAAACCCGGATTGCGGACCATGCGCGTCATCTGGGTTTTGATGCGGTCGGGTTCTGCAAGGCCGAACTCGGACCGGAAGTCGCGCAGGGTCTGCGGGAATTCGTCGCACAAGGCCATCACGGGACGATGGAGTGGATGGAGACGCGCATCGAAGAACGCGCCCATCCTCAGGCGCTGTGGCCCGAAGTGCGGAGCGTAATTTCGCTGGGCCTGTCCTATGCCCCGGCGGAAGGCCCGACGACCGATCCAGAATGCGGCAACATCTCAGTCTATGCTCGCAACCGGGATTATCATGACGTCATCAAGGGCATGCTCAAACATCTGGCGCAGTATGTCGTGAAGCTGGGTGGACCGGAGACGCAGGTAAAAGTGTTCGTTGATACAGCACCGGTTTCAGAGCGCGCACTGGCGGAAAAGGCGCAGCTCGGCTGGACGGGAAAACACACCTGTCTCGTCTCGCGGGAGCATGGCTCCTGGCTGCTTCTGGGCGAGATCTACACCACGCTGGAACTCGCGCCTTCCGCTCCCAAAGGCGGAAGCTGCGGTTCCTGCACGCGCTGCCTGACCGCCTGCCCGACCGATGCGTTTACGGCCCCCTACCGGATGGATGCGCGCCGCTGCATCTCGTATCTGACGATCGAGCATAAAGGCCCGATCCCCCACGAACTGCGCCCAAAAATTGGTAATCACATCTATGGATGCGACGACTGCCTGTCCGTCTGCCCGTGGAACCGCTTTGCAGAGAGCGCGCGACATATCAAACTTCAGGCCCGTCCCGAACTTATCGCCCCGAAGCTCGACGAACTGGTTCGGCTGGATGATGCGACCTTCCGGACATTCTTTTCCGGCTCACCCATCAAGCGGATCGGGCGCAACAGATTTGTACGCAATGTGCTGATCGCCATTGGCAACTCCGCCGATCCGTCGCTCGTCCCCTCCGCGCGCGACTTACTGACAGATCCGGACCCGGATATTGCCGAAACGGCAGACTGGGCCATCAAACAGCTTGAGGACCATCCGGCATGAGCGATCTCGTCAAACGCAGCCTGTCCCTGTCCGGTCATCGGACGTCCGTGGCACTCGAACCCGAATTCTGGACGGTTCTGGACATGATCGCCACGACGCGCCAGCAGAGCTTTGCCTCACTCGTCGCCTCGCTGGACACGACGCGACCGCCCGAACGTCCGCTGGCTTCAGCACTTCGGGTTGCCGCACTTCTTCATCTGCAAAAGCGAATTGAAACCTCCCGCTAGGCGTTGTCGGCTGGCAGCCCCAGCCAGTCGGGGTGCTTGCGTTCGACCCAACGCAGGACGCGGCCCTGCAAACGGCGTAACAGCGCAATATCCTGTGAGAGCAGCATCACGCCAACCGGCAGCATCCACAATCCGAGAACCGGCAGGATCGACAGGACGCCCCCCAGCATGAACAGCACGCCCGCCGGAATTCGTACCCATTTATGCGACGGCTCCCGCAGCCAGTTCAGCACGGTCTGCAACTTCTCAGGCAGCCGGCGGATCAGAAGCTCCATCAGTTCATCGTCAGTACGAGGGGGCAGCGAAGAAGTCATGCAAATATCCGTTAAACGATCTGAAACCCTGACACTATAAAGCCTGAGGCTGTGTCGGGTTCGTCATTCCGCTTTCATAGCACGCCTCACGCAAAAGCTTTCAGCCCACGTAAAGTGCGGCTGTACGATCTGTCATTTGCCGCCACGAACGAGCGTGCTAGGCTGAACCTATGGCTATCTGGGGCAAGATGTTCGGTGGTGTCGCGGGTTTCGCGGTTGGTGGTCCTTTCGGAGCGCTGATGGGCGCAGCCTTGGGTCATGCCGCCGATAGCGGCTCCCTGCTCAAGCCCTCGACAGGGGGATGGAGCGAGCGTTTTCCTGCAAATGGTCGGCCTGACCCCAACAGCGCGGCCTTTTTTGGAGCGGCCAAAATCGCGGCAGCGCTGGGCAAGCGGGATCAACTCTATGCCATTGGGCTTGTTGCGCTTTGTGCGAAACTCGCCAAGATCGACGGCCCGGTTAACCGGCACGAAATCAACGCTTTCAAAACCTGCTTCCAGTTCCCGTCCGATAACGTCAAGGAAGTCGGCATGCTGTTCGACCGCGCGCGGGACCGGACGGACGACTTCGAGATGTATGCCCGCGAGATGGGTGCGGCCTATGCCGACAACACGGCACCGCTTGAAAACCTCATGACGGCCCTGTTCCGCATCGCCCGCGCCGATGCCGGGCCGGACCGCAAGCTGCACCCTAGGGAAATCGACTTTCTCCAGCGCGTCCACCGGGCTTTCGGCCTTCCCGCAGGAGCGTGGGAGCGGGCGGAGAACGGGAACAGCCGTGCTGCCAGTTCAAATGAGCCGGACGCCTATCGCATTCTCGGCATTACCCGTACCGCCACCGATACCGAAGTGCGCGTCCGCTGGCGGACCTTGATCCGCGAGCACCATCCGGACGTTCTGGCGCAAAAACCCATGTCCGAAGCCGAGCGCCGCCGGGCGCAGGACAAAGTCGCCCGCATCAACGCCGCCTGGGACCGCATCAAGCGTGACCGGCAGCTTTGATCTTTCGCAATATTCCGGAAACTTTCGTTCACCAACGCGCGTAAAGCAGTCTCAACCGGCAAGAGAGATATGCCATGGGACTGATCCTTCTTGTAATTCTGATTCTCCTGCTGATCGGTGCGCTGCCGTCATGGCCGTACAGTTCAAAGTGGGGCTACTACCCGTCCAGCGGACTTGGCCTGATCGTGGTCATTGTCGTGATCCTCGTCCTGCTAGGACAGATCTGAACATAAAAAAAACCGCGCTCCCTACGGAGCGCGGTTTTTTAATACCGAAAAGCGTCTTCAGGCCGGAATAGCGGCCTTCACACCCTTTTCGCGAATGATCTTCCGCAGCGCGATGACCTTCTGATCCAGTTCGGACGTGTCCAGATCGCGCCACCCATCGAACGCCGGAAGCTTCAGAGAGCTTTCGAAATCATCAGCCTTGGCAAGCTTCCATTCAGCTTCGCCATAAGTCGGCTCGGACGATTCATACGTCCCGCCCTTCTCGTCCCGCCCACGCAGCATTTCGAGATAGGATGCGATTCCGAACGCAATGCGCGACAGATCCCGCTTGCCTTCAATCGCCCGGCGCACGGTTTCCGTCCAGAACACCTGAACCTTGGAACAACCATCGCTGGCAATCCGGAGCGTCTGATCGGACATCGCCTTGTTGGAAAAGCGGCTGATGACGCTGTCCCGATATCCCTCAAGTGTCATGCCTGAAGGCGCCTTCAGGGTCGGGATAACATCCTTGTTGAGGTAATTCTTCAGGTTTCCAAGGAGCTCGCTGTCTTCAATGGCATCATCCACATTCTCATAGCCGACCAGAATGCCCGGAAAGCAGAGCGTGACATGTCCAGCATTAAGCATCCGGATTTTGACATGCTCCCAGTCCGTAACATCTTTGACCATCTGCACGCCAGCTTTTTCAAGCGGCGGACGGCCATCTGCAAACTGATCTTCCAGCACCCACTGGTGAAAATCCTCAGCCACCAACGGCAGATCATCATCCAGTCCACTAGCCGCATTCAGTTTCTTGGCGATGGCAGTCGAAACAGTCGGGGTGATACGATCAACCATTCCATTCGGGAAGGTCGCGTTCTCCTCGATCCACTTCGCCAGTTCCGGATCTCGCGCTTTCGCATAGCCGAGGAAAGCCTTGCGAGCGACATTACCGTTGTGGCGCAGATTGTCGCAGGACATGACCGTAAACGCCTTGTGCCCGGCATCCCGGCGACGGCGCAGGGCTTCGACAACATAACCAAAGACCGTGGACGGCTTTTCCGGGTTCTGAAGATCGGCCTTCACAGCCGCATTTTCCAGATCGAACGCGCCAGTCGTCTCGTTAATGTTGTAGCCGCCTTCCGTGATCGTCATGGAAACGATGCGGATCGCTGGATCAGTAAGATGCTTCAGCACGGCCTCCGGATCAGCCGGGGCCAGCAGATAATCGCGCAGGGCACCTATGACGCGCACCGTGCTTTTACCGGAAGGCGCCGTCTCGGTCAGGGAATACAGGCAGTCCTGTTTTTTGAATTCCTCGGCCTTTTTCTTCGACCGGTCACTACCCGTCAGACCAACGCCAATGATCGCCCAGTCAGGCGCATGTTCGAGAATCTGTTCCACATAGAACGCCTCATGCGCCCGGAAAAAGTTACCAACACCGAAATGCACGATCCCCGGTTTCACGCCGTCGATGTCGTAAGGGGGCGCCTGGACACTGGCGGGAAGAGATTTGAGGGTTTCGCGCGTAATCATGGACTTCTCCGTGGTTTCGGGCCGGTCTCTGACGGGGACCGATAAGGCCGGGCATGTGCCATCATAGCCCCCGAACAACGCAAAAGCCGAATAACGGTTTCAATAGCCCTCGGCCCCGTCCCTGACGGAGACCCTTGGAAAAAGACGTCAGAGCCCTTCCATGCCGCTCACATCTTCGCGCATAACCACCCCGACAGCCCTTTCCAGATCTTCACGAAAAAGGGACATCACAAAACGCATTTCCGGCCGCGTCTGTTCTTCCAGACGTGGCAGGAGATGAAGAATTTCTTCGTCCTGCGCCTGCCGTGGATGACGGCTGTTTTTCGCTAAAAGCTGTTCTTCACAGCCATGCGCCAGCGCCCGCAACGCATGGCTCAGCCCTTTATAGAGCGGCATGAGGCCGGTATTCCCCGCCGCGCGCCCCGTCGCGATGGCGCGTGCAACCAGCATCGTATCGTTCAGCAGGCGCCGCATCAGTCTTGGCAGGGCCGCAAGAACCGGATCGCGCTTCTCCAGTTCCTTCAGCCGCTCACGCCGCGCTTCAGTGACCGCATCCTCAAGTTCCGCCAGCAGAGCAACACAATCGTCATTTTGACGCTCGATCGCCGTCCATCCCGTATTCTGGTCAAGCGCGCTTTTGAGAAGCTGATCCATGCGCCGCAGCAGACGTCCAGCCGTCTGAAACGCGTGTTTGCGCGCGCTACTGTGCAGAATGAGGAACGACACCACGATCGACACCGTGACACCAACCACGATGGCCAGAAGCCGCGTGATTAACGGCAGGAATGGACTACCCTGACTGGGAAACAGATACACAATGATCAGCGTGATACAGGCGAAACGCAGCGTCGGCTGAATGGCCGTCAGGAACACCAGGGGTGTCAGCATGATCCAGAACGGAATCCAGCGCAGACCCGTCGTGATTTCCAGCACGACCGCACAACCGCCTGCCAAGGCACCGATCACCGTTCCGCTGATCTGGTCGCGGGCCGTCGTCATGGTCTGGCTGATGCTGGACTGGGTCACGATCAGGGCCGTGACCAGGGCCCAGATCGTTTCCTGCAGATGCATGAGCGATCCGACGATCCACGCCACAACCACCGACACCAGAACCCGGATAGTCTGGCGGGTTGCGGGGCGCATCACCTCGCGCCAGCTACTGTTGTGGGACGGTGCTGGTAGCCAGACCTGGCTCAGACGTATCAGAACGCTCATGACCGAGCTTCAACGTGGGTGAAAATCCTCAATTCCCCAGAAAGGGCACCGGCACCCAGCGCAGCCCGTCGTCATCCTGCACCAGCAACAGGGCTTCCGTCTTCTTGCGCTCGTGCAGGCCCCGCACGGCTTTGGCGAAATCGTCCGGCGTGTTGATCTGGTCCTGGCCCACCTGCGTGATCACATTTCCCTCAGCAATCCCGCGCGATGCTGCGGGACTTCCGGCTTCGACACGCGAGACCAGAACCCCGCGCTGATCATCGGAGAGTGCATATTGCGTGCGCGCATCCGCATCAATCGAACTGACAGTCACTCCGAGTTCTCCCAGAGCCGCATGACGATGTTCTGGCTGGTGCGTGTCGGACGGTGGCATATCCGGCGGCGTGGGGGACTGCGCCAGCGTGATTGGCAGCGTCTTAAGCGCCCCCTTGTGCCAAACCGTCAACTGCGCCTGCGTCCCCGGCAGAATGGACGCGATGATACGCGGCATGGTCTGGCCGCTCACGTCCTGATCGTTGACGCGGGTAATGATATCGCCAACCTCAAGGCCCGCTTTTGCAGCCGGGCCTTTCGGGTCGATTTCCGAAATCAGGGTTCCCTTGCCGTTGGAACCGTCCGGTTTGCGGAAATCGAGCGTCTCGGCGATGTCATTCGTCACATCCTGGAACTTCAGCCCCATCCAGCCGCGCGAGACATGCCCGGTTCGCCGAAGTTGGTCGATGATCCCCCGCGCATCATCCGCCGGAATGGCAAAGCCGATGCCGATGGAATCCCCCCCCGAGCCGCCATAGATCAGCGTATTGATGCCAATGACTTCACCGGACAGATTGAACAACGGACCACCGGAATTGCCGCGATTGATGGCGGCATCAGTCTGGATGTAATCGTCATACAGACCGTGTTCGACATTTCGACCACGCGAGGAAATGATGCCTGCCGTCACGGTCCCGTTCAGCCCGAACGGGTTGCCGATCGCCAGAACCCAGTCCCCGATCCGCGCTTTGTCGCTCCGGCCCAGCGGGACGGTCGGAAGCGGGCGCTTGGGCTTAACTTCCAGCACGGCCAGATCGACCTGACTGTCCCGACCCACGATCCGCGCCGGCATTTCGGTGCCGTCCTGAAGCGTAACGCTGACCTGATCCGCCCCTTCAACGACGTGGTTGTTCGTCACGATGATTCCGGACGCATCAATGATGAAGCCCGAACCCAACGCCTGCTGACGGCGGGGCGGATGGTTCGGGGCCGGTTTGTGCTTCAGATAGTCATGGAAGAATTTTTCCAGCGGTGAGCCCTGCTGGAACGGGGGCACCTGCGGGCCGTCAGGATCGCTGGAATCTGGCCCCTTATCATCTGTCTTCGCAGGCTTGAGCACGGCGGAGGTCGAGACGTTCACGACCGACGGCAGGAGACTGTTTGCCAGATCCGCAAAGCTCGACGGCACCGAACGCGGCGCAGGAGTCGGTACTGAAGACGGTTGGCCTGCAACCGGCGCAGCAGCATCCTGAGCCAGCGCCGAAGCCGCGCTCAGCGCCCAGCCCGCGGAAAGGGACAGCACCAGAGCAGAAACAGAAAGACGAACAGACGAGTTTCTCATACCCGCACGCTAGCTCAGAACATGGCCCTTCGTCACCATCCCGCCATTCAGGATGCGTTTTCAGGCCATTGATGTTAGGCTCATGCCCCTTTCCGATACAATAATTCCCCTGATGAGAGCCCGGCATGACTGACACCACGCCCCCCAACGACATGCCGCCCGCCTCCCCCGAGACGGATGTTCCCAACACCGAAACCCGCATCACCGATATCCTGAAATCCGAGCAGGACAGTCAGGGCTCGAACGTCCTGTCTTTTGCGGCCCTCGAAAGCGTCTCGGTGCGCAACGGCCATGCCCATGTCTCGCTAGCCACGTCGCGGGACAATGCTTCGCGCGTGGAACCGCTCCGGCCCCGTGTCGAAGCCGCAATCGCGAGCCTGCCGGGCATTACGGGCGCTACCCTGTCCTTCACGTCTCATCGCCCTGCAACACCAGCTGCCGCCAATGCGCCTGCGTCCGGCGGTGGGCACCGTCCCTTCAATCTGGGCGACAAACGGCGCAACGCTGCGAGCCGACATGCTCCCGAGACGCTGCTGCCGGGTGTAAAGGCCGTTATTGCGGTCGCATCGGGCAAAGGAGGCGTCGGCAAATCCACCACAGCCGTCAATCTTGCGGTCGGTCTTGCACGGGAAGGCCTGAAAACCGGGCTTCTGGACGCGGATATCTATGGCCCCTCCCTCCCCCGGATGCTGGGACGCAACGCACGTCCGGACGTCGTGGACGGCACGATCCTTCCGATCGAAGCCTGGGGCTTGAAGAGCATGTCCATCGGCTATCTGGTGGACGAAAATCAGGCCATGATCTGGCGTGGCCCAATGGTCATGGGCGCACTGACGCAGTTTTTGGGTGAAGTCGAATGGGGCGAACTCGACGTTCTCGTGATCGACATGCCCCCCGGCACCGGGGATGCGCAGCTGACGCTGGCCCAGAAGCTCGGACCCAAACTTGCGACAGGCGGCGCGGTCATCGTCTCCACACCACAGGATATTGCGCTGCTGGATGCAAGGCGCGGCGTGGCCATGTTCGAGCGGATGGAAACTCCGATCCTCGGCGTCGTTGAAAACATGTCCTATTTCTGTTGCCCAAACTGCAACCACCGCACGGAACTGTTCGGCCACGGTGGCGCAAAAGCCGAAGCCGAAAAAATGGGCGTTCCGTTTCTCGCGGAAATCCCGCTGCTCGCCGATATCCGCGCGAGTGGTGATGAGGGCACCCCGATCATCCTGTCCGCGCCGGACAGCGAAGCAGCTCAGGCTTATACAAGATTTGCACAGGCTGTTGCCCGGTCCCTGTCTTCTCAATACAGCACGAAAGAGCCGTCATGATCCGTATTCTTCTTATTGGCGCCTGCCTGACAGGAACTGGCCTGACGCTGGCAGGCTGCTCCCATACGGCCACGCATCAGGGTCTTTCGTCCGATGGCTATGGCTTTACGAAAAACTCGCAGCATCTGCCGCCCCCCATAGACCTCGTCACGCCCATCCCACACTCAAATCCAGGCTAAAATCCAAAACACGGTCAGAGAATCGTTCTCTGGCGCTTGACCTGACATGCCCGGACATGGAAAAAGCCGCACTGCCGATGCCGGGTTAGCACAGTGGTAGTGCAGCGGTTTTGTAAGTTTAGCACTTACGAGCGCAAAATCCCCTTAAAACCGCACAAAATAGCGGTTTTATTAGCTCTTGCTCTACGATAAACCGCGACATTAAGCTAGCACGAGTTAAGCACATACGGGACACCTAAAATATGCCGGTGCATTACGATAGCAAAGCGCCCTACACGCTGTTTAAGCGAGGCAGTAGTTGGCACATGCGCTTCTCGATTGAAGGGCAAGGACAAGTCCGTCATTCACTGAAAACGAAAGACGAACACGAAGCCAAACGACTCGCATTCGAGTTCTATGCAGAAGCCAAGCACAACACCAAACTCGGCCTCAAAGCGAAAACGAAGAGCTTTGACGAGTACATGAATATGTTTCTGCGGCAGCTTGAACGCAGAACAGAACAAGGCGTGATCAAAGCTGAACAGTTCAAACGCTTCTATGCGATTCTCGACCGATATGCTCGGGAGTTCTTCCGGCAGGAAAGCGTTGCACACCTGACCTCAAACAAGGTCACTAGGTACTGGGACTGGCGGAACGCCTACTGGACAGATGGGCCAGGCAAGTCCGTCACTCACTTAGAATATGAGCGCGATGGCAAACAGGTTCGAATGCCTATCAGCCCTCGATCACGCAAAGCGCCTAGCAGTTCAACGAGAGCTACAGAGGCACAGGCTCTTCGGGCGTTCTTCACATGGCTCCGAAAAGAAGGTCATACGAAGGAGGTCATCGAAGTCGAGTCGCAGAAGGTGAAACCTAATCCCCGTCCCGGTTTTACGATGGAAGAGTTTGGCAAGCTGAACGTCATATCGACACGGCGTGCATTAGGTGACCCCGACATTCATCCGAGGATCATGCGGGATCGGTTGAGGCTTCGGGCTTATATCGAACTGATGGCGTTCTCGGGAATGAGACCACCAGAAGCAGCCAATCTAAAATGGCAGGACATCCATCACTTCAAGCCCGATATCGACGGCTACGACGACGAAGCCAGACTGGCTTGCGGCAAGGCAATCCGACTTCATGTGCATGGAAAAGGGAAGAAGCGGCCTATCGTCGCAATGCCCGAGATATATTGGTCGATCAATCAGCTATGGGGTCTTTGTCGTGAGGAACTGGGAAGAGACCCGGAACCCAGCGAAAGCCCGTTCATCAACAGCCGCGGGAATGTGCAGACATCGTTTAGGAATGGCCTGAATGCTTTGTTGGAAGAAGCTGACCTTCTTTACGATTACACCGGAGCGAAAAGGTCGGCTTATTCGTTTCGGCACTTTTTCGCCACGCAGATGATTATCGCAGGTGTGCCGTTCTATTCACTGGCTGCGAACATGGGAACAAGTCCCGAAATGCTCCAGAGTTTTTATGTGGATGCGACAAGCGAACATCTTGCCCATCAGCTTCAACCCCAGTGGAAGGTTCTTGCTGAACGCCTTGGTGCTGAACTGGAAGATTGAATGGTGCCGGCGGAGGGATTCAAACCCCCGACCTTTCGATTACAAATCGACTGCACTATCAGCTGTGCTACGCCGGCCCAAGCCCGCATCTACTTAGCGTGAGAGCCCCTGTCAAGCCCGTACAGGGCTCTCCGGCCTCCCCTTTATACTTTGCAGCACAAGAAAGAATAGATCCTGTAGTCCCCTTCAACGATGCACACGGCAATACCTTGCGGGGCTTTTTAAGCAAACTTAAAACAAAAAAAGGGGAGCAGGAATGCTCCCCCTTTTCTCATAACATAGCCAAGTTCTGGACCACCTTACGATAATCCGTCCCATCAGCGAGTATGGTTGCAAGATCAGTGTCTTTCAGGCTGTAACCAGCCTTCGCACACTGACCTTTAATCCAAGAAGTCATCTGGTCCACACTGAGGCGATTCCAGTGAACTGCTTTGAAACGGCTCACTAGAGCAGGGTCCAACCTTGAGATGTGGTTCGTTGTCAGGATCACAGGAACATTAGTCTCGAGACCGTCCAACTTGCCTTTCAAGGTCGAAGCTGCAACGGACGCGAAGCAGTCTACCTCATCAATAATCAGAAACCTCTGACCTGTTGAGTTCTGCCCATACATCCGCATACCTTCTATTGTGCGCAAAACATCACTTTCCGTGCGACAGTCTGCCGCATTGAGATAAGAGATGTCGTTCTGCGTCTTATGTAGATCGGGGATACGGCTAAACAACATGGCATAAGCCGCTGAAGTCTTTCCGCTTCCCGGGGGACCTTCAAGCAGGAGCCGGTCAAGGCTCCCGCTTACAAAGGCATCCCCTGCTCTTCTTGCGGTTGAATGTGGGGGAATGATATCCCCCCACCCGCTCGGCGACCTTATGACCATCACGCCGCTGCCTCTTTTGAAACAGTAGCTTGAGCAGCCAGTTCATCACGCAACAGGCGATCCTGCTCCTGAGCCTCCGAGATCATCGGTTCGATGAGGTTCTTCTGCCGAGACAGACGAACAACCTCGAACCCCGATCCCGAAGACCGACAAAGAGCAACCCACAGTCCGTCAATCGGACTGCTCCCATTAACATCTTCCACTTCGAACCTTGCCTTTGCAGGCGCAGTAGCCTTGTAGAAACGCTCCGCAAACTTACGCTCTCCATTAAGGAGATTGTCGGCCTGCGCTGGGACAGCGACGGGTTTTGTGACGCGACCAGCCTCGTCTTCTCGAACCTTCTTGATCAACGCATTGAATGACTCGAACTCGCCGAGTTCATTGATCCGCTCTTCCAGCGTGTCGCCCAGTTTGCAGAGATACTCCACACCCTGCTTGAGACGTGTCTTCGCAGCACCGCTGATTGCAGCCCCCCCAATGGCTGCCGCATGACCGTTGAGAGCAACGATCACGTGAGCAACATCTAGTTGACGGTTAGGGACATCGGTGAGGCTTTTATCGAACGCTTCGCTCTGGTGAGCGAGGAGTCCTTTTCGAACCTCAGGTTCGTCCTGTCGGGAATACAAGGTCAGACAGACAGCAACCGTCTTGAGCCAACCACTACGAGTTGTATCGAAGCCCTTGTACATCTCGGAAATACCCGAGACGCCGTAAGCAACAAGCTCATCGTAGGGCTGACCTTTAACAGCCGCCATGTCTGAACGATCGATGATGCTCGACATTGGATTGCTGAGATCCATTGTCGTATTTTTTAGTGAAGATGACTGAGCCATCGTAACCTACTCGAAGTTCATTTCGGGAAAACCCACGAAACGCAAGACTTGATCGGTCTCAGATGCGCGTGTGAGACTCGAACTCACTTCTCGAAAGACGGCCATTCCGCGCAAGATCGCATCATCGATCTAATGACTTATTGGATTTTCAAAGAACGACGAGCTTCTTTCGTTGCTCGCTTAGGTTGTACAATACATCAGTTTTCGATTTCGGGTTGTGGGGTTTTGTTACATTTTGTTCATGTTGATATTTCCAATGTTGGAAGCTCAATGAAGCCCGTAGAGCGCGTTCGGTCCTCCGGGGCAACTGCATAGCAGCAAGTCACTAGACCACCCTCAGCGGGCTTCTTAGGGGTATCATCACCCTAAGAACCTGTTAAGAATATTAGAGTAAAACAAGACATCATTAAACAAAGGTCAAATATCATGGGAAGAGCACCAGCTAAGTTTTCATTCCTCAAAGACGTGAAGTTCGTCACGAAGAAAACGACTGTTCAGAAGTCTCCGCGAGATGCCTTCATCAACGCCTTGGATAAGCAGATCAGCGCAGTAGAAGCTCTTCGTGATAACGAAGAACTACCCAAGGGTCGCAAGGCCACCCGCCTTTGGTTCAAAGTGGACTTCGCTGGAAATATCACAACCGACTTGCGTTATGGTAGCAAGACCATTGCTCTTCCCGGTATGACGGCCTCTCAGACGATCAACATTGGAACGGGGTATGACAATCTCTTGGCCTTCTATGAAAAGGTCCGCGAGAGTGCTCATTCTGGTGAGTTCGATGATATCTTGATCAAGATGTCGCAGGAAATATCGAAGCGTCTGGGTCGCTAACTCGGATACCATGAGAGCCCTGTAGCATCAGCTAGGGGGCTCTTTTGTGTAGTTCCAGCTCTCTACAACGCAGTTGGAGAACATTTTTTTATTTCTCCGGCACATGCAGGTAAGGTCGCATAGTATCAACTATATTGGTCTTAAACTCGATTGCAAGTTTTGATTTCTTACTCTCGATATCAGCCATATTGGGATTAGCAAGTGCCGGAATACCGAGAAAGGAATCAACTTCTCTGTTCAAGCACACGATCAGAGTCCGGTGCTGATGCCCTAGAAGTTCATGACACTCTTTTGAAAAATCAAAGAGTACATGATAAACGTCATCGCTATATAGGAACCTAACCCTCTCAAGATCAAGTTCTCTCTTCTTTTTGCTTTCAACATTATAAACGGAAATACTATCTATTTTCTCGAGAGCCCGTTCCCTGATTGGTCTTATAAATCTAATCTTATCGTCTCCGCTTCTGCTAAATGTACGAAGCCTATGATATTCTATATTCTCTTCTTCTGTTAAACGGTAATAGGCCATGATCCCCATAGGAAGGTCATAACAATAGACAAAATGCTCAATGATATTTTGATAAGCCTCGTATCTTTTATCAAATAGATCCAGCTTTAGCTTAGTGTGAGCGGTGCTCGCTTGTCGCTCGCTCAGCTCTTTCTGGGCTCGAGATATCTTTAACTGACACCATGCAAAATATCCCGTTACTGCTACGACTATAAGGGGAGATACTGTCTTGATAAGATCAGGCACTTCCTCAGTTCCCATCGAAAGCCATATATAAATCCCAACAAATGATGCTGTGCAGATAGCAGCTATAATAACGATATTTTTTTCCATTTGGTCTCGGTTCATAGCAGATGGTTTCTCCGTAACATCAGTGGGCAATGTAAAAATACAATCCAAAAGGTCAATGGCACATCTACCGTCGAGCTAGGCATCAGGTAATCATGCTATGGGTACCTGTCTCATCTAATATGAAATGTCATCGGATGATTAGGTGTCCTGATCGCTCGATTATTCGTGAGAACTTCCGTGTGGTGTCGTGTCAGTCAGTCGATCAGGGCAATCGCCATATGAGGGTTCAGTTGAGCCTTGATGTCTCTGCTGGTTGATGTTCGGCCATTATATAAGGAGAGCCGTCGGTACTCACCTAGAGATATTTAATAGACACTATTACTACTGTAAGTAGTAACAGAGCCCGGTAAACACCCCTAGATGAATAACGACAAATCTAAACCGGGCTTGACGCCCACGTCTTTTCGCTTTGCTCAAAGACGCGTCGCGTCATCCGGGTTATTCGCTTTCGCTCTTTAAAAGACGGACGCCTTCGGCGTGTAGTCGCTCTACGGGCGCTCGCTTACGCTCTGCGCTCCGTAAGGCTTGCGGCGCAGCCGCATTAATCGCTCGCGCTGAGCGCAGGTAAACCGGGCCAGATGAATAATGACGTCCAAAGATGCATCAAAGTATAAATACACATAAGAACAAAAGCTGATGGGACCAACCAATGCCATCGCGCATTGGTTCTCATCAGACCTAGTTCACTAAACCTTCTTTCTAAAAGAACCCCTGATGAGTCCGTGGTTGGTCCCCTCATCAGGGGTTCTGCGCATTTAGAAAGGACTAACCAATGATTTTACATGAAAACACAGTTGAACTTCTGAAGAAGAAGTTCCAATCCGCACAAGCATACCAACGCAAAATGAACATCCAGTTCGATCTTACCTTTGAAGATTACAAGAAGCTCTGGATCAAGAACGTTGATGCCCTGACCCATTTGAATAATGCGGTCATTTATGCTGTCGAACATCGAATCAACAAAACAATCAAACTCCCATACTGCCTCACATGGAAGCCTGAGTTCGTAAGAACGGGATCACCTATGAACATCAAGACAGCATGGATCAGATCAGCAGAGGAATCCAAGAGGGATTGCCGCTTGAAGCAAGGTGAGAAGAAGACCGAAAAAGCTAAGGCGAAACTTCGCAGACCTAAGGCCCCTTGGAGTGAAGAACGCAAGGCTAATCGTGTAGCAGCGATGAAGGGACGTAAAAGGGGTTCCTACCAAATCAAACAAGAAACATGAAATAGGATACCCCACAAACCATAGTATTACTTGGTTTTTATTCTACATGATATTTTATATATCATATCATACCATTTCCATTAGGCATATTTACTATGTAGAACCCATCATCTCTTTTGCTTATAGGATTATTTTCTTTAGTTATCCTCCACAATCTGGTATTTAGATTTTTTCTTTTGTCAGCCCCACCAGCATCATAGCCATGAATCCTTAGTAAATGCAGTATGCTATCAACATCCATAGGGCCATTCATTTGAATAAAATGTATAACAAAAGCTTCTAGTTCTTTTTCGCTAATCCTTTGCAACCCATCAGACGGCGTTTCATCGATTTCGTTATTATATATATCATCAAGATATTTGAAAATAGTTTCTATGGAAACTTCACTATACTTAGATAAATCGTATAGCATCTTATCCAACTCAGCCATTTCAGCTTGAAGCTTTCTTCTTCGATTTGCAATATTCTCCATCGCTATCACAAGCGGATTTTCAGCCATACTTACCCCCTTTGAAGCGCCAAACGCACTCCACAAAAAGCAATAGCACCTACAAATACGGGAACAAATAAAAATCTTAATCCGCGAATATGAAGGCTTGCAATCAATCAGGGAGTATGAGACATCTGATCTCGGCCTTAAAAATGAAAAAGGCCTGCCCTCGAGTACCAGTCGAAAGCAGGCCTATCTCGTTTTGCGGGGCAGCCACTATGTTAGGCATGGCTGTCAAATGCACCGGGTAGTCCAGCGCAGTGTGTTTCAACGCCGCTACGTTACGACATCCCCATGTATTGTTCAATGCCTCACACCACCCTAGTGGGAGTAAGAGGATGTCCAAGAAATCCTTTCCGCCCGCACCAGCCGGTTATCGGTATGTGTTTCGCCCTTGGCGCACATGTCCCATCACCGGCGATAAGCTCTATGCGAAAGCGTATGGCTTGCGTGCGTGGCCCATCTTAGTCGCAGAGTAAGATGGACATAGAAAACCCGGCCAACAAGCCGGGTTTTCTATTATTTAATAGCCCCGTACAGTGCGGTATAATGTCTCTGTGGTGCATTGTGTGCTGCCCCAGAGAGACGGCGCTATATGGTGTACTCAGGGTTCAAGAGTACTCTTCTTTTGGGGGCTCGCTGTGGGCGTATAACTTGCAAGATCGGCCTGACGGCTCGCACGCATCACGCATTCTCTCTCGGTATTTTCCTGCTCCAGAAAAGCCTTGAAGGCAGCAAGATCAATCTCTTTTCTGATAAGTTTCTGATATTCCACCTCGATCCGCTTTGCACATTTTTGCGCCTCTTCAATGGAAGAAAAGGGACCTACAAGTCTAAATACCGGGGCAACGGAGGTGTCTATGACCCAGAACTGGTCTAGACTAAACCAATATACATTCTGATCCGTCTCTGTCATGTAAGACGGCTCATCATATCCATATACCTTGAGAATATCGAGTATCATTGTAACCTCTAATGATGATAAAAAAGTACGATGGGATAAGGGATAGAGGCAGTCAATAGGTCTCGATACTTTTATCAATCGCGCCAACTAATCCCTAGCACATAATCCCAATAATCATTGAGATTAAACTTCAATAAATACCTCAAACAACCATTTGAGGTATCTAATGAAGATCAAAATCATCAAAACCTATAATCCAAAGTTCGTCGAAGGCATGACATGCGTGGTTCGCCCTCATGTCGGATTGCTTCTCGTTGAACAAGGATATGCAGAACTCATCGACGCTTGCGGGCCAGTACCCGACAAGATCACGAAATGAGGTGACGCATGATATCAAACCTCAGAGGCAACAAGCCTGACCTCGTAGTCGATGTTGATGACCTTATGGACTATTGCATGGTCCTCGACCCCTCACAGACAAGCCTCATTCAAGCCCTCGCCCAGACGGCTCAAGATTATATCCAAGACATTATCGGTGACTACCTCGTCGCAACACCGATCACATGGGTCATGGCAAAAGATGAAATGTCCCAGAATGATTTCTACTTCCGCTCTTTCCTGTCGAACGGCTCAGGTAGCTTTGGCTATGGCTCTGGCGGCGGTCAGTGGATCAATCTGCCAACAGGCGCACAGAGTATCGAGAGCGTAACAGCAGCCTTCTGGGGCCAGGGCGAAGTGGCTCTTGTTGAGAACCAAGACTACTTCCCCGATCTCACGACTGATCCTGCTCGTATTCAGCTTTCATTCTCTTACAACCTCAACGATCTCTACCGAAACCATTCCCATATGGTCGTTCAGTACACAGGCGGCATCGCAGCGGACGCAGCAAGCGTTCCGACTAGCTTGGTCCTTGCGATTAAGGAAATGACGAAGCGCATGTACAAGAACAGAGGTGCTGATGAGATAAAGCTAACGAATAGCTTTATCGACAGCCTCATTTCCCCGCATCAGAGATTCAACTTCGGTGGCCGCCCATGAGCAGTAGCCGCATAGATGAGACGCAGTTCATCCAGAAGATCACCTTCTGGGACTGGGAGCAGACGGAAACGGAAGACGGTCGGGGCAACTCGTACCAGATGACCAACGCTCGCTACGAATATGGTCAGTTATTCGATGTGAACCCATTCATGGTTGTGAACGGCGTTCAGGAGAATATGACGGATTACACGAGCATCTTGAGAACTCGTTATAGACCGGACCTCAACTCATTCCAGTACGTCACGCAGGAAGTTCGCCAGCCAGATCGTTCGGTGATCACTGTTCGATATCAGGTGGTGAGGCTGATGATGGTGGAACAGGAAAACCGATATTTAGAATGTTTCCTAAGTAAACAAGATACGGTGAGATAATGCCCACGATATCCTTCCAGATAAGCAATCCTGGACAACTGCAAGTCGATCAGAAAGCTCTCAAGAAAGAGCTTCGTGCCATCGGAAACGATATCAAGAAGAAGACACAAGCCCTCATTTTAGCCAATGCGAGCACGAGCCCACACGTCGCCAGCAAGCCTGGTCAGGCACCTGCAAGCTGGACTGGAAGCCTCGCTTTGTTGCTCAAGGTCAGGATTAAAGGGAACAGGGTCACACTCATCGACACGGCACGACAAGCGAAAGCACTGGAAGCCGGAGCAGCCCTGAACAACGGGTCAAAACTTGAGGCCCGCCCTTACCTATCGACCGTCTTTGAACAAATGAAACCCGAAATCGAGAAGCGCCTAGAAAATGCCCTGAAACTTACAAAGGTGGATAAATGAACCCAATCCTAAGATGCGTTGACGTTATCAAGCAGATCAGAACAGACACGCGATATTTCACGAAGGTATCTGGTATCGGCGACATCAGCCGAATGATGAACCAACAGAACATTAAACAGAGTGACATGCCATTTTGCGGCGTGTGGATACCGAACGTCACGGCTACTGAAAATCAGAACATGCCGGGATACCTAGCACTTGAGACAACCACGTTTCAGTGTGTTGTCGTCCTCAATATGGAAAGCGACGATACGGGTTATCAGTCTGCCAGTGACGCATATGACCTAGCTAGAACAGACCTTCGCAAATGCCTGATGGGTTGGGACCCGACACCCGATCGAAGCAATGGCTATCCCATGCAGTTTGAAAGCGGCTCGATCGTTGGTTCTCTCGATAGCTCAAACTCGCGCGCTGTCTACTCATTCGATTTTACTCTCACATACACGATTACAGAAGAAGACGGATATCAAGAAGGCAGCACTGACCTTATCGAAATAGATACAACCATGCCCAATAACGGATCTACTACCATTTTCCCCAACATCATTAATCCAACTAAATAAAAGAGGTTAAACCCATTCATCTTTTATGATCATTTAAGGAGATATTCCATATGAGTATATCAAATATTCCAGAGTCCTTTCCGCTACCGGGGACATGGATTACGATTTCATCAACAGGTGGTGTAGCGTCAACGACCTATCAGGTCGTTCTCGTTGCAACATCTTCGACAGGCAACACGAACACGCCTGTTCTCGCTGGATCGCTTGCGGACGTAGCATCAGCGTTCGGTTCAACTTCGGACATCTATAAGGGTTATGCCCGCTATCGTTCCGTTGACACCGTGACGCCTGTTTATCTCGTAAACGCAGCATCCGACTCAGCAACCGACATCACTGCCGCTCTAACAAGTCTCGGTGACATTCCTGCAAACCTCTTCATCACTCCGTTTGCGACAAGCGACGCCGTAAAAGCCTTTGATACTTTCTTGGCTTCACGTTGGGCTTACAACAACGGCCTAGACGGTATCCATGTGACAGCCATTGCAGACAGTATGGCTAACCTCGTTGCCCTTGGCTCCACGGTAAACAGCCCATATTCGAGCGTTGAAGGTTTTGCTCCAGGCGGAACAGATTCTGACATTGAACTTGCCGCAGCAGTCGGTGCAGCCGTTGCCGTGAAGGCGAGTGCAGACCCTGCAAATCCTATTCAGGGCATCGCCCTAGCCGTAGCAGCCGCTCCACTAGGAAACGCATTCAGCCAGAGCGCAAGAGAAGCAATCTTTAACGCTGGTATCGGTATTACCAAGCAGGATACTGCCGGTAATGTTTACCTAGAACGTCCTCGTATGACCTATCAGACGAACGCAGAAGGCACGGCTGACGACAGTTATCAGGACATCGAAGCGCTCAACATTCTTGCGTATGTTCGTACGAAGCTACAGGCACGCTTGAACTCACGCTTCTTCGGTGAAAACTCCAAGAAGCTCGTTGACAATGACACGATGATTTATCCGGGAAGCAACGCTGTTAACCCGAATATCATCTTGTCCGAGATCATCGCTGACTACAGCGAGAACGTGGACAATCTGTTGTGTCAGGACCTTGCGACATTCCTCAAAACAGCTTCGGCAAGAATCGTTCGTACGGGCGTTGTTGAAGTCTACTACCCAGCAAAGATCGCAGGCGTTCTACGTCAGATCACTGTTGGCATTCAGTTTTCTAAGTAAAACATTTTAAGGAGAAATATAAATGGCTTCACCTACATCAGTTGGCATTTCCAACTTTGCTATCAACGGGATTGCTCTAGCGATCCCTCAGGATGCAGAGCTTACCTACAGCATTCCCGTTAATAAGCGCGAATATCTTAACTCTATGCAGGGCGTTGAAAATACGACCTCGTATGAACCAACGCCGGGTAGCATTAGCGTTACCGTTCGTTGGCCTGCTGGCTATAAGCCGAGCATGTTTGCAGGGCTCGCCGATGCCGTTGTGACCTTCACAACTCGTTTCGGTGTTCTCGTAACAGCGACAGGCTGCCTCTTCGGTGATTCCATCAAGGTATCCCCAAAGGAAAACACCAGTGAGCTAGAGATTTCCTGCTTGTCGATCATCGAAAGCTAATCGGGAACACTCATCGACGGACATCTTTAACAAACCCCCGTACCGAAAGGACGGGGGTTCTTTTTCTCTAAATACGGATACGAATAAATGCAGTTAAGGATTAGATTATGGCGAGTACGGGATCGTATCAGTTATCATTTGGCTTCGATCTAAAAGGCGCAACAAACGCTCTAAAGGGATTTAATAACCAGCTTAAAGCCACACAGGCTCCCGGCATTGCTCTCAACAATCAGTTGAAGCAGTTCGGCAAGATAGCCGGTATCAAAGACATAACGAAGAACGTTTCCAACCTCACAGGTAAGGTGGCAACAGCAAGTAAGATAGTTGGCGGACTTGTAGGTCTGGGATCACTCGCGGGCATAGCCGACATGATCAAAGGCTTCTCCGATATGTCGCAACAGGTGGAAAACCTAAGCGGAAAACTCGGCGTAGCTTCGACTGCTCTGCGAGGGCTGCAAGGAGCAGGATCGCTAACAGGGCTGGGCAACAGTTTTGTTGCCACAACGGAACACGTTCAGGACGTGCAGCGTCGATATAAAAACGGCACGGCCTCGGGCGATGAACAGGCCGCAATCCACTCCATGGGCCTGAGCAATCGCATGTCTTCGGATCAGTGGACGAAGACGGCTCTTCAGAAGACCAGCAATGATATGAACGCTGGTATGTCAGCCGCCACGGCTCGCTCTCGTCTGGGTGCAGCAGGTGTTGATCCGGCTCTCATGGGACTGATCGAACAGGCGAAGAACGCTCATAAATCAGTAAGCCAGTATTACGATGATATGAACGCAAGAGCGCAGAAGCTCTTGCGAACCAACGAGCAGAACACTGCCGCAGGAGCGCAACTCCGGCAGTCGTTCCAAAGTGTCGGATTAGCAGTCCAGGGCTTCGGTAACTCGATAGCCAGCAAACTAACCCCTGCCCTCACTCCGATGCTTGATCAGTTCTCGAACTGGCTTGCAACGTCTCCGCAGGCCAATCAGCTTATCGACCAGATCAGCAGCGGCATTGCGGGTCTGGCGAAGTGGGTTGGCAGTATTAACTGGGCCGGTATGGCTCAGGGCGCCATGGGGGTTGTGAATAGTCTCGGTGGCCTGAAAGGCATTGTGGAGATCCTTGTAGGCTTCAAGGTTGCTAGTTGGGCAGTTAGAGCAACTACGAGCCTCATGCGCTTCGGCTCCGTGGCTATGAAACTCGCTGAACTTGGCTCCCTTACGGAGTTGTTCGGTGCTCTTGGGACAGCCATTGCAGCTATCGCGGCACCTGTTGCTATTGCAGTCGGTGTGGTTGCGGCTCTGGGTGTTGCGGCATACGAGCTTTATCAGCACTGGGACACAGTTGGTCCCTACTTCAAAGCCACATGGGACACTGTTAAGGACATTTTCGGTGGTGCGATAAAGGCCATACAGCCGCTAACCGATCTTGTCTCGACTACGTTCTCGGGAATGTGGGACGGCGTTAAAGCCGTGTTCGATGCCGGATGGTCATACATCAGCCCGATCTTCGATAAGATTAAAGGCGCACTTAACTGGATCGCCGGAACGAAAGTAGGAAAGGCTATCGGGTTCGTTGCAAAACCCCTTGTCGATGACTTCAATAAGAACCTGACAGCCGAGAAAGTCGCGCAGGCAAGTTCATCAGGATCACCCACAGACGCAGCAGCAGGCTCAACCACAACGAAAGCGATCCCCCAGAACAGTCAGGGCTACAAGATGGCTCCGCAGGCTATCAGTGAGCTTATGGGGCTAGGTCTGAACAAGGCCAACGCAACCGGCTACGCGGCAAACATGCTCAAGGAGTCAAACTTCAACCCGTTCGCTCGTGGTGATGGTGGTCACGCTTACGGTATCGGACAGTGGCACGAAGACAGACAGGCTGCATACGCCAAGATGTTTGGTCACTCCATGCAGAGCGTAACGGATCTCGATCAGGCACGACGAGAACAGGAAAAGTTCTACGTTGCAGAATCCAAGACGGCGACTGGCGGAAATGTCTTCCAGAAGTTGCAGAACAACAATGACCCACGCCTAGCAGCGGCAACGGTTTCCAAGTTCTACGAGAGACCTGCAAACACATGGGGCGAAATGCGAGGCCGTGCAGATATCGCTAGCAACATATCAGCCTCCCCGGCTTCCTCGGATACAATGCTGGCAAAGCTCACGGACTCAAACAATCGCCTTGCTGATATCAACAACAAACAGGCGACAACGGAAGCCAAAGCAACCCAGTCCCAGATAACGGCAAGCCAGTCACAGTCCTTTACGCACCAGATGAACATCGAGGTTGCTGACGGTCGCATTCAGGCAAGAGCAAAAAGCGGAGGCGGAATGACAATCGCTCCGCCTCGCGTTCACCAAGCACTCCCTAGCGCAATCGTATGAGGTACACATGACATGGATCGTTTTTGGTTTTTATGGATATGGATCAAGGCACACGTCTGGGCCTTAGTGAAAGTCGCCTATCTGGGTGGACTTCTCCTGTTTGCCATACGCAGTTTGCTCTTGGGCTTGTTCATGATGATGCTAGTTGTGACGGCCGCCTATGCGTTCAGTTAAAGAACTGCACGTTGCCGGTTGAAAACAGCCATGCTTCCGTGTGGCGTCGGTGAGACAAACCCGACAACACGACACCTCCGGCTTTATTCCATAAGCCAAACTGGGTAGCAGCAGCAGACATTCGGTTTGTCTGAACGCATGACCACAACGTCGAAGCCTTTCCATTGCGAAGGACAAACAGGCCATCTTTCTTCGATGAGCCGGGACCGACGTTATAGAGAAAACTCATGAGGGCATCGAACTGCCACTGCTCAATGGGCTTTGCTAGTTTGCTGTTTAGCATCTGCGAGAAAACCGCCAGGTCATTTTTGAGCAACGAGGTCGCCTGACTGTTCGTGATGGTCATACCCATGTGAACATCGGGGCCTGTGGAGCCGTAACCGATCGTTGGGATACCGGTTGTGTCTTTGTAGGCTGTGAGCCTCAGACCTTCATAATGCTGGATAATGGATAATCCCTTTTCGCTAATCTCCATGACAATACTCCGTCATGAGATGAGCCAAGGCTGAACACTATGTTCGTAGGAATATTTTATCTATTTGGTAAACTTAACCCACCTCTTGAATACTTATTCCCTTCATATGTCAGAACAATAAATAGATGTGTCATAAACACATGGAGATAAAACATGACACAGAACGATATTGTAAGCCTATACATTGCCGGACAGCTTCCGAAGGACGTATTGAAGAACGTCCTAGTTTTGAAGCACCTACTAGCAGTGGCAGATCAGCCCCAAGTGGCAATCACATCGGTATTGAGCACAGTCGATGCGCTCTACCCAACAACGGAAGCACCAGCAGCAGAAGCAGGAAACACAGGAGACGAAACCAATGGCTAAGAGCATTACGATCAAGACGGACGAGGAACTAGAAATCACTTTGAAGCCAGCCGTTGGCGGACACTCCAAGGTCACTGTTCGCAAGCCTAACTATTCGGAGTTGCAGGTAGCATCAGGAATGAATGACGGAACGCCTAATGGCATCGCGGAAGCCAATATGTATGTCTACACGAAAGCAACCGGGCTTACGGCACTCGATATCGGCATCATGCCCGGTAACGTCATTCGAGCAATCGACGACTTCTTGGGAAACTAACGGGATCTAATGTTACCTCCGAAACCCTTGATGTTCTCAGGGGCAATATTAGAGAACTGATCCTCTTTTTCGATTGGAAGCACGTAAACGAAAACGATCCCTATTCCCCTTACCATATGCCTTTAGGCGAACTGGAATGGTGGATCGAACGTGCAAACACCATTCACGAACAACGGGAGAAAGCCAGACGATAAAAAAGCCCCGAGCCAAACAGCCGGGGCTTTTCCACATTCATTCAGAAGAGGCATCACTGTCCCATTCGTCACTCATCCACCATTGCTTTGGCTTGCGGAGTTCTCGGTTATTCCAGTGATTGTTTTCCGAACAGGTCTTGATCGAGTGATGCCGGATGCAACGAACGCGCAGGTTATCGGCATCATACTTTTTCGAGGGATCAACCTCGATTGGAATGATGTGATCGACATCGAGGCGCATATCTTCAGCAGTCGTGACAGTGCCCTCGTCCATGCAGTCTTCGCAATAAGGCGTCGCATGTCTTATGGCCTCTGACACCTTGCGCCAGCGATGATCATAAACCGACTTTCCCATTAGGACTTGTCGTCAGAGGAAGCAGGCTCTTCGTCAGTCGTCGTTTCTGGCTCAGGCGCAGCGGGTTCAGGGGTTGCGGGCTCCGGCGTCGCAACAGGAGCAACAACGACCGGACGTGAGGCCAGGTATTGCGCTTTAGCTACGGCATCAGTGTCCGACAGGGTTCCATTCTGGAGGTCTATCGCAATAGCAGCGACAGCCAGAATGTTTGCAAAGTCCGCATCATCGTTCGGCAACGCAGAAATGATCTTCTGCGGGTTATAGCCGGAACACCAGATAGCGATGATCTGGCTATCGGTGAGCTTATGAGCCACAGCGAGCTTGCCTGCGAGAGTTCTTAAAATAGATAGAAGTAAGTTCATGGGATATCTCCAAGTTAAAATCCCCGATATTTAGCTGTTTCAGCGCCTCATTTAATCAAAAGTATAAATAGAAACAGAGAACAAAAACAGTTCTCCGAAACTTCATTTGAGAATGAGAGAGAAGAAGTTATGAAAAATATGAATACAGAGCTTACAGATTATCTAAACCTGCTAATCGAGACTGCTACAGGCGGATACGAAAAGCGCTGGAAAGACCTAAAGAGAAATCTCCAGTACCGCCTTAAGCAAGGCGTCCTTTATGTGACCCCCGATGAAGCAACAGGTCTTCGCTATAACAGCCAGAAAAACAGAAGCCTCAAAAAGCATCCGATGCCAGCTTGTCTAGCAATCATCGTGAGCGAGGCACTGAACGAAGAACCGAAAACGGTAAGCCTCCCCGATCCAGAACCGCAGGACGATCTAACTCTTGCAGCTATGACCCCCGAGACATTGAACACAATCGCAGACGCTATCAGAGACGGCGACCTTACTCCTGAGGAAGCCAGAATGGCGTTCGGCCTTATAGGCGTCAAAGAAGAAGAGCTTCCAAAGCAGGAAGCGCCTTCAAGAGTAGACCACAGTATATGGGACTTGAACGTGAAGAAGAGCCAAGCGGCTCTAACTGATGCAGCAACAGACTTGATTAGGTTCTGTCACGCATGGGCTCAAGAAATCAGAGAGAAGCCTTGATCCAGTGAACTGAAGAACAGATACGCACTCACTCATAGACCCCACGGAAAAGTGCCGTGGGGTTTCCTACATCAGCGCCGATATTCCAATCTCAATAAATACTCGCATGGATTGGAAGCATGGAAACACCCTCTACGCACCGGGAACAGAAGTCGCAATCGTCTATAAAATGACGTTCAACGGGTACTGGTATATTGGCAAAAAGCAGATCGTCTCGTCGTCTGGAAAAGCCACAAACTGGAAGAGCTACTACGGCTCTGGAAAGCGATGGCTAAAGCACATTGAAGGCAATGAGGCTCTGGTATCTCGGGAAGTCCTCTATCTATGTGCCAACAAGGTAGAGTCTACCTATTACGAGAACTACGAACTCTACAGTCGTCATGCGATCTTCCAAGAAAAATCCATGAACGACAACGTGGCTATGACCGCGAACAGAAGGAACACCAAAAACTTCAAAAACAAGCCGGAGACACTATGAGCGATATAACCAGCGCAGCATCAACCCTACAGGAGATTGTTGAGACACTAGGGAACATCTACACCGATCCCGGACAGTATGTGGCCCAGCTCACTTACCTCATCACGCAGTACGGATATGACGTAAACACCCAGTCCGTTCTTGCCACCTCTTATGATCCCGTTTTCGCCCTGGCACGTCGAACCTGCCTCGAAGCGATCTACCGTGCAGAGCCCAGCGTCACATGGTCTTCTTCCACTGATGCTTACAACTTCCGTGACACGATCCTGCCCATGTTCACAGCAGAGATAACCTACGCGGGACAGACCAACGAAACGGACATCTTCGAATATTTCAACAATGCGATTGCTGAAATCTCTCTCGATATCCAGACGCGAGGTTATGGCCTTCCAGACATCACGACATACACGACGAAGACATCCCTTCCGCCTTGCGTGATAGCCCAGCAGCTATATGGCGACGGCACCCGAGATGACGAACTGATCATGCGAAATGCCCCTATCAGGCCGCTGTTTATGGACCTGACGAATGAGGTGTTGAGCCGATGAGCACCGAGAACATCACCGTCACAGGCAATGCCTTCCATCCACCTGATATGGAGTTTCATATCTACGTTGGGAACCGCGAACTCCTGAACTACACATCATTCCAGTTCAACAGATCCATGGAGCAGCTACCGGGCAACTTCACCATCACTATCGCCCTTGCTTATGCGAGGCTTCCTGAACTCCTAGAGGCCGTCCAAGCAAATCAGAAAGTGACGTTTTACATAGCCAAGAAGCTCATGTTCACTGGCATCCTCGAACGTGTGGACACCTCAGGTTCCATGAGCGATCACCCCGTTGTCATACAGGGACGCTCGGCCTTGCGTGACCTCTTCGACTGCTCGGCCATGATCCCCGGATATGTTGCAACCTACAAAGACCTAAACGGCTTGGCCCAGACGTTGTGCAGCCCGTTTGGGGTTAAAACCTACGCGAAATCTGGCACATCAGCGGCTTCGACATATCAGCAAGACCAGCTAAGTCAGATGAACCTCAACGCAGGAGAAACGCCTTATGCGATCTTGCAGAGAGCAGCGCGAATATACGGCAAAATCCTCTACGATAGCGTGGGTGGCGCACTGGTTATCGCAGACGTAGCAGATGGCAATCCCGTTGCTACAATCGACACCTCTACTGCTATGATCGAGGACACCTCATTCTCCCTCGATATCAGCGGACGCTTTTCGGAGTACGTCGTCGCCGTTCAGCCGAATGATCAATACAGCAGCGGTCCTGCTCTCCCCATCCCTACCGGCATTGGCAAAGACCCACAGCAAGAACTTGTGGGAACACAGCGCAAACTCCTGCTGATTAACTCCCTAGATTCTCCCGATCACCAGTATGCCCAGAACATTGCCCAGTGGCAGGCCAATCGGAACTATGGTCGCTCTATGGTCATGAACTTGGTCATGACAGGCTACCAAAGTGACAGCGGCGATCTCTGGGACATCAATACCCTTGTGAGCGTGACCGATCCCCTCACAGGCATCAAAGATAGCAAGATGATTGTCGCCGGCTACACGATGATTCGAGACCTCACAAACGGATCAACGACCCAGATCACGCTCATGCCGCGTGAAGCATTCAGCATCCAGCCGAACGTCATCAATCCCTCGGCAGACTACTACAATACGAAATCGTAACCAGAACGGAGAAGCCATGGATTACAGAACAATATCGAACCTACAGGAGAGGATTGCCGTACTGGAAAGCCGCATCCTCCATATGACAAAGCCTACCCTCTTCACCACGGATGCGAACACAACCGGCAAGGTCCACACGGCTCAGTGTCAGACATACGGCGCATCTGGCGAACTCCATAACGTGCAGGTCATCGGCAACTATGGTTTCGCGTCCGCTGCCCTATCCGGTGCAGTCGGGCAGACTGTTTCCAGCACAGGCCACAATGACAATAAGCTCGTTATCGCCACTCATGACCCTCGTTATCATCCGGCAAATCTCGGCCAAGGCGATAGCTGCCAGCACGATCATCGAAACCAGAAGGTTCTGATCACGCAAGACGGCATCCACATTGAAGCCAATAGCAAGACATTCATCACGATCAACGGCACGACTGTCATTGAGGTCGATGGCAGCAAGGTATCCATCACCGGCGATCTTGAGGTCAGCGGAAAGATTACAGCGTCCGGCGATGTCGTGGGCGCAGGTATCAGCTTGCAGTCTCATGCCCACATGGAGAACGGCAAGGGCTCAAAGACAAGTCCGCCAGCATAAATACCACGCTACAAGAAGTAGCATCCTGTGTGTTGTCGAAACCCCGGTCATCCTCTTGGCTGGGGTTTCTTCCTTTCAAGTAAATACACAGAGAAACAACCTCATGAAAGGAACCTCATGTCAAAGAAAACAAAGGTAATAACAGGCGCTCTACTTTCAGCAGTGATGCTAGGTGGCACCATCAGTCTAACAGCTTGCTCGGCAACGCAGAGACAGGAAACGGCCTACACGGCGAGTTCTGCCTATGTGGTTGCTCACAAGATTGTCGTTCAATACGCAAGCGGCACATTCGGTAAGGTCGATGTGAACATCGCCAATACGCTCTTGGATTTGGACAAAAATGCCAGTGATGCCCTCGCAACAGTGGACACCGCTTATGCAAATGGAACGACCGTAACGAGCACAGCAAACACTCTAGCAAACGATGCCGTAACGGCACTCGTCACTTATCTCGACGATCACAAAATCGGAAAGACCTCAACGGAAGGAAAATAACATGAACACTTCATTGATTACAGAAATCGCAAGCCTTGGCGCTCTTGTTGTTCAGGAAGCACCTGTATTCATCGAGTTTATCGAGAAAGTTTATTCCATCATCGCAGAGAAGAGAACTCCGACTGCTGATGAATGGAGCGACATAATCAGTCTCGTGAAGGATGCAGGCGCAGAAGACGACCAGATCAAGGCGGCTCTGAACTCGAAGACCAACTAAGGAGAAAATCACGCATGGCTGACATAAGGCTTTGTTTTAACGAAGAAACACAACAGATAGATTGGTCCTTCACGACCTCGGTAATCAATGGCGTGACAGTCACGGACATCGACACCAGCAACGATCTTGAGACATGCGTGATCCTCCGCCTTTTTACAAATAGAAGAGCGGAAACCTCATGGGATCGTACCGAAAACAAAGAAGGGTTTTGGTACGACGCCTATCAGGAGAACGGGCGCAAGGTCGGAAGTCGCCTTTGGCAACTTTGGCACCTCCCCGTCACCGACAAGGAAAACTACGAAGCAAGAGCAACGGATTACGTCCGAGAAGCTCTGCAAGACATGCTGGACGACAATATGTGCGACAAGATTGATATCGCCTGCACACTCGTCAGCAGCAAACGCCTGAACATCAGTGTCACGATCACAAAAGGATCATCCCGGCAGAACTTTAGCTACCTATGGAGTACCGTAAAATGACCATTCAAACCTGCACGATAGCTGGCACAAAAATCATCGTGGATCGTTATGAGACAGTTAGCTACGGAGCCAACCGCATTATCCATCAGTATCCCGGTGGCCTCACTCCTATGGTTGAGACACTAGGCCAGAGACCTACAATCTTCGAGATTGAAGGCTCGCTAGATGTAAACGACAACGGCCTCTTGGGACGAGCTTTAACAGCCATCATGAATGGTGATGCCTACCAAGACCTCACGGATCTCATGGAGGAAATGGCCGACACAAGCGGAGCCCTTATCGAACTAGTCCACCCTTCCCTTGGCAGTTGGTACGGAACAATCCTCCAGTGCCCATTTAGTGAGAGCAAGGAACGCCTCGGCATCGTTCAAGTCCGCCTATCCTTCTTCGCTCACAGCAAGACCAGCCAGCAGAAGACCAGCATTTTCCAGACAGTCACCAATGTCCTAACCGGTAGCCAGGCGAGCGGCATTGGAACAATCGGAGCGGCCTTCAACACAGCCATGCAGGCCAAGAGCCTACTAGGAACTCCTGCTTCCGCCCTCACGACAGTAGGCGCAAGTGTGACGGGCTTAATCAGCCGATCAACGGGCTTAACGAATAGTATTTCGGGGATTGATAGCTTGTTCGGTGGAGCAGCGACCCTTGGCCGTTTTGCTCAAACAAGTTCCGTGCCAAGCGACATCACGAGTACAATCTCTACAAGCCAATCAGCCAAAGCGATCACCAGCGACGTGACGACCGCAATGGTTGAAAAGATCAGCGACAACAGGAGAACTATCTCCGGCCTTGTAAGTGATTTAGTGACCTGACAGGAAAAGAAAGTTGTAAACTCGATCAACTAAACGAGGAATATCCGACAGGCTTGACTTAGCATCACGCTTCATAACGTACTGCTCATAAGGGTCTAATCCTACCGATTTCTCTTTAAATCTTTGATCTATCAAATCCTCGATAGCCGTACGAAGCCAAGTTTTAATATGATGGGTTTCATATTGTGCACATCTGATACCTTCATTGATGAAGTCTTTCAGATCTTTAGAAGCAACCCCTTCAAAATCTGGCCTCAGAACCCAAGAATCATCACTTTCTGGCGGAAGAACTTTTTTTAAAGCCCCAAATATTACCTCGTTCGATACGGTATCCATTATCTAAATCCTTTCTGATGTTAGTTCATTCCTAATGCCAGCCGCCGCTGTTACGTTCAACGCGAATGTACTCATCAGCGAGCGCCACAGAAGCCCGTATAGCCCCCCACCCAAAAGAAAGAGAAAACGGTATGACGATTCATACCCTTAACAAGGACGTCTTCTCTTTCTTCGGATTGCTAGCAACGATTGAAGACATCAATGGCAACTTTCCCACTACCACCGAGATCGATAGAGATTTAGTTGGCTGAGGGGATTATAAATCTATGCAACTCCTGCGCTACAGGCCAGACTTGCTCTAGGCAGCCTCGACCCGACCGCTCGACTACATATTGTTCGTAATCGTCTAAGTTTTGTTTCTTTTCAGCAATCCTAGTTTCAACTATCTGACTTATCTGTTGCGAAAGAAAACCTTCTACACCGCTTACACTACGCTCGCCTGATTCTATGTGCGCCTGAAGGAAGTTACGAAGATCGTTTGCAGGTTCACCGGTCAGATCGAGCGATAGTCGCCACTCGCCGTCGGATTCTAGGCGGACAACCTTTTTTATAGCTGCAACGATTACTCTTTCTGAGACGTTAGTCATTAGGGTCTATCCTTTACTAATGCTTCATCCCTGATACCAGCCACCACTGTTACATTCAATGAGAATGTACTCGATTCGTACTCATCAGCGAGCGGTAGGTAGGCGAAGTCTCCCCCTCAGAAGCCCGTACAGACCCCCGCACACCAGCGCAGCACTACTTGCACCCGCGCACCTTACACCGTGCTCTACGACGCTCTGAGGGCTTGATGACCTAAGGGGTAACGCGTTCCGAAAAGTTGAGCGGACCCAAACACGAGCGCACACCCAGTCTAGTCCGTAAAAATCCTGATTTTGAAAAAGTAAAAAAGTCAAAAGCTAAATATCTCCGACACATCATTGGAGATTATTATCGTGACTATTAAGAAAAACTCATTCCCAAAAAACATTGACGGCAAACCTCGAAGAGAAGAGTTGTTTGAACAGCTAACTTCTCATCCTGATTACGAGGCACGCCACGAAGCGGCGATGGTTCAGATGGTTTGCCTGATTACCGATGAAGAAGAGTATCGGGCCTATATCGACGAACATGGCAAGTTCTACGACTCAGGGAAGATGCGTCGTCAGCACCCTGAACTGACAGCCCTTCATGCCACACAGGCTTCCCTGAAAGGTCTGTATGCCAAGTTTGGCATGACGCCGATGGACACCAAGTCCCTCAAGAAAGGCGCATCCGACGAAGACACCGTGACAGTCGTGCAGTTTCCCGGATTGACCTAATGTCGTGCGGAGGAAAGTTCGCCGCCATTGATGCTGGCAATCTCGAACAGCAAGATCAGTATGCCTACGTCAAGGATGTCCTGTCTGGGAAAATCATAACAGGTGAATATACGAAGCTCGCGTGTGAACGCTCTATCCGTGATCTGGAGCGAGCTTCTACACCTGACTTCCCTTACCACTATGACCCGAGCAAAGGGAAAAGATACCAAACTCTCATGAGCTACCTGACCATCTTGGAAGGAACCAAGATGGGACAGCCCTTCGAGATGTATCCCTATCAGCTATGGTCGATATCCCAGACGCTCGGATGGGTTAACGATTCAGACGACTACCGACGCTTCTCTTTCTCATACGACGAGATGGGACGAGGAAACGGTAAGACCTCAGTCATCACAGGGATGCCGATCTACTTCCTCGCTTGCGATGGCGAAGGCGGCCCACAGGTTTATGTCAGTGCTCTTACGGAAGCACAGGCTCGCATCCTCTACGGCTTCACCTATCAGCATACACAGAACCATCCTGCCCTCATGTCTCAACTGGGGATCGAAGCGAAGCAGGAAGAAATCCGCCTAGACAAAGAGATCGTCGTAAATGGGCGCAAGATCGGCAACCGTGGGTTCTTCCGCGCCGTGTCTAGTGATGCTGATGGGCTGCACGGATTGAACCCAAGTGTGGTGATTTTCGACGAGTTTCACACAACCAAGACACGAAAGGTCTACGACATATTTCAAACAGGCATGTTGAAAGATCGACCCCAGACACTCACCAAGATCATCACGACAGCAGGCGATTCAATGGAAGGGCTTGGCTATTCCATGCACCGAAAATGCGTCGATATTCTGCAAGGCAACTTGGTCGATGAAACGTTCTTCGGCTGCATATGGGCCGCTGATGAAGGCGATAACCCCTTTGAGAAAAGCACATGGCGCAAGGCCAATCCTTCTTGGGACTTCGGATTTAACCGTAAGAAGTTCGAGAAGAACGCAGCGGATGCAAAACGCTCTAAATCCGAACGAGCATCATTCTTCACATTTAACCTGAACATATGGCTATCCAGTTCGTCGCAGTGGCTGGAATCCAGCGACGTTAATGCGGGTCTGGATACAAGTTTGAAGATCGAGGACTTCAAAGGAGAGCCCTGCTGGATCGGCGTTGATATGTCGAGTGTTCGAGATATGACCTGCGTGTCTACTGTCTTCAAACGCGATGATACCTTCTATGTCTTTCCGAAGTACTGGCTTCCAGAGGCCACGGTAGAAGGTGCTGGAAACGAGCTTTATCCTGCTTGGGTCCGTGACGGATATCTAACAACGCAACGCCGCCGAACAATCGACTATCGAGAAATGCGGGACTACATCATCGACTTGAGCAAGACATATGAAATCGAAACGGTAAACGTCGATAAATGGGGCTCTGAAAATATGATGGAAGAGCTTGAAGACGAGGGCCTAACAGTCTGGCCTGTAACGCAGGGAAAGAACCTAAACCTTGCGAATAAGCTCTTTGAAGAGTCCATCCTTGAACACAAGATCAAGTTTAACAATCCGATCTTCCGTTGGAACTGCCTGAACGTCTATGCCTCATATGACCACTTGGAGAACCTACAGCTTTCCAAAGAAAATAAGATGTCTACGCGCAAGATAGACGGCGTTCATGCAACGTGTAATGCCCTTCATTCTTATATCCGTGATGGCAGTCAGCCGCTCTCAACCGAAGTGATATGGTAACGAAATAAATACCTCAAAGAAGTATTCTTACGAGGTATTCATGTGTCCATATTTTCAAGATTAATAAAAGGGGAGGATTCAAGCCCCACACCTACGAGTAGTTGGGCCGCGCCAACTATCACAAAGGCCGAAGCCGTCCCGGTGGAAACACCGATCCCTTCCGATAATCCTCCAGCAAAACTCGGGCCGGGTGCATATATAGAAGCCCCTCAATACTGGGGACCACCTCCCGGCATGGTGGGAGCAGGATCGACGTTTTCAGGCGTTGTCGTCACCCCTTACACGGTCATGAAGTCACCAACTGTTTTCGGGTGTGTGACGGGGTATTCATCAGCAATCGCAAAACTACCACCGAACATTCAGAAGATAGATTCCAACGGCGGATGGACAAACACAACGGACCATCCGCTTTGCAGCTTGCTTAAAACCCCGAACAGCAAGGATCGTTCGTGGTTCCAGTTCATGAACAATCTTATGATCCATTATGTCCTCTGGGGAAACGCTTATGTGGCGATCATCCGAGGAAATGATGGACGCCCCGTTGAGCTGATCACCATCACACCTGACCGTATGAGCGTCACGGAACTGGAAGACGGAGACAGGCTCTACACGGCGTCGACCAACCAGTTCAAAGGCCGAAAGACGAGCTTTGCAGCCGAAACCGGCCAGACAAGAAGGCTCCTGCAAGAAGATGTCATTCATCTCATGCACACCAACTTCGAGAACAACATAATCGGTAAGGGGCCGCTTGATCTATCGCCGGAAGTTTTCGGGATTGATCTTGCCATTCAAGAGACGCGAGCAGGTGCATTCCGCAACGGAACTTCTATCCAATATATCATCACAACGACTGGTCGATATAAGCCGGAACAGCTTGCTACGATCCGTGAAAACTTGATGAAGGGAATGGCAGGAACGGCCAATGTTGGCATGGGTCCCGCTCTTCCACCAGACATTCAACTTGTTCCCATGAACCTAAGCGTCAAGGACTTGATGCTTCCTGAAATGGGTGAGGATTCAAAGCGAAACGTCTGTAACGTCACGAACTACCCTGCTCATAGATTGGGACTTGAGGACAAGGACGCCGCTGCATCCATCGAGCAGAAAGAGCGCACCTTCTACAGCGACACTTGCGGACCCGTAACAACGCAGTTTGAAGAGCTATTTCTGGATAAGTGCTTCATCGCTTCCGAGCGTGATCAATATCGCATGAAGTACGATTACACACAGGCTGTCAGTCCTGTTTACAAGGATCGCGTTGACGCTGGCTCCAAAGCCGTCGTTGCCGGTCTTCTATCTCCAAACGAATGGCGCGCAAGAGAAGGTCTCCCCGGATACGAGGGAGGCGATGAGATTCTACGTCCACTCAATACAGGCGCGATCGGCCAGACCGACGGCTTGCAGACAACACCGGGAGGAACCCTACCAACCGACAATGATGAAAGTGAAAACCAATCATGAGGAAACATATATCCATTAAGAGCTTCCGTGATGCCGTTAAGTCTCAAGACGTATCGGCTCTGGAAAAGACAGTTACAGCCGATTTCCAGATTAAAGCATTAGACAACGGCAGTGATCTTTTCACTTTCGTCATCACAAACGATGCCTTGGATAGAGCTAACGATATCGTTGATCCCGATGGCTTAGACGTTACCGAGTATCTACGAAATCCCCGCGTTCTCAAAATCCATAACGACGGCGAATGGCCTATCGGGCGATGCGTTGAACTGAAGCGCGTCGGTAATGGATGGCAGGGAACTGTTGAGTTCTGCCCAGCGGATTATCCCGTTGTTGGTCCAGACGCAGAGTTCTGTCGCAGAGCCTTAAAAGACGGCTTTATCAGCGCCGTAAGCATCGGCTTCCGCCCCCTCAACTACAGCATCAATGATGCCGGTGGAATGACCATAACGGAATCAGAACTTCTTGAGTTCTCCATTGTGCCGATCCCCTGCAACCAAGAGGCACTTCTAGTCAATGTAAAGGAGAAACAAGAAGATGACGCCCCAGACACTGAAGACAGTAACCACCCTGATACTAGCGATAATAAAGCTAGTGACATTCTTCCAGAGCAGAAGAAAAAAATAAACCGCAAAAGATTACAGCGCGAGATTGACTTGGCAAAGATCAAATCTCGCCTCAAGTGAATATAATATTCAATCAATAAATACAAAGGTGATTATCACTAATAACATTCAAGGAGACATATATGTCATCTAATCGCACATTTGATGTAAAGGCTTCGCTAGATGAAGCAGTAAAGAAACTCGACAAGGCATTTATCGCTCTCTGCAAAGCAGAAGATGAAGGCGAAGACACAGCACCAGCCGAGAAAGAATATGAGGATCTACAGAACCGCGTTCGCACTCTCGAAGAGCGCCTAGCTCGTGCAGAAGAGCTTGATGCGAAGAAAGCAAAGGATGCTGAAGAAGACACCTCTTCGCCTGCTTCATCTGACTCTGATGAGAAGTCCGGTGAGTTCAAGGTTAAGACCTTCTCGATCAACAAGGATATTGGTTCGGGCCTCGATCCAAAACTAGAGTTTGGTTATCGCGGTCTTGGTAAGATTTTTGCCGAGAAGCATGGCCGTGATGCTGCAACAAAGCTAAAGGCGAACGGCTTTAAGGCTTCCGATGCGGCAAACATTATGACCAAGGCAACCACTACTACCAGTGAGCCGATCATCCCACAGGCAATGGAAGGATACGTTGAGGCGCTTTATCCTGAATCTGTAATCGTAAAGATTGCTCAGAAAGAATCTATGCCACTTGGTCAGAAGACCATCCTTCGTGAGTCAGGCACCGTGACCGCCGCTTACATCGACGAAGGCGAACAGTTCCCATACAGCGAAGGCGATTGGGACCGCGTATATCTCCGTTGGAGAAAGATTGCTGCCGTAACGTCGATCACCAAAGAAGTTGATATCCTATCTCCTTTCGAGATTGCCGCTAAGGTTGCAAAGCAGATTGGTCGCGTTATGTCCGCTAAGGTCGATAGCGTTATGATCAACAGCCTTGATAACGGATCAGGCAACAAGCCAATCGGTCTTGAAGGTCTCGTTCCCGCTGCTAACACCTTCACTTCGTTGACCGGTACGACCGGCCTTACAAACGTAACGACAATCTCCCAGAGCCTTGCTCAGTTGATTGCTGCTCTCGAAGGTAAGTTGATTGACGCCGAGGGTTCGACATTCCTTATGCACCCGAACGTCAAGAATGCTCTGATGTTCTTCGCTAACGACTACCAGTTCCCATTCAAGGAAGAGCTTGCTTCGGGCAAGCTATTCGGAAAGGACATTTTGACCACGACACAGATCCCGACAAATCTTGGTACTTCTGGAAAGGGGTCCAATATCTACTTGGTTCAGGGTGACTACCTGCGCTTCGGTGAAGCTACCTCTTATGAGTTCGACCGTACTGACGTTGGTTCGTATTCGAACGCTAGCGGTGCTGTTCACTCTTGGGGACAGGACCTCTACAGCTTCAAGGCTTCCATGAGGCACGATTTCAACACTGTTCAGCCTAACGCGATTGCGAAGATGACTGTTGAAGATTGGTCCCTTGGCAACTTCGCTGCTCTTGCTTCCAGTGTTGATTCTTCGATCTTCACTCCTAACTTGGCTGGCACAGATGCTTCTGGCGCAGTTGCGAAGAAGGGTCAGGCAGGCACAAGTGCAAGCGGTGCAAACAACGGCTAATCGGAATAAGCCAAAAACAAGAGGCCCCGGCAGCAATGTCGGGGCTTTCCTGTGAATAGCGTCCCTAAGACGCCCTCAGAAGCCCGCACAGCGCATTTAACGCCCAGCTTGTTACACAGTGCCCCGGGATCACTAAATGCCCTCTGCGGGCATATATGACGCCCGCTTGCTTTACGCCGATAAATCCAAACGCCTCTAAATACGGAGAGAATATTCTATCCAATATAAGAGGTATTACCATGGCATATGCCTACCCTACGTTTGAAACCATTCGTAAAAGAATGGAACAGGACATCGTAAACAGTACAGGCGTCAATCTTCCTGACCAATCAGTTCTACGAACAATAGCAAGAGCCGACTCAAAAGAAATCTACTACCTTTGGGCATTCCTACAATATTTGATCCTTCAGGCCAGCCCGGCGACGGCTACGGACGTTTATCTTGAGGAATGGGCATCCCTCAAAGGCATCACGCGAAAGTCTGCCGCTCTGGCAACAGGATCGGTTTCTTTCTCGGGCACAACGAACGCGACCATTCCAGCGGGTACGGTCCTGCAAAGAAGCGATGGCTTCATCTACACGACGAACATTCTTTCCAATGTTGGAAACAGTGTTCCCATAACAGCTACCGTTTCAGGCACATCCGGCAATGCGAGCGCAGGTTCAATGCTTTCGCTCATCAGCCCGATTGCGGGCGTAAACGCTTCCGTTACTCTAACCAACTCCATTGAAAATGGTACACCACTAGAAACAGATGATCAGCTTCGCGTTCGCGTAATCGACGCATTCAAAGTCCGAAGCGTAGGCGGTTCTTCGCAAGACCATGTGGACTGGGCTCTAGCCGTTCCCGGTGTCACCGCTGCATGGGTTAACCCCGTACCCGTTATGCCAGGGCAAGTGGTCCTGTATGTCATGATGGATCGTACAAACCAGTATCAGGGCTTCCCGCAAGGCTCGGACGGATCTTCAACGCTCGATACTCGCTGGCAGACAGCGACGGGGGATCAGCTCTCGGTCGCTAATGCGCTGCAATCCCAGAAGCCGGTCTCCGAGTTGTTGCTCGTTTGCTCCCCGATCAAAGTCTCAACAGACATCACCTTGTCTGGGCTCAAATCGGCATCGGCGTCCATTCAAAGTGCGATCAAAACCTCACTAACAACCTTATTTGAAAATCAGGGATCACCGCTTGGCTCGGTCATTTCGCAAGCCTCAATCATCGCTGCAATCAGCAGTGTGACGGGCTCAACTGACTTCACGCTGACAGCGCCGTCCGGGAACGTCACAACGACGCTCGGTCAGCTTCCTGTCATCGGCAACATTACCTACAACTAAGGAGGCGCCATGAGTAACCTTATTACCCGAACACAGGCAGCCGACTACATCAATGCTGCAAAGAACCTTCTTCCTAATGGCGATGCTTGGAACAAAAATCCCGGCAGTAATATGTCAAAGTTCGTTGAGGGTTTGAACCAAGAGAAACAGAGGTTCGATGATGCGGCCTGTGATCTCCTTGTTGATCTCTTCCCTGCGACGACAACAAACTTCATAGACGTGTGGGAAACGGCAGTAGGTCTGCCGAGTAAGTGCGTAACAGCAGACTCCAGTGATGATGAACGCAGAGGTCAGATCGTTGCTCGCTTAACGATGACGGGCAGCATCTCGAAAGACTTCTACGTCAACCATGCACGAGCAATGGGCTTCACGATCAAGGTAGTTGAGTATGGGGGTATCGTTCCGGGTGTTTACCGTTTCGGTGACGACGTTGGAACGATGGACGACGAAAGCCAAGTCTATGCCGTTACATTCGTGAGCACAGACAACCCGAACATTGCTTTTCTTGAATGCGAGTTCTCAGACCTAGTTCCTGCAATGTGCAAAGCATATTTTTACTACAATCCAAACTTCGCGTAATAAGGAAACCATTAAATACGATTGAATATATTCATTTTTAAGAGGTTATTTGATGTTCAATAAAACATATCAGGACCCTAATCCGGCTATCGGACAACAGGGAACAAAACTTACCACCACGGATATGAACACTATCGTTAGTGAGCTAAATGCAATCCTAACGTCACATGGCGTCAATCCCGACAACTCATCTGGCCAGATCAGCAACTTGTTGAACAAGACATTTGCGCCTCTGAACAGTCCGACACTAACAGGCACTCCTCTGACATCGCAGCCGGGTTCATCCGCGCCAGCTAACCAGATCGCTACCGTAGATTATGTGAACCAGAAGGCCATGCAAGCGACAGTCGGCTTTACGCCAGTTCAGCAGGGCGGTGGTGACTGGATGGCTAATAACAAGGTTTATATCGGCTGGACAGGTTCGGAGTTGATCGCGCAGGTCGATCAGACGCAACTAGGCGGCTTTGTATTCCAGCAAGAAGACGACAACACCTACGGTATTCGCAAAATAGGTTTCAATCATGTTGCTGGCACAACCTCTGCACAGGACAGTTCCGGGACATGGCACTATCTCGCTGAACAGAACTGGGTTCAGGGACAATACCTGCCCCTCATCGGTGGCGAGATATCCGGTTCATTGAAGGTCGATCAATCTGCGACAATCGGCGGCATCTCGCTCCAGCAGGATAGTTCAACCAGCGCTCATGTGATCTCGAACGCAGGGGATCATTATTATCATTCAATCTCCTTGGATAACGACATTTACCGAACAGACGCGACAACATGGAGTCAGGGTACTGGCAATATAATGACGTTCACTGACTTCAGTGGTCATTTCATGTTCAGAGACAGTTCCACTACCGGCGATATGGCTTCAAGAGTTCTGTCTCTCGCTCCCGCCAGTTCCACCCTTTATTCTCCTCTAGCCGTTTCAGGCTCCCTAACAGCGAACGACATAACGACTACTGGTCAGGCTACTATCGGTAAGGCGTTGAGTGTCGGCGCGTCGTCGGGCGGCACAATGGGTATAGAACTAGGCGATACCACTAACGGTCAGAACAATACCACCTATCTGGATTTCCATTCCTTCGGTGTTAATCATGACTTTGACGCTCGCATTTCTGCAAGCGGTGGTTCAGCATCTGCTACTGGTCAGGCATCCCTGAACTTCCAAGCCGCAAACGCTATTTTTTCATGCCCTCTCTCCGTAAGCGGCAAGATAACCGCTGGAGCACTAACGACCCCCAACCTGACGTCTAACCTATCCATCATTGATAATGGGTCTGACTGGGCAACCATCTACCTGAGCAATAGCGGCAAAAATCGCTGGACCATCGGAAAAAGCAATGCAGCAGAGACAGGCAACAACGCCGGTGGTGATCTGGTTATTTCTGCTTACTCGGACAGCAATACCCTCTTATCGACACCCCTCACGATAAGCAGAAACTCTGGCATCGTGTCAGTCGGCACAGGGTTGCAGGTTCCCACTGTTTCAACATCCGATAACTCTAAAAATGCAGCATCTACCTCGTTTGTTCACAACTACGTCGGAACGATTACGAACCAAACACTCCAAACAAGTTCAACGCCGACATTCCAAGGTGCTTTTCTAAAGACACTTGCATTCAACAACGGCGGAAACTCGTCGGTATATCAGGATACAAATCAGGGAAATGTTGTAATCCATACCAACAACGGCTCGGATCATTTTGCGATATTCAATCCTGACGGCTCTCTGAACCTAGGTGGAAATATCACTTCCGGTCAGGCCACCATCAACGGCGCTGCAATCGTGAATGGTGATGTCAGGGTAGGTCAGGGCAACTGGCTCTACACGAATACTATTGGTTCCTATAACGGAACAGTAGCTTTTAATGCCGGGGTTTTGGTCAATGGAAATCTAAGTGTAGGTGGCGAAGCATGGTACCAGACACACGGCAATGAAGATAATGGAACACACATAGCCACAACAGCTTTCGCCCATAACGTAGCCAATCAAAAAGCCAATGATGTTCAGTCATGGGTCAATAGTCAGGGTTATGGAACAACGAACTGGGTTAATGCCAACTATGTTCCGTGGAGCTCTTACCAAGGTGATTTCGGTTCCTCGGGAAACATCTGGAACTTTGCTTATGGTAATAGAATGGAGCCATTCCAAGTTAATGCAACTGACAATATGCGCGTAAACTTTCCGCAAGCATTTGGATCAGCACCAGTAGCAATCCTTATCACACCGGCCCAAGATATTGACGTCGATTTTGCAGCATATAACTGGGATGCCTCGGGTTTCACAATCCGAGTGGTAAATAGAGGTGCTACTCAGTTCTCAGTAGTAGCTTTTGGACCAAAGTAAGGAGATTGATATGACAAAAACAACAGCAGATTATCCAGCAAGATATTATGCCTCGTATGATACGACAGCTACGCAGCCGACTATCGTAACAGGATGGTATGATACGGGCGATATGGGGTCTTTGGACAATGTACCAGATGCCTCAAACATGATTCCATTAACAGAAGCTCAGTGGAATGATCCAACATTCCGTCTGCCTGTGGGAAAAGGTGTCAAGGGCAAGAGGGTGGTGGATTACACAGCACCGGTTTACGTTGCCCCTCTCTCCGATCAAGCACAAACTGCCCTGGCGGATGCAAGAACATACGTGCAGAACAACTATACGATGCTGAATGAGGCCACGCCGGATGCGTGGGTAACGTACTTAAAGGCACTGATGGCAATCGATAATGGGACGGACACAAAGTCTAAAACACTCCCAAGCGCACCATCTGCAAACTAAAACTACTGAAACAAAAACGGAGAAGCGATGTCTAATCTCACAAACAGCAAGATTGTTATAGCAAGGTATCCTGCCCTCGATCAGCAAGCCATTTATCTAGCGAGCCGTGATCAGTCCTCCTCGATCACATACTCTCTCGATATCCGAAACCTTATATCGGCGTCTGACACTCTGGTCAGTTGCTCGATACGAAACATCGGCGATGCGTCTAGCGATAACTGCCTAGTCATCGGCCCGGCGTCGGCAGCCGGAACCGTTGTTAGTTTTACCCTTTCACAAGGCAGCAACAGCACGACTTACTTCTTGGAGTTCACCTTCAGGATGAAAAGCGGAGACGTGTTGGTCTTCCACGTCAACGCACCGATTATGCAGGTCGGCCTGCTGTCTGAAACTCCGCAACTTGCACTCGGTCCTCAGGGCGAGCGCAGTGAGCTATTGAGGTACCTCGCCCAAACCTCATAGAGCGTCGTACAGAGCCATTTAGTATCTGGGCTACAATGTGTAGCGAGAAGACCTAGACCGCACTGTATAACGCTCTCAGGGGCTCTCTGTATTCAGCAGAAGTCCTCGGTGTGGCTAGTCCGTTGGTTCTGGCTTCCCTCAAGTAGCACACTACATTCAAGTAATATAAGGACAATACTAGACTTGCCCATCAGGTAGGTTTGTCTTTTCTTTTCCGCGTCAATATCCAAAGAGTATAAGAAAAGCCTATCTTTGACATAGGAAGGTATTCAGAAAGGAAACATATTAGCGATGTAGGCAAGCAATAACGCAAAGCCAAAAAGCAGAGAACACTTACAATGACCGCTCTTAGCAAGCTACAGTTCGTTAAAGAAGTTGACGCCGAGAATGATCGGGCACCACACGTCCGCAAGCGGTTCGTTGAAGGCGTCGAAGTGCAGTTGCGGGCACTACAGGCAGAGGTCGAAGGCAAGCCCTTCAATCTGATGCGTGAACGCCGTGAGAAGGACGAAGCAACAGGCGAGACCAACAAGTTCGAGAAGTCTGTGAGATTTGCGACGTGGTGGGAGAAAGGCAACAACGCCTACTTTGTTTCTCCCCGATACGGCTCGAAGAAGATCCAGCTTTCCGAAGGCGGAGCAGCTATTAAGACCGGTCCCAAGTTAGATGACGTTAAGGCAGTGCTTGAACTGCTGATCGTAGCAGCGAAGGCCGGGGAACTCGACAAGCCCCTGCTGGCAACAAGCGAACGCAAGCGCAAAGAGGAAGAGGTTGTAGCTGCAAAGCCGGAAACACCCCGCATAGGCGCACAGGCCCGCACTGGTCGCGGTCACTGAGAAACAACCGGGGAGCGCAGGCTCCCCTTTTTTGTGAGGTGGGACATGGCGAAGAAGACATACAGGCTCGGATCGAGTGCAGCGGCCTACACGCCGGGGATAATCGCCTGGGCGAAGAACGGATACGCGTTCGAGGAAGACCGTGCAGGGATGCGACAGGTTCTAGCAAAGGCATACGGCATCCCCGAGGATGCAGCGCACCAGTTACTCAGCGGAGAAGTTGAGCACCGAATCGAAGATGACGTGGTGGTGTTTGAGGTCGAGGAAGGCGACTAGCCTTCCCATCCGCCTCCCACCTTTTCGGTTGACGCAACCCCCACTGTCTACTAAAGTTTACACATGGAAATCAAACTAAGCCCTCTTTTTATACGTTGGCTTAACGGGCTGAAGGATAGCCGAGGGGCTGCCAAAATCAGAGCCCGATTGATCCAGATGGAAGGCGGCTCATTTGGCGATGTTAAGGCGTGCGGAATGGGTGTTTCCGAAAGCCGCATACATTATGGGCCGGGTTACAGGATATACTTTGTGCAGCGCGGTGCGGTCCTTGTCGTTGTTCTCGGCGGAGGCACTAAGAGGACACAAAGCAAGGACATCGAGACAGCGAAGCAGATGGCGCAGGAGTTAGAGGAATGATGAAGGTTTCAGAGCTACAGACCTTTAACAGTGTTGAAGCAGCACAAGACCCTCTCGTTCAAGAGGAACTGCTCAACATGGCATGGGAAGACGGTAATATCCCGGCGATCACTCACGCGCTCTCCGTCATCGCTAAAGCACGAGGAATGTCCGAGACAGCCAACAAGGCTGGTATCAGCCGCCCGGCTCTTTACAAGGCCCTCTCCGATAAGGGGAACCCCAGTTTGTCGAGCCTCATGGGCATCATGAGAGCACTTGGGATACAGGCCACGTTTCACACCTCTGCTTGATCCCCGAAAGAGCAATAACAGAAAGGCGCTTCGGCGCCTTTTTTTGTGACTAAATGGGATTTCTCTAAGAAATGCAGAATATATGTTAAATGAGGAAGACCAGAACCAGTAAACTAGTCAGATATAACCAAAAGCATCACTTCATTTTATTCTATAGCCAACTAATAAATAACCATAAATCTCAAAGTCTTCGATAGGAATACTTTCAGAACTTCGCAATAAACTACTCGAAGGAGACAGTTTATGTTGTTTGCAGTTCTTGAAACACTTTCCCCCGTTGATGATTCCATCATTCATACCGAGGAACTTTGTCTTACCCCTTGGGAGTATGAACAGCGCAAGCGTGAACTGTCTGACCTTCAAGAACTAATCGTCATTGAAGAGGGCATAGCATGAGCTTCACACAATCCGATCTCCGACAGTTCACTGGATCGACGACATGGTGGCGTTTGCCAACCGGAGTACTTCTGACAGACGGAGCAAAGTTCATCGCAGAGAATGGCTGCTCGTGGATCATTGACCTGATCGGTAGCCACCAACTGAACACAAAGGTCAAAGCCGAGGAGTTTCAGACATGGACCATCCGCAAATACGAGGACAACACCGCAATAGCGACATGCACTGACGGAGGAAAAGAGGGAGGCGAGCCCGTCACGCTTACGAGCCAGAAGGTTCTCTATACGGATATGCCCGTGAAGGAGATCAAGCTCTATCGGGTTGATGATGGAGAGAACCGGGTGATCATGCTCAACACCGAATATTGAGCAGAAGTTAGGTCTCCAAAAAAAGAAGCCCCTATCGTCAAGTCGGGGCTTCTTTTTGATATGATCCTTCATGGAGGACCATATGAACGACCTGACACCTCTTAGCACCGATCTAGAACAAGCGACTCACGCTTTAGGCCATGTCGTGAAAGCAATACCTGGCCTTGGAGAAGCTGTTTATGAAACGGTCAGGTTAGTATGGACCGATCCGATTATGCGCCGGCGAAGAAAGAGAAACCTTCGACACGAACTCGCTATGGCTGAAGAAATGATCGAGGGGCAAAAGCGGCTTGAAGAGGTTTCCACAACAGCCGCCAAACAGGTTCTGGAGCCCGCGATGGAAGAAGATCGCGAGGAACTGCAAAAGCTCTGGAGTGCCTTGATCGCTAGGATGCTGGTTCAAAAAGATACCGGTATCACCAGCTCAGTCATCAAGATCATCAAACAGCTTGATCCCGTTGATGCTCTGGTTCTCGACATGTACGGCTGCAAAGAGACCAAAGAGAGCCACGCGAAGGTTAATCACTTTGGTCTCCGGATCGAGTTCGAGAGAAGGATCGGGCAAGCCGACGATGCCAATGAGTTGATATTGGCGGACTCATGCCAACGCCTGATGGAACTAGGGTGTATAAAATATCACGGGCTTACGCCTCCATCGGTTTTGAGCGGTCCGTATAGTCCCAGCATAGATACCCAGATCACAACGCGGGGTTATCTCGTGTGGAAACTTGTTCAACCCCCCACCAAGCCATCTGAAACGAGTGAGCAGCCATAACATTTTAAGGAAACAACACTCATTCAGCCCATTAAGGTAATCTCACCCGCGAAGGAAAGTCCGAGTCGCAAGGCTCGGACTTTCCTGTGGATGGTCATTTGCGATTCGCAATGCGCCCAAGTAGCACAGAAAAAGCACAGCACAACTTGTCATTGAAAATATCCAGCATATTACTGGTTTTTTTCGTAATGCGTCCTATTTGTAAACCGAAGGTCGGGGGTTCAAATCCCTCACCCGGCACCAGCTTTTCCAAAAAGCATGGCAACAGCATTTTGGCGAACGGTCAGGACCGTTTCGGATAAAATCCGGCCATGCATTTTCCTCACAGAATTAGCATTCTTTGCCGATCTCAATAATGCACAAGTATTGCATTCACAGAGGGTGAAATGTGGGTATTCCAAAAATCCCCTTGACAGGCCTGAGGCAGAATCCTGATAGCCCCTGCGATTCTTTTCTAAAATAATCTCATAAAATCAACGACTTAACACAAGACACGAGCGTAGGCACACGACTCGAAGCACTTTTAAGAAGCTGATTTTTCTTGTGGATAAGTCTGTTTGTAAAAGTCAGCGAGACGGATGTAGCAAAATTCACGCGAATCCGCGTTGAATCTAGCGCAGCATCCTTCAAAGTAAAAAACTAAGGAGTTTTTATTTTTATTGATCGTTTACTGAATTGAATATTTTATGACGCGGGCCAAAAAAAATGAATGACAATAGATATCAGAACAAGCAACGCTGCCACCATAGCCCAAACGAGCAAATTCGGCGGCTTTAGAGAAGCTTCCTCAACAGGATTTTCAAGCTGCGCTTCCCGCGCTTCATTCATCAGCCGTTCAAGATCGTTTTCAGCAAGATCTTGAACGGCTGATGCCAAGCTGGGGCCAGGTTCAGGATTGGCCATCCAGAACCGCCATCATTTCAGACCACTCCCGCTTGGTCAGTCCGGAATTTTCCTGCGTGACGGTTTCGCCCGCCAGACGTCGCCGTACAACCTTCAGCATTCCGGCCGAAAGCGTAAAGGCACCGAGACGATATTCTTCGAACGCCGCAGACGTCGCAGGCACCCACGCCTTGAGAATTTCGATCATTTTTTCCGCATAGACGCGGATCTCGTACTGCGCATGCGGATCAGCGCGCAGGGCGAGGAAATGCATCAGATTGTGCAGATCAATCTTCCAGTACCACTGCGTATAGGTGTTCAGGGTCAGATTGATCCGTGCAAGCTCGCGCGCCAGACCCGTCCCTTCAGGGTTCAGCAGGCTTTCGTAATCGTCATAGCACTGGCTGGCATCCCGACGCAGGATTTCGAGAACCTCGTGCGCCGTCTCAGCATCCAACGCATCGCTGCGTCCCTGGCGGTTCGAGCTGCTCTGCGTCGCCACCTGATCTGGAGCAGGCAGGTAGAACTCCCGGTCCAGAATGGAATAACGCGCCGAATACTCGTTCACGCTCGCCATACGATGCCGAATCCACTGTCGCGCGACGAACACAGGCAGCTTCACATGGAATTTAATTTCGCACATCTCGAACGGGGTCGAGTGACGGTGGCGCATCAGATAGCGAATCAGCCCCGCATCTTCGGAGACTTTCTTCGTCCCACGTCCATAGGACACACGCGCAGCCTGCACGACCGCACCATCGTCGCCCATGTAATCGACCACGCGCAGGAAACCATGATCCAGCACCTCGAAAGGTGTGAAGAGCAGGCTTTCCATCGCCGGCACGGTCGGACGGGACGTAAGCTGGGGTTCGCTGCGCTGAGCTTCGATCTCGGCGCGCTGTTCGGATGTGAGTGCCATGGCGGCGGCTTTAGCATGGGCTTTCGGCTGGCGTCATCCGAATGAATCGGATTGACACGATTCCTGCGCCTTAATTTTTTTCGTCACTGCCTTTTCCCTTGCGGGCGGGCAGCGGCACTCCTATGTTCGTCAGTGCAAGGGGTTCGTCCCCGGCTATGGCGATAAACGGTAAGTGGAATAAGTGTTGTGGACCCGGGGGCAGTGCCCGGCGTCTCCACCATGAAAAACCCCTCGCAAAAGGGGTCTGTGGGGACGAAACAGGCTCGACGCGCACGGTAAAGACTTATCTTTTGCCCGGCATTGTACCACCGTCATCGGGCTAAACTTACAAGTGCCAACGATAACTCAGAGGTGCTCGCTGTCGCTGCATAAGCGATAAGCGCGGTTCGGGAGGGCACCGGGCAACAGAAGCCCTCCCACCTCATCATGTCTCCGACATTCCTTTCAAAGACGACTTGCCATCTGTGCCCGTCTGTCGCATCCCTGATGCAAGAATTGACCGAAACATCAGGCTTGCGACCATGAGCGACGACGATCACAACGGCCAGGACGGCTTCGAGCACGAGCTTCCCGAGAGCCTCCTCCCCTATGATGACTGGGTGGAAGACGCCTATCGTGAAGTCATGCTACGTGCGATCGAGCATGTTGCGGCTGAGGGACTGCCGGGAGCCCATCACTTCTATCTGACGTTCCGCACGAACCGGCCGGATGTGATCATCCCGGCCCGTCTGCGAGCGCAGTACCCCGAAGAAATGACCATTGTCCTTCAGCATCAGTTCTGGGATCTGGCGCTGGACCGCGACAAGAACGTGATTTCGGTCGGTCTGTCCTTCGGTGGCGTTGGGAGCATCCTGTGCATTCCCGTCAATGCCATCACGGCCTTTGCCGACCCCCATATCCGTATGGCCCTGCGCTTCAATCATTCTCCGCTTGAAGACGATGAGGATATCGAGATTCCCGAAGGCGCCGTGGAGCCAGACGACATCGACCCTGCCCATCATCCGGACGTTCTGCCCGAACCCTCTGCTTCGGAAGACGGCAAGAAAGACGCGGAAGTCGTCAGCCTCGCCGCATTCCGCAAGCGTCCGCCCAGCTAGGCGTTAGCCAGAGTGTGTGGTTCCGGCCTATACTAACTGGAACCAATGGCCTGACTGTCGCTTTCATGAGGGATCCCCATGCGCTTTACCGTCGATCGCCTTGACCATATCGTGCTGACCGTCCGCAACCGCGACCTGTCTGCGTCTTGGTATCAGCGGGTTCTGGGCATGGATATCGACGAGTATGGCCGTAACAACCGCGTGGCCCTGAGCTTTGGTGGTCAGAAGATCAATCTTCGCCCCGAAGGTACAGAAGGATGGGACACCGCCGGGGCCGCCGCTCCCGGAACATCGGATCTGTGTTTCACAACCGCCATCGCAAGCGAACAGATCGTCAAGCATCTGGAGAAATGTGGTGTGGAAATCGTTGAAGGCCCTGTCGCGCGTCTTGGCGCACTTGGTCCGATCACATCCATCTATTGCCGAGACCCGGATGGCAATCTGATCGAACTTGCATCCTATAACGGCTGAAGGCGGGGGTGCCTCGCCCCACCACCTTCAGATAATGTTACCAGTTTTTGGAAATCAGCCAGAATTCCTCGGATGTGAGGGTAATGGCATTGCAGTCTTTGGTTTCGGCTGCAGCCTTGGCAAGGGCATGAATCCGTTCGATCATGATCGTCTTGCGCTGATGGGCCTCGGACGTTTCCTTTACGGTCGACAGGGTCTGAAGAGCGGATTCGGAGGCTTTGGCGACGCGTGCAGCGTCAATGGCGGCATAAGACATGAAATGTCTCCCTGAATTGTAAAAGACCCCTCGGAGCCTACTCCACGTCTGCCAGCATACCAACTCTGTTACCCACGAGATGACGTTAGAGAGGCTTTTAAACCGGAGTAACCGCCACCGCAGCTTCATAGGCGTCCAACACTTCTTCGGTCGGACCGTCCATGCGGATTTCTCCGCTTTCCATCCAGATGATGCGCGTACACCACTGACGCAGAATCGGCAGCGCGTGCGACGTCACCACCAGAATCTCAGCCGCATCGACCATGCCTTCCAGCCGTGCCTTGGCCTTGTCCTGAAACTTCTGGTCGCCAGCCATGAACCATTCGTCCATCAGCAGGATCCGGGGGCGCGGAACCGTCGCCAGTGCAAACCCCAGACGGACAGACATGCCAGAGGAATAAAGTCGCACCGGAAGGTCGAAGAACGCTCCCAGATCCGAGAACGCCTCCACATCCTTTTCCAGTTCCTCTGTCGCGACCCGCCCCATCCCCATACGGCAGGCAAAGAGCTGGATGTTTTCGCGCCCCGTCAGCTCGCCATTCATCCCCGCATTGGGATCGATGAGGGCATGGGTGTCGCCTTCAATATCCAGCGTCCCCTGATTTGTTTCGTAAATTCCGGCAAGAACGCGCAGGAGCGTCGATTTTCCTGCACCGTTATGCCCGACCAGCCCGACCCGCTCCCCTTCGGAAATCGTGAAACTGACGTTGAAAAGTGCCTGAACTTCCACGACTTCAGCGGAATTACCGCTGACACGCATTCGACCGCCCACAGCCCCGTTCCGCGCAGCTACGGTGCTTTTCGCACGAGCCAGCAGAGTCTTTTTCAGCGAACGCGAGCCGCCATGCAGAACAGGAAACGACAGGGAGAGATCTTCAAGACGGATATGGGCCATGATGTCAGATCCAGAAGACCAGACGCGCCCGCGTCCGGATGAATGCGCGCACTGCAATCAGCCAGAACACAGCACTGATCGCCAGCGCAATGCCCCAAATCTGCAAGGACGGCACATGCCCGAGCAGGGGCTCCCGCACGATTTCCAGCAACGGATAGAAGGGATTGTACAGCAGATAGGATACTTTTGCTCCGAGCTGCTGCGGCATCCAGATGACCGGCGTTACGTAAAACACGATCTGCAACAGCGCCCCGACGATGGGTGCAACATCCCTGAAACGCGCGCAGAGCGAGCCGAACACCATGCAGGCGGCAAAGCCGTCCAGCGCCCAGAGCAGAAGTGCCGGAAGCGCCAGAACGGCATTCACTCCCGGCCAGACATGATAAATGGCGAATACGGCAAGCGGCACTACAATATTATGGGCAAACACGATCGCGTTCCGGACCACCACCCGCAGCGCATAGAGCAGAAGCGGCAACTGGACGGAGCGCACCATGGCTTCCGCTTCCAGAAAACAGGTGCAGGATTCCTGGATCAGGCTTGAAAGCCCCACACTCCACAAGGTGAGCGACAGCGATAGAAACGGCAGGTAGGTCGCAAGCTGCATATGGAACAGCCGACTGTAAAGAACGCCCATCGAGGCGACCATCAGCGCGGAAGTAATCGTGAGCCAGAAAGGTCCCAGCGCGGACCCTCGATACCGAAGCCGGATGTCGAGCCAGCCGAGCCGCACGCCCAGCTTCCACAGACGTCGCGTCTCCCTCCAGTCCGCCCAGGCCCGCGCAGCAGGACTGCTACGAGGAGTGTCACGACGGGCCTGTCTGCGCGGCGCTTCGTTCCGTGCAGCATCGGAAACTGGAGAAGGTACACTCATACTGTCCGCCTACCCGATCCCCTATGTCCCGGCAAGAAGACGCTACAGTGATGTTCATGTTCCGGGAAGTTCATATTCGGGAAATGAATTGCCGCTACACTCTGTCCGACGCACAATCCTGCGTCAGAAAATCTGCCCGCCAGAGCCCTTTTTCCTAGTTTCGCCGCAATCCCCGTGTATGCTTGGCGCAATGAGACCAGTTTTCCTCAGGTGCCCAGACCCGATGCCCAGACCCGTCTTTCCGCCCCGGACGCCCGTCCGCACCCTGTCTCTCATCCGTGCAGGAGCTGCATTCGGTCTGGTCGGGCTGTTGGCGGCCTGCGCTGGCAACAATGCCGATATGGGATCATCTTCGGAGATGCCGGTCTCGCAGGAAGCGGCCAATTACCGTGCCCATGCGAAATCCTATTACGCTCCTCCCGGCCCTCCCGGTGACCCGTGGGGCCCCTATATCCGCGAAGCCTCAGACCGCTTTGACGTGCCTGATGCGTGGATCCGGGCCGTAATGCAGCAGGAATCCGGCGGTCATCTTTTCGATCATAACGGTAATTTCATCACGTCGGTTCCCGGTGCAATGGGCCTCCTGCAGCTCATGCCCCCGACCTATGACGATATGCGCCAGCAATACGGGCTTGGCGAAGATCCTTTCGATCCGCATGACAACATTCTCGCAGGCACAGCCTATCTGCGCCAGATGTATGACATCTATGGCTCTCCCGGCTTTCTCGCAGCGTATAATGACGGTCCGGGCAGCCTTGACCGCTATCTCCGTCGCGGCCGTGCCCTGCCGCGTGAGACACGCCGGTATGTCGCCGCGATCGGCCCCCATATTGCCGGTATTGCGCCCCATAACCGCTCCGCCGCCGATCTTCTGGTCGCACAGCACGACCCTAACGCGCAGGTCATGCTGGCACAGAACACCCAGTCTGCAGATATAGCGCCGACAACACCGCCCTCCGAACAGCAGGCGGTCAGCGCGGCATGGAGCCACCGGAAACCCGCCGAAACGGCGTCTGACGATACGGACTCCGACACACCGGATGCGACGCCACAGAGTGCAGCATCGCCCGCCGAAACTCCGGTTCAGGTCGCTTCCGCTGCGGGGTCTGAAGCGCCGACAAGCATCAGCGCCGCCTGGGCCGCCCGCGGTTATGCTCCAGCACCCGCTCACCCTCTCGTGCGTCAGGCCTCTGTGCCCGCAGACGATGTGGCTGACAACCGCGTGACGGCACAGGAAATCCCGATCGGACATCATCTTCAGCCCCAGCCGATCATGGCCGTCATGCCAGCCAGTCGTCCCCAGTATCGCATGGCGCTTCCTGCCGCATCCGCTCCGGCCCGGAGCCCAGCGATAACGGGAAAAGCGGCCGGGAACTGGGCCATTCAGGTCGGCGCTTTCGCCAATGCCCGACAGGCAAGCCTCGCCACCTCGACGGCTCACAGCAAAGGTGGTGTCGTGGTGGCGTCCGCCAAATCTCAGGTAGAGAGTGTCAAAAGTGGCCACGCCCATCTCTATCGCGCCCGTTTGACGGGGCTGACACATGAAAATGCGGTTGCAGCCTGCCGCCGTCTGTCGCACGGTTCTCCCTGCGTCGTGGTTCCGCCCGGCGCCTATTGATCCGTTTGCCGGGCTGCATGTTGGCCCGCTTTTCTGACAGGAATACAAAACCCCGATGCGCCGCTTTCTTGCAACGACCGCTTTCTGTGCTGTCGCCCTCTCCGGCGCCCTGACGATCACTCCGGCTCACGCCGCTCTCGAAACCGGCAGCCATGCTCCGGATTTCTCGGCCCCTGCGAGCCTCGGAGGGCACGAGTTCACCTATCATCTGGCCGAGGCCCTCAAAACTGGCCCGGTGGTCCTGTATTTCTATCCGGCAGCTTTCACCAAAGGTTGCACGATTGAAGCCCATGAATTCGCGGACGCCATTCCCGACTTCAAGGCGCAGGGTGCAACCGTCATCGGCGTCTCCATGGACCCGATCGACAAGCTGAACCGGTTTTCGGTTAGCGAATGCCGTAGCGCTTTCGCTGTCGCTGCCGATCCGACAGGCAAGATTACCCGCAACTACGCCGCCAAAATGCCCCTGCTACACATGGCGAGCCGAACCTCCTATGTCATCGCACCAGACGGTCATATCGTCATGAGCTATGCCTCGATGTCTCCCGACGAGCATGTCTCGCGCGCGCTTGCCGCGGTAAAGGCCCTGAAGCAGACCCCGTGAGCGCACGTTCCACTTCAGCGCCTTCCGATCTGTTCGGCCACCATCATGTGGGCGATTCAGGCCCTCTGAAACTGTCTGCGGATGTCACCAGCACCGCAATCTATGGTGGCCCGAAAGACTGCTACCGCTACGCTCTGCGCCGCGTCTGGGATGACAAACGCCCCATGGTCATGTGGCTGATGATGAACCCGTCCGTCGCAACGGAATTTGGCGATGACCGCACGGTCGCCAAATGCCAGCGCTATGCCCGGGCATGGGGCTATGGCGGCATGTTCGTCGGCAACAGCTTTGCTTACCGGTGCACAGACCAGAAACGCCTGCTTGAGGTGGATGACCCAGTCGGGCCGGACAACAATGCCCATCTGCTGGAGATGGCCCGACAGGCCGATCTGGTCGTACTGGCTTACGGGTCTCCGCAGGCCAAGGGCCTGCGCGCGCGGGGCACCGAGGTTGCACGGTTGCTGAGACAAAACGGCATCAGGGTCACAGCCCTGCGACTGAGCAAGAGCGGACGTCCTGAACATCCGCTTTATCTGCCTTCCATTCTCATGCCAGAGCCGCTCGACCCGGATACGCTGGGCTGAACGGCGTTTGCGCGGTCAGGCTGCGTCAGTTCGCAGCCTTGTCATGTTCATTGATAATCCACACCAGCACGACATGTTGGTCATGGTTCGGGTAGGTAGCCTGCGCCTGAAAAGCTCCCCCAACATTCTTGCTCTTGTACAACGCCTGAATAGCCTGCTGGTCTGCGGACATCAGCTCATTTGAAACAGGCCCGCCTGCACGAAGCTTCGTCGCTGCTTCCAGATCAGCTGTCGAAACTTTCTTGTTCCCCTGAAACTCGACCCGATCCAAAACCAGAGCAGTAGGCTGCGCCGGGGCACTGGCGGCCTGTTCCTCAAGAATGACCTTGACGGCCACGCCATTACCGGAAATCCGCAGACGCTCCTCCAGACTGGTCCCGACATGCCGGGATGAATAAAGCTCGCCGATACGCTTCTGGGACGCATCCAGATCGTTGCGCGTAACCTTGTCTCCCGCATGATATCCGAACGCCTGAAGAATATCTGCGGTCGGAACGCGGCTGTTCCCCTGAATGGCAACACTCATCAGCTTAAGCGGGACATCCGGAGCCGGAACCGCAGCAAAAGCATACTCCGTGGCAGCCGTTCCGGCGAAGGACGCAACAGCCAGCGAGACGCTCAGAACACTCCGGACGAGCAGGGGGCGAAGGGACATCAGGCAATTCCTGTCATGAAAAAAACTCTGACTTTTACGCTACAGGAGTTCCCGGCTTTGGCAAATCACCGCCGGATATCACGCCGGGAAAATCCTGATCCCAGCCTGCTTTTTCGTATCCGAGCACGTCTGGTGACAACAATTTAGTTGCGAATAAATCTCATTATCGCAATAACGCCTCCAACCGCTTCTCGCTTCGAGGTTTCCGTGCGCGCATCGCTTTCCATACCTTTCTCAAACCCGCTCCAGGTTGCGCGTCTGTTCTGTCTGCTGCTGGCAGGAACAGCTTTTCCCGTTTTCGCAGCCCCTGTCTCCACCGTCGCGGACGCAACAGCCACGGCTCCTGCAAAGCCTCCAATCGAAGCGCAGCAGATCAGTCAGGACGAGGAAATCGTTGTCCGGGCCAGACGCCGGGACCAGATGCAGGTCAGCAGCGGCGGACAGCTCGGAGCCTTGGGCAACAAAAAGGGGCTGGATGTTCCGTTCAACATCCGCAGCTACAATTCCAGCCTGATCCTGAACCAGCAGTCCCAGACGCTCGGCGAGGTGCTGGAAAACGATCCGACCGTCCGCACAACATACGGCTACGGCAATTTCTCGGAAATGTTCGTCATCCGCGGCTTTGCCGTGAACGGTGATGACGTTTCGATCAACGGGCTTTATGGCATCACGCCCCGGCAGCTCGTCTCACCCGAACTCTACGATCAGGTACAGGTTCTCAACGGCGCCAGCGCGTTCCTCAACGGGGCAGCGCCCAGCGGCTCTGCCATTGGCGGCAATATCAACCTGCTGTTCAAGCACGCAACGAATGCTCCCCTCACCCGCCTCACCGGCGATTACACCAGCAGCGCCATGGGCGGCGGTAGCATCGACGTCGGTCGGCGCTTCGGACAGGACAAGGATTTCGGCGTTCGACTGAATGTCGCAGGCAAGAGCGGCCAAGACGCCGTCACGGACGAATACCGCCATTCCACGACCCTGGGCGCTGATTTCGACTGGCACGACCGCGACAACCGCACCCGCGTTACAATGGATATCGACTATGAGAACCAAGGCGTGGACGGGGGACGACCGGCGATCTTCCTTGGCAGCGCCGTCACATCCGTCCCCCGCCCTGTCGCGCCATCACATAACTTCGGGCAGCGCTGGGCGTATAATGACCTGAACTATGTTTTCGGCATGCTGAACGCCGAGCATGACCTGACGAAAAACATCACGCTCTATGGCGCGTTTGGTGCCCTCACCAGCAATGAAAAGGGCAATTATTCCAACCCGACCGTCACAGACCCTAACACCGGCGCAGGGACGGCGGGCGCGATGTATGTGCCTTACAACCAGACCAATGAAAGCACGCGCGCGGGCGTTCGCGCCCATTTCCGCACCGGCTTCATCCGCCATGAAATCAATGCCGGCGGTTCAGGACTGTGGGAAGACAGCGCCGCCGCCTACGCCATGGCAGGGACACCGGGTGCGACCAACATCTACAACACGCCGCAGTTCGCTGCCCCGCCGGAAACTACCGTCGGCGGTGTTCTTGATGACCCGCAATCCACCAACCGCACGCGCCTGTACAGCCTGTTCTTCTCGGACACGATGTCCTTCTTCCACGACCGTGTCGCCCTGACAGGCGGCTTCCGGTACCAGAACATGCTCATCAAAGGTTACGCCTACAGCAAGACCGGTCAGGGCGCGATGAACAACCATTACGATCAGGACGCCATCACCCCGGTCGTAGGTCTGGTCATTCATCCGACGCGCCGGACGTCTCTGTATTTCAACCGGATCGAGGGTCTGTCAAAGGGGCCGACAGCTTCGGGAAATGTCGTGAATCTGGGCGAAATTTTCCCGCCTTACAAATCCACACAGTATGAAGTGGGCGCGAAATACGACACGGGCCGCTTCAGCGCCGCGCTCGCCGTCTATGAGATTTCACAGCCCAACGCCTATTCCGTAGCACTCGGCAATACGGGCCAGTTCGCCTTCCGTGAAGACGGATTACAGCGGAACCGGGGCATCGAACTGACGCTGAATGGCGAGATCCTGCCCGGCCTGCGCTTCAATGGTGGCGGCACCGTCATTCAGGCCGATCTGCGGCATACGGCAAACGGTCTTCAGGACGGTAATACTGCTATCGGCGTGCCGAACTACACCATCAACGGCAATCTCGAATACGACCTGCCGTTCCTCAAGGGCGCTACGGTCGTCGGACGCGTGGTCAATACCGGCAAGCAGTGGGTCAACACTGCCAACACGCTTCACATCCCGGTGTGGACGCGCTTCGATCTGGCAGGGCGCTATACGTTCGTGACGCATCATACACCAGTCACCCTCCGCTTCGGCGTCGATAACCTGGCCAACACGCGTTACTGGTCCTCGGCTTTCAACGGCTATCTGATGCAGGGCATGCCCCGCACGTTCAAGTTCTCCTTCACGACGGATCTGTAATCCGTCCCACAGTGCTGGAAACGAAAAACGCGCCCTCCCATACGGGAGCGGCGCGTTTTTCATGTCAGACATCCTGATCGGGAGCGATCAGAACGTGATGCCCGTTTCGAAATCCAGAAGCAGCGGGTTCTTGTAGCGGTTCGTGCCGCCCGTGCTCCAGATATACTGCGCACCCGGCCGAATCACGAGCCAGGGCGTCGGACGCCAGCCATAGTTCAGTTCGATCGCATGTTCGCCGGAGGGCTTGTTGATGCCCTGTGCACCCGAGGACTGCATCTGGCGTGCCCAGATCGTGAGCTTCGGATTGACCCAGAGCATCTTCATGCCAAGGCTGATCGTATCGTTCGGGCGGTTACGGAACGTGCCCTTGCGGGTCACACCCCAAGTAATGAAATACGGCGCGACGGACGTGCGCGGATCGCCCCATGTGAAGGACGTGAACAGTGTTGTGCCACGGTTCGGATCGGCCGCATCGCGCTCCAGCATCCGGTCAAACTGGAACCAGCCGCCGAAGCGTCCACGCACCTTCTGGGTCGGCGCAGACAGCAGATACTCTGCCGGAACGGAGAACATGCTGAGCTTGGAATAGACATCGCTGACTTCGGACGTGTCCCAGTACCCGCCGATCTTGACATTGGTCTGGAGCGGACCGCTGTAATCGTCCTTCCCGCCCTGATGCCAGCCGAGCTGGAACGGAATATAGGTTCCGATCGCGTCGTGAAGGTTCAGCTTCCAGCCGTTATGCGTGTTCGAGATCGTCGGGTCGATCGAATACGCGCCGAACTGCACCAGATAATGGTCATTGCCCGCCGGATAGAACTTCACCCAGGCGCCCGGATGCGCCGTCGGATACCAGCCATAGCCCGAGTTCATCGCAATGGACTGCGGCATACCGCAGATCGCATTGGATTCGAACTGGCAGTACTGGCTCATGCCCCAGTAAATGGACGACTGCTCGAAATCGTTCTCAGTGTTGATTTCACCAACTTCGGTCGACACATAACGGTTCCAGGGCATTTCCCAGGACAGACGCGTCAGACGCACCGTCTCGCCCGAACCGAAAATCTGCTGCGGGCTGTCCAGCGCCGGAAGCGTCGCGCCAATGCCCAGTCCCTGACGCGCCGTGATCAGCGTATGGAACATGCCGAGATTCAGGCCCGTGAGCTTTTTGAGGTTGAAATCGACATTGATGCCGAATTCATCCGCATAACGCACAGCCTTGGTCTTGCCACCCATCGGGTTCCCGGCACTGTCCTCAAGATAGTGTCCCCCGATATTGATGCCCTTGTCCGTCAGCCATGTCCGCCAACCGCCCCAGTCGCCCGTCATGGTGCTCTGGGTCAGCCAGTCGTGAAAAGACGCCGGAAAGAAACGGTTCTCGGTTGTATCGGACGTGGTGGCTGCAGGCTCAACGCCTTTGGGTGTCGGCTTGACGAGCTGTGGCACCGGGGAAATGGATTTCGTGCGGATCTGCGGCGTGCCCATGGTCGCCGTACTGGTTCTGGCCGCCGCCTTCTGATGACCGTCCACCACACCGGCGGGCGTCGTCTGGGCATATGCGGCGTTCGTAAAGCCGGAAAGCAGCGCTGTCATGGCGCAGGCCGTCCACAGCGTTTTCGTCCAATCCTGTCCGAGCTTCCCCATCTTTCCAACCGTCTCCCTGTGACACCATGACAGCCGCCAGAACCCGATCATGCGGCCGGGAGATGTCATACAGTCCGAAAACGGTCCAGAATAGAGCATGGAAGACGTCAGTTTTCGTAATATGTCCTTCAGGACACGCTCACGACGGCTGACGTCATTTTTTAATCTGGGGATTTCTCCATGATTACAAAAAGTTTAACGCTACAGTTTCGGCACGTTATCTCCCGATCACAGTTGCGTGTTCCCGGTCCCAGCGCCGCGTCAGGGGTTCAAGACAAAGCAGTAACACGACCACCGCAGCAGCGATTTCACACAATGTCCGAAAAAGTCCGGCATAGAGCGAAGCCCCACCACCTCCGGCGATCACTTCAGGAGACAGCGCAGCCTGATTGGCGACGAGACTGCCCACATACATGGCAATGCCCCACAGCAAATAAAGCGCTCCCATCATAAAGCCACTCAAACGGGCGGGGGAGTAACAGGCAACGACTGCCAGCCCCAGCCCAATCGTCAGCAGCTCAGCCAAAGACAGAAAGCCATATCCCACCACCATCACCCAAGGGGAAACCAGACCATCTGTATGGGCCGCCGCTGCCCACCACACGCCAAACCCCACGGCGACCATGGCATAGCCAAGAATCATCTTGCGGGCATGAGAAGTCTGTTTCTGCTGTTGTCCCATCCGGTTGTAGAGAAAGGCCAGTACGGGACTGAGAGCCATGATCCAGAGGGAGTTGAGCACCTGAAACTGCCCTGCCGACATATGAAACAGCGTCACGCTGCCAATGCGGTAGTCTCCCGAAACACCACGAAGGGCAAAGAGCGTCAGGGACGTCATCATCTGCTGATAGAAAACGAGATAGATCGTCCCCTGTAGACACAGCATATAGGTCAGCCGCAGTCCCGGACGCTCGATCTTCGGCGCCCGCACATACAATGCCGTCCAGATGCCGGCGAGGGTCGCTCCCGCTGCAATCACGCAAAGCCGGGCCAGCGTGTCACTGCCCAGAATCCATGCGTTGAAAACGGTCATGAGGACGAGGCCAACCCCGACCAGCCCAAACCTGCGCAGCGGCACAGGCTGTTTTTCGGCAGCAGGTGTGGTGGAATCAAGCCAGTTGGACCGCAGCACATAATACAGCAGCCCAATCCCAAGCCCAACCGCACATGCGGCAAACGCAGAAGGCGCCCCATAACGGATCTGCAACCAGGGCGTCAGCAGCATGGAGACTGTCGAACCGACATTGACGGACATGTAATAGAGCGTAAATGCCGCATCGAGTGCGGCATCATCGCCCTTGTATATCCGGCGGACCAGATTTCCGGCATTAGGCTTAAACAGCCCGTTTCCCGTGCAAATCAGAGCCATCGCGACCAGGAGCAAAGTGTGGGACTGCAGCGCTCCGGCCAGAACGGCATAGCCACATGTCAGCAGAAGAGCCCCCATGACGACGGTTCGCCGCGCACCCAGCACGCGGTCTCCAATCACGCCACCAACAAGCGGCATGATGTAGGTCAGGGCCCCGAAGGCACCCATCATGAGGTTGGCCGCGGCATCCCCCATCTGGAGATGCACGACCATGAACAGCGTAAGAACGGCCTGCATGCCGTAATATCCGAACCGCTCCCACAGTTCGATGGCCAGAACAACGGTAAACGCCTTCCGGCGCATCCCAGGGGCGGAAGGAAGAGAAGAAGCAGTCATGCAGAACCCGTCAGAAACCAGAAGACGGGCGGCACCTTAAGGCAAATGCCACTCCCCGGCGAGGATCAGTGCGTGCGTACTGATGAGCCCCAGAACCACCGCGAAGATCAGCGCAACAATCCCGCCGATAATATCACTCCACGGCCATTCCGGCAGTCTCGACCGGACACGACGCACCATCCCCATCTCTTCAGCTCTCCTGCTGGCTGAAGAAGGCCTCCAGCTCGGGGGAGACAGTACCGATATGGACCTGCAACGTCACCAGCAGATCACCGGCCGGATGCTTTTTATCGCTTCCGATCCCGCGTCCGGACAGACGCAGGACCTTGCCGCTATCGGAGTGCTTCGGGATCTTGACCGAAACGTCACCCTTCGGGGTCGAAACGGCAATCTTACCGCCCAGAACGGCCGTTTTCAGGTCCAAATTCTGCGTCATCCGCAGGTTCCGCCCCTCACGGACATACCGGCTGTCAGGCGTGACGGAAATCGTCAGAAGCGCATCTCCCGCGACGCCCGGCTGACCATCCATACCCGGCCGTCCCGGCGCGCCCTTGCCGCGCACACGCAGGGTCTGCCCGTCTTCCACCCCCGGCGGGATGCGGACCTCCGTATGTCCTCCCTCGCCGAGCGTCAGGTCAAGCGACGTTCCCAGAACAGCCTGCTGAAACGAAATCGTCACCGCAAAACGGCGGTCTGACCCCTTGGAAGCACGACGCCCGCCCGAACCACCAGGCTGGAAATCGCCGCTGAATCCGCCGCTGAACATGTCCGAAAAGAAGGAGCCGAGATCTTCCTGATTGAATCCGCCCTGAAAACCCTGTCCGCCCGGACGTGGCCCGCCCGGACCATATCCACCGCCACCACCGAAAGGCCCACGCTCCTGCCCCTCGCCATCAATCTCCCCACGGTCGAACCGCGCGCGCTTTTCCTTGTCGCCAACAATATTGTACGCCTGCCCGATCGCTTTGAAGCGCTCTTCGGCTTTCTTGTCGTCCGGGTTGTGGTCCGGATGGTACTGCTTGGCCAGCTTCCGATACGCGCTGCGAATGTCCTTGTCCGTCGCCGTTTTCGAAACGCCCAGTACCGAATATGGGTCGCTCATCTCATTTCCCCGTCTTCTTCAGGTCCCTCATCCAGCAGGGAAATTAGGACCGCAATAACTTCATCCTGCGGGAAGCCAGCCCGCACACCGTCTGAGATCAGGTCTTGCAGTCTTGGTCGCAGATAATCTTCTGCGGGATATCCGTCGTCTGCCATCTCTGATCCTCCGTTATTTCCAGATGTGTGACCACTGCCGCTTCTGGTCAATGTTTCAGAACAAACTCTGCAATATCAGGCACGACAGCACCATCCAGCGGAAGCGACCCATCAGTGGCAGGAACCGTATCCAAATCCGCCAGCGAATGAATCGCCGACGGCAACAGAACAACCGTCGCCTCAGGATCAGCAGCCTTGAGAAGCGGTACATCATCAGTAGCGCAGATTTGCCGATCGGCACCGCCCTGAACGATCAAGACCGGCCCGTGATATGCCTTGAGCAACAAGGCTGGATCATGATGGAAAAGATCGATCATGAAATCCTGCACCCGCGGATGAAAGACACCCCGCAACCCCGGATGTAGCGTCTGGACATCCACATAGCGTCCAGCTTCGAGCGCATCAATCGCAGCATCCATCTGCGGCAGAACCGTTTTGGCCGACGGAATGGCATGAAGCTGCGCCCGCAGGACTTCGCCAAGCGGTCGTCCCGGAGTGGACAGAAGGATCAGTCCGCAGATATCCGCCTGTCCCTGAGCGCTGGCAAGAGCAACGAGGCCGCCTTCGCTATGCCCCAACACCCAGACGCACCTCGCACCAGTTTTGGCCCGGATGAGCGTAATCCAGCTTCGCACGTCGCTCGCGTACTCCGCGATCGTGACGTTATTACCGTCGGCCACGGCCTGTTTGCTGCCGAACATCCCGCGCTTGTCGATCCGGACGGAAGAAATCCCGTGAGTGGCAAGACCATCCGCAATCTGTCGAAGCGTCGCAGGCTTCTGCCCCAGAGCCGAATTTCCGTCACGGTCCGTCGGCCCGGAGCCGGGGATCATCAGCACAACAGGCGTACCAGAACCTGCATTCACGAACGTCCCGGCCAGCACTCCCAGAGGGCCGGGGGCCGTGATGGGGTTGCTCTCAGCCGCCAATGCATGCGACGCCAAACCGCAGACGCCTGAGAGGAGAAGGAGGAAACGAAATATCTTCGACTTCATTCTGCGTCTCCTGCTCAGGCGTCTTTGCTGCTTTAACGAGTGAAGGCTCTGACGAAGGCGTTTTGCTGTTTGACTTCGACGGGGAGTCTTGTGTCGGTGAGGGCTTTTCCCTGCCATCCGGCGCCGAGGGCGATGTAGAGAGCGACA
>NZ_JABCQO010000009.1 GCF_015244675.1 Gluconobacter cerevisiae | reverse complement strand
CTTCAGGATCCCTATGATCTGCTCTTCCGTAAAGCGACTGCGCTTCATTCGTCCGTATCCTTCTCGATCGGACTCTACTTTAAAATGGTGACATTTCCGGGGAGCACGTCACCACCACAAGGTCGCAGACACAGTGGAAAAGGGGGATACAGAGGACGCGGAAATGATCGTGAAGCTCTTGGTTGCTCGACGCATTGTCATGCGCTCCGTACTATGCGATCGAGGCTATGCCTTGAACCAGTTTCGCGAGACCGTTTGGGACAGAGATTCTCGTCCGGGCATTCCGCCCCAGCGCAACCAACCTCAGATGTCCTACCCAAAATATACCTATCAGTACTGGCGTTCGGTCGAGACCCTGTGGTCGAGTTTCAGGAAATGGAGAGCCGTAGCCACGCGGTACGAGAAAACTGTTACCTCCTTCATGACCACCATTTGCATTGCCGCAGACTGGATCAAGACCTGACAGGGATCCTGGGTTCAGGACTTATAGCCAGAACACGACGGTTCCAGCGAGACAGATTTCCGAGAAAAAGACGATTGGGCACCTGTCGTAGCGTGGTGCGGCGGCACACCGTTCTTTGTGTCTTACCTAAAAAAATTTCGACCAAAGGTCGGTATCTGTAAGTCTATTTGAATATTTCGCTTTCGGGATTTTTTTGTAATTAGTAAATATAGAGACATTATACTCTGGTTCTTCAATCGACGAAGCGGATCTGCAGCAGGAAAATAAATCGGTGCGTTGATCAAATACTCTATTCTGTTCGCTCATCAGACAGAGGAGTCAGCGTCTGGATGAGTCGGAGCTGAACATCAGTATCAGATCATACAGCAGACGGGGCGTTATTGCTTTTGCCCAGTCGGATATGACGCGTGGCAAAATTAAAAAAACAACCCGCATCATAAGCTGCTGACTTTATTAGCATAGGAAAGATGGAATCACAGAGGGAGCCCCCGAATTAGAGAATATGTTGAAATATTTATTTATTTACGGGAATGGTTACAATGGCGCTCGAGGGTTGAGTTGTTTTTGATAGCTCTAAAAGCATTTGAGAAATAGTAAAAGCCAATTTGCTCTTGAAATCTTTTTTATCAATCCAATAATAATAGTTATCATATATAATTGACACGAATGGATTTTCCGGAATTTTCTTACTATATTTTACATTTATTATAGAATTTTCTGAATTTATAAAATTTCCGCTTTGTTTTTTTTCTGTCCCACCAGAGGACAATTCGTCTTCAGGAATATTTATTTGATAAGCAATTTGTCCCAATATTGATAACATGCTTCGAGATAAGATATTGACCTCACCTGGTTTTGGGTTGCCTACACCATAGACTACTTCCATGCGTTTATACTTTGGAGAAAAGTTCAATAATTTTTTGGTTGTTTCTGTAATTTTTTCTAAATTTGGGTTCTGTGTTGGATATATGCTTAAAAATACATGGCTTGTCTCGAAGGTTTTTCCTTTAATTTCCGGAGATTGCTGAAGCTGGATTCCGAGCAAACCTGAGGCTTGTAGTAATCTTAAATTGTGTATTAATTCAAAAAATTCTTCAGTATTGTAGTTAGTGCTATTATCCATATCGCCGGAGTTTTTTGAGAATGGTCTATTATTGCTCATAGAATTAATCGATTGAGCTGAAAGCTGTAGAAGGATATCAATAGGCAGCCCTCCCATTGCTAAAGGTAATAAACTCGCAGGAGGAAGGGGGCGCAGAAAGCTGTGAGCGTAAGCGTCTCCCGTTACAGGTTGAAAAGTAAAGGTTGGATTTTGTTGTAACTGCGCAGCTATTCCTCCATTGGGGCGAATAGGGAATGTATCTGAAGCAACTCCCAGAAAAGCGCTTTGTTGGAACTGATAGCCTGAGATCAATTGTGTGGTGTCTAAAAGCCCTGGAGTGTCAGCGTACCGGAGTCTGACGAGGTTTTGGAGAGTTTGTCTTTTGTTTGATTCTATAATTGATATAGAATATTCGTCCTGATCTTTACCAAGTCTCTGTGATCCTATACTATAGCATCCACCAAGTATTAAGCTTGAAGAGATGAAAATAACTTTTCTTATATTTTTCATAATATAATTCCGAAATATTATTAAAAGGTATATTTCATATAATATCATTCTTACTATGAAATACATATGAATATAATTTATTTGTCAAGTAGCGTTTTTTTTGAATTCGATTGTAAATATTCCACGAGGTTTCTTTGATTTTCTCAGGTCGAAAACTGATAACGCGTGATAGAGAATATTGATTGGGTTGGTTTTCAAGATTTCATGCTTTTTTCCCGCAATGAAGACCGATAATTTATCCATGACGTCTGATTGAAAAAACATGCTCCGTATAAAATCGAATGATCGATGCTCGCCATTCGGGTCGGACAGGGGGTTTTTGTTTTTATGATCCTCTGAATAAGATCCGAAATGCTGTAGGATTAGCAACCTTAGAAAAGGCATCGAAATGGTCTTAGAGCCTAGGGCCTGTTAGGTCTTGATATAGTCTGCTGTAGCAGCGATGAGGATGACGGAGAAGAAGGATGCGGCGGTCTTCTCATATCGGGTCGCGACAGCCCGCCATTCCTTGAGTCTTGCCCACAGATTTTCGACCAGATGCCGGTGTCTGTAAGCCCATCTGGGACAGGCGACTTCCGGATCATTCTTCCTTGGCGGAATGACAGGGCGAGATCCCCGGTTCCAGAGATATTCACGGAATTTATGCGAGGCATACCCACGGTCACAGACGACATAGATCGGTGAGGACGGCAGATCGTCGAGCAGGGCATAAGCGGATGGCAGTTCGTGTGCCTGTCCGAGCGACAGCGTGAAAGACAGTGCCTTGCCATGTCCATCCGCAGCTACACAGACCTTGGTGCCAAAGCCTCCACGTGAGCGGCCAAGCGCCTCACGGTCTCTGCAGCGTTCACTGTATCCCCTTTTTTGGCGGCTCCGGCCGCCTTGTGATGGGCACGGATCGTCGTGCCATCGAGAAAGACCATGCCCAATGCCGGCTCCGCGCCTCTGACCTTTTCAAAGAGGCGCTGCCACACACCAAGCTTCGACCAGCGAATGAACAATTGTGCGGCAATCCACCAGGGACCAAACTCAGGCGGAAGGGCGCGCCATTTCGCGCCATTCTGATGGCGCCAGAAAATCGCGGAGATCGTCCGTCGAAGGTTTTTCGGTGGGGTCTTGCCCTTCGGACGGACTTCCTCGATCAAAGGCTCCCAGACGGACCAGGCAGCATCAGAAAAGACAGACTGCATCATGCTCATCATAAACAGCTATGCAGTCCGTTCTGTCATTCAAGACCTAACAGGCCCTAATCAGATGAGAAAGACTTTTCTCAAAAATTCGTTTCCTTATGTGAAATTCCCCCTCAATTAAGGTAAAAAAGGCTAATCCCAGAGAACCGTCCTAATTAAGGGGATGTGTGTGGATATGATTTTCTTTTATGCGTTTTCTTCGGTAATCTTCTTTTTTTCAGGAAGGTTTGGAAAATGGCTATTAAAGATCCCGTGGTCATCGAACATCTCAACACGCAGCTTACGAATGAACTGACGGCAATTAATCAGTATTTTCTTCATGCCAGAACGCTGAGACATTGGGGCGTGACGCATTTGGGGAAAAAAGAGTATGACGAATCCATTGAAGAAATGCGGCATGCGGACTGGTTGATCGAACGAATTCTATTTTTGGGTGGGCTGCCGAATGTGCAGCGTCTGAACTCGATTCTGATTGGTCAGACGGTTCAGGAAATTCTGGAATGTGATCAGAAGCTTGAAGAAAAGGCCATCCAGGACCTGCGGGAAGGCATTGCTTATTGTGAGAGTGTTCGGGATTACGTCTCGCGTGACCTGCTTCTGAAAATTCTCGTTAATGAAGAAGAGCATGAAGATTTCATTGATCGTCAGTTCGATCTGATCAAGCAAATCGGGATTGAACGCTACATTCAGAAAAATTCTGCTGCGGCACCTGACCAGGATTGAGTAAGCATTTTATTTAAAACAGCCCGGCATTGTCCGGGTTGTTTTTTATGCGGCGCTCAGATGTGCTTGTTCAGACTGAGCTTTCTGCATGGCAGATCTCAATAGACAGATAATGCCGGGGACGCAGTTACCGCATTTTGCTGTGCACTTTCGTGCTGAGTAGATTTCTGCTGGCCGAGACGCTCCGTTGTGAATTGCGATTTCAATGTCTTGATGGGACAGCGCATTGCATGAGCAGACGATCATGGAAAAACAGGCTTTCGTTCACAGAGATCGATCTGCAAAACCTACCTTAAATGCAAATGGTTCGCAAATGCATTTTATTTTCATTTGATATCAGGGAGAATCCTGACTGATCCAGCGTTGAACGACGGGGCGGATTGCGAAATTGCTCTGGATGCGGACGACGCCTGGAAGTCGTGAGAGTTCTTCCTTGTGAATGCGCTCATAGTCGGCAAGGTCTCGGGCGGCTACGTGGAGGAGGTAATCGGCTTCTCCTGTCATGAGATAGCATTCTCTTACATCCGGGCATTCCCGGATACGGGCTTCGAAGCGGCGAAGTGTTTCGTCTGTTAGTCGTTCGAGTGTGATCTGTACGATAACAGTTGTCAGCTTCTGGGCTGAACGTTCGTCGATGACGGCGCGGTAGCCTCGGATGATGCCGCGTTCTTCCAGCAGGCGCACGCGTCTTAGGCAGGCGGATGGAGAAAGTCCGACACGTTGTGCCAGATCGGCGTTGCTGAGGCGTCCATCGTGCTGGAGGATTCGGAGGATGGATTCGGTGGTACGGTCGAAGATCATGATAGAATTATCGGTCTATTTTCGCATTTTTGATCATGTTTTTTTCGATAACTGAAAGATTATACGATTATTCGGCAGGATATTCTAAGGTGGAATGGGATATTTTCGTCTCTCATGATGAATGCATGTCCTGATTCTTTGTGGCCTTCCTTTCGCGCCGGAGCCCGCCTGACGGTGGATTTGGGGGCGATCGCGTCCAATTATCGGTATCTTCAAACGCTGGCTTCGGGCGCTTCGTGTGCGGCTGTCGTCAAGGCCGATGCCTACGGACTGGGTATTGAGCGCGTAGCACCGGTTCTTGAGCAGGCGGGGGCACGAGAGTTTTTCGTCGCGCATGTCGATGAAGGTATCAGATTGCGTTCTGTGGTTTCAGAAAAAGCCCGGATTACGGTGCTTCATGGCCCGAGACCGGATGCGTCGGCAGAGTGTGTGCAGTATGGTCTGAGGCCGGTTCTGAACAGTCTTGATCAGATTGCGGTATGGCGGTCTGAAGCGCTCAAGGCGGGGAGACCGTTGGAAGCAGCTCTTCAGGTCGACAGCGGGATGTCCCGGTTCGGGCTTTCCAGTGCCGATCTTGATGCACTGCATGAGGACGGAAGGCTTATGGATGGCCTGGAGGTCAGCCTCGTCATGAGTCATCTGGCTTGTGCAGACACACCGGAGAATTCTGCCAATAGCGCTCAGAAACAGCAGATGCTGAAGATGTCTGCGCGGTTGCCGTCTGCGCCTTTGAGTCTGTCGGCGTCGTCGGGAATTTTTCTGGGACCGGCCTTTCATCTGGATGTCGTTCGTCCGGGAGCGGCATTGTATGGAATTGCACCCAATCAGAACGGTCCGAACCCGTTGGCTCAGGTCGTCAGGCTTCAGGCGCATGTCTTGCAGATTCGTGAAATTTTTCCGGGTGAGGGGGTTGGTTACGGGATGACATATCGTCCTGATCAACCGCGGAAAATTGCGACTGTGGCTGTCGGATATGCGGATGGTTTTTCACGACATGGGGCCGGGCAGGGCTGTGCTTGGTTTGAAGATATCTGTCTACCGATTCTGGGGCGTGTTTCGATGGATTCCCTGATCGTGGACATTTCGGATGTGCCGGAAGGAAAGCTGCGGGCGGATATGATGGTGGATCTGATCGGCCCCCGGCGCAGTGTGGACGATGTGGCGGAGGCAGCAGGAACAATCGGATACGAGGTCCTGACCTCTCTCGGGCACCGTTTTTATCGGGAATATGTTGGAAATGGGGAAGCGTTCCAAAAGGACGATTGACATTCCAGCATGGAAAACAAGATAGACGAACTGAAATCGGACTATGTCATGACGGCATGGTCTGTCGTAACAAATCGGAATTCTCATGTATCTCCGCCGTGACAGAGCTTTGACTGCCGTATCCATTATGTTGGACGTCGCTTTCCATGCAGGGCGATCCGGGGTGGTCAGTGGTGCGGATATTGCCCGCCGTGGCGATATGCTGCGACGGGGGATTGAGCCTGTTTTGCAGGGGCTCTCCCGGGCCGGACTGCTGGCAAGTGTGCGAGGGCCGAAGGGTGGGTATCGTCTTGGCCGGCCGCCGCGGACCATTACGTTGAATGAGATTGTCCGGACTGTGACGGAAGATCCGGAAATGCAGGAGGAAGGTACCAATCTTCTGCGGGCCAAGGTGCTTGAGCCTTTCTGGCAACAGATGGATCAGGAGGTATCGGAAAAAATGGCATCCGTTACGTTGGAACATCTGCTTCAGAACGCGGAAGAGGCCGGGATGCAGCGTCCCAGCAGGGCGCCAATTTCCTTTTCCATATAACTCTATAAAAAAGTATTTTGAAAAAACCACAAAATAGGTTTTAGAGGAATGGATATCTTACCATGAGGGATCACCCTTTGATCTGTCATGATAAGTTCCATGTCCTTGATGTTGCCTCTGCTTGCCTTTTTGGAAGCGGGGAGGAGGACGCATTCATGACGGAGCCAGCCTCAGAGTAAGGTCCGGATTCGTCAGGAAGGTGAGCGCTGATGAAACGTCCTGTAAGACTTGAGCCCGGTCAAAAGCTGGTTCTGACGGCCAACCGGCTGCTGGACGGTCGTACCGTATGGTGGCGCGAGGACGGAACCTGGGATCTTCGGATCGGGCATGCGGTTCTGCTGGATGCGGATGTGGCTGAGGCGGCGCTTTCCCGGGCGCTGGAAGAGTCTCAGCGCGAGGGTGTTGTCGGGGTGTATGATACGGCTGTTCTGCCGGTAGTTCCCCCCGAGCCCGTGACTGTTCGTGAAAAAATCCGGGCGCATGGCCCGACCGTACATCCGGAATTTGCAGTGGAGACCGCACAGTGAGCGTTCCTGTTGGTCATTATCAGTATGACCGGATTGACCGGGATTTTCTTCAGGCGCGGATTGCCGAGTTTGAAGGGCAGGTGAAGCGTCGTCTGGACGGGACGCTAAGCGAGGACGAGTTCAAGCCTCTGCGGCTGATGAACGGGCTGTATCTTCAGCTTCACGCTTACATGCTGCGGGTGGCCATTCCTTATGGCATTCTGGACAGTCGGCAGTTGCGCAAGCTGGGTGAGATCGCCCAACACTATGACCGCGACTATGGGCATTTCACCACGCGGCAGAACATCCAGTTCAACTGGATCCGGCTGGAAGATACGCCGGATATCCTGCGCGAACTGGCTGAAGTGGACATGCATGCCATCCAGACCAGCGGGAACTGCATCCGCAATGTGACGTCGGACGAGTATGCCGGGGCTGCGGCGGACGAACTGGTGGACCCGCGGGTTCATGCGGAAGTTCTGCGGCAGTGGTCCACGCTGCATCCCGAGTTCACGTTCCTGCCGCGCAAGTTCAAGATTGCGATTTCGGGCAGTCCGAATGACCGGGTGGCGGCGCGTTTCCATGATATCGGGATTCTGGCCCGTCCGGGTGATGATGGGACTCCGGTGTTCCGGATTTTCGTGGGCGGAGGACTGGGGCGGACGCCGGTGATCGGCGAAGAGCTGTTTGACAGTGTTCGGGAAGAGCATCTTCTGGCGACGCTTGAGGCGATCCTGCGCGTCTATAATGCGCATGGGCGGCGGGACAATATTTACAAGGCGCGGATCAAGATTCTGGTTCAGGCAATCGGGGTTGAGGCCTATCGTGAGGCTGTTGAAGCCGAACTGGACCAGATGGAGTTGGACCGGTATCGGCTGACTCCGGAAGCGGTTGCGGCGATCCGGGCGCGTTTTGCCATACCATTGCTTGAGGCGCCGGACGACGCGGATGCCGTGCTAACGCAGCAGCGGCGGGACGATCCGCTGTTTGATCGCTGGGTGCGGAGCAATACGCATGTTCATCGCGATCCGGGACATATTATTGCAACGATTTCGCTGAAACCTGCGGGAGGGATTCCGGGAGATGCGACGTCGGGGCAGATCGGGCGTCTGGCGGATCTGGCGGATGCGTATTCGTTTGGGGAAATCCGGATTACGCATTTGCAGAATGTGGTTCTGGGGCATGTCCGTAAGGACCGGCTGCGGGATCTGTGGCTTGGGCTGTCGGAAGTCGGGTTGGCAGAGGCGAATATCGGGCTGATCGGCGATATCGTGGCGTGCCCGGGGCTTGATTACTGTGCGCTGGCGAATGCGCGGTCCATTCCGATTGCGCAGAAGCTGGGTGCGCGCTTTGCGGATACGGCGCTCCAGGCGGAAATCGGGGCGTTACGGATCAATATTTCAGGCTGCATCAATGCCTGTGGACATCATCACGCCGGGCATATCGGACTTCTGGGCGTGGACAAGCGAGGAGAGGAGTTCTTCCAGTTGACAGTTGGTGGTCGGGCCGAGAATGGTGCGGCGCTTGGGACGATTCTAGGGGCAGCGCTTCCGGAAGACGAGACCGTTGATGCGATTGCGCGGCTTGTGGACTGCTATCTCGGGCTTCGCGAGAGTGGAGAGACGTTTCTTGAGACTTTGACGCGTCTGGGGCATGAGCCTTTCAGGGAGGCGGCATATGAAGCTGTTTGAACTCGGTGAGCGGACTGCGCAGGTTCATGATGTGCTGGTGACGGTTGCGGAACTGGCGGAGCGGGATGATGCGCGGGCTGTTCTGCTGGAAAGTGCTGACGATCCGGCGCTTCTGCGACCTTATCTGAACCGGCTGGATCTTGTGGTGCTGCGGTTTTCGATCTTCAGGGATGGGCGTGGGTTCACGCAGGCCCGGGAATTGCGGGAATATTTGCGGTTTTCTGGTGAAATCCGCGCTGAAGGGCATATTCTGCCGGATCAGGCGGCGTTTCTGCGTCGGTGTGGGGTGGATAGTGTCGTTCTGCCAAAGAATGGCAATGGCGATCCGGGCTTGTGGGAGAAGCAGCTTCGACAGTTTCCGATTGCGTATCAGCGGTCAGTTCTGCCGGAGCGTGCCATAGGATCGGGGTTCAGGGTTGAAGAGGCGCCTTAACGGGCGCCGAACCAGCCGCGCCGCCAGAACCAGAACAGCGGCAGGATAACCGACACAACCATCAGGATCAGGCTGTAGGGATAGCCGTATTTCCATGCCAGTTCGGGCATGTCGTGGAAGTTCATGCCGTAGATGCCTGCGATCAGGGTCGGCAGGATGCCAATGGCGCTGACGACGGTCAGGACTTTCATGCCATCGTTCTGTTCGATGCTGATGAAGCCGAGTGTGGCGTCGAGGAGGAATTGGACCTTGTTGACCGTCTGGGCGTCGAAGTCGTTGAGGGACGCGATGTCTCGCCCTGCGACCTTAATGCGGGTTTTGAGGGTCTGCGGTTCTTTCTCGGTTCTGTCGCCGATATAGATCAGGACGCGGTCGAGGCCGAGCAGGCTGTCGCGGATCATGGAGGCGAGATCACCGCTGTGGCCGAGGCGGCGGAGGGTTTCGCGCAGCATTTCGGCAGCTCTGGCCGGATCGCGGGGGCTGCCGGTACTGAAAACGCGTTTGGAGATGGCGTCGAGGTCCCGACCCAGGCCTTCCAGGATGTCGGCGAGGCGGTTGATGACTTCCTCGATGATTTCGATGAGAATCTCGTTGGCGGAAGGGTTGCCTTTGGCCGGATCACGTTCAGCCTGACGGCGTCCAACGATATCGAAGCCATAATAATCGGTATAGCGGACGGTGATGAGGTGGTTGTCTGTCAGGACAAAGCCGATGGGCAGGGAGAAGGCTGTATTTTCCTCGCGCCGGACGAGCGGGGTCGAAAGATAGAGGACGCCATCCTGTTCATGATGGCGGGAGGAGCTTTCGATTTCCTCAAGTTCGTTCCGGCGCGGGATATGAGTGTTGAGGGCCTTTTCCGCACGAGCGACTTCGTCGAGAGTCGGGTTGATGAGGTCGAGCCAGACCGCTTTGGAGATATCGACGTCCGGTCCGGTTTCCCGGGCCGGAGCGCCTGCGGGGCGCACGAGGAACATCAGGCGGATCCTTGAGGGCAATGGAAAGGCTGTAAGGCTCCCTCATGTCTTGCCTGACGCGGGATCGCAAGATGTATGGGGTGGGAATTGTTGCGGAAGATGCCTGAAAACGGCGAGACGGATGGACGGCAGGGGCTGCTCTTGGTATCGCATTGGGGCCCTGAAGTGGAATTGAGTGCGGTATGACGAACACATCCTCCCCCCTATCTTCCTCTCTGGCCAATTCGCTTCGTTCCGGCCCTGACGAACGGGGACGGTTCGGGATTTTTGGCGGTCGCTTCGTTGCGGAAACGCTGATGCCGCTGCTGTTCGAACTGGATGAGGCCTATCGTGCCGCGCAGGTGGACCCCGCGTTCCGCGAAGAGCTGGACTATTATTTGAAGGATTATGTCGGTCGTCCGAGCCCGTTGTGGTTTGCCCGGCATCTGACGGAAGAGCTCGGCGGCGCGAAAGTTTATTTCAAGCGTGAAGAGCTGAACCATACAGGGTCGCACAAGCTCAACAACGTCATGGGGCAGATTCTCGTGGCCCGGCGGATGGGCAAGACCCGGATTGTCGCAGAGACGGGGGCGGGGCAGCACGGTGTGGCGACGGCGACGGTCTGTGCGCTGTTCGGTCTGAAATGTACCATTTACATGGGCGCGACGGACGTTGAGCGGCAGAAGCCCAATGTGTTCCGCATGCATCTGCTGGGTGCGGAAGTGAAGCCCGTGACGGCCGGGGCGGGGACGCTCAAGGACGCGATGAACGAGGCCATGCGCGATTGGGTGGCCAATGTTGCGGATACGTATTTCCTTGTAGGCACGGTGGCCGGGCCACATCCGTATCCGGAGATGGTTCGTGATTTCCAGTCTGTGATCGGGGTTGAGACCAAGGAGCAGATCACTCAGGCTGAGGGGCGTCTGCCGGATGTGATTGTCGCGGCCATTGGTGGTGGCTCGAACGCGATGGGGATTTTCCATCCGTTTCTGGATGATGCGGATGTGCGGCTGATCGGTGTTGAGGCGGCGGGGCATGGACTGGATTCCGGGAAGACGGCGGCGTCCATCTCCCGTGGTCGTCCGGGTGTGCTGCATGGCAACCGGACCTATTTGCTTCAGGACAAGCACGGTCAGATTGAGGAAGCGCATTCGATCAGCGCGGGGCTGGATTATCCGGGGATCGGGCCGGAGCATTCCTGGCTGAATGATATTGGCCGGGCCGAGTATGTCGGTGTGACGGATGAGGAGGCGCTTGAGGCGTTTCAGGTCTGTACGCGAACGGAAGGCATCATTCCGGCGCTCGAATGTGCGCATGGTCTGGCGCATGTCATGAAAATTGCGCCCACGATGGCGAAGGACCAGATCATCGTTCTGAATGTCTCCGGGCGTGGGGACAAGGATATCTTTACCGCGGCGCATCATCTGGGAGTGAATCTGTGAGCCGGATCCAGACACGTTTTGCAGCTCTGAAAAAGGAAGGGCGCGGGGCGCTGATTCCGTATCTTCAGGCCTGTGATCCGGATTATGACACCTCGCTGGAACTGCTGCGGGCGATGCCGGCAGCGGGGGCGGATCTGATCGAGATCGGTGTTCCGTTTTCCGATCCGTCTGCGGATGGGCCGACGATTCAGGCGGCGGCCCTGCGTGGGCTGAAGGCCGGGGCGACGCTAGGGCTTGTGCTTCAGATGGTCCGGACATTCCGGGAGACGGACAGTGAGACGCCGATCGTACTGATGGGATATCTGAACCCGATCGACAGTTACGGTCCGGCGGAATTCTGTTTCGATGCGGCTCAGGCCGGAGTGGACGGGATTATTGTTGTCGACATGCCGACCGAAGAAGCGGACCTGCTGGATGCGCATGCGCGAGAGGCGGGGCTGGACATTATTTCGCTCGTGGCGCCGACGACGTCGAACTCCCGTCTGTTCCACGTGCTGCGGGATGCGAGCGGTTTTGTTTATTATGTGAGCATTACCGGAATTACGGGGACGAGCAGTGCGAGTGCTGCCGATCTGGAGAAGGCGCTGCCGCGTATCCGGGAAGCGACCAGCCTGCCAGTGGCGGTCGGGTTTGGGATTTCTACCCCGGAGCAGGCGCGGACGGCATCTCGGATCGGGGATGCGGCTGTTGTGGCCTCTGCTTTGATCAAGACCATGGCGGGTACGCTTGAAGACGGGCGGGCAACGGAGCGGACCGTTCCGGCTGTTCTGGCGCAACTTGAGGAATTGGCTGCGGCGGTTCGGGCTTAATTTTCGGGCCTGATCTTTGACGCTACGGCAGGTTCGGCCTGCCGTAGCGCGTTTGATCAGGTGTTGTTGCGCAGGGAAAATCCGAACATCACTGTTGCGAACCCTGCCATCAGCAGTTCTACGGCGATGAACATACCGATCAGCCAGAGGCCGGACCAGGGTAGCGTCATATAAAGCAGAATACCCACGACCAGCGTGATAAGGCCGCTGAAGGCCAGCATGATCCAGCTTTTGTTGGTGCGGTGACCACCGGCCCAGAAGGTCCGGGCAAGGCCGGCGAAGATCAGGCAGCCTGCGAGAATGGCCGTGATGAAGATCGAGCCGGTTGCGGGCTCCTCGATCAGGAGGAGGCCGCCCAGGATGTAGAGGCCGCCGATCAGTCCGGAGAGCCACTGGTTCGGGACGGGGAGGCCGCGGTGGGCGAAGCTCTGCATGACTTGTGCGACGCCGCCGATGATCATCAGGACGCCGAGGACCACCATGCTGGCGAGAGTGGTGGCGATGGTGTCGAGGGCGGCCAGAATGCCCAAGACGATCAGGACAGCGCCGAAGCCGATGAACCAGCCGGGCTTGAGACCTTGAGGGTTGGGAAAACGAAGCGTGTTGAAGCTGTCGGACATGGTTTTCTCCGTTTGGAAACGTGATCTGTTTTGGCGGGTCTCTGTCGGGAGGCCTGCCGGTTCCGTGACACAACGCGTGATCTTGTGGTTTGTATCAGGGAGGATGACATGTTTTGTGATGCGGGCGGGAGAGATAAGCTGGGGCTGCTGACGGTTGGGCTGGCATAATTGATGCCTCGGCGTTAAAACGCGCCAGAGAATGTAGCCCTTTGCCGGGCTTTACCCCACTCCGTCCTTTGTCCTGAAGGCGGGCAGAAAGTAATGAGACGACATGAGCTGGATGACTGACTACGTCCGACCCAAGCTGCGTGGCCTGCTTCAGCGGGACGTGCCGGACAATCTGTGGACCAACTGTGAATCCTGCGGGCAGATGATGCTCACCAAGGAGCTGGAGCGATCCGAGAAGGTCTGTCCGCATTGCGGTCATCATATGCGCGCGACGGCGAAGGAGCGTCTGGGCTGGACGTTTGATGGGGGAGAATACACCACTATCGAACTGCCGAAGATGCCGGTTGATCCGCTGGGGTTCAAGGATTCCAAGCGATATACGGATCGCCTGAAGGATGCGCGGAACAAGTCCCATCTCGATGAGGGGCTTGTGGTTGCACATGGTCTGATCAAGAGACAGAAGGCCGTGGTGGCGGTGATGGCACCTGAGTTCCTGTTGGGGACCATGGGGGCTGCGCTGGGTGAGGCATTTGTTGCGGCCTGTCGTCTGGCTGTTCTGCAGAAGGCACCGTTGGTGGTCTACACGGCCTCGGGCGGGGCGCGAATGCAGGAAGGCGTTGTCAGTCTGATGCAGATGCCGCGGACGACGATCGGTGTGCAGATGCTTCAGGAAGCGGGTCTGCCGTATGTTGTTGTCTTTACGAATCCGACGACGGGTGGTGTCTCGGCGTCCTTTGCGATGCTGGGAGATGTACATATTGCCGAGCCTAATGCGCTGATCGCGTTTGCCGGGCCACGCGTCATTCAGGATACCGTTCGCGAGAAGCTGCCGGAAGGCTTCCAGCGGTCGGAGTATCTGCGTGAGCATGGGATGGTCGATATCGTGGCCAAACGCTCTGAGCTGCCGGAACTGCTGGGACGGATTCTGGGTATGATGACGCGCCAGAAAACCGTTTCTGACGCAGCGGCCTGATGACTGCGGAGCTTGGGGTGCCGGTTCGGCTGTCCGGTGAATATCAGGGGCGGCCTGGTGCCGTGCTTGCGCGCCTTCAGGAGCTTTATCCGGCGTTGATCGATCTTTCGCTGGGGCGGCTTGAAGTGCTGCTGGCGAAGCTGGATCACCCCGAGCGTCATCTGCCGCCCGTTATTCATGTGGCGGGTACGAACGGCAAGGGCAGTACCTGCGCTAATCTGCGGGCGATTGCCGAAGCAGCCGGGCTGCGGGTGCATGTCATGAGCAGTCCGCATCTGGTGAGCGTGACCGAGCGGTTCCGACTGGCGGGGCAGCTTGTGGACGAGGATGTGCTGGTTGCAGCGCTCGAGACGGTCGAGCGGATCAATGCTGGTGCCCCGATTACGGTTTTCGAGGTTCTGACGGCTGCGGGCTTCCTGCTGTTTTCGCAGGTGTCGGCGGATCTGGTGGTTCTGGAGGTCGGGCTTGGCGGACGGCTGGACGCGACCAATGTGGTGCCGAAGCCTGCTGTCTGCGTGATTACGCCAGTCAGTCTGGATCATGAAGCATTTCTGGGCAGCACTGTCGCGGCGATTGCCGGTGAAAAAGCCGGGATCATCAAGGCGGGAGTTCCGGTTGTTTCGGCGGCTCAGGCACCGGACGCTCTGAATGTCATTCGGCGCCGGGCTGCGGAACTGGATGCGCCGCTTCGGGTGGTGGGACAGGATATTTTCGTCACTGAGCGGGTGGATGGTCTGGATTACCGGGATGCGGACGGGGTTCTTTCGTTGCCGCTGCCTGCGCTGAAAGGCCAGCATCAGGCCGGGAATGCGGCGTTGGCTGTGGCGGCTCTGCGTGTGTCAGGGTTGAAGCTGCCGCTTTCGGCCTATCAGGGGATTGCCCGGACGTTCTGGCCTGCACGTTTGCAGAAGTTGGACGGAACGCTGGCTCGGATGTTGCCTGAGGGGTGGGAGCTGTATCTCGATGGCGGGCATAATCCAGACGCTGGACAGGTTCTTGGGACGGTGCTGGAAGTCTGGAAAGACCGACCGGTACACGTGATTGCGGGTGTGAAGCAGACGAAGGATGCCTCCGGGTTCCTGAGGCCGATTATCGAACGGGCTGCTTCGGTTCAGGCAGTTTCGGAGCCGGGGCAGCATCTGGCGATGCCGGTTGAGGAAATCGTTGCTGCATCGGGCGGGCGGGCGATTGCTGGACCGACTGTCAGAGCTGCGCTGGAGCGACTTGTTTCTGAAGAGGGCGCTCCGGCTCGTGTGTTGATCTGTGGCAGCCTTTATCTGGCGGGTGTGGTGCTGGCAGAGGATGGCTGGATCGCCAGTTAATCCGTTTCTGGTGATGGAGCGGGATGTTAGAAGGACGCGTGAACATGATCGAATCGCATTCCTCTCCGTCCGCCTCTGAGGCTTCCTCGAACGATGGGGATCTGGGTCTCCTGTTGAGACGCAGTCCTCCGTCCAGTGTTGCTGCCGAACAGGCGCTGCTGGGCGCCATCCTGACGAATAACAAAGCTTATGAGCGGGTTTCGGACTTTCTGGAGCCGGCCCATTTTTCCGATCCGCTGAATGGGCGGATCTATGAAGCGATTGCCCGGCGGATTGAGCGGGGGCAATTGGCTGATCCCGTGACCATGCGGGCCGAGTTCGAGCATACTGGTGTTCTGGATGCAGCGGGCGGGCCTGCGTATCTGGCCAAGCTGTTGACGGCGATGGTGGGGATCGTCAATGCGGGTGATTATGGGCGGGTGATCCATGATGCCTGGGTTCGGCGGCAGCTGATCGATATCGGCGAGACGGTCGTCAACAATGCTTTTGGTGCGCGACCGGATCTGGACGGGTCAGATCAGATCGCGGCGTCCGAAGAGGCGTTGTTCAAGCTGGCGACGGAACGGGGCCAGGAAGGCGGTTTCGTTTCTTTTACCAACGCTTTGACGGAAGCGGTCAAGGTCGCGACAAAGGCCTATCAGCGGACAGGCGATGTGGTGGGTCTGACGTCGGGTCTGCGGGACTTCGACAAGCGGACCGGCGGTTTGCATCCTTCCGATCTGATTATCCTTGCTGGTCGTCCTGCAATGGGGAAGACAGCGCTTGCCACCAAGATTGCGTTCTCGGCGGCTCGGTCGATTCTGCGGGATGCTGAGGATAGTGGGGAGAAACCAAAGGGGTCGGTTGCCATCTTCTCGCTGGAAATGTCGTCCGAGCAGTTGGCGACCCGTATTTTGTCGGGTGAGGCTGAGGTTTCGGGTGAGAAGATCCGTCGCGGTGATATCGGGCAGAAGGAGTTCGACCGTTTTGTCCGTGTGGCACGGGAGCTTCAGAGGCTGCCGCTCTATATTGACGATACGCCGGCGATTTCCCTGTCGGCTATGCGAACACGCTGCCGACGGTTGGCTCGGACGCAGGGGTTGAGCCTTGTTGTTGTGGATTATCTTCAATTGATGCGGCCTGCTATCGGCACCAAGCCTGACAGCCGTGTTCTGGAAATTTCGATGATTACACAGGGGTTGAAGGCGATTGCGAAAGAACTTTCTGTTCCGGTGATTGCGCTATCCCAGTTGTCGCGTCAGGTCGAATCGCGTGAAGATAAACGACCGATGCTGTCGGATCTACGCGAATCGGGCTCGATCGAGCAGGATGCGGATGCGGTCATGTTCGTTTATCGCGACGAATATTACCTACAACAGCGTCAACCCAAAGACAGCGCCTATGATAGCAACGACAAGTTTCAGGTTGCGACAGAAGAGTGGCAACGCAAGATGGCGTTGGTGCATAACAAGGCCGAGCTGATTCTTGAGAAACAGCGTCATGGGCCTACCGGAATGATTCAGCTATATTTCGAAGGTGAATATACCCGCTTTGGGGATCTGGATGTTATTCACGAGTGACTCTCCGCAAAGGATGAGTGACTTTGGAAGACGTTGCGTTTTGATAAACATGTCCCGTTGATGGAGCCTGTTTTTGGAGCAGAAAAAACGGCGCGCCTTTTTTTGCTCCCTTCAGTATAAAACAGATACAGAACGTCTTAATTTGTTAATTAATATCAAACAAATATAGATTCTGTAAAAAATCGGTGTCTGAAAAAAGCTGAAATATGAAACTCTTCCCATCAGTTTCGTGAGGAAATGATGAGGGGAAGACTGTGTTTTCTTTCCCCGACTATGGCTGCAATGCAGGGAAAATAGGGCAGCTCAAACCCGTCATAATGGCTCAAAGCCATATTTGTTTCTTGACCCAGTGGCACAGTGCCATTAATTTATCGTTAATCGACGGCTGCCATGGGGGCGGTTGGCGGGGAAGGAAGGGAGCCGGTCATGAATTCAGAAAATCTGATGACCGGGGATGTTTCCGATTTGTTCATTCCATCGATAAAGCGGATTTATCGTGTTGTATCGAATGGGGGGCACCTGAATGCGTATGGAAACCAGTGAAACGGTCACTAATGGATCTCCTCATCTGGTCTCTTGGGCGGATCAGGTGTGTCGGAAGACGTGTTTCTGTCCGTGTTCGGAGCCATGTCTTGCCGCTGGAGCACCAACTCTGGGTGTAGGGCAGCCAGTCGCAGGGCCAGTTCTTCGTCGGTACGACCGTTCAGGACGCCTTTCAGAAGAAAATCGGTCGATACGCGCAGCCGGTTCGAGAGCGCCGCGATGAGAAAGACGCTGGGTGCACGGTCGCCGCGTTCGATCTTGTTTAGCGTGGAAGCATCTACGCCCAGCAGGCGGGCGCACTCGCTCTGGTTGGGCATGACGAGCTCACGGGCCCAGGAAATGCGAGTTCCTATGGCTCGTTGGAGTGTAGTCAGAGAGTCAGGGCGCTTGTGTTTGGCCATAAGGCCTTTTTAGCAATGGCTTTATGCCAAATCCAGAAGAAGTTTTTTTTATCATGCGCTGTGGCATTTTGCCAAAAATATAACGGTTCCGTATTAAGAAAGGATGTTGAAATGAGGCAGGTCAAATCAGGTCCCGTACCGCGTCGTGTGTCTGCAAGTGCTCTTGCTGCCATGCTTGCTTCTGATGGTTGGCTACCGGAGCGTGGAAATGCGCGCAAGGGGCGCCGCCGTTCCGTTCAAAAAACGTCCGGGGCGTCTTTTCCGAAGGCTCGCATAGTGACGGATAGAGAAACTGCTGAGGCCCTTCCTGCGGGACATCCAGTCAGTTGGAATGCATTGTGGGGGGCGGATCTGGTGCCGGTTTTTCCTGGATTGCAGCCGATGGGTGGCCGTGATGTTGATGTGGAGATCAACTGATGCTCGACAGAATACAGGAGGTATCTTCGTTGAGGGGATGCGGTGTGACTGAAATCGTGGTGAAGCCGACGGCGGAGCGATACCATCATTCGGAAATCCGTGAAGTCGGCAAGACGTTTCGGGTCGTGAACGCGGTGCAGTCGATGTACGACGCGGGTGACATTGGGGATGGAGAACTGGCTGCCGCGGATCGTTGGTATCGTGAATACGTCTTTGCGTCTTTGGGAGTAATGGAAAATCCATCGTCTGATGGGCGTGTCAGGGAACGGGGTGACATTCACACCTGGATGATAGGGCGAGGCCAATGTTCTGCGCGGTTGACGCAGATTCGCGATATGCTTGGTCTGTGTGCTCATGTTCGACTGGAAATGCTTCTGGCGCGTGAGATGTCGTTTTCGGCCATGGCGCGACATCTTTACCCGGCTTTGTCGGAGGGGCGTGCGCGGATGAAGGTTTCGGCTCAGTGCGCGTTGCTTTTGGAACAGCTCGCGCATGTTTACGATGTAATTTCTCAAAAGAAGAATAAGAAAAAATCTGTCAACGATAAATTACCTATTGCTATGTGAGCGCGGTTTTGGTATAAAAAATGCATACTGAAGAATTATACATAAATATCCAAAGCCGGTCTTCTGAAAAGAAGGTCGGCTTTTATTTTGGAAGTTTCCTGATCGATGGAAAAATGTGACATTTCTTCTGGTAGCGTTGTATTGTCTGGTCGTCAGACTTTTATTGTCCTTCAAAGGAAATCAGCCTCACTTGTGGGATGTCCTCTTGTGTATGAGGGGGAGCCGGTTCATCGGGCTGATGTCGCTTTGGAATGGCATGAGCTGGTGGAGGCGGGTCTTTCACGCCTGGATGTGAGATGCAGGTCTATTCCTTGTCAGCGTTCGGTTCTGTCAGTTCGGCTGATCGGACAGGTTGCGCCGGAAACTCTGGCGCGCGTGGTTGTGCAGGCCGAGCGGGAGCAGGTGCGGCGTAATGTGGAGGCTCAGGCACGGACAGGAACGTGCCAGAATGTCGCGCGTCTGCGGCAGAAGCCGGTTCGGGCTGTCTGGCTGGAGGGGAGTATGATGAGCCGCAGGGAGGCTGCGTTGAGAGCAGGCTGATGGTTGGTTCTCAGGTCGATCTGAGGAAAAAGGTTGAAGCAGATGGGTGAAGAAATATCCGGCAAATGTTCCTTGCGGCGGGAGCAGTCAGAAGAACGGAAAAAAAGGTTTCTCGAGTATCTGTCTGTAAGTGGGAATATTTCGGAAGCCGGACGTGTTGCGGAGGTCCGGCGAAGTACGTTGTATCTCTGGAAAGAGACGGATAAGGATTTTTCGTCCCGTTGGGAGGATGCTCTGGAAGAAGCTGCAGATGCTCTGGAGGCGGAAGCGCGGCGGAGAGCCGTAGAGGGATATGATGAACCCATTACGTATGCGGGACGTGTCGTCTGCGATCCGGATACGGGAAATCCGATTGTTCGGAAGCGTTACAGTGACGGTTTAATGGCGTTTCTGCTTCGGGCGCATCGTCCGTCCCGTTTCAGGGCTGGTATGGAGGCTGATGGACGTTCGGGGATAATCTCGATCAATATCAGTAGTGATGACAGCGCCCTTTAGACTGAATGACTCGCAGCGTGATGCGGTGCGGCTGCTCGGTGGGCCGGCACGACATATTCTTCTGAGGGGTGGGTCGCGGTCGGGGAAGACCTTTGTTCTGGTTCGGGCCGTTGTGATACGGGCGCTGAAGGCTCCGGAAAGTCGACATGGCATTTTTCGTCATCGTCTGACGGCGCTGAAGGCGTCGGTTTTGCGGGATACGTTTCCGAAAGTCATGCGGATGTGTTTTCCGCAGGTCGGGTGGAAGCTGGACCGGCAGGATTGTGTTGTGACGTTCCCGAATGGATCGACGATCTTTTTCGGGGGGCTGGATGACGAGCAGCGGACCGAGAAGATTCTGGGTCTGGAGTTTGCGACTGTTTATCTGAACGAGGCTAGTCAGATCAGTTATGGCGCGCGGAATATGCTTCTGACGCGTCTGGCGCAGAAAACGGATCTTGCGGTCAAGGAATATATCGATGCCAATCCGCCGGCGATGGGGCATTGGCTTTATGCGCTTTTCGAAAGCGGGATCGAGCCCAAGTCGGGGGAGCCAGTGGGGGATCGGTCGCTTTATGCGACGATGATCCTGAATCCGCAGGCGAACCGGGACAATCTGAGCGAGGATTATCTTGCCAGTCTGGAAACGCTTCCCGAGCGGGAAAAACGGCGGTTTCTGTATGGTGAATATCAATCGGTTGTCGAAGGGGCGCTGTGGCGGCTGGAGATGTTTCGGCGTGAGGCGGCGATTACGGCGCAGAGCCGGACAGATGTGGCAGCTCGGATGCGGCGTATTCTGGTGTCTGTTGATCCTTCGGGGGCGGCGGGGCCGGAAGACTACAGGTCCGACGAGATCGGGATTGTGGTCTGCGGCGTTGACGCGGCTGGTGTGGGGCATGTTCTGGAAGATCTGTCTGCCCGGGATAGCCCGGCGGGCTGGGCTGCCAGGGCCTTGCGGGCATTTGATGACTGGGGTGCTGAACGCATTGTTGCGGAGCGGAACTTCGGGGGGGCTCTGGTAGAGGGCACGATCCGGAGTGTGCGGGCGCATGCTTCCGTCAAGCTGGTAACGGCGGCGCGGGGTAAGGCGGCGCGCGCGGAACCGGTTGCGGCACTCTACGAGGTTGACAGAGTGGTTCATCATGGCCGGTTTACGGCTCTGGAAGATCAGCTCTGTCATTTCTCGGTCAGTGGATATCGCGGGCCACGGTCTCCGGATCGGGCGGATGCGATGGTCTGGGGGCTGAGTGAACTGATGCTTGCCGGAAACGGTGGCATGACGGGCTGGAGCTCGTCTGGATTTTCGCTGGCGCGCTGAGCCGACCGTTTCAGGTCGGCGAGTGGCCTGAAACAATGGAGAACACATGGACTGGTTGTCCCTGCAACAGCGTTATGCTGTTCCTGCGGGTGCGTCCGCGCGGACGGCGCGGCTGCTGGCGCTCAAGCGTGTTCTGGATGGGACGCAGTATGATGCGCTGCCGCATCCGTTCTCGATGGAGAAGTCGGGAGCGGGAGAATATATCCCGCTATCCAGCCGTCGTCCTTCGGTCCGGACCAATCTGTGTCGGACGGTTGTGGATGAGGCAGTTTCGCTCCTTTTTGGTGATACGCACTGGCCCGGTTTGGTGACGGACGAGGTGCGGGTGGCGCATGCCATGAGCACGTTTGCTTCGCAGACCAAACTGGCGTCGCTTCTGATGGAGGCGGCGCGGCTCGGGTCTGTCGGCTCGGTTGCGATCCTGTTTGAAGTGTCGGCGGGGGTTCCGAAGCTGTCTGTTCTGGAAACGGCGTATCTGACGCCGTTCTGGGATGATGCGACGGGCGAACTGTTGCGGGTTGAGGAGCGGTTTCTTGTCCGGGGGCGGGATCTGGCGGCGCAGGGTTATCCGATTGCGGATGAGCTTCTGGGTGCTCAGTTCTGGTGGCAGCGGGTCTGGACGCCGGTGGACTGTGCGGTGTCTGTGCCCTGGCTGGTGGGAATGGATGGCGGCGTTCGGGATGAAAGCCGGTCCGTTCGGCATGGGCTGGGGTTTGTACCGATTGTGTGGACGCGCAATCTGGGTGGACCCTGTGGGCGCGATCCGGAAGGCGAGTGCACGTTTGAGCGGGCCATCGATACGGTGATCGAAGCGGATTATCTGCTGTCTCAGGCGGGGCGGGGGCTGAAATATGGCTCCGATCCGACGCTTGTCCTGAAAACGGGTGGTTTTTCCGATGGAGTGGCGCATCAGGGGGGCGCAGCTTCGGCGCTGACGCTTCCGCCCGAGGGCGATGCGAAGCTTCTGGAGATCAACGGAAATGCTGCGGGTGCGGTGCTCGATCATTATCGGGAACTGCGGCTGGTGGTGTTGGAGCAGCTTCACGGAAACCGTGCGCATGGTGACCGGGTCGGCGGGGCGCAGTCCGGCAAGGCCATGGAAATGATGTGTCAGCCGCTGATCTGGCTGGTGGATCGTTTGCGGCATTCCTACGGGGAAGGTGCGTTGCTGTCGATTTATCGGATGGCGTGTCGCTTTTCCTGTGTTCTGGAGAACGGGCTGCGGCTTGGGGGCGAGCTGGTCAAGGATCTGCCGTATTGCCGCATGAGTTTGCGGTGGCCGGCATGGTTTCCGTCCACGGACCCGGAGTTGCTGTCGCTGGTGCAGGGGCTGGTGGTGGCGGTTTCCAATGGAATTCTGAGCCGCGAAACTGCGGTTCGGATGTTTGCAATGGCATCGGGAAATTCTGATCCGAATACGGAATGGAAAATGCTGGAGCAGTGGTGTGCTTCTGAACAAGCATGAGTGTTGACGGGGGAATGATGTCCGGAACTGATGACACCATTGAGGATGTGGATGCTCTGCGTCAAGCGCTGAATGAAGCGCGGAGCGAAGTTGAGGCGGTCCGTCAGGAAATGACGGATGTTGTGACGCGGCAGGAGACGCTTCAGCGCAGTCATGAAGAAGCGCTGGCACGGGTGCGGGAGGATAGTAACCGGGAGGTTATTGTGTCGGCACTTCGGGCAGAGGCAATCCGGAATGGTGCGCATAATCCTGATGATGTTGTGCGGTTGATTGATCTTAGCGGGATTGATCGGGGCGAAGATGGGTCGGTGATCGGTGTGTCCGAGGCTTTGCAGCAGGCCCGTCAGGAGCGGGCTTATCTGTTTGGCGAGGTGCTGCGGCCTGGATATTCGAGCGGGACGACGGTCGGGCAGGCAGCGCCTCGTCCGGGTGGGATCGAAGCGTTCAATGCGCGGGCCGTCAGCGAGGCTGATTACGAAACGCGCAAATGGCAGTTTCTGGCTCAGAAGTGAGCCTCGGGACGATATTTGACCGGGTCTGATGGCAGACCGGGTTCAGACAACACATTTACGGAAAAAATACATGAGCATTGATAATTTTCCTGTTCAGCTTCAGGCCGCCATTCAGCAGGGTTTTCTGGCCCGAGAATTCGAGAATGGTCTGAAATCCCGTTTGGGTTTCCGTCAGGTTGCTGATCGCGAAGTATTCCCGAACGCCATTGGTGAGACGCTGACGAAAACACGCAAGAGCCTTAAGGCGCCTGTAACGACGCCGCTTAATCCGACGGGGAATACCAATTTTGATAATGGTCTGAGCCCGTCTGGGTGGGCCGTTGAACAGTACACGCTGTCTATCAACCAGTATGGCGATACGATCGACCTGAACATGGTGACCAGTGGCGTGGGGATTGCGTCGCAGTTTCTGGCCAACGCCAACACCAATGGTGTGCAGGCGATGCAGTCTCTGGATCGTCTGGCGCGCAATACGCTGTTTGGTGGTGCGCAGAATGGCGTGGGCGGCTATCTGGGCGGCAATACGCGCGTGACGACGACACTGGGGAGCGCTGGGAATACCATTTCGGTTGATGACATCCGGGGCTTCCAGTCCGTGATCGTCAATGGTCAAGTCACGGCGATCAGTGCGACTCATGGCATGACTGTGACAGTGGGTAGCGATGTCTACACGCTTGTCAGCGTGGCAGCGGACGGGATGAATGTGTCTACAGCGCCGGGCGGTGTTTCTGGGCAGATGACATTCTCGGCATCCGTTTCGGTTGCGGATGGTACGGAAGGTCAGGCGGTTGTGGCATCCACGGCGCCTATGGTGATCCGTCCAAATGGTCGTCTGACGACGGCTGCGTTGCAGACGGCGAGTGCGAACGGTCTGGCGGATACGCTGGGTATCCAGCAGGTTCTGGCGGGTGTGGCGACGCTGCGGCGCAACAACGTGCCGATGATTAATGGTGCGTATCACTGTTATCTGGATGATCTGCAGCTTCTGTCGATGTTCCGCGATCCGGATTTCAAGCATCTGTATCGTGGTGCCTATGGTTCGGAAGAGTATCGTTCCGGTCAGGTGATTGAACTTCTGGGCGTGCGGTTTATTCCGACGACGGAAGCGCCGCAGCAGGCGTCGCTTGGTGCGGGTTCCATTCATCGTGCGCTTTTGCTGGGGCAGGGTGCTCTGATCGAAGGTGACTGTGCGCTGACGGGACATTCCGACATTCCGGATGCCGAGCGGGCGCTGATCGAGATGGTGGACAGCGTGGCGATGGTGACGCGTGAACCGCTGGATCGTCTGCGCCAGATTATTGCGCAGTCCTGGTACTGGATTGGCGGTTTTGCTCTGCCGACCGATGTGACGGCGGACATGACGGTCATTCCGACGGCGACGAACAGCTATCTCAAGCGGGGTGTTGTGATCGAGAGCCTTGGTACGGATGCTCTTGGTCTGACGTTCTGACCTATTTCCGGCCCCTGTCTTTGAGGCGGGGGCCTTTCTTGCGGGGGGAATGACATGTCCGGAACGGTTGGTTTATCGACGGATATTCTCTCGGAAGGAGAGAAAATGGATATCCGGCGGTTCTGTGGGTATCCCGCGGTCGGATCACGGGAGAGAAACCAGGAATCCTGGCGTTTCTTTCAGGTTGAGGGCGCGCTGGAATGGCGGATGAATTATCTGTCTGCGGCGGAGTTGCAGCAGATCCGGCTTTATCTGTCGCAGCTTTATCCGCTCGAAACCGCAATTACGGCGTCGTCGGACAATTTGGATACGGCGCGGGCGGCCAGTTGGTATCGCAATGGTCGTGAAGTGCAGGATCGGATGATGCTGTTTACGCTGTGGCGTCGTCGTCTGTGTGCGTTTCTGGGCGTGACGGGTGGACTGGAGTTGCAGGACGGCCGGGCAATCGTGGTTTGAGGAGTGCGGTGTGCAGCAGGCAATGATCGCAGCCCGGCTTTCCAGAGGATATGCCAAAGCAGCACAGGTTCTGGGAGCTTCGGGCGAGCAGTATCGTCCTTCGAGCGGTCTGTCGCCGATGAGGGTGGTTTATGCGCAGCCGATGCTGGCTTTCGACGTAGATGCCGGGTTTTCGTTTGAGCGTCCGATCGGATGGGGGATCCCGACGGAATATGTTCTGACGGATCACCGGGATGATACGCAGGTGGGCGATATTCTTGCTGCGAGTGGCCGGACGTATTTCGTAGCGTCCGTGGAGCCTCTGCGGCCACCGCTCTGTGTGGTGTGCAGTCGCACCGTGTCGGTCAGTGGTGTTACGGGAGTGGTGCAGACGCTCGTCTCGGAGTGTCCGGCGGCCATCATCATGCGTGCGAAGGGAGAATCTTCGGGAAGTGGTGTTCCGGGGGCGACACGGCCGGGTCAGTCTGCGATGTATCTTCCCCTTCTGCCGGGAGTTGTTCTGACGCCGTATATGACGGTTACGACCGATTTGGGGACGACCTATACGGTCAATGCGGTGGAAATATCTGGGTTCGGTATCCGGTGTACCATGTCGTTTCAGCAGGTCTGAGGGGGGAGAAGAATGACGGATGCCTCCAAAGTCGGGCTGGCGCTGGCTTATAATTGTGCACAGATTCTTTATCCGCAGGGGCTGTCGGGTGTTTCGGTGACGGGTCGGCAGGTGGTGTTGCGGCGGGGATGGCTGTTGCCGAGCGATCTTTTTGCGGCTCAGAATATTCGCAACAACATCGATTTCGTAACCGTTACGATGGCGCCGCGGAAAATGCCGGACTGGGCGGAACCACTGGGACGGCCCTGGCGGGTGCAGCAGAAGGTTGAGCCTACGGTCGGAGTTGTCGTAACGAATGGGGCGGTTGAGATCGTTTTTTCCGGAACTGCGACGCCGGCGGGAGTTGTGGCGATCTGGCTGGATGATATGCCGCAGGGAGGAGAATCGTCTGCGGCTTATGCTGTGACGGCGCAGGATACGCCCGAGACGGTTGCTGCGGCTTTGGCGGCGGCGCTGACTGGCGGTGTGGCGACTGGTGCGGTTGTCAGTGTGCCGGGGCGGGTTCTGAATGGTCGTGCCGGTGGGTACGGCCAGTCGGTGCGGGTGACGCGGCGTCAGGCGCAGCTTTACCGGGTTTCGATCTGGACGGCAGATGCGACGGCGCGGGAAACGCTGGCATCTGTTCTGGATACCGCGCTGGCAGAGCAGAGCTGGATCAGTACTCTGGACGGGCGGGAGGCTCAGCTTCGCTTTCAGAGTGTGGAAGACGTCGACACGATGCAGAACGAGGCGTTGTATCGGCGGGATTATTTCTATGAACTGGTATTCGACACCCTGCAGGTGCAGTGGGCGTCCGAAATGCTGTGCGGGATCAGAAACCTGTCCGCAGGGGAGGGGCTTTCGGCACCGTTCGGAGTTCTGGCTCCTGGGGCGGCGAACCAGACGGTGACGGCGGCTCTGGAGGCCATGCAGGTTGTGGTTGCGGCACAGGCAGCCGCTTCGGCCTATCCGGGCCTGAGTGTTGACCGTTTTGGAACGGTGGTTGCGCTCGGCGGCTGACGAAGAAGCTGAATCACAAGGCTGAAATTTCATCAGGAAAGCGGGTAACCTTCATGGAGGTGCCCGCTTTCTGCATTTTGGAGAGCGATCCGGGGATGTCTCTGGTCTATCAGGCGGGAACGCTGAACACCACGGCACTGACCGTGCCAAATCTTTATGTGCAGATTGCCCAGCCGCAGACGCTGGCCCTCTCGGGTGCGTCGTCTTCGGTGTTGGGGATTGTGGGAACCGCTGGCTGGGGCCCGGTGGGGATGCCGCTGCCGATCGGGGGCATGAGCGACTATATCGCGGCGTTTGGCGCCAAGCAGAACAAGACGACGGATGCGGGGCTGGCGGTCAATATCGCCGTGATGCAGGAAGCGTCGACGTTCGTGGTTGTTCGGGTGACGGACGGAACGGATGTGGCGGCTTCCGGTGCGCTTGACGGGGTGACGATTCAGGCTGTCTGCACTGGAAGTGCGGGTAATGGCATTGTTGCCGCAGTGACGGCTACGGGGTCCGGCTATGCGCTTGCAGTGACGCATGCCGAGCTGGGTTCAAGGACTTATGCCGGTGCGGAATGGTCCGGGATTGCCGCTGCTGTGGCGCAGGATCTGAGTGCGCTCGTGAAGGTTGTGTTGCCGGAAACGGTGCCGGCTGTTGCGGCTGCGAGTGTGATGCTTTCAGGCGGAACGGATGGTGGCGTTCCGACCACGGCGCAGTTCCTGGGTCAGGACAGCACGGTCCGGACGGGCATGTATGCGCTGCGTGGGCAGGGATGTGCCGTCGGACTGCTGCATGGTGTGTCGGACAGTACGTCCTATACGGCGCAGGCAGCGTTCGGAACGTCCGAAGGGGTCTATATGATCGCCGTGGGTCCTGCCGCGGATACGGTGACGAATGCGATTGCGGTCAAGGCATCGAGTGGTCTGGATGCGGCGTCGGTCAAGCTCATGTTCGGGGACTGGCTGTGGTGGAATGATGACAGCAATGGCGTGATTCTTGTGAGTCCGCAGGCATTTGCGGGTGGCAGACTGGCCGCACTTTCACCTGAACAGTCCAGTCTGAACAAGGCGCTGTCGGGGGTTGTGGGAAGCCAGAAGGCCGGTCTGACGGGAAGCAGTGCGACATATTCCACGGCGGAACTGTCCGTGCTGTTTACGGCTGGAATTGATGTGATCTGTAATCCGGCTCCGGGCGGAAGTTACTGGGCGGTACGGTGTGGACATAATTCGTCCAGCAAGAGCACCATGAATGGCGATAACTACACGCGTCTGACAAACTATATTGCGTCTTCGCTTGCAGGCGGCATGGGTGGTTATGTCGGCGAAGTTATTAACGACACGCTGTTCAGCGATATTCGCTCGACGCTTCTGGGTTTTCTGTCGTCTCTGCTGTCTCAGGGTATTCTGGGCGTTCAGAATGGTGAATTACCCTACAGTGTGATCTGTGATTCGAGCAATAATCCGCAATCCCGCACGGCGCTCGGGTATGTGCAGGCGGATGTGGCTGTTCGATATCAGGGCATCAACGAGAAATTCATTGTCAATCTGCAAGGTGGCGCATCTGTCACTGTATCGTCTGCTTCAGGGAGTGTCGGCTAAATGGCAAATCCATACAGCATTGGCCGGGATTGCCGGATTACGGTTCTGTGGAATGGTCAGCGGGTGGATCTGAGGGATGTGACGTCTTTCAGTGCGGCTCAGGAAACGCATGCTCTGCGTGCTAATCCGCTGAATGGTGTTCCGCTGGAATTCAATGTTCCGAATGGCTGGCGGGGAGCGTTCCAGATTGCCCGGGCCAATGCGGCGTTGGACAATCTGGTGGCGGCTGTGGAAGCTGCCTACTGGAATGCGGGGACGGTCGGAAGCGGGACGATCTACCAATACGTTACGGAACCGGATGGTTCGACGAGCACATGGGAATTCAGCAATGTTTCCATGCAGTTGAAAAGTGATCCCTGGCAGGCGGATCATATGATCCATCAGACGGTTCAGTTCTTTGCTTCTACGAGGACAAAGATTTCGTGAGTGATTTTCCGCGGGAAATTGTTCTGTCAGATAAGCGCCGTCTGACGTTGCGCGAGATTGATCCGGCGGACATGCTGGATCTGATCGAAGCGGCGGGAAGTGCGATCAATGGGGCTTCGGCGACTGCGTGGCTGGGCTATGCGGAAATGATCTGTTCCGTGACGGCGATTGATGATGTGCCGGTTCAGATGCCGCAGAGCAAGGACGAAATCCGGGATCTTGCGCGGCGTGTCGGAAAATCTGGGATTGCTGCGCTGACGCCGCTTTTTGAACGTGATGCGGATGAGGATATCCGGGACGTCGCAAAAAACTGAGTCGGCACTCCGGGTTTCAGGAGATGCTTTATCTTCTGGATCACGGGGTGCCGTGGGATGTTTTGCGGGGGTGGTCAGGGGCGCGGCGTCTGGCTGCGTGTGTCATTACCGGTGAACGGGAAGGACACTGTTTTGACTGGGAAATGATGCGGTATCAGGGAGAGATATGATGCGGGAGGACATCTGGCGGAATATTCTCTTGGTCAGGACATTTTTCGGTCAGTCTGCCAGTGGGATGCTGCGAAGGGGGGCGCTGGTTTCGGCTGTGCCCCGTTTGCGGAAATCGGGATGGGCGACGACGCTTCGTGCCCGAAGACCTCCGGGGTTTGCGGTCAGGATGGCGCATTCCGGAAGTCGGGAAACGTCCAGTACTCGGAGCGTGCCCGGCGCAGGGAAGCCGACGGGGTCGCGGTATGGGGCGCTCTTTTCAAAGCGGAGAGAGCCTCAGGTTTCAATGCCGCGCTCTTTTTCTGTCCGATCTGTTGTTGCTCTTGTCGGGAATAAAGGGCGGATTAAGAGAGTATCTGCCCTTCCGGTTTCTTCGCGGCAGAGGTCTCAATTGCGTGTTGAAGAAGATCAGTACGTTTCTAAAAAGAAACGAATTGATCTTGATTTCGGACGAGGCCTGTCATCGGAAAGACGGGCGGGCGTGCTCAAAAAAATATCCCATTCGAAGCCTGTGAGACGTGTGGGGAGTGATGTGCATTCTGAGATTCGTGGGGTGGCGAGGGCGTCTGGAAAGTCGCTGTTTGTGCCGCCTCCTCGATCTTTGCCTTTGACCGAGGAAGCATATGGAACGATCGGGCGGGAACAGAATTCGCAGCATGTTTTTTCAGGGGCTCGACCATATCACGATACTGAAGTTGTGAATGATCGTCTGGAGCATGAGGTGAGGAGCGGGGATTTTCTGCTGGGTCATCGTGATGCCCGTTTGGCGGCGCGTCGTTCTGGCGGAGGTGTGGATGAGATCATGCAGCCTCAGTATCCCGGTCGCAGTATCGGATTTTTCTGACAGAGGAGATGTTCCCTGATGGGTATTGGCCTTTCTGACATAGAAAATGCCATTGGCGCTGTGGGGCGTTTGGGGGCGTCGTCGCCTGTCATACTGGGAAATCTGGTTCTGACGGGAATTGAGGTTCCGGACACGCTGCAGGTTGGCGGTCGTCAGATGCTGGTTGTGCATCGTTTGCCAGGTGGTGGGCGGGTTGTGGACGCGCTGGGCAACGATCCGGGGCGGCTGGAATTGCGTGGGCGTTTTCTCGGTCCTGACGCGCAGAGGCGCGCGCAGGCAGTCGAGCGTATGCGCATGGCGGGACAGCAGGTTGCTTTCTCGGCGGCGGGTCTTTCTGTACAGGTATGGATTGCGCAGTTCACTTACGTCTATCAGGCGAAGGGGGCGGTCTGTTCCTATAAGCTGGTTCTTGAGAGGCCTCAGGAAACGACGTCCGTTCAGAGCCTGTCGACTCTGTCCGGTTTGCTGGGAGATGACGTCGGGAGTGCTCTCGATAGTTTTTCCGGGACCGTTTCGGGTATCTCCGAAGGTGTCTTTACGGCAGCGGGGCAGGTGTCTTCGGTTGTCGGGCAGGTGATGCCGCTGGCCAGTCTGGTTGGTGCAGGCGGTTTTGCTTCGAAAGTCACGGACGCACTGGGGACGATTAATGGCGTGGCGCAGAGTGGGATGAATCTCGCGACCGTTCCTTCTGCACTGGCGTCTGTTGCTGGGGGGCTGCAAAATGCGGGAAGTGGTTTGCAATCTATTATTGCCGGGACGGGACAGAATGTTGAGGCCATCCAGCCGGTCAACAGTGTTTCGCTAAAGACTCTGGGTCAGAATGCAGCGCTTCTGAGTGCGGCGGCGGATGCGGGGGGACTGGTCAACCGGTCTGCGGCGAATATTGCGCTGGCTCAGGGGCAGGAGACGGCTTTGCCGTCGATTTTCGCATGAGGGAATGATGCAGGATATTATTGTCAGTGCTGCGGATATTTCCCTGTTTCATGTGGCGGCGCGTGAACTTGGAGATGCATCCCAATGGTGGAGAATTGCGCAGGTTAACGGGATGATTGACCCGGATCTGGGCAGGATTTCTGAGACGGTTGTTCTGAAGGTTCCGTCGGTTGAACCTGATCTGGTGTCCGGCCTGCCTGATGGAGCATTGGAATGAATGTCAGAAACCTGGAGGTTCAGGTTCTTTTTGACGGGCGGGTCGATCCTGTTCTGGCGCTTATGCAGTTTGAAATCGATGCCAGCCGTTATGAGGCATGCGATGTTGCTACTCTTCGTCTGGCTGTTAGAAAGCAGGGAACAGAAAAGCCATGGTTCGAGGCGGAGCAGCCTGCGCGAAAATGGGTGACGCTTCAAATGCGGGATACCCAGAATATTGCGGCAGCCTGGACGACGCTATTTCAGGGGCGTCTTGATCATATCGACTATGTGGCTGAGCATTCCATTCTGGAGATGGAATGTCGCGATGCGTTGGCTGCGTTAATGGATCTGCGTGTTCAGGATGGATGGCTCAACCATACCCAGCAGGAACTGCTGGAAATTATGGCGCAGGCGGCGGGGCTTGAGGCGCAGATTACGTTGCCTTCGGATCAGGCGACGTTGATGGCGGGTCAGTTTTGGCAGATTGAGCATAAACGGGGTGCTCTTATGGGGCAGCACCGTTTTCAGACTGCGGCGGATCTGGCGTTTACGATCGCAAGGGATGCGTTCTGCGATCTTTATGCCGAGGGAACCTCTCTTGTCTGTCAGCCGCTGGGGTCTGCTTCGGACAAAAGTGCGCAGGTGACGGATATGCGTCAGGCGGTTCTTGAGACTGGAATTGCGCGCGATTTGCAGTTGCTGGCGGGTGTGGTCGTTCATATGGCGTCGTGGGATTCCCGGCAAAGAAGTACGACTCACGTCTATTACGATGGTGTTTCTTTTTCTCAGGATGCACCTTCGGGAAATTCTACCATTCATACATTCCGTGTTCCCGGACGTCGGCTGGAAGACTTGCAGAGGCTGGCGCGGGGAAAACATGCTCGCATTGCTGCTCATGCATTGTCTGTCCGAATTAAAATTCCTGGAATTATCGGAGTTTCGCCACGGAATTTCATGACCGTGGCGGTGGGAAATGGTGAGAAAACCCTGGGGATCGATCAGGTTCTCTCACGCTTTTCCGTAGAGCATGGATTTGTGCAGCATGTCGTTCTAAGGGATCGGGGAGGTGAGGCATGAATGATGCACGTTTTGATGCGGCCGCTTTGCAAGGTCGAACGTCACATACGATGTTTGGGATCGTGTCTGCCGTTGATCCGGTCAATCATGCCGTCAAAGTCCGCATTCAGCCTGAAAACATAGAAACAGGCTGGATTCCGGATTCGTGCGGTGTGCATGCAGGGGATTTGCGGATTGCACGTCCGTCTTCTCCGGGAACCCATGTTGTGTTGCAACCGATTGAGGGAGACGGGGAGCATCTGGTCGTGACGGGAAGTGTGTACGACACGGTAGTTATGGCGCCTCTATCTCCTTTGACCGGCAAGGTGGCGCAGCCTGGAGAACTTCTCGTCAAAGGCGGGTGTGGTCTTCCGCCGTTGTCTGCTTCCGGAAAAGTTGGTGCATCGTCTTCCGGTGCGGGCTGGTTACATATTGGTCTGGATGGTGTTGCGGTGGGTGCGGGTAATGCGTCTTTTGTTATCAAAGACGGGACGATAATTCTTTCTGTTGGTGGAACGGAAATGACGCTGACATCTGCCGGACTGACACTTTCGGGGGGGGATATTCGCACCGATCAGCATTCTCTGAATGAGCATATTCATCTGGCAGGAAGCCAGAAAACGGGAGGGCCGCTTGGATGATCGCTTTTTCGCATGTTTTCGGGAATGATCTGGTTCTGTCCGCCGGAGGGCTTCAGACAGTTTCGGGATCGGAGCTTACGAGGCAGGGATTGCTGAGGCGTCTGCTGACGGTTGCGGGAAATTACGTCTGGCAGCTCGATTATGGAGTGGGGCTTCCGCTCATGGTGGGGCAGGTCATTGCTCCGGAAGCCATGGAATCTGTCATCCGGACGCAGGTCCAGGAAGATGCCAATGTGGACTCTTCACAGGCCGTGAGCGTGACCGTGACGGATGAGGGGCTTGGCATCTGCAGATGTGATGTTTCCTATGTCGACGCCGGGTCCGGCCAGCAGCAGAGCCTGTCTTTTTCCTACTGAAATTACGAGAGCGGCACGGTATTAAACCGCTCCAAGAGGATGCGATGTCTCTCTCCCTACGTTCCTTTTCCACGATTGTTTCTACTGCAGTGACAACGGCTCAGGCATCCTGTTCCCAGTTGCTGGACGTTTCCATCGGTTCTCCCGTTCGGGCCTTGATGGAGAGTGTAGGCGGTGTTGGTTTGTGGTTGCAGTATCTGGTGTTGCAGTTACTGTTACGGACCCGATTGTCGACATCTACTGGGTCGGACTGCGACAGTTTTGTCTATGATTTTGGCATGAGCCGACTGCCTGGTACGGCAGCGACAGGTGTTGTGACGTTTACCTCCTTCATGGCTAGCGAGCAGTCAGCGGTTGTTCCTCCCGGAGTGATCGTGCGGACAGTAGGAGGGATTTCCTTTGCGGTGACGCAGGACCAGACTTTGCCGACATGGTCTGCATCTGCGGGAGGTTATGTGCGTGCGGCCGGTGTTTCGACGCTATCGGTCCCTGTGTCGTGTCAGGTGATCGGATCGGTCGGAAATGTTTCTGTTGGTGCACTCTGCCTAATGGGAACGGCGGTTGCGGGCTTGGATACGGTGACGAACGGTGCACCTTTTCTGAATGGTTCCGATCAAGAAACGGATAGCCAGTTAAGATCACGCTTTCCGCTCTGGCTGGCGGCGAAAGCCTCCGCCAATCGGGCTGCGATCGGTAATGCCATTGTCAATGTCCAGACGAATCTGAGTTATTCACTGCGGGATGGTCTTAATACGGTAGGGAATGCGCGGAGCGGTTATTTTACGGCTGTGGTGAACGATGGAAGCGGCGTTCCTTCAGACCAGCTTTTATCGACTGTCTATGATGCCGTTGATTCTGTGCGGGCTCTTGGGGTCGGCTTTGCTGTGCAGGCGCCACAGGATTTGACGGTGAATGTGTCCATGGATGTCGTGGTGCCTTCCTCTGTTCCGGTTCAGCAGGCCGCGAGCACCATCCGATCGGTTGTGTCCAAGGATATTGCTTCAATGACGGTGGGTGATGGTTATCCGTACAGCCGCCTGTCGTATCTGGCTTATGCCGGTGCGGGCGTTAGCGTGACGTCTGTTCTGAATGTTCGATTGAATGGCGGGCAGGCTGATATTCCCGCAAATGGCAATCAGGCTCTCATGGTTGGAAGTATTCAGATCAATGTCACTCAGGGTTGAGGGGGTGAATTCTGAACTATTGGGTCGGATGAGGAATTTTCATGGCTGTATTTAACACATATCCCAAACTCGACTCCCTGACAGGGGAAGAAGTTGTTGTTCTGGCGGATTCCAGCGGCACAAGAACCGTTACTGCGACGGTCTCGCAGATTATTGAGGCGCCTGTTAGTGTTACGGCAAGCGGTCAATTTTATTCGGACAAAGGCGCACAGGTAAAGCGGTTTGCGGATCGGCTTCTGGTGGGTGTTGCAGCCGACAATCCCACTCTGAGTGACAGGGCCAGTTCATCGCAGGATGACTGGCTTTCAGAAACCATGGGGGCAACGTCGATTGGTCCCTGGGCGTTGCAGGATGCCCAGTGTGCGTCCCTTGCCCAGTTTGGCAACAGTGCGTTTGTTGCAGGGTCGCGTACATCTGATGCTGTGACTGGTAAAGCGCTGCTGGGCTTTCAGCCGAGTTCCATCGGGGTGGCGTCATGGGGGGTTTCCGATGACACGTCCAGTCCGACAACCACGACCGCTTATGCTTATTATGGCGAAGCGTGGCGTCTTGCTGGAGTGAATTATCAGCCGACTTTCGGAATGGAACTTGAGGCTGTCAATTTTGGTGGCCTTGCAGTGGGACAGTCGACGCCTTATGCGCCGAATGTTGGCGGTGGTGTGTACGGTATCCAGCTTGGTGCGGGTGGTGGCCAGACATCGGGCACTTCCGATGCAGCAGCAGGTATGGTGTTCGTTTCTAATCCGAATTCATGGCAGGTGGGTATTGTTTTCGGTGCCCAGTCTCTGACCGGAACTGATGGCAAGGATTCCGGATACGCATCGGCTGTTTCTCTTGCGCGCAACCAGGCTTTGGAGTGGCATACGCCGGAAACCGTTTCCGGTGTGGCCGGGTCTAATGTCGGAGCTTTTGTCCGCTCCACCGTGACGGAACGTACCAACGGTATGCGTCAGGAATTTACGGATAACGGAATCCTGTTTGGCAATATCGAAGGTGAGACGCTGTTCTCGGTTGCTAGTATGCCCAGCCCGACCAATGCGCTTCAGGTTCAGGCTGGCGCTGCAACACAGGCGGCGGGCCTGTATGTGCAGGAAGGGACAGGTGGATCCGGCAATCTGGGTCTTTTCCCAGCGAGCGGCGGGGAGCTGCAGATTACGTCTCCAGTGACGGGAACGGGTGGGACGATGCCGACTGTTGCCAATGGGGGGTTTCTGCATATCAACATCAATGGTGCTGATTATCGTATTCCGCTGATGGCTCCAGACCAGGTCGGGGGGTGATGGGATGGCGGTTCTCTACGATGAAGACAAGGACATCATCCGTGCTTCTGATGGGAGCGTTTTACTGGATACGGGGCCAGCTCCGGGATCGGTAGAGGATTTTGCCGGGCGGTTCCGACGTCTTTTGCCGACAGGGTGGTTTCCGCCGGAACCTCAGGGCCTGGAAGCAGAATCCGCACCGGTGCTGGCGGCGATTTTGCGCAGTTTTGGTACTGTTCTGGCCGAAATCTGGCAGTTGATGCAGCAATGTTCCCTGCAGATGCGTTTTGCGACGATGAGCGGCGCTTTTCTGGATATGGCTGCCGAAGATTATTTCGGTGACGGTGGATTGGTCCGTCAGGCATCCGAGCCGGATGTCGTGTATCGCAAACGCATCCGTGCTACGCTATTTGCCGAACGCAACACACGGCAGGCCGTAACGAATGCGCTTGTCGCGGCGACGGGTGTGCAGCCAGTTATTATCGAACCCCTGAACGCGTCCGACTGTCATGCTCTTGCCTGTGCGTCGCTTCCTGCCATGGGCGGGGGCTACGGTTATGGTGCGCAGGCCCTGCGTTACGGCAGCCTTCAGGGTGGTCAGTTTTTTGTAGAAACGAAGTTGGGAAAAGCCGCAGATCTGGCAACAGTCTGCCGTGTTGTCGATCAGACGGCAGCCATGGGCGTTACCGGCTGGATCAAGGTGAAAAATTAATGGATCGGGCCATCGTTTATGCGGGATCAATCCCGCTTGATACGGATCTTCTGCGCGCAGGGCGCTACACCAAGGCGGCGTTTGGTAATCTGGCGTCCATGCTTTACGGACCGAATGTCATGGCGGCGTCAGGGCTGGGGTGTTCGGCGTCTTATAACAGCCTGAACCTGACGATTGAAGCAGGTTCGATTGTCGCTCCTGGTGTCATGGATGTTGCGACTATTGGTGGAAACGGTGGTGGCCTTGGAGCGGATACGACCGCTCTGACATGCCAGTATATCAGCACGATACCGCAGACCATTACTCTGCCCGGCACAGGCAATACTTACACGATTTATGCTCGCTGCTCCGAGCAGGATGCTGATCCGACGGTGCTTCCGTTCTTCAATGCCAGCAATCCGTCCCAGACACAGGCTGGCATTCAAAACGGCGGCGGCGCGCTGCCTGTGCGCCGGACTGGCGTTATTTCCCTTGTCGCTGCGACCAACCCTCCCGTTCCTCCGGCGGGTGGATGTGTTGTGGCGCTTTACACGATTACGGTGCCGCAGGGTGCATCTACTTTGGCGGGTGTAACGGCTCAGCCGGGGCAGGTATTCTGGCCAACCATTCCTGAATTGGCCACGCAGGCGCTTCTAAAGGCGTCCACCGAACCCATGACTCTCGTGACCGGGAATGGTTCGGTCTCCATCCCGGCCTGGGCGTCGAGGGTGGAGTTGCGGGTTATTGGTGCTGGTGGTGGTGGTGCTGCTTCGCAGGCGACAACCACCGTCAGTTCGTTTTCTGGTGCCGGTGGTGGCGGTGGCGGGGATGCGTGGGGCATTTATGCCGTCAGTCCGACGCAGGGCACCGGACTGGCGATTACGGTCGGAAATGGCGGCGGCTCCGAACAGACGGGTGGTACGTCTCTTGTCAGCTATCTCGGACAAACACTTTTGCAGGCCGAGGGTGGACAAGGCGGAACGTTCTATTCCACGACGGGATCTGCGGGTGGAGTTGGTGGGAACGCATCGGGTGGTACCGTTTGGAACCAGAGCGGAACGTCCGGTGGTGACGGGCAGTGTAACGCCTACACATTCTCAGGTTATGGAGGCGACGGCCCTTGGGGTGGTGCAGGGCGTTGCGGCAATCAGGGCGGCCGGAATGCCACCCGTTATGGCGCGGGCGGCGGCGGCTCCTATTCAGCGGCGACCGACGGCGCCTCGTCCAGTGGGGGGACGGGGTATCAGGGTTGTGTTCTCTACCGTTTCCTGCCGTGATGGGTTCAGTTCAGCGCAGGGGTGTCATCCGGCATATCAGACGGTGGCATGCTTTTGCTGAACTGTTTCACATCTTCCGCCGAAACAGCGGAGGCGTTGTTTCCCCATGCGTGGCGGATGAACGTCACGACATCGGCAATCTGCTGATCGGTCAGCTTGTGGTTGAACGCAGGCATCGTGAAGGAAGAGGGCGCGGCGGTCATGGAAGGAAGTGTCGCGCCAGCCTGAACAATATGAACGAGCGACACCGGGTCGGTCTGCATCACGACGGGATTGCCCGCCAGTGGCGGAAAGACGGCAGGATATCCCTTGCCGTCCGTACGATGGCATGCGGCGCAGCGATCAATATAGACGCGGGCACCCCTCAATGAGAGATCGGCTTTGTGAAGCTGGTCCGTAATGGTGGAGTCGTATGTCCAGGGTGTCTGTGACTGGTCGGCCGCCTGAAGACTTTTAAGGTAATGCGCAATGGACCGCAGGTCCTCATCCTTCAGTTTCTGTGTGCCATGTAGAACGGCAGATGTCATGGAGCCGAAGACACTGCCGGTTTCGGCGCGGCCTGTTTTGAGAAAGGCTACTATGTCCTCTTCACGCCACCGGCCCAGTCCGGTCCGGTTTTCCTGACGCAGGGACGGAGGCGTCCAGCCATCCACTACGCCCCCGCCAGACAGATAAAGACTGCCACTATCGGCTGTCAGGGCTTTTTCCTGCATGGTAATGGCGCGTGGAGAATGACAGGCCCCACAATGGGCAGGTCCTTCCACGAGATAAGCACCTCGCGCCAGTTGGGGATCGGTGAATTCTCCGGCGGTCCGGGATATGGCCGTGTGAAGCGTGGGCGCGAAGACCCAACGCCAGACTGCCAAGGGCCAGCGCATGGATAGCGGCCACTTAATCTCGTTGTCCGGCGTCGGAACAGAAGCCGCTGGAACACCTTTCCTGAAATAGACAAACAATGCGTGAATATCGCTGTCTGTCATCCGGGCATATGAGGGAAATGGCATGGCGGGATAAAGGGTTGAGCCATCCCGGCGAATGCCTTCCCGCACTGCGCGGCTGAACTGTGCTTCCGTATAATGTCCGATGCCGTGTTCGGGATCGGGTGTGATATTGGTGGAGTAGATTTTCCCCATAGGGAGAGAAAATGATACTCCTCCGGAATATTCAGGTTTTCCATGAACGGAGTGGCAGGCCGCGCAGTCAGAGGCGGCTGCCAGGTAACGTCCTTTTTCCAGAGTGGCTGTGTCAGCATCTTGCGCGATCGCAGATCCCGTCAGCCCTGCTCCGAGAATGATGGCGACAAAGAGAGGTCCCTTCATGCTTTCACCAGCGGACCAGGGGATTTGAGATATGTCGTCCGAATGTGGTGTGCAGCCCAGTATGCGAGCGCAGCTACCATTCCCGTCGGGTTGTATCCCATACCCTGCGGAAACGCATTCGATCCGATGACGAAGACGTTGGACACATCCCAGCTCTGAAGGTAACGGTTGAGCGCGCTGGTCTGTGGATTATCTCCCATGATGGCACCGCCTCCCAGATGTGTGGTCTGATAGGTGCGCGTGTCGAAGGGCTGACCCGCATTGAGATGGACCAGATTCATTTTCGTCGCCCCCATGGCGCGGGCGATGGGTTCGATCTTGCTCACGACATACTGGTTCATGCGGATGTCGTTGTCCTTCCATGTGAAGGTCATGCGGAGCAGCGGCTGTCCGTAAGCGTCTTTCCATGTAGGATCGAGATCCAGATAGACATCCCGATACGCCATGTTGCTGCCATGGGCGTCGATACCGAGCGAATGCTTGTAAGTATTGACGAGGGAGTCTTTGTAGGCGGAACCCCAGCGTGGCGTGCCTCCCCCTCCGGCGCCGAGTGCGGCCGCAATGGGCTTTACGCCCGCCTGATTGACCCAGACAGGCGATCCCCCCACAAAACCGAGCGGCCCGTGATCGAAATTCATGCTGTTGAAATCATCAATGGCAACTCCGGCGCCACCGGCCCCTACAAACTGGTTGGTATAGGTCGAGGGCGGCAGCCAGACGCGTGAAGACGTGATCGTCTGATAGACGAAATTGCGTCCGACCGTTCCGGTATTGCTGACAGGGTCGTAGGGTTTTCCGATGCCCGAGACCAGCATCAGATGAACATTATTAAACTGAAACGCTCCCAGAATGATCAGATCTGCCGAGAGCGAGTGTTCTTTTCGGGTTTTCGTGTCCAGATAGGTGATGCCGGTCGCTTTTGTTTTCGTGCTGTCGAGATCGACGCGTAGAACATGGGCGTTCGGGATAAGGGAAAATCTTGGCTCCTGCCGCAGGACAGGCAGAATGTTCACGTTGGGCGAGGCTTTTGAATACAGGTAGCAGTCATACCCGCTGCAATAACCACAGAAATTGCATGGCCCCATCTGGCAACCGTAAGTATTGGTATATTGCCGTGATGCATTGGCCGCAGGAAGTGAGTAGGGATGATACCCGGCATTTTTCGCGGCATCCCTGAAAACCGATGCTGAGAAAGTATCTTTCATTGCGGGGAGTGGAAAGTTATCGGAACGATCCGAAGAAAAAACATTCCCGTTTCCGACAATTTTTCCCTGAACCCTGTAAGCTTCTCCTGATGTTCCGAAAACCTTTTCAGCTTTGTCGAAGAAAGGCTCAAGCTCTTCATAGCTGACGCCATAATCCTGAAGGTTCATGCCTTCAGGAATAAATTTCTCGCCATATCGTTCGATCACGGCGCTTCGGAGCCTCAGGTCCTCAGGTGCAACGCGGAAATGGACACCAGACCAGTGAAGGCCCGCACCGCCGACGCCTTCGCCGGGCAAAAATGCCGCGAGCTGTCGGTACGGCAGGGCCGTCTGGTCGATGGTATTGCGGATCGTCACGGTCGATTGGGATAGATTCTGGAAAAGTCGTTTGCGGATGGCTCCACGCAATTCATCAATGGATTCCGGGTAAGCCCCTTCGACAGGCGTCGTTCTTTCTGATCCCCGCTCAAGCATGACGACCGATAGACCGGCTTCGGTCAGTTCCTTGGCCATGATCGAGCCAGCCCAGCCTGCCCCCACAATGATCGCATCAACATGTTTGACCATCAGGCAGTCTCCCCGGAAATGGAGACCGGACCGATGGGGTAGGACGCTCCTTCCTGATTGACCCAGTCCATGAAGTCTGCCCGTGCGCCGGGAAAGCCCAGCATGATCCAGCCCCCAAGGCCGCGATTGCCACCGTAAAGCGGGTCAGCAAAAGCGCCTTCAAGTGTGTTGGTCCGAAGCTGTTCGAAAAAAACCCGTCCGGGGATGTCGCCGAGCTGCACGGAGCCACCCTCCAAGGCTGTCAGGATTTCATCCTGCTGTAAAGCGGACAGAGCCGCAAATCCCTTCCCGTATTGCTGGCGGGCATAGCGTTCCACGCCTGCAATCCCTTTGCGATACAGATCTTTGGGAACGAAAGGGAGCTGGTAACCCAGATTGGCTGGCCCCTGTTCGAACGGGCCGGACATGTACCAATTCTCGCCCCGTGCGTATGGGGTCTGCATCTGCCGGTCCAGAAACTCCGCGACACCGAGCGTCTTTGCGCCCGGGCCGTTATGGTCGGCGGGAAACAGACGTTCGCAGGCGGCTTCGAGGAACTGATATTCCGCAATGTCGAAAAAAATCGGTCGATAGGGTTGGGCCGCTTCATCCGCCAGAGCCTCGCTCCAGCGGGCATTTCCCGACGCCAACCAAAAAGACGTAGTTCCCAGAAGTCCTTTCACGACACTGCGGCGGCGTGGAGCGTTCAGTGTCGGTTCCATGGGGGGCACAGCTTTCTCCGGGGATAGAACCAAGGGGCATAGAAGAATCTGGAAATGGGTGATTTACAAAACCTATTCCCTAACGAAGACGGACGAAGGCCGCCAGCCGCTCGTTCATCACAACATGACGAGAGGTTGGAACCCGCTGGAGAATTTTAGTGGGTTCCGGAACTGGCCGTTGAAGGAAGTTGCAGGGTTCCGGGCTGGGGCGAGCGTTGAACAGTTGCGGGAGTGGTTGTCGTGTCGGTTTCCGCGCCTGTCGGGAAAATGGCGTCCGGAGCGCTGGAGGCCGCAACAGACGTTGCGGTTTTCGCGGGAACAGGAGAAGCCGTGTCCGGTGTGGTCAACGCCGGCGTTGTGGGTGCAGCCACCGGCTGTGCGCCCGGAACGCCCAGTGCCTGCTGCTGTACGCCTCCATTGACGATCGGCGTCCCCGCAGCATCCGTCATCCAGGACAGGAGCTTTTTGCGGATCTGGAATTCCAGTTCCACATTCATGTCCTGCATCATCTGGTTGGTGAAGGTGTAGAGTTCCCTGCGGGATGTCGGATCTCGGTCTCCGGCGTCCAGCTTCCGCGTGATTCGTGCATGCACGAATCCGGCATGCTGGTTGCCGGCATCAGCAACATTCAACTGCACGTCCATGGCCCCCGTCACCGCATTGTCGCCTGCGCGGTTCAGATAAGCCTGCTTGATGATGAAGTCCGCCTTGCCCGAGGTTCCGCTTGCGACCAGACGTTGCCCGGCCATGTTCTTAAGTGCCTGATCCGGCGCGATCGGCGCCTTGGCCGACAGCGAATCCGGTGCAGCGGGCGCTTCGTCCTGAACGTCGATCGAGGCTACGTTCAGATGGATCGGGGAAAGGTAGCTGTAATCAATCGGAGGAAATGCTTCGTCCGCAGTCCCGCCCGAGCACGCAGTCATGCCCACAGACAGCATCAGAGCCCCCAGACCAGTCCAGTAGCGTATGCGCATATTCTGTCTCCTGAAGACGTTACCGACGACTGAAAAGGGACTTGATCCGGCTTTTCAGTCTCTGTCCAGATGCTGGAGGATGAGAAGTCGGGAGCGATTGCTCTGCCGGGATGAAAGAGGAAACCGATGTGGCGGAGGATGATTGTGAGGCTTCGTCCGGAATATTCGGGCGAAAACCAGAAGCCTGTCCGACACCGAAATCTTCTGCTCTGAAAGGGCGGGCCGCCCGGATCAGCGATTCATGTTCGGGATGACGGGCATACCAGCCCAAAATCAGCCCCGGAATCATCGCGGCTGCGGGATCATCACTGACCAGTAGCGGAGCGTCAGGATAGTAAAAAGAAGGACGCAGAGCCGGAAGGGTTTCGTTCCAGATCAGATAAAAGACCGTATCGGCGTCCTGAAAGCGGCTTACGCTGAATGAGCCCATCTTAAAGGCGATCTGGGCCAGAAGCGGGAGCGCCGTGAAGGGGGACGAGACGATCAGCGGACCGTGACCCCGCTGGGCCGCCAGCAGGGCTGCGATCCGGTTCTCACCGATCTGTCGCCCGTTCGGGCAGGGGAGCGCTTCACCGCTATCGGCATGACCCGACGGCAGAAGAAGCGTATGTGGCGCAAAGCCTCCGAGCCAAGAGCCTGACAGTTCGTTGACCGCAATTTCAGGCAGTGCGCCGCAGGACGGCCCAACCTGCGGAGGGAGCGGAGCTCCCAGTACCCCGGTCGCCAGCGGCCAGAATACTCCGTCCATTGCCACCAGAAGACGCTGCCGGACGGATTCATCGAGCGTTAGAACATGGCTCGCGCGGTAGTCGTCCCCTTCAAGCCACCAGCAGGCCTGTTTGCCGGTCGCGTCCTCTTTAAAAACCACAACGCTGAATTCATCCGCCACACTATCCCGACTGCTCGGACTCCAGCCGGGATAAAGCTGCTCGACCGGAAAGCCATCGAGCTTCACGCCATCAAGCAGGGGGAGCGTCATGCAGTCCGTTCTCCAAGTTCACCGCGTGCAAAGCGGAAACCGACATTGCAGAATTCACAGTTCATCGTGATGGCGCCGTTTTCAACCATGTGATCAAGATCGTCCTCCGGGAATGTCTCCAGAACGGACGCCAGCCTTGCCCGGTTGCATCGGCAGCCATAAGCTAGCGCGCGTGGTGTCCCGACACGGACGTCCAGCGTGCCGAAAAGCCGCTGGATCAGGCGTTCGTTGGACAGGTCCGGGTCAAGGACTTCCTGCTCCGTCACTGTTGCGGCCAGCGTACAGGCGGTTTCCCAGGCGTCTTCATCCTGTTCTGAGGCCTCGATCCCGCCTTCTGCCGCGATCCGTTCCAGAACAAGCGCTCCAGCCTTCCATCCATCCGCCGATTTCGCACAGAACAGCCGGATCCAGCAGTCATGCTGCTCGCTGGTCTGGAAATAGTTCACGGCCATGTCTGCCAGCGTCGTGCCGGTCAGATCCACGATGCCCTGATGCCGGTCCATATCCGGCCCCTGATCGATGGTGAACGCCATATAGCCGTCCCCCAGAAGGCCCTTGGCCGTCTCAGGAAGGGCGTCCCGGTCTGCATCCTCGCGCAGACGCGCGAAGAACCGCAGATCTCCGCTGTCCGTCGCGTCTGCCACGAGCATGGAAACCGGGCCATCGCCTTTGATCTGGAGGGAGAAAGCCCCCTTGAATTTCAGGGCCGACACCATGGCCGCCACGAGCGCCAGTGCCTCCCCCCCAAGCTGCGAGACCGCATCGGGATTATCATGCCGTGACAGGATGGCATCTGCCAGAGGCCCAAGCCGCACCAGACGCCCCCGCACCGGAGAGCGTTCCAGATAAAAGGGTGTGACGCCGCCTGAGACGACCATGTTCGGAACGTCAGGCCGGTTCATGTCCAGGAAGGGTGGCGTATCCATCAGTCGTTTTCTTTCCCAAGGGCCCAGAGCAGCAGGCCCTTCTGCGTGTGCAGGCGGTTTTCCGCCTCATCAAAGACAACAGACGCCGGGCCTTCAAAGACCTCCGACGTCACTTCTTCTCCGATATGGGCAGGCAGGCAGTGCAGGAACAGGGCATCAGGCGCGGCTTTTGCCATTAGCGCCGTATCGACCTGATAGGGCTGGAACACTTTGAGGCGGGTTTCACGATCCTTGTCGCCCATGCTGACCCAGGTATCCGTCAGGACGGCATCGGCTCCGGCTACGGCTTCCGCAGGGTCGTGGAAAACCTCGATCGTCGCACCATGAGCCTGTGCCCATGCTACGGCTTCCGGGTTGGGCGCAAACTCTTCCGGCGTTGCGAGGCGGACATTGAAGCCCAGCAGGGCCGCGCCTTCCATCAGGGACGTCGCGACATTGTTGCCGTCGCCGATCCAGGCCAGCGTCTTGCCGCGGATCGGCCCGCGATGTTCTTCGAACGTCAGAACATCCGCCAGAATCTGGATCGGATGAGAAACAGGTGTCAGGCCATTAATAACCGGAACCGAACTCCACCTCGCCAGTTCGCGTAGATTGGCGTCATTCCCGGTCCGCAGAACGATCACGTCCAGAAAGCGCGACAGAACGCGGGCGGTGTCGGCCACCGTCTCGCCCCGGCCAAGCTGCATGTCGCCCGGTGAAAGCACCGAAACGGACCCGCCAAGCTGCCCCATCCCGACCTCGAACGACACGCGCGTCCGGGTGGAAGGCTGGGCGAGAATCAGGCCGAGGGAGCGACCTTCCAGAGGACGGTCCGGATGCAGGGGCTGACGGCGCCCGTTCTGCATGGCTTTGACCTTCGCCGAAAGGTCGATGATCTGACGAATGGTTTCGGGGCTGAAATCGCGCAGATCCAGAAAGTGCCGGGGGGCTGTTGTCGCGCTCACGAGGCTTTCTCCTGCATGGCAGAGGCTTTCAGGGACAGGGCGGCCTTCACCAGTCGCTCGCACGCTTCACGACACTCGGCTTCCGTCACGACCAGAGGCGGAACGAGACGCAGCACATTGTCTCCCGCGCCTACGGTCAGAAGGCCCTGATCCAGAACGGCCTGCATGACATCAGCGACAGGCGGCACGCAGTGCAGTCCGCGCATCAGTCCAAGCCCGCGGACATTGTCGAAAACGCCTTCCGAACGGCTGACAACATCTTCCAGCATTTTGCCGAACGCATCCCCAACCGTGCGGACATGCTCCAGAAAACCGGGGCTCAGGATTTCTTCCAGAACGGTCACACCGGCTGCGCAGGCCAGCGGATTGCCGCCAAAGGTCGTCCCGTGGGAGCCCGGTGTCAGGTGCCGCGCCAGTTCTTCCGTCGCAAGCACGGCACCAAGAGGGAAGCCGCCGCCAATGCCCTTGGCCACCGAAATCACGTCCGGACGGATGCCATACCACTCATGCGCGAACAGCTTGCCTGTGCGTCCAACGCCGGTCTGGACTTCATCAAAACCCAGATACAGCCCGTATTCGTCACAGACGGCGCGCAGACCTTCCATGAACTCGCGGGTTGCAGGCTTGATGCCGCTCTCGCCCTGAACAGGCTCGACGATAATGCCCGCCGTGTGCGGCGTAATGGCCTCACGCAGCGTGTTGGTGTTGTTAAACGGCGCATGGTCGAACCCTTCCACCACAGGGCCAAAGCCCTTCTGATAGGCGGGATTGCCCGTCGCCGAGATCATGGCGAGCGTCCGGCCGTGGAACGCCCCATCAAAACACAGGATGCTGGTCCGTTCCGGGTGCCCGTTCTCGAACTGGGCGCGGCGGATCATCTTGACCATGCCTTCATTGGCTTCCGCGCCCGAATTGCAGAACAGCACGGAATCCGCGAACGTGTTCTGCACCAGCAGTTCCGCGAGCTTTTCGGCCTGTGGTACCCGGTACAGGTTCGAGACATGCATGACCTTTGCGGCCTGTTCCGCAATGGTCTTCACCAGTTTCGGATGGGCATGTCCCAGCGAGGTCACGGCAATTCCGGCCCCGAAATCCAGATATCGTCGCCCGTTCGTCGCCGTCAGCCAGACGCCTTCGCCCTGCTCGAAAGCGAGGTCGGCACGTTTGTAGTTCGGCATCAGCGCGGGGATCATGATGGATCTCTGAATATCTGGTTGAAAACGAAACGGTTCATGCGGAATCGCAAAACCCTGCTCCGGTTGCCCGGAGCAGGGCTTCAAATTCCGCCAGCGCATAGTGAAGGGCAGAATGGGGTTCCGTCAAACCCCGGCGTGCCGGAATGTCGCGGTTAACCCGGCTGATCAGACCCGCTGATACAGCAGATCCCGCGCCAGCCAGCACCCGACCCGTACCGCCGTTACGCTCCCGCCCTGCCGTTCGAACGCCAGTGTCCAGTCTCCGGGAGCCGTATGATCCAGTGCGCGCGGGCAGGGCAGAACCCACACATCCTTTGCCAGACGCTGAAGCATTTCCATCCGTCCATCGCCCAGAATTCCCGAAAAGCCGCCATAAACCACGCCGCCTGCCAGTGTGATGGTGACTTCGGCCTCGTCCAGTTCCTCGCAGCGATAGACGCCCGCCAGTTCAGCAATATCCTCGCCGGGCGTTTCGTCGCAGCGGGTGAGGATGCTCGTCCGGTTTTCGCTCGGACGCTCCACCACGACTTCCGGCCCTTCCGCAGTCTCCTGCGCCTTCACCACAACCGATCCGGCTTCGGCCCGCGCTGCCGAAACCCCTTCCAGAAGCTCCGGCACCATCAGATAGCGCAGCGTTGCTCCACCGGGGGCAGGTTCGATTCGGGCCGACAGTCCCGTCTCCTGCTCCAGATAGGTCCCATACAGCGCGGTCGGAGGCTGCGTGTTGCGGTCCGGCTCGTATGGAACACCCAGAGCCGCTGCCAGAATCTGCGCCGCCGCAACCTGTGCCGCGCTCATGTGATTGAACATCACCACGACTGACAGACGCTCGGACGCGACATGCAGCCGATGGGACCGCCAGCCTCGCAGCGCGCCGCCATGCATCGTGACGTCCCGCCCGAACATCGTGCTCCGTTGCAGACCGAATCCATAAGGCGCGGCCTGACCGTCGCTGAACGTCACCGGTGCGGTCAGACGCCGGTACAGACTGTCCGCCGCGTCGCGGGTTTCATCAATGAACCGCTCCCAGGCGATCATGTCGTCCAGAGATGCCCCAAGCCCGGCATCCCCCGTCCAGATGACATTGTTGACCGCCGGACGGAAGCCGCTCTCCACGGTGCCTTCATAGCCGACTGTCCCATCCGGCATGGCACGCGTATCGGCGGCCAGAATGGCGCGTTCCATGCCAACCGGATTGAAGATCGACGTCTGGAGCAGTTCGGCGAAGCTGCGCTCCGTCCGGTCCTGAAGAATATCGGAAATCAGCCGAAAATTCTGGTTCACATAAGAATAGGACGTGCCGGGCTGGAACTGGAGCGTCCGCGTTCCTTCAATGACGCGCCGGGCCTCGCGGTCCCCGAAATCCCCTTCGATGGGCGCGCCATGCAGCATCGCTACAGCCCAGTAGTCCCGCAGGCCGGACTGGTTATGCGCCAGATGCAGCATTCCCGGCGAAGGCTCGTCGAGCTGCGGCAGGCGCGCATCCACATCCGCGTCCAGCTCCGACGGATCGTCATACAGATCGAGCAGCGTGCCGCAGGTGAACTGCTTGGTGATGGAGCACATGCGAAACAGTGTGGACGGCGTAAACGGAATGCGACACTCCACATTCGCATAGCCCCAGCCATGCCGGATCAGAACCTCGCCGTCCTTCAAAACGGCCACGGCACCGCCGGGGCCGGGAAAGCGGGCAGGGAGGGCGGAGACGGCCGCTTCAAGACGGGTAAAAAGTGAATCGCTCATGGATGGAATGATGGCTCCAGACCGTCTTGCCGTAAATGCCTTTCACCCGGCATAATTGTCCCATCATGGAGGACAATCCCGCCCCGCCCCCCGTTCCGGATGCCGCGTCCCTGCGTGAGGCCGCGCTGGCGCATCTCGCCCGCTTCGCCACGACCGAGCAGGGCCTGCGTCAGGTGCTGGACCGTCGCCTGCGCCGTTGGGGCGTGCGTGCGTCGCATGCCGGTCTGCCGAACGAAGATATCGAATCCGCCATTGCTGCCCTGCGCCCTGCCATAGACGGAATCGTCGCGTCCATGACCGATCTGGGCGCCGTGGATGACGCAGGGTTTGCACGCAGCCGTGCCGCCAGCCTGACCCGCACCGGTCGATCCCGTCGTGCTGTGGAAGCGCATCTCGCCAATAAGGGCGTCGATCAGAACACTGTCCGAGACGCCCTCAACGACTCGCTGGGCGAACGCTCGGACAGCAGTGCACGGGAGGCGGAACTCGCTGCGGCTCTCGTTCTGGCCCGCAAACGCCGTCTCGGTCCGTTCCAGCGACCCGACCGCGAAGACGATGATCCCCTCAAGACCCTTGGAGTCTTTGCCCGGAACGGTTTTTCCCGCGATGTTGCGCAGAGCGTGCTCGACATGGACCCTGATGAGGCGGAAGACCGCATCATCGCTTTTCGGAGTCTGTGAGCATGACATCCCGCTTCCTGCCGCTCGGTCTTCTCGTGATGCTCGCGGCCTGTGGCAACCGCTACGAATACAGCCGCGCCAGCTTCAACGGCCCGCTGCAATGCGCGCCCTACGCCCGCGAACGCACCGGCCTGAAACTGAGCGGAAGTGCGGCTTCATGGTGGGGGCAGTCCAGTGGACGCTATGCCCACACCCATACGCCCCGTCCCGGAGAAGTGCTGGTTTTCCGCGCCACATCCCGCGTTCCGAGCGGCCATGTCTCCATCGTGCGCCGCCAGGTTTCGGACCGTACAATCCTCGTCGATCACGCCAACTGGGAACCGGGCCGCATCGACCATGCCGTGCCCATTACGGATGTGTCCGCCCGTAATGACTGGACGCTGGTGCGGGTCTGGTGGATGCCTATCCATGGTTTGGGAAAGCGCGCTTATCCGACTTACGGCTTCATATCATCTCATGACAGTGACGATGCTTCCTGAGAGGAATGCTTGCACAATCGTTCAAGCCTTGCCACATGATGAGACCTCGGGTGGATCCCTCGCTTTTCGGAGTAACACACTATGGGTAGCATGAGCCCCGTTCACTGGCTGATTCTGGCGGTTGTCCTGCTCGTCGTGTTTGGCGGCGGCGGTAAGATCAGTGGCCTGATGGGAGACTTTGCGAAGGGCATCAAGTCCTTCAAGAAGAACATGGGTGAGGATGAATCCATGACCACGACGGATGCCCCGCAGGCTCCGGGTCATATTTCGCCGCCGAACCAGAATCCCGGCTACAGCCAGACGACCAGCAGCGAAACGCACCGCAATCAGGTCTGATGCAGACTCTCACGGTTGATGAAAGCTGGGGCAATACCTGCCGCCAGATAGTAAGCGCTGGCCAGCGGCTGGACCAGCGCGGCTGGGTCCCGGCCACGGCAGGCAACCTGTCGTGCCGCCTGCCGGATGGCAGGATCGTCATTACGCGCTCGGGTGGACATAAGGGTTTCCTGACGGACAGCGACGTCATCGAAATTACGCCGGACGGCGTGCCGGTCGATCCCGCCAACCGCGCCAGCGCGGAAACCCTCCTTCACACGCAGCTTTATGCCCATGATCCCGCGATTGGGGCCGTCCTGCATGGTCATTCCGTTGCCGCGACCATCCTGTCCATGGATGAGCCGTCTGACGCGATCACGCTGGCAGGCTACGAGGTCCTTAAGGTCTTCGAGGGCCAGACGACCCACGACACAAGCCTTGAGCTGCCCCTGTTCCACAACGATCAGGACATCGCGCGTCTGGCTACCGTCGTCGCGCCCAAACTTGCGGATATGCGCCTTGGCTATCTGATCCGCGGTCATGGCGTTTATGTCTGGGGCAAGGACATGTTCACGGCTCTGGCGCGCCTCGAAGGACTTGAGTTCCTGCTGGCCTGCGAACTCGCCCGTCTGCAGAGAAAGGCCTGATCATGAGTCGCCTGACCGTTTACCGCGATGATGCTCCAGACACGATCCTGCTGGACGTCACCACACCCGGCGAGATTGCGGAGACCCTGCGTCCCCACAACATCCGCTTCGACCGCTGGTCGGCACCCGTCACACCGGCCCCTGACGCCCCGGCGGAAGAGGTTCTGAAGGCTTATCGCCCCTATCTCGACACGCTGATGGGCGAGACGGGCGCGGGCAGTGCGGATGTGGTGCGGATCAACGCATCCACGCCGAATCTTGCGGAAATTCGGAAAAAATTCCTCTCCGAACACACCCACAGCGAAGACGAAGTCCGCTTCTTCGTACACGGGCAGGGGGCTTTCGTTCTGCATATCCGCGGGCGCGTCTATTCCGTCCTGTGCACCCAAGGAGATCTGATCTCCGTCCCAGCCGGAATCCCCCACTGGTTCGATGCCGGTCAGAACCCGGACGTGGTGGCCCTGCGTGTCTTCACCGACACGACCGGCTGGATCGCGCAATATACCGGCGATGACATTGCCAACCGCTTCCCCGCTGAAGTTCCCTGAAAGTCCCCCATGATCCGTCTCGTCCTGCTTGATATCGAGGGCACAACCCTGCCGATCTCTTTCGTGCGGGACGTCATGTTCCCCTATGCTGCAAAAGCCCTTCCGGCCCTGATGCAGGACCATACGAACCCGACGGTCGCGGCGGCGCGGGCGGATATCGTCATGGAATATCCGGGACAGGACCCGCTGAAAGTCTGTCAGGACTGGATGAAGGCGGACGTGAAGGCAGCCCCCCTCAAGACGCTGCAGGGCCTGACCTGGCGTCAGGGGTTCGAGGACGGCACCCTTCAGGCCGATCTGTACCCGGATGTCCCGCCCGCCTTGAAGGCATGGTCGAAAGGCGGGCTGCGTCTGGCCGTCTATTCCTCCGGCTCCATCCCGTCGCAGAAACTGCTCTACGGCTATACGGCACAGGGCGATCTGACGCCTCTGTTCGAAGACTTCTTCGATCTTTCGACCGGCGGGAAAAAAGACGCCGAATCCTACGAAAAGATTACCGCCGCCGTCGGCCTGCCCGCAGACGACATCCTGTTTCTGTCCGATATCGGCGCGGAACTGGACGCCGCCCGGACGGCGGGCATGAGCGTCTGCCAGCTCGTTCGCGAACAGGACGGCACCGTCCCACATTCGGGTGTCGCACAAGCGCCAGACCTGACCTCGGTCTCCAGCCAGTTCGGCCTGCCCGTCGCATGATCCTGCACACGGATTGGCGCAATATCCCGGCCTCCGCCCGCAATACGGTGGCGGCACTCGGTAACTTCGATGGCGTGCATCGCGGCCATGTCCACCTTCTCGACACATTGCGGATGGCACGTCCCGATCATCCGCTGTCGGTCGTCACGTTTGACCCGCACCCCCGCACGCTGTTCCGCCCGCAGGACCCGCCGTTCCGCCTGATGCTGCCGGATGTCCGCGCCGCAGCCCTCGGTGGACAGGGCGTGGAACATGTCTTCCAGATTCCGTTCGACGCGGAGTTCTCCCGTCTGAGCGCCGACCGGTTTGTGAACGATGTTCTCGTGAAGGGCCTCGGCGTGACGCATGTGGCCTGTGGTGCGGATTTCGCATTCGGCCACCGTCGTCACGGCAATATCGATCGCCTCGAGGCTCTTCTCGTGCCTCATGGAATCGGTCTGACCATCGTGCCTCAGCTTGTCGATGACGGCGGCCCGATTTCCTCCAGCCGCATCCGTCGCCTGTTGCAGGAAGGCTATCCAGAGCGCGCCGCTGAAGAACTGGGCCGTCCCTGGAGCATCACCGGCCCCGTCATGCACGGAGATCAGCGCGGGCGTCTTCTCGGCTTCCCGACAGCCAATATTCCCCTGACCCAGCATCTCGAACCCGCGCGTGGCGTCTACGCCGCCCGCGTTACGCTGCCTGATGGCCGGGTGATCCCTGGCGTTGCCAATATCGGCCGACGGCCCACGATCAATGACGGTCGGGAAAGCCGTCTTGAAGTCCATCTCTTCGATTTCAACGAAGATCTGTACGGCCAGATCCTCAGCGTCGCCCTGATCGCGCTGCTGCGTGAGGAAAAGCGTTTCTCCGGTCTGGACGAACTCAAAGCCCAGATTGCCTCCGATGCCGCGCAGGCCCGTTCCATTCTGGCCAACTGAGCCTTCTTCTCAATCACCTGAACCTCGGCGGACTGCGGCCCTTCTTCGATTTCGGAGGAGGGCTTTTTTGTGCTGTATGACATTGTGTGTCATTTCGGTCACTTCTCCAAAGAGAGAATGAGAATCCTTCGCATTTTTGCAGAATGTGTATTGAGAATAATTCTCAATAAATCTTTAAGGGCAGCATCAGTTTTCGTTTGCAGGATCGTGATCCGATGTCGTCCAGAATACCTCGCCCTCCTCTGGGCTCGCTCTCTCTGGCCGCTGGTCTGACGCTCGTCTGTAGCGCAGCCCATGCCCAGCAGACTGATGCCCGGCATCATCACAAAGCCCGCCGTCAGTCCGTTTCCAAAAATACCGCACTCCCTCCGCAGGCCGCTAAATCCGCAGCCCCGAAGAGCGCAACACCCGCTCCGAAAACAGCTGATAACAGCATCAGCGCCGCCCCCGGTGAGGACGAGCATCTTCAGGTGGTGGGCTCGCCCATGAACATCCTGCACGAGACCATGGGTCTGAGCCGGGTGCCGGAAGATGCGCTGCATACGCCGCAGACGATCAACATCGTCCCCCAGCTTCTGATGCAGCAGCAGAACGTCAAATCCCTCGACGAAGCCCTGCGCAACGTGCCGGGCATCACAGCCTCTGTCGGTGAGGGCGAGGGTGGCATGGCGGGCGACCAGTTCCTCATCCGCGGCTTTCAGGCCCAGAACGACATCTACGAAAACGGCCTGCGCGATTTCGGCGTTTATACCCGTGACAGCTTCGATTACGACCATGTCTCGGTCATCAAGGGACCGTCTTCCGAAGTCTTCGGCAATGGCACGACGGGCGGCGCCATCAACATCACCACCAAGGTCGCCCATCTCGGTGACAGCTATGGCGGCAGCTTCTCGGGAGGCGCCGCTGATTATTATCGCGGCACGCTCGATTTCAACAAACAGATCGGGGATTCCACGGCCATCCGCATCACCGGCATGGGTAACGAGAACAACACGGTCGGCCGCGACAACGTCTATTCGCACCGCTGGGGTCTCGCACCGTCGATTGCGTTCGGTCTGGGCAAACGCACAACGTTTACGCTGGAATATTTCCATCAGACGGACAACCGCGTGCCGGATTATGGCGTACCGGTCGGGACAAAGCCGGGCACCCGCATTGCAAAGCCTCTGACGGAATACGGCCTGAACCGCAACAACTGGTATGGCACCACCTACGATCAGGATGCTTCGAATGTGGACATGCTGACAGGCCGTCTGAAATTCGACCTGAACAAGCATATCACGCTGTATGACGACCTGCGTGGCGGCATGTACAGCCGGTATTTCTCCGCCTCACAGCCCGGCTGCGATACAACCTGCGTGGCCAATTATTTCAACAATCCCGAGGCCGCGACCGTAAACCGACGGGGCCATCTGGGCGGCCCCGAACCCTATCAGCAGGACGACTGGTCCGTGCAGAACGTCTTTTCGGGCGTTGCAAAGTTCTCCACAGGCAGTATCCGCCATCAGATTATCGCAGGCGTCGACGTTGCGCATATCTATGACCGGCGCACCAACTACGCCTATAATTTCAATGGTCAGAATGGCACACGTGCAGACAAAACAAGCCTGACCAATCCTTCCGCCACACAGCCCGGCCTGCTGCTCGGCACGCTTGGCCAGTATAGCGGCACACTCGTCAACATTCCCGGTGTCGGCCGTGCGCTCTACAAGACGGGCGATGCCACCGATGTCGGCGCGTTCTTCTCCGAACAGGTCTGGCTTCTGCCCGAGTTCTCGATCCGTGGCGGTTTCCGCTGGGATCACTGGAACAGCCATTATTCGGCCAATGGCGGGATGGTCGGCGCAGGCGTGGCCTACGGACAGCAGCAGGACACGTTCAATCCGACCGTCAGCCTGATGTACACGCCGACCAGCGATCTCATGGTCTATTTCAACTGGGCGCAGTCCACCACGCCGCTCGGCCTGTATGTGACGAACAGCTCCGAACCCCTGAAATCCTCAACGCAGGGTTTCAGCCCCGAGCGCAGCAGCCTGTACGAACTGGGCGCGAAGTATAACGCCTTCCACGGCCGCATGGGCTTTACGGCTTCCGTGTTCCGTCTGGAGAAGGGCAATGCCCTCATGACCGATCCTTCGACGGGAGATGTGTCGTCCTCCAGCGATCGCCAGCGAAATCAGGGTGTCGAACTGAGCGTCTCGGGCGAGATCCTGAAGAACTGGACGATGATCGGCACCTACGCCTATTACGACGCCACGACCGTCTGGTCCCAGACGGCGGCCGATCTCGGCAAGCGCATCCAGTACGCCCCGAAAAACTCGGCCACCATCTGGTCCACCTACACGATCGCGCCCAATCGCCCGTGGAACGTCACGTTCGGCGGTGGCCTGACATGGCGTGATGGCGTCTATCTGAACGCTGCCAATACGGGCCGCGTGCCCGCGACAATGGAGTGGGATGCCGTTGTCTCTCATAATTTCGGCAAGCGCTGGCGCGTGGCCATGAACGGCTACAACCTCGACAACCGTCTGAATTACAGCAACCTGTTCAGCGACCGCGCCACCCCGTCCGTCGGCCGCTCTTTCCTCTTCAATCTTTCGGCAAATTACTGAGCCGAAACAGTCTTGCCTGAGGGGGCAATTCCCATCTCCTTCAGGCGTTCGCGGACCCGCTCCAGCAGGTCCGCGTCGCCTTTTGGTCCCAGCGCCGTGAGCTTCTGGTCCATCGCCAGCAGGATGTCGGACGTCGCATCCACAACAGCCTTGCGCCACCAGCCCAGCGCCTCTTGGGTGTTCCCGGCATCCACGAGAGCCGTCGCGTAATTATGCTGCCCCCGGTAATCGCCGCCCTCGGCCGATTTTCGGTACCAGTCCAGCGCCGCCACCCGGTCCTGCGGCACAACCCAGCCTTCTTCCAGAAACCTTGCATAGAGGTTCATGGATTTCGCATGACCATGACCGGCGGCCGTGCGGAACAGGTCCAGCGCCTGCGCCAGATCCGCCTCCATGCCGATCCCGCGCATGGTGAGGATGCCCAGATTATACCGGCCCCATTCGTCGCCCGCAGCAGAGGCGGCGGCGTAACAGTGTGCCGCCTGTTGCAGATCCTTCTCGCAACCCCAGCCGAACTGGAAGCACCGGCCGCGCATGTTGTGCCCCGGCCCGAACCCGGCACTGGCCGCGATCGTGAACCACTCCAGCGCACCCGCCGGATCGCGCGGAACATGCACGCTGTCCAGAAGCACCTGCCCCCATTGCACGATCTGAAGATGCTGCCCCTTCAGTGCACCTTGCCGGATCTCTTCGATCTGCGGCGGCAGGGCCGGGGCCTCAGGACGACGGGGACGGGTTTTACGGCCCAGAAATTTCTGAACGATCCGCTTCATCAGAGCGCCGGCACGACCTGCTGGACCGTGAATCCGTCTTTTCGCAGAAGGGCGGGCAATCCCTGCGGTCCTGCCATATGCAGAGACCCAACCGCCACAAACAGCGAGGTTCCGCTTTCATGGATTTTCGCAATTTTCGCGGCCATGCCGACATTTCGCTCGTCCAGAAGCCGGGACATGAAGCGTCGTTCCTGCGCGGTGTTCAGGCAGTCGCACCAGTCACGGTAAGCGTCTAACCGCTTTATGTCACTGGAGGCCCACATTTCCGCAAGTCGCCGGTTTTCGGCCTGCGTCTTGCCTGATGACACGCCTTTGATGATGTCGTCGATGAACGCATCTTCCTCCGCCTGTTCCGGCCCGATCAGCAGATCGCGCTGCATCTGCACCGTCTCCAGCCCGATCAGCGGTTTTTTCAGACTGCCTGCCATGCCCTGAAGCACCGCATCCACGGCATAATCCGGATAATATCCGTCCCCACGTGCCGAAAGCGCCTCGACCCCGGCGGCCTCTACGCCCACAGCAACATGCGCGAACGCTGCGCTCGGCACGCATTGCTGATCCATGAGCGCGTCTACCTTCGCCTTGCGTCCGGACTGCACGAGATGTGCCCAGCGCGCCGCATCTTCGGGCTGACGCAGGCTGGTCGCGGTATCGGGGGCGTTCAGATCAAGCTCCAGCGCGACCTCACTGCTGTGCAGGATCGCAGCCCGTGTCAGCGGACCGGGCATCAGCCAGTCCTGTTTCGCCACATGGAGCGTCCCGTACAGCCAGGATGAATGGCCGTCTTTCGTCACTTTCCACAAAAAGCCCCGGTCCGGAGCAGTCCTGAACATCTGCCCCATCAGGGTCTTGTCCGGCACGCTCGCCGCCACCGGACAACGGGGCGCCTGCGCGAAGGTCCCGCTCGTCGCACAGAAACCCAGAACAAGCACGGCAACAGACTGAAAGAGATGGCGTTTACGCACGGATCTGCCTTCTGAAAAAAGCCTCATATCTCCCATCATCCGTTACTCCCGCCGCCCCCGCAACCCGCTCCGCTCACGAGCCTCGTGCAAGCCTGCTCTGCAACCCGGACTTGACCGGATTGGCCCGCGATCTCCATATGGTCCCTACTTTTGTGTGAATGACCGAAACTGGCCCGTCCCTGATGTCCAACAGCCCTTCCGACAAGACCCCCGATCCTTCTGCCGCCGCGTTCAAGGAACAGCAGGATCGCTACCGCGACACCGTGTTCCTCCCCCGCACCGGCTTTCCGATGCGTGGCGGCCTGCCCAAGCGCGAGCCCGAGACGCTCGCCCGCTGGGCTGAGACGGGACTGGACGATCGGATACGTGAAGCCGGGAAGGGACGTCCCGTCTTCACGCTGCATGACGGCCCGCCCTACGCCAACGGTCACATTCATATCGGACACGCCCTGAACAAGGTGATGAAGGACGTGGTTAACCGCGCCCATCGCATGTCAGGCTACGAGGTCCGATATCTTCCGGGCTGGGACTGTCACGGCCTGCCGATTGAATGGCGGATCGAGGAGCAGTATCGCAAGGCCGGCAAGGATAAGGATCAGGTGCCGCTGCTCCAGTTCCGTGCCGAGTGCCGCCAGTACGCTGCCGAATGGGTCCAGAAACAGGCTGAAGACTTCAAGCGCATCGGCGTGCAGGCCGAATGGGCCAATCGCTATGTGACGATGGACTTCAGCTCCGAAGCCAAGATCGTCGATGAAATCGGCAAGTTCCTGCTCAACGGCAGCCTCTATCGCGGCCTGCGCCCCGTCATGTGGAGCCCGGTCGAGAAGACCGCCCTGGCTGAAGCCGAAATCGAATATCACGACATCGACTCCACCACGATTTTTGTGGCCTTCCCGGTCATCAAGGACCCGACACCCGCCCATGCCCTGAGCGGCGTCTCCGCCGTCATCTGGACGACCACGCCCTGGACCATCCCGGCCAACCGCGCGCTCGCTTATGGCCCGGATATCACCTATGTCGTCTTGCGGATCGACGAGACGAACGAAAACAGCATCGTCCCCCAAGGCGCAAAGCTGCTGGTAGCCGAAGACCGTGTGGAAGCGTTCTGTACGGAAGCGGGCATCATCGCCCATCACACGCTCTACACCCTTCCGGGCACGGCCCTCGAAGGCGCGGTCTGCGCCCATCCGCTGCGTGGCCGTGGTTATGAATATGACGTGCCGATGCTGCCGGGCGAGTTCGTCACGACCGATGCCGGTACGGGCCTCGTCCACATGGCGCCGTCGCATGGTCAGGACGACTTTGCACTCTGCCGCCAGTACGGCATCGAAGTCCCCGAACTGGTGGAAGACGACGGTCGTTACGCGCCGTGGGTTCCACATCTGGCCGGCATTCACGTCTTCAAGGCCGCCGATCCGGTCTGCGACCTGCTGACAGAAGCCCGCCAGTCCGCCGAACATGATGACGCCCCCGCCACCGGCCTCATGGCCCGTGGCTCGGTCCGTCACTCCTACCCGCATTCCTGGCGCTCCAGAGCCCCAATCATTTTCCGCGCCACCCCGCAATGGTTCATCGCGATGGATGGCGAGACGAAGCTGCGCGAAAAATCCCTGAGCGCGCTGGACAACGTCACCTTCGTCCCTGAAGCGGCCCGCCGTCGCCTCACATCGATGATCGAACAGCGTCCGGACTGGTGCATCTCCCGCCAGCGCGCCTGGGGCGTGCCGATCGCGGTCTTCGTTGAGAAGCGCACCGGCGAGGTCCTGCGCGATGCTGCCGTCATGCAGCGTATCGTCGACGCCTTCCGCGAGAAGGGGGCCGATGTGTGGTATGAAGCCGACCCGGCCGTGTTCCTCGGCGCCGACCGCAATCCCGCCGATTACGAACAGGTCTTCGACATCGTGGACGTCTGGTTCGAAAGCGGTTCGTCCCATCGCTTCGATCTGGGGCAGGAGGGGCTGAACTTCCCCGCCGACGTCTATCTTGAAGGCTCCGACCAGCATCGCGGCTGGTTCCAGTCCTCCCTGCTGGAAAGCGTCGGCACAATGGGCGTTGCGCCTTACAAGGCGCTCGTGACCAACGGCTTCGTCATGGACGAGCAGGGCCGCAAGATGTCCAAGTCGCTGGGCAATGTCGTGGCCCCGTCTGACGTGACCGACAGCTTGGGCGCGGACATCCTGCGTCTGTGGGTTCTGAATTCCGACACGAACGAAGACCTTCGCATCGGGCAGGAAATCCTCAAGCAGCAGGGCGAGCTTTACCGCCGCCTGCGCAACACGCTGCGCTGGCTCCTTGGTGCGCTCGATGGCTTCACGCCTGAAGAGGCTGTGCCTTATGCCGATCTGCCGCCGTTGGAGCAGTATATCCTGCACCGCCTGTCCGAACTGCGCGGCCTGATTTCCAGCGCGGTCGAAACGCATCAGTGGGTCGGTGTCTATCCGGCGCTGCACGGGTTCTGCACCACCGATCTCTCGGCGTTCTATTTCGACATCCGCAAGGACGCGATCTATTGCGACGCCAAATCCGATCCGACGCGCCGCGCGGCCCGCACGGTTCTGGATGTCCTGCACCGGGCGCTCTGCACCTGGCTGGCCCCTGTTCTCGTCTTTACGGCGGAAGAAGCCTGGCAGGCCCGTTTCGGCGAAAACGACAGCGTGCATCTCGCGCAGTTCTTCGAGCCGGATGCGGAGTGGAACGACCCCGAACTCGGCAACCGCTGGGAAGACATCCGCGCCTATCGTCGCCTTGTCACGACCGAGTTGGAAACGGCCCGCCGTGACGGCACGATCGGTTCTTCGCTCGAAGCCAGCGTTACGCTGCCGCTGTCGCAGGAAGAAGCCGGAATTCTGGGTGGTCTAGACTGGGCCGAACTTCTCATCACGTCCCATGCCGAAACCGAGCTGCTGCCGGGCGACACGGCCCATGGCGGCCCGCAGGTCGAGCGTGCGCCGGGCCATAAATGCGCCCGCTGCTGGAAAGTCCTGCCGGAAGTCGGGGAAGACGCCGAACATCCAGCCCTGTGCCGCCGCTGCATCGATGTGGTGAGCGCCTGATGTCCCTGTGGCATGACGGTATGAGCCGTACGGGGCGCATGGTTCTGGGCTTCGCTCTGCTGGTTCTGGTTCTCGTTCTGGATCAGGCCAGCAAGGACTGGATCCTGTATACCTACCACCTGCCGGATCGTGGTTCGGTCGAGATCCTGCCGTTCCTGAACTTCACGATGGTCTGGAACCATGCCGTGACCTTCGGTATGTTCGGCGGCCTCGGCAGCCGGGGGCCGTGGATTTTCTGCGCGATCTCGCTGATCGCGGTGGGGCTTCTGGTCTGGACCCTGACCCGCACGAAACGTACGCTGGTTGCTGCGTCCTGTGGTGCGATCGCAGGCGGGGCCATCGGCAATGTCATCGACCGCCTGCGCTATGGCGCGGTCGTGGATTTCCTGCACGCCCATGCGTTCGGCTGGTCATGGTATGTCTTCAACGTCGCGGATTCCGGGATCGTCTGTGGCGTGGCCGTCTGGCTGATCGACTCCCTTCTTGCCGAACGTCAGGCTGCCAGAGCTTCGAACGCGAAGTGATGCACAGCCGGAACTTTTTCTCACGCCCCGCTCCGGCCTTGCTCCCGCGCCGCGTGAACTGTAGGAGTGTTCCAATCATGATCGCGTCCCAGGGGCCCTCCATGCGCCGTAACCGTCTTTTCGTTGCCCGTCTCAGTGTTCAGATGGGTGCCATGGCTTCCGTCGGCCTGCTGCTTTCGGGCTGCACGGGCGCCGATGTCTCCCGCGCGATCGGCCTCGAACGGGCCATGCCCGACGAGTACACCGTCACAACCCGCGCCCCGCTCTCCATGCCGCCTTCGGAGCAGATGCAGCTCCCCGGCGCCGCGGACGCCCATCGCCCGGACGAAAGCCCGCGCATGCAGGCGCTCGAAACGCTCTCGCCGGACACGGCCCTGCATCCGGATTCCGGCAAGGGTAGCACCGGCCAGACCGCACTGGTCGGACAGGTGGACAAGTCCGCCAATGCGCCGAACAATGCCGAACTCGGTACGGCCGATGCCGGTTTTGTGGACAATCTGATGTTCTGGAAAGGTGGCAATGCCGGGTCCGTCGTCGATGGTGACGGCGAAAACCGTCGCATCCGCGAGAACTCGGCTCTGGGCCGCAACCCTGCAACGGGCGCCACCCCGACGGTCCGCAAGAAGAAAGCTTTCCTAGGCGTTCTGTAATTCTGCCAGTCCCGACCGCTCCCACACCAGCCTGTTGATCGGCTGGAAGGGACGGTCCCGTCTGCCGTCCGGCTGTTGCCCGGACGATGAGGAGGCATCGTGACCGAGGCCCCGTCCTTTCCCCGCCCCACGATCCGTCGCCTGTCCGGCCACGTCATTGACCTGATCGCAGCGGGCGAGGTCATCGAACGTCCTGCCGCTGCGCTCAAGGAACTGGTTGAAAACGCCATTGATGCTGGTGCGACACGTATCGTGGTCGCGCTGCGTGCAGGCGGAACGGACCGGATTGACGTTACCGACAATGGCTGCGGCATGAACCCGGCCGAGCTGGAACTGGCGGTCGAGCGGCATTGCACGTCCAAACTTCAGGACGACCATCTCGTCCAGATCCGCACGCTCGGGTTCCGGGGCGAGGCGCTGCCCTCCATCGGCGCCAGCGCACGGCTTTCCATCACGTCCCGGACGCCGGAGTCCGATACCGCCTGGTGCATCCGCGTGGATGGCGGCGTCATTACCCTGCCACAGCCCGCTTCCGGCCCAATCGGTACGCGCATCGTCGTAACAGACCTGTTCTTCGCCACTCCGGCGCGGCGCAAGTTTCTCAAGAGCGCACGCGTCGAGAGTGGTCATGCCGAATCCGTTATGCGGCGGCTGGCTTTGTCCGCGCCTCATTGCGCCATGCGTGTGCTGCTGGACGACAAGGTTCTGTTCGACCTGCCCGAACAGAGTCCGATCAGCCGTGCGGCCTCTATCCTCGATACCACGCCCGATACGCTGATCCCGCTCGACGAACAGCGCGGGGCCGTGCGTCTGTCGGGTTTTGCCTGTGGTCCGGCCCGGACCCGCGCCACCGGATCGGGCCAGTTCATTTTGGTCAACAACCGCCCTGTAACCGACCCGATGCTGCGGACAGCCATTCGCGTGGCCTATCGTCCCGTCATTGAGCGCGGCCGTTTCCCGGTCATGGCGCTGCATCTGAAAGTGCCGCTGGAACGGCTGGACGTGAACGTTCATCCCGCCAAGACGGAACTGCGTTTCGCCGACGAAGCCGAAATCCGCTCCCTTGTCATCGGTGGTCTGGGCCGGGCGCTCGGGCATGGCTCGAAGGGCGGAGGTGGCATTCATGCGAGTTTCGCCCCGCGGCCTTCCATCGTCTATCCGCCGCGCCCGCCGGAACCCCGTGAGGCTGTGACGTCGCTTCCGTTACAGACCACTCTGCCCACGGCCTCAGCGCCCCAAACCCCGCAAGCCGCCTCTCGTCAGGGCTTCGCGGAAACGGACCCGGCTTTCGCTCCTGCCGCCCGTGCCCCGCAGCAGCCCGAGGCACTCGATCCGGCGTTCCCGCTCGGCGCGTCCATCGCGCAGGTCTTTGACACATACATTCTCGCGCTCGCACCCGATGGCGACCTGATTCTCGTGGACCAGCATGCGGCCCATGAACGCCTGACCCATGAGCGCCTGCGCGAACAATATGCGAGCGGCGGCACTCTGCGTGCGCAGGCCCTGCTCCTGCCCGAAGTGGTAGACCTGCCTCGCCGCGAGGCCGAAGCCCTCATGGCGCGGGCGGAAGATCTTGCCAAACTCGGGATCGACCTTGAATCCTTCGGCCCCGGCAGCGTGCTGTTACGGTCGGTTCCGGCCCTTCTGGGCGCGCAGGATATTCAGGGTCTTCTGAAGGACGTTGCCGACGAACTGGCCAGTGATCCGGATCTGGACGCTGCCAGTACGGGAAGTTTCGCGCATCATCTGGACGCCATTCTGGCGCGCATGGCCTGTCATGGCAGTATCCGTGCAGGTCGTCGTCTCAAGCCCGAAGAAATGGACGCCCTGCTGCGAGAGATGGAACGTACCCCTCGTGCCAATACCTGCTCTCATGGGCGGCCCACATGGCTCAGACTGACGCGGCGTGAACTTGAACGTCTTTTTGGGCGCGTTAAATAACACGCAGGGTTGAAGAGTGGTTTCTTGCAGCCCCATGTTAGGACCAGCGGCGATCACTTTGCCGGCAGGAAAGACAACAGAATGTCAGCGTCACTACAAGGCAGTTCGGAGGCAACTGATGCCTCGCTTATCCACTCCCTCCGCGCCATTCTTGGCGCGCGACATGTCCTGACGACACCCGCCGCGACCTATCGCTTCCGCAAGGGATTCCGTTTCGGCATGGGAGACGTGGTGGCGGTGCTTCAGCCGGGCAGCCTTGTTGAACTGTGGCGTGCCGCGAAGCTCTGTGCCGAGTCCGGCCGGATCATTATCATGCAGGCCGCCAATACGGGCCTGACGGGCGGCTCTACCCCTGACGGCAACGACTACGACCGTGGCGTGGTCATCATCAGCACGAACCGTCTGGACGGTATCCACCTGATCGGCGAGGGCAGGCAGGTCGTGTGTCTGCCCGGCTCCACCCTGCACGATCTGGAAGACAAACTTGCCGCCATCGGCCGCGAACCACATTCCGTGATCGGCTCGTCCTGTATCGGTGCCTCGGTTCTGGGTGGTGTCAGCAACAATTCCGGCGGTGCGCTGGTCCAGCGTGGCCCAGCCTTCACCGAAATGGCGCTGTTCGGCCAGATGGGCCCGGACGGCAAGCTGCATCTCGTCAACCATCTGGGTATTCGTCTGGAGGGCAATCCGGAGCAGATCCTCGCCGCCGTACAGGCAGGACAGCTTCCCGAAGCCGCCATCGACTGGAACGCCGGACGTGGTCACGACGAGAACTATGCCACCCATGTCCGGGACGTGGACGCCGACACGCCCGCCCGCTTCAATGCCGATCCCAACCGGTGGTATGAAGCCGCGGGATGCGCGGGTAAGCTGGTCGTATTCGCGGTCCGTCTGGACACGTTCGAGGCGAATAAAAATCCGGCCGTGTTCTATATCGGAACGAACAGCACGTCCGATCTCGAAGACCTCCGCCGTCATGCCCTGACCCATTTTGACGAACTGCCGATCGCGGGTGAGTACCTGCACCGCGATGCGTTCGATATTGCCGAGAAATACGGCAAGGACACGTTTGCGGTCATCCGCTATTTCGGCACGAAATACCTGCCGAAATTCTTCTCGATGAAGTCCCGCTTCGACGTTTTCGCGCAGAAACTGCCGTTCCTGTCCGATCATTTCAGCGATCTGGCGATGCAGGTCCTCAGCCGCTTTCTGCCGAAGCAGCTCCCCAAGCGCATGTGCGACTACCGCGACCGTTTCGAGCACCACCTCATGCTCAAGGTCTCGGCTCCCATGACCGCGCCCGTTCGGGCCTATCTGGAACAGTGGGCCTCAAGCACGGGCGGGGCTTTCTTCGAATGTACGCCCGAAGAAGGCAAGCTCGCCTTCCTGCACCGCTTTGCCGCGGCCGGTGCTGCCGTGCGGTATCGCGCAATCCATACGAAAACCGCCGAAGACATCGTGGCGCTCGATGTCGCCCTGCGCCGCAATGATCGTGAGTGGTTCGAGGTTCTGCCGAAGGAGATCGAGGACAAGATCATCGTCAAACTCTATTACGGCCATTTCTTCTGCCACGTGATGCACCAGGATTACGTGATCAAAAAGGGCTACAACGCCATGCAGGTGGAGCATGACATGCTCCCCGGACTGGACGCCCGTGGCGCGCGCTATCCGGCGGAACATAATGTCGGGCATCTCTACAAGGCGCAGGACGAGATGGTCGCCCATTACCGCAGCCTCGATCCGTGCAACTGCTTCAATCCGGGCATTGGCCTTGCGACAAAGACCCGCAACTGGGTTGCCGAGAGCGTCTGACGCTCCCGGTTCTGTTGCGGCCCAGTTTTTTTCAGAATGCGGCGGTCAGGTTCATGTTGAAAGACCGCCCCAGTCCCGGCAACGGCCCCAGAACACCCGTAGCGTCGTAATCCCCCAGTGAGAGGCCGCCGAGCGGCAGGTAGTAGCGCTGGTTCAGCACGTTCGCGAGTTCGGCATTGAGCGTAAAATACCGCCAGCGATAGCTCCCCCCAAGCCCCAGCAGCGCATAGCCGGGCGTGCGGGGCTCGTTGCGCAACCAGTCCACGGTGTCCTTGGATTTTACGAGCGTCACCTCGACGCGGCCTGTCCAGTTCTCATAGGTCTCGTGCAGCCCGATCAGGCCGTTCGCAGGCATCTGGTGATACAGCCCCGAATGCGTGACCAGATCCACACCGCGCACCCAGTTGATGTTCCCGACCAACTCGCCACGGCCATAGGTTGTCCTGTCCCACAGGCGCACGGAGCCTGAGGCGTTGATGCCATAACTCTGGGCGTTGTGATTGACGAACCCCAGCATCGACAGGCCGTTGGAGAAGCTGCTCAACCGCCGGACGTTAATGTAGTTGTGCGTGTACGTATAAAACGGCTGAATTTTCAGATCCCAGCGTTGGGTCGGGTTCGGATCATGCCAGTCCACCGTGACACTGGCCGTATTCGCGACCTCGGGCGACAGGTTCAGGTTCCCCACATAACCGTTGCCATCGCCAAACCAGCCGATCATCCGCGTCGCCATGCTTCCCATGCCCCAAGCATAACGCTCATACAGGTTTGGCGAGCGCGTCTTGCGGGCATAACCCCCTTCGATGGACAGGCTGTCCATCGGCTTCCAGCGGCCCGTCGCAGTCACGTCGAAATTGACGTCCGTGCGCCCGCGTGACGCCTGATTGAACCGTTCCGCCGCCATCGCATCGGCCATAGACATCATGCCGGTCCAGGAATAGGGCGCGACTTTTCCCGTATTCATCATCACCAGATCGTTGCGAAATCCAAGCTGTGTGGAAAAACGGGGTAGCCACTGCGCGTCCCATTCCGCGAAATGTCCCAACCGATCCCGATGACCGTTATTGATGTTGTGATAGGTGCCCGGCCCCATCATCATGCTGCCCTGAAGCGGCGGCCACCAGTCGTTCAGTCCATTATGGTCGAAGGAGCTGCCCAGTTTGAGCGTGTGCTTCAGCCCGAGCGGAATGGTCGCCTTGATCGCATAGGTCGCCGTCCGCGCATCCGTGTTCATCGGCATGCCTGTGGTCGCGCTGTGACCGCCCTTGTCCGAGAGCATGTCCATGACATGCGTCACCCGCTGCCACGAGCCACGGACATCGAGCGTGCCCCAGTTGAAGTCGCCTTTGTACTTGCCGTTCACGAAGGTGGAGCGGTTGTTCGTCATGTCCATGTACTGGTTGGGAAAGCCCTCATAGGGAATATCCTGCTGACCGAAGGTCAGGGCCAGAAGATGGTTGGCCTTCTTCACGCCCAGCGTCACGGCATGATTGAAGCTCAGATAGTCCGTGGACCGCACGCGCTGCCCGTTCCCACCGGCCTGATAATCGCTGGCGTGGGAATAGGACGCGGTATAACGCAGGCTGAACATGTCATTGGCGACCGTCAGGGACCCCGAAGCCCCCGAACCGCCGCCATTGCTGCGATAATCGCCCCGCACATGCCCAGTCACGAGGATATCGCCCGTTTTGGCAAAGAGCGGGTCCTTGCGCTCGATCTCGACAGTCCCGCCGATGCTGTCTCCGCCCAGACTCACGGGTGTGATCCCTGCAATCGCCACGGCGCGCGAGACGCTGTCCGGATCGACATAGGACATGGCGGGATTCATATGATTCGGACAGGCGGCATCAATCCGCATTCCGTCCACGAGCGTCGCCACCCGGTCGTCGGCCATGCCGTTCAGGACGGGCAAGGCAGAGACGCCGCCTGCGGAATAGGTGCTGTAACCGAGCGCATGGTCCAGAAGATGCGCCGTATCCGCGCTGGTCGTCTGCGGTTGGTGTACGCCGATGACACGCAACTGTTCGGCCTTGGTAGATTCGACGGAGTCCGGCTGAGACAGAACGTCCTGTGCGGACGCCCCTGAAAAGGCGGTCAGGGTAAAGAAAATCGCCGTCAGGCACGGGTGCGCATAACCTGCGCCCGCGCGGGCACTGTAAAGGGGGAGCATGATTCACATCCTCGACTGATCTGAAATCCAGTCACGGCGGATCACGCCCCACGGCTGCCTCGAAAAAGACAGACCGCCGGCACCTTCGTCCTCCGCCATGACCACAATGAGGTTCAGACGAGGCGAGGCGGCCCTCGGGACGGGGGAAGCAGACGCCAGACTACGGGCGGCGCGCGTGGCGCACCGGGTGTCTGTCGGATCTGACGCCCTATGGTTCCACAGGCTGGCAGTACGGGCAGGCTGGCAAGGATGACTGCCAGAAGCTGCAACAGCGGACAGAGTGGGCAGGTGCCGTCATGCGAGTGGTGATGATGCTGATGTCCGGCAGTCATGCCGTGCATCGATCCGGACATGTGTTCCGTCATCATCATGGGGGACGGTGCAATGTCGATCCCCGTCAGGCGCTCGATCGTCGCCCGGGGGCTTTCTTCAGGATAGGAACATCCCTGAAGAACAAGCTGTCCCAGAAACCCCAGAAGAACCACGGCGATGACTGCAAATGCAGGCAGACCGGACCGTCGGTTCGAAGGGGGAAAGAGGCAGGACATAACGCCCGCATCTGGCGCCGACATCCCCTGCCGGTCAAGAGAGCGGAATACGTCCCGACCCTATATTTCTGTCTGTTTTCAGCCGATTATGGATCGGTGTTGCGTCAATGCAGGGACTTTTGCCGTCCGGTCAGCACATTCCCTGCCGAGGCGGCGGCAATACACAGCACGCCCATCCAGCGCATTGCGGACAGGGCCTCATGCAGGAATACGAATCCTGAAAGAGCACCCAGCATCGGCTCCATACTCAGCAGGATGCCCAGATCGCGCGGACTCAGGCTCCGCATCGCCATCATGTCCAGAATATACGGCACTGCAGAAGACAGGACTGCCACGCTCAGCGCCGCACCACCCTGCCAAGGATGGGTCAGAACCGCTGGAATCGTCGGGATCAGACAGGGCAGCAGCAGGATGGCCGCCGTGCTCATGCCCAGGGTCGTGGCCACGGGCGCGGGGAACATCTTCCCCATCCGTGTGCCGGTCAGAATATAGACCACCCAGCCACAGCCGCTCAGCAGGGCCGCCGCCACGCCGAACAGATTGAGCGACGCCAGACCCACCGTCGGCCCCTCAGGCCGCAGCAGCAGGAACAGCCCAGCCACCACAAGCCCCGCCCAGCACAAATCCAGCCAGCGACGGGAGCCGACCAGCGCCAGCGTCAGAGGGCCAGTAAACTCAAGGGCGACGACCACGCCTAGCGGCAGCCGGACCAGCGCCACGTAAAAGCAGAAATTCATGATCGCGACAGAGGCGCCATAAGGCAGCAGCAGCTTCAGTCGCTCAACCGTCAGCGTGCCTGGCGTCGGTCGCCAGATGCACAGCAGGATAACCGCGGCCAGACAGACGCGCAGCCCCACCATGCCGGTCGGGCCGAACAGCGGAAACAGCCCCTTCGCAAGCGTTGCGCCGATCTGAAAGGAGGAAATCCCCCCGATCAGACAGCCGATGGCCTTAAGCTGGCTATCCGGTTCCGTGGCACTGGTCGGTGATGACACGCTCAGACGTCGAGTTCGTCAACGGAGCGGGCGTGTTCCTGAATGAAGCGGAAGCGTAGTTCCGGCTTGCGGCCCATCAGACTTTCCACACGCTCACTGGTTATCAGACGGTCCTCAGGCGGCGTGATGACGCGCAGAAGCGTCCGCCGGGCCGGGTCCATGGTCGTTTCCTTGAGATCCTTCACCGGCATCTCGCCCAGACCTTTGAACCGGGAAACCTCGACCTTCGCATTGGCTTTGAAATCGATTTTGATCCGCCGCAGCCGGTCCTGATCGTTCATCGCATAGACCGTCTTGGGGCCATGCGTGATGCGATAGAGCGGCGGCTGCGCCAGATGCAGATGACCCTGACGAATCAGTTCCGGCATTTCGCGGTAGAAGAACGTCATCAGCAGCGAGGCGATATGCGCCCCGTCCACGTCGGCATCCGTCATGATGATGACGCGCCCATAACGCAGACGGCTGATATCGAACGACGTCCCAATGCCGCAGCCCAGAGCCTCCGTCAGATCGCGGAGTTCCTGATTGGCCCGCATCTTGTCGTTGGTTGCGGAAGCCACGTTGAGGATCTTGCCGCGCAACGGCAGCACCGCCTGCGTTTCGCGGTCGCGCGCCTGACGGGCGGAGCCACCTGCCGATTCGCCCTCCACGAGGAACAGTTCCGTCTCGGCGGCATTTTCGCGCGTGCAGTCCGTCAGCTTGCCGGGAAGACGCAGCTTGCGTGTGGCGCTCTTGCGGGCCGTGTCCTTGACTTCACGGCGGCGCAGACGCTCTTCCGCGCGCTCCACCATGAAAGCCAGCAGGCTGTCCGCCTGTTGCGGATTGCCACCCAGCCAGTGATCCACGCGGTCGCGTAGCGCGCCCTCGACCAGCCGCGACGCTTCCTGAGAGGTCAGCTTGTCCTTGGTCTGGCCCTGAAATTGCGGGTCCCGGACGAAAACAGACAGCTTGGCGGCGACAGACCCCAGAACATCTTCTGCCGAGATAGCCGCAGCCCGCTTGACCTTGCGCTGATCGCCCCAAGCGCGCAGCCCCTTGACCAGAGCAGAGCGGAATCCGGCTTCATGCGTGCCACCTTGAGGGGTGGGAATCGTGTTGCAGAACGAGGAAAGCGATGCTGTTCCGCTCTCCAGGAACGCCACTGCCCATTCCACGCGTCCGCCCGTGCGGCCATCGGCCGCAACCGGCAGTTCCACATCCCCTGCCCAGAGTGGCGTCAGCAGATCCGGATCGGGTCCGAGTTCCGCCGAAAGGGCGTCTTCCAGACCGTTGGGGAACTGGATGGTGGCTTCAGCCGGCGTTTCGTCGCCCGCTTTGATCAGGGAAGGTTCGCATTTCCACTGGATCGTCACCCCCCGGAATAGCGCGGCCTTGGAGCAGCACATCCGGTAGAGACGGGCAGGGGAGAAATGATGGTTACCGAAAATTTCCGGATCGGGCGTAAACCGCACCGTCGTACCGCGCCGATTGGGCGCGTTGCCAACTTCCGCCAGCGGCGCCAGCGAGACGCCGCGCACGAAGTCCTGTCGGTACAGCGTTCTGTCCCGTGCAACTTCGACTTCCAGCTTTTCGGATAGCGCATTGACGACCGAACTGCCCACGCCGTGCAGGCCGCCGGAGGTATCGTAGGCTTTACCCGAGAATTTTCCGCCCGCATGCAGGGTGGTGAAAATCACTTCAAGCGCGGATTTGTCTGGAAATTTCGGATGAGGGTCGGTCGGGATGCCGCGGCCGTTGTCGCGCACCATGAGCGTGCGCGGGCCTTCCAGCCGAACGTCGATGGTGGTGGCATGACCTGCCACCGCTTCGTCCATCGCGTTGTCGAGGATTTCGGAGGCGAGGTGATGATACGCGGTATCATCCGTGCCGCCGATATACATGCCCGGACGGCGCCGGACGGGCTCAAGCCCTTCCAGCACCTCGATGTCGTGGGCACCATATTCCGTATCGACCGGCCCCTTACGGGATGTGCCGGTCTTGGGTTTGCCTGTCTTGCCTGACTCGAACAGATCGCTCATGTCTGCGTTGTCGCCGCCCCGCTACGGAACGTCAAGCAAACGCTTCGAGGCAGGGCGACCGTCGGCTTCAGAGCAGGCTCTCAGGCGCGGTTGGCACGGCGTGTGGCAGCCTTTTTCGTCACGCCCTTGCGGGAATGGCGGTCCACGGTCGCCGGGGCTTCGCAGCTCTCGTAAGAGGCTGGCTGGGCCACGTCCTTGGCTTCAGCGTAATGGGCCAGGTCTGCAGAGCTTTCGAGAGCATTGATCTCGTCGAACATCGCTTCGCGCTGTTGGCAAAAGACCGTGCCGGATTTCAGTCCGCCGAGCGACTGGATATCGGCAAGCTGCGTGATGTAGTCGTCATGCTCGACCTGCGCGCGACGACCATAGGTCGTGCGGAAATAGCTGTTCAGACGCTCGTCTGCATTCAGCAGGGTGGGGCGGAACTTGTTGACGAAGGCGTTGTAGCGATCCTGAGCTTTGCAGGACAGCGCCGTCACCATCAGCTCGGACTTCAGTCCGGCCACATCGAAGGCTTCATGAGCCGGCGAGTTGCCGCAGTCCGCAGCGCGGGCGGACAGGGGATGAACGGCAGCAAGCGTAGCGCAGGAAAGTCCCACAGCAAGCAGGCCCTTGACGGAACGACGGAAGATCAACGGCATTGACAGACTCCACAAGACCGGATCGACCGGCCACAACCACTGGAACAGACTACCCGCGGTCGACCCCTGGCGAAAGCTGATTCTGCATCTGAGGAACGTGCGGCAAGCCCTTCATCCGAAACATGATTTCATGGCAGAAAAGGGGCGCCATGCCACTTGGAGTCAATTTATCGGCCTTACGGCACAAAATACCGTCAAAATGGCTGGAGCATCCGGATGCAGCCTTTCGCCTCGTGCCGTCCTGCTCTACATGCGAACGTCTGTCTGCTGCGGAAACGCGGCCTGTCCTGTCACGATGCGTTGGAGTTGACCGTGCGTCTGCAAGGTTCTGCCATTACCCTGGGTTCGGCATTGGCCGTATCCCTGCTTCTCTCCGGCTGTGCTCAGCAGCCGATCGTTCAGCGTTCCGTGGCTCCGAATCCTTTCGGCTACCAGCGGACCTCTGCTGTCTGCCACGTCTCTGCCGTCAAGAAGGCCGCCGATGGCACGATGAGCGTGGACATGACGGTTCGTAGTGATGACGGTCTGTGCTCCATCGCCATTCAGAAACCGCTGGGCGGCAATTATGCCTCCTTCGGTGTCAATCCTCCGCCGTCGCACGGCAAGGCCTTCCTCTACAATTATGACGGCAAGACGTACGTGGACTATACGCCCGCGACGGCTTACGCCGGAACGGATTCGTTCACGGCTGAGTTGATCCCCGGTGGCGGTCAGAAGCGCGAGCATCTGACGATCCATGCCACGGTGGATGCAACCGGTGTGGTCGTCGCAAAGCCGCCTGCTGCCGTCGCCCCTGCGCCGACCAAAGCAGTGACCAAAAAGGCGCCTGTCCGTCATACGACGCGTCGCAAGAAATAAGACCCATTCCAGTAGCGGAGCGGGTTAGGGCGGAGAGGCTTCTCTCCGCCCTTTTTTGTGCCTAACAGATACAAAAAAACCGGCGGCTCCGAAAGAAGCCGCCGGTTAACCGGAAAGGCAGGGCCTGTTCGCAGGTCTTACTTGAAGTCGATTTCCACGCGCCGGTTCTGCGGCTCACGCGTATTGGCTGCTGTGACCACCAGCGGATGGCTCTCGCCAAAACCCTGTGTCGCAATCATCCCCGCAGCCACGCCATCACGCACCAGCTCTTCCTTGACGGCGCTCGCACGACGCTGCGACAGCGCTATGTTGTAGGCTTCGCCACGATGTCCCGGATGGGCCGCCGAACTGTCGGTATAGCCGTTGACCTCGATATGCGTGACCTGAGCGGACGTGGAGTTGCGTGCCGCTGCGGCCACCACTGCCTTCGCCCGTGCGCTCAGCGTGGCTGAATCCCAGTCGAAGAATACCAGGTAGGTGCGGGTGGGCGCAGGTCCCGGAATCGGCATTGGAGCCTCAACCGGCTTTGGCGGCGGAGGAGCCGGATTGAACTCGTAGCGCAGGCCCAGCATCAGCGAATGGTTGAAGTCCGTCCGGGTGTCACGGTTGCCGCTGGACACACCGAATTCCTTCGTCTTGTCCCAGCCGCCATAGATTCCGGTGGCGGTGGCATGGTGTCCGTTCGGCCCCATCAGCGTGTAGAATCGGTATTCCGCCGTGGCCGACAGGCCCACGACCCAGGGAACAGGGAACGAGAGGCCGAAGATGCCCTGATAAGCGAAGTTCCCGGCTGTTCCGCCGACATGCTGGTCAAAAGCGCCGTTCGGGGCATGAACATAGGCGTTCATCGCCTGCCACCCATAGCCAATACCTGCGCCGAAATACGGGAAGACCCAGGACTTGCCGATGTCCATGTCGAACAGCGCGTTGGCCATGACGCCATAGCCCTGCTGACGGCCACCGACGGAGGACGGGAATGTGCCTGAACGGAACTGCTGCAAACGGTTGTTGCGGTAGTTGCCCTCGACCTCGACGCGGAAGCCGTTCCCGAGTCCGTAACCCAGACTGCCGATTCCGGTCACGCCCGCCTGATAGTGGTCACGCCCACTCGGGAAGACGGGCGAAAGCCGTACCGTCTGGTCCTGGTTGAAGCTCGCGCCGCCCTCACCTGCAACATACAGTCCTTTGACAGGCTGTGCGGTTGCGGCCCCCATGACGAGCATCGAAACGCCTGCAGTGAACCCGGCTCGGGTCAGCCAGGTCCTGACAACGGATCGGTGCGTCATGTCCATTTTTCTCCAACCAGCCAAATCTGCCAACCTTACCGTGTGTGTTCTTGCCGAAAGCTCGGACGATGGCAACGCATCACACAGCATAATGCCGCATCATGCGGTTTTCTTTATGGCAGGTTCGCCATGTGCTGTGTCTTCACTCCCACAGTTTACGCCTCTTCGTCCAGATCGAGCCTGCGTGATCCGAGAGTCCGCTCGATGGGCTGGGAGACGTCGCGCATCTCAAGCTCGACGATCCACAGATCGGGATCATACTGTTTCTGTCGCTCCAGATAGGCGTCCACACTGGCGGCATCGGTGGCATCCACGCGGGTCCAGCCTGATCCGTCCTCCCGCAGGACGCCCGTTCCACCTGAGCGGTCGGTCAGGACGATCAGGACCGCACCGGCATCCTCGTCTCCCTTTTTCAGAACCATGGCCGAGGTTCCGTCCGAGGAAATACGGCGCAGGACAGCCCGTACCCAAAGTCCCGTTTTCAATCGTGCGCCCATAACCGTTTCCGTTCGTCCTGCAAGGTTAGTGGAGAGGCGCGCTGTTCTCGTCGGGAACAGACTCCAGAGCCGCCTTGTAAGCGGCAGGGGAAGACAGCAGCGCCTTTGCTGCGTCCATGTCGGCATCCGAGCCGATGGCGGCCGGACAATGCTTGCGGATCTCGAGGATTTTCGCCACCGGGACCGGATAGCGGGCGGCACGGGCGGTTTGCACCGCTTCGCCCTGAAGGCTGTTTCCCGCTTTCAGGGCGGAGAGCTGCGCCTGAAGCGCCTCCGCTCCAAGCGATGTGCAGATCTGCGGCATGACGCCCAGTCCCTGAATCGGCCAGCCCAGAGGGGCCTGGTTGCGACTCCATGTCACGAACAGTTCGCCGCCATTCGGCATCTGGCCGATCACCTGAACCAGTCCCTTGCCCAGCGTTTCGCTCCCGATCACGACGGCGCGCCGGTGGTCAGCGAGGGCGGAGGCCAGAATTTCGGCAGCACTCGCCGTCCGTCCGTCCACGAGAACCACCACGGGGGTTCCGTTGGTCATGTCTCCGCCCTGAACGGCCCAGATGTGGTTGGCCAAGGGATTCCGGCCTTGCGTGGTTACGGCTACGCCATGATCCAGCAGGAGGGCCGCCGTCGTTACAGCCTGTTGCAGGACGCCTCCGCGATCGCCGCGAAGATCGAGAATGATGCCCGCAGCCTTGCCCTTTCCCGGAGGTGGGGCGGGGGCGTCCGGGGTCGGCTGCTCCACGACCTGATCGATATACTGGCTGATTTCCTCCGCCGTCTGGGTCGAAAAGGACGTGACGCGCAGAACGGTGAAAGGGCCATCGGTAGAGGCGAATACGGTTTCGGGCGGAACCTGAACCCGTTGCAGTTTGAAGGTCGTGGGCCGGTGTCCCTTTGCGGCGATTCCCAGCGTGACGGAGCTGTGTTCGTCGCCTTCCAGCCAGTCCTGAACGGTTGCGGCATCCTGACCATGCGTGGAGCGTCCGTTGACGGACACCAGATGCTCGCCCGTATCGACGCCTGCTTCCCAGGCGGGACCGTTGGCGTTGACCGCTGTAATCACGATGTTCCGTCCGTTCTGCCCGAGGCTCAGGCCGACTGTGCCTGTGCTGCCCGTGCGCCGCGTCCGGTCCGATGTGGCGGGAGAGGGGCCAAGGTAACGGGAATAGGGATCGAGATGATTGAACAGCTCGTCAAAGAATCCCTGCAACAGTGCATCTGACCCGGCATCCCGCAATGTGGAGGAATGCTGCCATGCCGCCTGCATGGCCGCGGTGACCAGATCCGCCCATGCAGAATGGCTGTTCCCCGCTGGCAGGGCGCGACTGAACAGCACCGTCTGGCCCTGAAGAACGCTCAGCGTTGCCGGGAGCGAAGCAATGGCAGATTTTTCAGCCGCGACGGCTGTTCCTGGCGCGTGGACGGCGGGAGAAGATGTGGCCGTAGGTGTTACCGTGACGGACAGTGTTGGGTCGATGGCGGTCAGACCATCCAGTCCCCAGACGCAGAAATCCCGCGCGGAATGGGCCTCCAGCGTTCGCGGTTCCAGAAAGCCGAGGGCTGCGACCAGAACATCCCGCGTGCTGGATGCTGAAAAGACGGGAGGTGAGGGCGGGGGTGGAACGGATGTTGCCGTGGCGGGAGCCTGAGCCGTTCCCGTAGGGCGGGCAGCATCTGGCCCGGCACCGGTTGGTGTCTGGGCGTCTGCGCCGCCGCTCTGAAGGGCGAGGACCAGAATGCAGAACGCCAGACACAGCGCTACACGACATGCCGCCTTGCGGCTGCGCGGCATGAAAAAGGTCACAGGGCGGGCGGCATGACGCAAGACGGGGTCCTTGGAGACGGGACGGCAAAAGACGGCTGCTCCCGTAACGCGACCACGCCACAAACTTCAGCCACGGTAAAGACTCGCCAGATCAAATCTGGGGTCGGCAGTGCCATCTGGCAACACTGCCGACCCGATCTGTTTTCAGTCTTCCGACGACGTGTCGGAAACAGTCTTACGCTTCCGCGGCGTTGTGGTTTTCGTCTTTGTGGCGGATTTGGCCGGGATACGCTTCGTTACCGTCTTTGGAGCGGCCTCATCCCCTTCCGTAGATGCAACGGCTTTCTTGGCCTTTGTGGTCTTCGGAGCTGCTTTTTTCGCCGAAGTTTTTTTTGCGCCACCTTTCAGTGGTTTGCCCTTTTCCGCCAGAAGCGCCACGGCTTCATCGAGCGTGACGTCCTCCATGTCCTGCCCCTTCGGCAGGTTGGCGATCAGTTGACCATGCTGGGCGTAGGGGCCGAACCGCCCCTTGCGGATCATGACCGGTTCGCCGTCTTTCGGATGCGCTCCCAGATTGCGGATGGACGCCAGCTTTTTGGCCAGCGAATCCACGGCCCGGTTTAGCCCAACGGTCAGAACGTCGTCGTCCTTGTCGAGCGTGCCATAGATGGCACCCATCTTCACATACGGCCCGAAACGCCCCAGACCGGCCTCGATCTTCTCGCCCGTTTCAGGATGCAGTCCGACCAGACGCGGCAGGGACAGCAGCCCCAGCGCCTGTTCCATGGTCATGGTGTTGCCGTCGATTCCCTTGGGAATGGTCGTCCGCTTGGGCTTGGCCTTTTTGTCTTCCGGGTTGGGTTCGCCCCGCTGGATGTACAGCCCGTATGGGCCGCGACGGATCGAGATATCCTCGCCGGTATCCGGGTCCTGCCCCAGAATTTTCGGACCATCGTTCAGCCCTTCGGTGTCGCCATCCTCGGCGACCAGACGGCGTGTGAACTGGCAGGTCGGATAGTTCGAGCAGCCGATGAAGGCGCCGAACTTGCCCAGCCGCAGCCCCAGACGCCCGGTTCCGCAGGATGTGCAGACGCGCGGATCGCCACCATCAGGGCGGGGTGGGAAGAAATGCGGTCCGAGATCTTCGTCCAGAGCGTCGATGACGTCCGAGATTTTCAGATCCTTGGTCTGTGCCACAGCCGCCGAGAAATCATGCCAGAACGCGGCCATGACATCATGCCAGTCCGCACGACCACCTGAAATGTCGTCTAGCTGCTCTTCAAGCGAGGCCGTGAAGCCCGAATCCACATAGCGCTCGAAGAAGAAGGTCAGGAAGGCCGTGACCAGCCGCCCACGGTCTTCGGGGATGAAGCGCCGCGCATCCAGCCGCACGTAATTGCGATCCCGCAGCACGCCGAGAATGGAAGCGTAGGTCGAGGGACGGCCGATGCCGATCTCTTCCATCTTCTTGACGAGCGAGGCTTCCGAATAGCGCGGCGGCGGCTGGGTGAAATGCTGTTCGGCATCCACGTCCCCTGTCGTCAGGCGGTCGCCTTCCTTCATCGGCGGCAGGAGTTTGCCGTCTTCATCCTCGACCTTGGTGTCGTCCCGGCCTTCGATATAGAGCTTCAGGAAGCCGTCGAATGCGATGGTTGAACCTGTGGCGCGCAGAAGCGTCTGGCCGCTGGCATCGGCCAGCGTAACCGCCACCTGATCCAGTTCCGCCGACTGCATCTGCGAGGCGACGGAGCGCTTCCAGATCAGTTCGTACAGTTTCTTCTGCTCAGGGCTTAGTGCATGGCCGACCTGCTGGGGTGTCAGGAAGACATCCGTCGGGCGGATGGCCTCATGAGCTTCCTGCGCGTTCTTGGCCTTGGTGGAATAGGCGCGCGGGAAATCCGGCACATAATCGCCCCCGAATGCCTCGCCGATATGACCGCGGATAGCCCCGATGGCTTCTTTTGCCATCGTCACACCGTCGGTTCGCATATAGGTGATCAGGCCGGTGGTTTCGCCGCGCAGATCCACGCCTTCATAAAGCTGCTGGGCCGTGCGCATCGTGGTCTGCGCACTCATGCCGAGCTTGCGGGACGCTTCCTGCTGAAGGGTCGATGTCGTGAACGGCGGCGGAGGATTGCGCTTGGTGCGCTTGCGCTCGACGGAGCGGACCGTGAACTGCCCACCCAGAACCGTATCGCGCGCTCCGAATGCCAGCTCTTCGTTATTCAGATCGAACTGGTCGAGCTTTTCGCCCTTCAGGTGCGTCAGGCGGGCCTGGAACGCGGCCTTGCCGGGCGTCGTGAAGCCGCCGGTGACGGTCCAGTATTCTTTCGGGCGGAAAACCTCGATCTCGGCTTCGCGCTCACAGATCAGACGCAGCGAAACCGACTGCACACGCCCGGCGCTCTTGCTGCCGGGCAGCTTGCGCCACAGGACCGGGGAGAGCGTGAAGCCTACCAGATAGTCCAGCGCGCGACGGGCCAGATAGGCGTCGATCAGCGGACGATCCAGCTCACGCGGAGCGGCCATTGCCGCGGTAACGGCTGATTTGGTGATTTCGTTGAAGGTGACGCGATGGACGTCCACGTTCTTCAGAAGATTTTTTTCTTCCAGAACGCTGCGGACATGCCAGGAAATCGCCTCACCTTCGCGATCCGGGTCAGTGGCGAGGTAAAGGTTTTTCGCCCCCTTCAGCGCCTTGGTGATGGCAGAGATCTGCTTTGCGCCGCGCTCGTCCGTCTGCCAACTCATGGCAAAGTTCTCGTCCGGGCGCACGCTCCCGTCCTTGGGCGGCAGATCCCGCACATGTCCGAATGAAGCGAGCACGGTATATCCGCTTCCCAGATACTTGTTGATCGTCTTGGCCTTTGCCGGGCTCTCGACCACCACAACGTCCGTCATCGCCACTCCGGTATTCCGCGTCACTTCAGTTCGGCAGCAACGCCACGCGTCCGCCGGGCACAAACTCCACGACCCCGCCAAGCTCCAGCTCAGCCAGCGTCGCAAGCACTGCCGACACGGAGAACTGGCAGCGGCGCACCACATCGTCAACTGCTACAGGCGTCACGGAGAGAAGAGACCGCACGCTTTGCTGCACCAGATCGGGATCAATCCAGCCTGCTTCAGAGATGTCTCCCCATATGGTCGAGGGTTCGGAAAAGCCGGTCAAAGGCGGGGTGTGGCGTGCTGCACGCTGCCACGGCGCGGGTTCAGGTTTGGGAAGCTCCGGCGGCAGGACCTGAAGAATATCGGCAATATTTTCTGTCAGGGCTGCCTGACCCGTTTTTAGCAGATGGTTTCCGCCCCGTGACCGCGGATCGAGCGGCGAACCCGGCACGACCAGAAGCTCACGGTTGTAGGACTGGGCGAGATCGGCCGTGATCATCGTGCCGGAGTCCAGTGCTGCCTCGATGATCAGGCATGCTGACGAAATCCCGGCAATCAGGCGGTTGCGGCGCGGAAAATGGCGGGCCTGCGGTGCAGTTCCGAGCAGCGCTTCGGTCACCAGACAGCCTCTTTCGGCAATCTGCTGCTGAAGGGATGCATTCTCCGGTGGATAGACATGATCCAGCCCTCCGGCGATCGCACCGACCGTCAGGCCGGGATGCAGTGCGGCGGCGTGTGCTGCCGAGTCGATACCACGTGCCAGCCCGGAAACCACGCAGATCCCGGCATGGGCCATCTCGGCCGCAAGACTCTCCGCAATCCGGATTCCCGCAGCTGAGGCATTGCGTGCGCCTACAACCCCGACAGACCGCATCGACAGCTTTCGGACGCCCCCAAGCGCGAACAGCACCGGCGGTGCATCGGGCACACGGGACAGAAGCAGCGGATAGTCCGCATCTCCCCGGAGCAGCATCTTTCCGCCCAGTTTTTCAAGGCGTTCCAGCTCGTCCGTCATGCGCGAAACGGACGGAATGACAGGGGCGTCCCGTCGCCCTGCTTTGCGCATCCGTCCGGGCAGCGCTGCCAGAGCGGCTCCCGCGCTGCCATACTGCATCATCAGTCGCGCAAAGTTGACCGGACCGACACCCATTGTGTGCGACAGGCGCAGCGTATCGATTCGGTCTGCCGTTGATATGACGGGAAAAGCATTTGCGGAATCTGTCATCAGGTCTTTCTCCTTAGGGCAGATTCCTTAATTGACGCTTAAAATTCTAGGAACGGGGTGCCTGATCCACGTTCACGCGCGGCTCCTGTCCCGTCAGAAGGCGTGCAATATTGCTCCAGTGCCGGGCCCAGATCAGCACCGAGACGAGGAGCGTCGCCACCGGGATGGGGGAGTGCAGCGCGCGTCCGGACAACAGCACCATCAGTACCGGTGCGAGCAGGAACGCTGCCAGCGCGCCTGCTGAGGAAATCCGGCTCAGGCGTGCGACCAGCAGCCACACCACGCAGCAGGCTAGCCCTACTGGCCAGGACAGAACCCAGATCGTCCCGAGACCCGTCGCAACGCCCTTGCCGCCCTTGAAACCGAGCCAGACCGGAAAACAGTGCCCGATAACGACGGCGACGGTCGCAACGGCCATGGTCATTTCGCTCGCGCCCGGAAAGAAAAACCGTGCGATCAGGACAGCGGCTGCCCCCTTGAGCGCATCCAGTAGCAGCGTGGCCGCAGCCAGTCCGCGTCGCCCCGTGCGCAGGACGTTTGTTGCGCCGATATTGCCCGATCCGATCTTGCGGATGTCCCCGCCGCCGGAAAGTGCCGTCAGCAGCAGCCCGAACGGGATGCTTCCGATGACGTAGGACACGAGGAACAGCAGGATGAGCTGTGCCTGAAAGCCGCTCACGAGCGTGCCTCCGCCAGCCCGTCAGCCGTGAAGACTTCCACACCGCGCTTGAACGTCCGCAGGACACGGCATTTCAGATCCCGACCGTCAAACGGTGTGTTCTGCGCGCGTCCCGGCAGGTCTCCGGCGACCACAGTCCACGAGCCTTCCGGATCGAACAGGCACAGATCGGCATCGCTTCCGACCGCCAGCGTTCCGGCGTTAAGGCCCAGCAGGGCGGCCGGAGCGGAGGTCAGGAGACGCAGCGCATCCACAAGCGGCAGCCCCGCGCCAAGTGTGACGCCTAGCAGCGTGACCAGTCCGGTGCCGCCAGCGCGGGCCTGCGCGAAAGGCAGGCGCTTGTCATCCGGGTCTGCCGGAGCATGGTCGGAGGCCACGGCGTCGATCGTTCCATCCGCCAGCGCGGCACAGACGGCCTGTCGGTCCGCGTCGTTGCGCAGGGGCGGCGAGAGTTTCGCGTATGTGCGGAAGTCGCCGATATCGTCTTCGGTCATGGCGAAATAGGGCGGTGCCGTATCGCAGGTCACACGTACGCCCTGCCTTTTGGCCGCCCGGATCAGGTCCAGCCCTTCTGCCGTCGAGACATGTGCGAAATGCAGTCGCGCACCGGTCATGGCCGCCAGACGCAGATCGCGGGCGATCATGATGGACTCGGCTTCGGCCGGAACCTGCGGCAGACCCATCCGCACCGCCCGTGCTCCGGCCGTGGCACACGCGCCTTTAGCCAGAGACGGATCTTCCGGATGCTGCACCACGATGGCGTCCAGAAAGCGCGAATAGGACAGCAGGTTACGCATCTGCTTGGCGTCTGAAATCGCGCGGGTTCCGTCTGTGAACGCCACGGCTCCGGCGTTGCGCAGCAGCCCGAGTTCGGCCATCTCGCCGCCCTCGCAGCCACGCGTTAGCGCGCCGTAGGGATGGATCGAGACCATGCCCGTCTCTTCGCCCCGGACCCGCAGCAGATGCACGAGCGCCGGGTTGTCGATCGGGGGGGAGGTGTTGGGTAGAACCGCCATGGTCGTGATGCCGCCTGCCACGGCTGCCCGCGCCCCGGACGACACACTCTCGCGGTATTCCGAACCCGGCTCTCCGAGTGCAACGCGCATGTCCACCAGACCGGGACACAGGACGGCTCCAGCGCCATCAATGACCCGCGCGCCTTCAGGAAGCGACCCATCGTCGCAGGCGACGATCTTGCCCTGACGCACCACGAGACGTCCGGTCTCATCGCGGCTCGAAGCCGGGTCGATCAGGCGGACATTTTCAAAAACGATATCAGTCATACCGGCATCCGTGCCCGGGACAGACGGTCCAGAACCGCCATCCGCACAGCCACGCCCATTTCAACCTGTTCGGAAATCACGCTCTGATCCGAATCCGCCACGTCCGAGGCGATTTCGACGCCACGGTTCATCGGCCCCGGATGCATGACGAGCGCGCCAGGCTTTGCCAGCCCCAGACGGCGGCGGTCCAGCCCGAAGAAATGGAAATATTCCCGCGCACTCGGCACTAGACCGGCCCCCATGCGCTCCTTCTGAAGCCGCAGGGACATGACAACATCCGCGCCGTCCAACGCCTTGTCCATGTCCGAATACATTTCGACATTGCCGAGGCTGGCCATGGCGCCCGGAAGCAGCGTCGGCGGTCCGACCAGCCGCACCCGGTTTCCGAATGCCGTCAGCAGATGGATGTTGGAACGTGCCACCCGGCTGTGCCCGACATCGCCGCAGATCGCGACCGTGAGGCCTTCCAGACGCCCGAAATGCCGCCGGATCGTCAGGGCATCCAGTAGCGCCTGCGTCGGATGTTCATGCGTGCCATCGCCCGCATTGACGACGCTGGCCTCGACTTTCTGTGACAGCAGGGCGGGCGCGCCGGACTGAGCGTGCCGGATGACCAACAGATCGCAGCGCATGGCGTTCAGCGTCGCGGCCGTGTCCAGAAGCGTTTCGCCCTTGTTCACTGAACTTGTGGCGACGGACATGTTGATGACGTCCGCCCCAAGCCGCTGGCCCGCGAGTTCGAAACTCGTGCGGGTGCGGGTGCTGTCTTCATAGAACAGATTGATGACCGTCCGTCCCCGCAGCGCATCACGCGGCGCGGAGCGCGAGCGGCTCAGCAGCGCATAGCTCTCCGCCAGATCGAGGAACGGCACGAGCTGTTCGGCCGACAGCCCCTCGATTCCCAGGAGATGCCGGGGGACGGAAGGCCGCTCAGGCATCGACGGCCCCGGAAGTCAGAACGGCAGCAATACGGGCCAGAACCTCGTCCTGTCCCAGCGCCGCAAGCGTCAGATCAATGCCCGGAGACGTCGTGGAGCCCGTCATGGCCGCGCGCAGCGGCTGGGCGACGGAGCCGAGCTTGATCTCGTGTTTTTCAGCATAGGCGCGCAGCGTTGCATCGACGGTTTCGGGCGTGAAGTCCGAAAGCGCGGCCAGATCTTTGCCTACGCCCTGCAGAACCGTGCGCCCGTCGTCACCCAGCATCTTCTCGGCCTTGGGGGTGAAGGTCAGTGGCAGCGTGAAGCCAGCGAAAGCGGCATTGTCTGCCAGTTCCACGAGCGTCTTTGCGCGCTCCTTGAGGCCCGGCATCATCGCAAGGATGCGCGCGCGGGTCTTGTCATCCGTCACAACGCCGTCGCGGCCTGCAAGACGCTGCATGACGTCATCCGTCAGACGCGTATCATCGGCCACACGCATCCAGATCCCGTTCAGATGCGCCAGCTTGACGTAATCCATCCGGGACGGGGAGCGGCCCACGCCATCCAGATCGAACAGCTTGATCTGCTCCTCGCGGGACAGGACTTCGGCATCGCCATGACCCCAGCCCAGACGCAGCAGGTAGTTGCACAGGGCTTCCGGCAGATAGCCTTCCTCACGGAAATCCACGACGGACTGTGCGCCATGGCGCTTGGACAGCTTGGCGCCGTCAGGGCCGTGGATCAGCGGCAGATGTGCGAAATGCGGCAGGTTCCAGCCCATGGCGCGATAGATCATGGCCTGCCGGAACGTGTTCGTCAGATGATCGTCACCGCGCATGACATGGGTGATGTCCATATCGTGATCGTCGACGACCACGGCATGCAGATAGGTCGGCGTGCCGTCCGAGCGCAGCAGGATCAGGTCGTCCATTTCGGAATTCGCGACCCGGACTTCGCCCTGCACCAGATCCTTGATGATCGTCTCGCCGTCACGCGGCGCCTTCAGGCGCACGACATAGGGCGCGCCAGCGGGCGCTTCGGACGGATCGCGGTCCCGCCAGGTGCCGTCGTAACGGGGCGGGCGTTTCTCGGCCATGGCCTTCTCGCGCATGGCGGTCAGCTCTTCGGGGGTGCAGAAGCACTTGTAGGCCTGACCTTTTTCCAGAAGCTCAAGCGCCACTTCCGTATGGCGGTCCTGCCGGGCGGACTGGAAAACCGGTTCCGCATCCGCCTCGATTCCCATCCAGGCCAGACCGTCAAAAATCACGTCCACGGCTTTTTGAGTGGAGCGTTCCTTGTCGGTGTCCTCGATCCTCAGGAGGAATTCGCCGCCGTGATGACGGGCAAAGAGGAAATTGAACAGGGCGGCGCGGGCGTTGCCGACATGCAGCAGACCCGTCGGGGAGGGGGCAAATCGCGTACGGATGGTCATGCCGCCGTCATATCATGCTCTGACCCGCGCTTCCATCCGCCTGCGCCAGCGGGGCGGCACTGCTTCGTTACAGGCGGGCGCTTTACAAAAAGCTAAGGTTCTTCAAGCGCGTGTGATTTCCAGCGGCCTCCCGAAGCAGCCTATTGTGACGTTCAATAGTCCGGGTGGTGCCTTTTCCATGAACAGACGCGATTTCAATGCCCTGCTGGCAGGGCTGGGTCTGACCTTCGGAGAGGGTACGGTCCGTCACGCCAGCGCCACGACATCCCGCGTGGATGTCTTCACGCTGCGCGCCAATGACTGGGTTCCGAACAATCTGGATCTGCCCGTCATCGTCTATCGCAATGCGCTCGAAGCCGGGCCGGAGCGTGAGGCGGTATATGAAGACCTGTTCAGCCGGAACGGCTGGCCGCCGCAATGGCGAAACGGTGTGTATCCGTTTCATCACTATCACAGCCTTGGCCATGAAGTTCTGGGCTTTTCCAACGGGTCTGCGCGCCTGATGCTGGGAGGGCCAAACGCCCGAACGGTCGAGGTGCGTGGTGGCGACATCGCCGTGCTTCCGGCTGGGACGGGGCACTGTAATCTTGGATCGGACACGGAGTTTACCGTTATCGGCGCTTATCCGCCCAACCAGTCTTTCGACATTCTGCGGGCCGCGCCCACGGCGGAGCAGAGTGCGCGCATTCATGGTCTGCCATTCCCGAAAACCGATCCGGTTCAGGGTGCAGCAGGCATCCTCGCACGGGAGTGGCACCCATCATGACGGGCTTCCCTCTGAGGCGGCGTCCTTTCCTCGCAGCACTCGCGGGTCTGGCTACGGTCAGCAGCGCTAGTGCGGTCGAGGCGACGAGCCAGAAAATGCGGATCGGCATTATTGGTACGGGCCATGTCGGCACAACGCTGGCGGAACTCTGGGTCCATGCGGGTTATCCCGTCATGGTGTCCTCCCGCTCCCTGACCGAGGCCCAGTCGCTGGCGACGTCGCTGGGTCCGCTTGCCACGGCCGGAACTCCGGCGCAGGCGGCGGCCTATGGTGATGTTGTGGTACTCGCCGTTCCCTATGGCGCGATTCCGCAACTTGGTCCGCAGCTTAGTCGGACGCTGTTGGACAAGGTCGTGCTTGATCCGTCCAATCCCTATCCCTGGCGGGATGGTGCGATTGCGGATACGGCGCAGCGGGATGGAGCAGGTGTGACGACCCAGCGTTACTTCCCCTCGGCGCATGTGGTGCGGGCGTTCAACTCCATCGACATGACCACGTTGCGTTCCGAGGCGCATCGGGCAGCGCCGCTTCTGGCCGTGCCGGTGGCGGGGGATGATGCGCAGGCCGTGTCGCAGGTAACGACGCTGGTGAAGGCGGCTGGATTCGACCCTGTCGTGACCGGCAATCTCACCACCGCAAGGCTGTTTCAGCCGGGGAGTGCCGGGTTCGAGCTTGAGCGGGATGCTACGGGTCTGAAACAGGTTCTGCATCTTCCGCAGTAGATTGGGGCGCAGGAGGCGCTGGCCTTAATCGGGGAGGCGCGAGCTGCGGAAAAATCCGTTACGCTTCTATGCGTGAAGACAGAGACCCTCTCCGTACCGGACCTTGATCCGCGCGAACTTCTGGACAGCGCAGAAGATTCCGACTTTGTGCCGAAGCTGCCTTCGCCCCTGATTCGGTCTGTTCTGGATCAGGGGCGTCAGATGATCTGCTGGCTTCCGGTGGTTGTTGGGCTTGGGGCCATGCTCTACCTTGCCCTGCCGTTCGAGCCCTCCATTGTGTCGGTCGTTCTTGCCACCCTTCTGGTCGGGCTGTCAGGAGGCGGGTGTCTTTGGCTGGGCTGGCAGCGGCTTTTTCCGCGCCTTCTGGGGTTTGCGCTGCTTGCTTTTGCAACCGGTTTCGGTGATCTGGCTTTTCAGGCCCGGATGCAGCCACCCATGCCGGTTTTGCCGACCCATGCCACCGTCCTGACGGGTCGCGTGCAGTCACTGGAAATTCTGCCGCCCCGGAATGATGACGAAGATGACGGCCATCGCATCACTCTGGCGGAGGCCGTGTTCGATACGCCTGTCGATGCTGGAATGGCGCCACTACGTCGCACGCTGCACATTCGTCTGCGGGACGATGACGACCTGTTGCCCGAGCCGGGAAGTACGATCAGCCTGCGCGCGATGCTGCGACCGCCGCCGCCGCCGTCATGGCCGGGCGGACGCGATCTTCAGCGTGAGGCATGGTTTTCGGGGCTGGCGGGAAGTGGTTATGCGTTGGGCCCGGTCAGTCTATCGGGTGTTGAGGCCCGGCCGTCATGGATTGAGGCCCTGCGCGAGGCTGTCGCTTTCCGTACGGCGGCTGTGCTGCCCGACCAGACCGCCGCGATTGCGGCCACGCTTCTGGCGGGTGAAGCTGGGGGCATTGATCAGCAGACGCGGGAGGCGTTTTCCGCGTCCGGGCTGGCGCATCTTCTTGCTGTTGCGGGGCTGCATCTGGGTCTCGTGATGGCCGCCGTCATCGTGACGTTGCGCTGTGGTCTGGCTTCGATTGAGTATGTCGCCCTGCGCTGGCCCTGTCGGCAGATCGCAGCCGTTTGCGGGCTGCTGGCCGGGGCGGGTTATGTTCTGTTGACGGGTGCGCATCTGCCCAGCCTGCGGGCGCTGGGCATGGCGAGCCTCGTGACGCTGGCCATTGTGACCGGGCGTCGCGTTTTGTCCATGCGGTCTTTGTCCATCGTGGCGCTGCTGATCCTGCTGGTCTCCCCGGTTTCGGTTGTTGATGTGTCGTTCCAGATGTCTTTTGCCGCCGTGATGGGGTTGATTGCGGGGTATGGCGCGCTGCGCGAGCCGCTTATGCTGCTGCGCGGGGAGGGGGAATGGTACAGGGTGGTTGCGTCGTATGGCGCGGCCCTGACGCTGACGAGCCTTCTCGCCGGGTTGGCGACGCTGCCGGTCAGCATGGCGCATTTTGGCGCGCTTCAGCCGTGGTTTGTGCTGGCCAATCTCGTGGCCGTGCCGCTGGCGGCTGTCTGGATTATGCCGGTTGGGCTTCTGGCGCTTGTTGCCATGCCGTTTCATGCCGAAGCGCCGTTTCTGAAACTCATGGGCGTGGGCATCCGCGTCGTGCAGGTGCTGGCAGAGCGGGTGGCAGCTTTTCCGATGGCGCATCAGCCCGTTCCAGCTATGCCGGGCTGGGGGCTGCTGCTCGTGATGCTCGGGCTCTGCTTCCTGTGTCTGTGGAAAGGCCGGATTGCTCTTGCCGGTCTGCTGCCGGTTGCGATCGGGGTGGGGTCGATTTGGGTGGCTCCGAAACCGGATATTTTCGTGTCGGCGGATGCGGGGCTGATGGCAGTGCGTCGTCCGGATGTTCTGCTGGTTGGTCCGCATTCTGGTCTGGAGCGCCGCACGCTGGAAGACTGGCAGCAGGCTCTTACGCTTCCGGTGGCGCCTTTGCCGCCGGATTGTCTGGCCGGTTTGTGCCGGGTCAGCATTGGCGCGCAGACCGTTCTGCTGCGTCCCCACGATTCTTCGGATGGCGCTCTCCTCCCGACGGCGCAGCAATGCGATGGGGTGAACCTGTTCATCAGCGCGTCTCCCGCTCGCAAAGGCTGTGCGGACGTGCCGTCCATCGACCGGTTTTCGGTTTGGCGCGACGGGGCTTATGCCGTGTTCGCCGGGCATACGCTCACGGTTGTTTCGGACAGGAGCTGGCGGGGCAACCGGCTCTGGGTTCCGCCAGTGGGCTGGCACGGCATGCCCAATCTGCCTCTGGCCCAATCGGAGTAAGACGCGTCTCAACTTTTTGGAAAGCAATCGACCTGTAGGATCGCCGCACAAGGAGATCCGTTATCGTGGCTCATAAAACCGCAAGGGTTGTTCTAGGGGCTGTTTTGTCTGGCCTGTCACTGATGGCCGCCAGCCCGCTCCGTGCTGCTCCCGTTGCGATCTGGGAGGGGCTGACTTTAGGCATGAGTGTTCCGGAAGCACAGATCAGCCATCCGCAACTGACCGCGCTGCCTTCTCCGGTGCCGCGTCCGGGTTTTGCGCGCTACGTTATGCAGGGGCCGTTTATCGGCTCCTGTCTTTCGACCGTGGATGTGAATTTTCTGGGTGGGCGTCTGGCCTCTGTTGAGGTCCATGCCCTGACGGACACGGATTCCGGTGATGTCCGCATCTGTGCCGAGGAATGGGGCCATGCCATCCGCCAGAAATACGGTCAGCCCCTGTTCGATGTTCGTGTGCCGATGATGGAAAACATCACCTGGAATGCGAACGGCTTTTCCGTGACGACCCATATGCGCGTTCTGAACAGCATCGTGCTCTATTCCGTGTCCTATCAGGCACCGCGCCGGACAGCCGCCCAGATTTTTTGAGGGGGCGTTTTAGCTCGCGGTAGCTTTTCGTGTCGCCGGAGCCACCATGCGCTTGTCCGGATACAGGCACCATGTCGTCGCCGGGCAGCGCCAGCATTCTGGCGTGCGGGCCTTGCAGACATAGCGCCCGTGCAGGATCAGCCAGTGATGTGCGGGGCGGAGCATGTCTTTTGGGATGCGCGCGACTAGCCCGTCCTCGACCTGCCGCACGGTTTTGCCGGGGGCCAGGCCGGTGCGGTTGCCGATGCGGAAAATGTGGGTATCGACCGCCATCGTATCCGCGCCGAATGCGACGTTCATCACGACATTTGCCGTCTTGCGCCCCACACCGGCCAGCGCTTCGAGCGAGGCACGGTCGGAGGGCACCTGTCCGCCGTGACGCTCCAGCAGCTGATGGCAGAGCAGGTCCACATTATGCGCTTTCGCACGCCATAGGCCGATGGTGCGGATATGCCGCGCAATGCCCTCTTCGCCGATGGCCGCCATGGAGGCCGGGTCGGGGGCTTCCTCGAACAGGCCTTTCGTCGCCTTGTTGACGGATTTGTCCGTCGCCTGTGCTGAGAGCACGACGCTGACCAGAAGTTCGAACGGATTGCGGAACACCAGTTCGCTTTCCGCATCGGGATTGGCTTCGGCCAGTGCGGTGATGAAGGCTTTGGCGGCCGCCTTGCTCATGGCCCGCTTTGCGGTTGCGGGGGCATCGGTCATGACGGGCACTCCAAGAGGGTGTGTTGCCGGGGGTGTGTTGCGTCTGGTCCGGACACACAGCAAGATACGGCAAAGTTCTGAAAACTCCATGCCATCACACCTCATGCCATTACACCGTGGCCTGTTCTGCATGACATCGCAGACCGGCAGACGGCGGAGCGCCCTGTGTCTGATATTGTGTCCGATACCCCTCTTCCCCTGACCCGCCAGCAGCAGGAGGGCCGCAAGCAGGATGTGTCCTTCACGGACGTCCTGTCTTTCGTCTGTAGCCGCTGGTGTGACCATCCTTTTCTGCTTGCGAAGACGCTTGGCGGTGTTGGTCTTGCCACGCTGGCCGATGTCTGCACGCCCATTCTCGCAGGCCGTCTGGTGGAGGATATTTCCCGCCATGCTGCTGGTCCTGCTGTGGAGAAAACCTCGGAACTGCTGCATTTGCGCGATGATGCGTTCCTGATGGTCACGGGTTTGATCGTGCTGGGGCTGGTGGGGCTGTTCGGCCGCCGCTCCTCCTTCATCGGGATTTCGCATCTTACACTTGCTATCATGCACCGCGTTGCCAATCAGGCGTTCGATCGGGTGCAGCGGTTCTCGACGGACTGGCATGCCAATAACTTTGCTGGCTCGACTGTCCGTAAACTGACGCGCGGGATCTGGGCCATCGATACACTGGACGATACGCTCCTGCTTCTGATCGCACCGGAAGTACTGGTTCTGGGCGGGACGACGGCAGTGCTTATGGTCCGTTCGCCGCTGATGGGCTCGGTTCTGGCCGTTTCAGTGGTGCTGTTCGCTGCGCTCTCCATCATGCTGACGCTGCGCTATGTCGCGCCGACGGCCCGCGCGTCCAATGAATGGGACACGAAAATGGGTGCAGCCATGGCGGATGCCGTGACCTGCAATCCGGTCGTCAAAGCATTTGGTGCTGAAAAGCGGGAAGGCGCCCATCTCGACCGGATTATTCTTGGCTGGCGCGAGCGGACCCTGACAACCTGGGTGCGCGGGACCAACAGCGCCAATCTTCAGGCTCTGGCCTCGCTCGCCATGCGCATGCTGCTGATCGGGCTGGCCGTCTGGCTGTGGTGGGGAGGGAACGCTGGTCCGGGAGATGTGGCCTATGTCCTGACCATGATGTTCCTCGTGCAGGGATATCTGCGCGATCTGGGACAGCAGGTCAGTCAGGTGCAGCGTTCGGTCAATGAGATGGAAGAACTCGTGGCGATTTTCCGCCGCGATCCCGCCATTCAGGACGCAGACGATGCCCAGACGGCCCGTTTCACGACAGGGGCGATCCACTTCGAGCATGTGGACTTCCAGTATCCGGGTCAGGTCAAACCGCTTTACAACGACCTGAGCATCGACATCGCGCCGGGCTCTCGCGTGGCGCTTGTCGGGCCGAGCGGTTCGGGCAAGACGACCCTGACCAAGCTGCTTCAGCGCCTTTATGATGTGAACGGCGGGCGGATCGTGGTGGACGGGCAGGATATCGCGCATGTCACTCAGGACTCCCTGCGTTCGCATATTGCCATCGTTCCGCAGGAACCGGTGCTGTTTCATCGCACGCTTGCGGAAAACATCGCCTATGCACGCCCTGATGCGAGCCGTGCCGAGATCGAGGAGGCTGCCCGTCTGGCCAATGCGGCGCCATTCATCGAGCGGCTGCCCGAAGGTTACGAAACCATGGTTGGCGAGCGTGGCGTGAAGCTTTCGGGCGGCGAGCGCCAGCGTGTTGCCATCGCCCGCGCCTTTCTGGCCGATGCGCCCATCCTGATTTTCGACGAAGCGACGTCCAGTCTTGATTCCGAGTCCGAATCCCTTGTGCAGGATGCGATGCGTCGCCTGATGCAGAACCGGACCGTCATCGTCGTGGCGCATCGTCTCTCGACCGTCATGGAACTGGACCGCATTCTCGTGTTCAGTCAGGGCGCGCTGAAAGAAGACGGAACGCACGCCGAACTGATTACGCGCGAGGGCGGGATCTACCGCCGCCTGTTCGAGCTTCAGTCGCTGGAGGGATGAGGCCGGAAGGAAATCGGCATCTTTCCCGGTCTGGCGGCGTTTCGTCATTCATGCACGTTTCCGCCCGGAGCACAGGATGCCCGATAAAGAAGCTCGGCGGGAGCCACACAGGAGACCGCCGCATGACCATCCGTTCCGCCTTCACTGCACTGCTGCTCGCAACGCCTGCCGCTTTCAGCATTGGAGGTGCGCTGGCTGAACCGGTCGCGTTCGAGCATGCGCGGCTGATTGACGGGACCGGGGCTTCGGCGCAGCCAGACGCCACGGTGGTCATCGATAATGGCGTGATTCTTTCGGTCGGCATCCCGGCTCCCGCCGATGCGCGGCATGTGGACCTGACGGGCAAGACGCTGATGCCCGCTCTCATCAGCGATCACAGTCATGTCGGCCTCGTGAAAGGTACGGGGGCCAGCCGCGACAACTATACCCGCGCCAATATTCTCGCCGCCATGAAGCAGTATGCGGATTATGGCGTCCTGACTGTCACGGCGCTGGGCCTGAACCGTTCTCCGCTGTTCGATAAGCTGCGTCAGGAACAGCATGAGGGACGCAATCCGGGGGCGGATCTGTATGGTGTGGATCAGGGGATCGGTGCGCCGGATGGTGTGCCGCCAGCCGCCATGGTCAAGGGCGTTGGTCCCGATCAGGTCTTCCGTCCGACCACGCCGGAAGAGGCGCGCAAGGACGTGGATCAGATGATTGCGGAACACACGGATCTGGTGAAGGTCTGGGTGGACGATTTCCGCAATGACGTCCCGGACGGCAAGACCTATCCCATGCTGCCGCCCGCTATTTATCAGGCCGTTATCGACGAAGCGCATCAGCACGACACGCGGGTTGCGGTGCATATCCACGATCTTGCGGTCGCCAAGGCCATCGTGGCGGCCAAAGCCGATATCCTTGCGCATGGCGTTAGGGACCAGCCGGTGGATCATGATCTGATCGCGGCGATGCTCCGTCAGGGCACATGGTATATTGCGACGCTGGATCTGGACGAGGCGAATTATCTCTATGCCGAGCAGCCGGAGCTGCTCTCCAATCCGTTCATTCTGGCAGGCATGGACCCGGCCCTGCGTCGCCAGTTCACGGACCCGAAATGGCGTGCGGAGACACTGGCCAAGCCTCTGACCAAAGCCTCGCATTACGCGCTATCGGTGAATCAGAAGAACCTCGCCGTGCTGTATAGGGCGGGGGTGAAGGTCGGTTTTGGGACGGATTCCGGGGCCGCACCGACGCGCATTCCCGGCTTTGCAGAGCATCGCGAACTGTATCTGACGGTGCAGGCCGGGCTGTCGCCCGTTCAAGCCATCAGTCTGGCCACGGGCAATGCTGCGGCCCTGATGAACCTGTCAGACCGTGGGGTGATTGCGCCGGGTCGCCGGGCGGATCTGCTGATCGTGGACGGCAATGCGGATGAAAACATCGCCGCCGTGGACCAGATCGATCAGGTCTGGCAGCGGGGCGCGCTTGTCAGCCACGGCCCCGTCCGTTCGAAGGACTGATTATGCCGCAGTCTCAGGGCGCGAACGCCCTGAGACGAGCCGGAACATCGGCCCGGTCAGCGTCGTGGAAATCACGGCCAGAACCATCAGCGAGGCGAAGGCAAATTCCGAAATCATGCCATGCGCATGCAGGATGGTCGCCGCCACGATTTCCATCAGCCCCTTGCACTGCAACAGGGAGCCAACCCCCAGCGCCTGACGGTGTGTCAGGCCCCGAGCGGGCGGGAAGACCCAGACGGCGAGGATTTTCGTGACGATCGCAATGACGACCAGCAGCAGGGATGCCAGAACGGACGGCCATGTCAGCGCATCGCCGTCGATCCGCAATCCGCTATGGCCAAAGAACATCGGGGCCAGCCAGATCAGCGAGAACGTTCCCACAGCTTCGACCGGCAGGCGACGGACCCAGCGCGGCGGCATGAGAGCGCCTGCGAAATAGGCGCCGATCAGCTCGTGCAGTCCGAGTTCGTGGCTCGCCCAGGACCCGGCGGCCAAATAGGCCGGAACGGCGGCCCAGATGATCCAGATCGGCGGGTTTTTCAGGTTCCGCGTGGCCCAGCTGCTCAGCAACGCCATGCCGACCAGAAGCAGGACTGCCAACCCTTCAAACCCGGTCCAGCCATGCAGTGCGTCGGTTCCGCGTGCCGCGAACTGGAGAACGGCTAACCCGATCCATAGGGCCGCGTCGTCCACGACCGCGAGTTTAAGGGCAAGCTGTCCGATGGGGCGATGTACAGGCTCCAGTTCGCGGACGATTCCGATCAGGACCGGCAACGCACTGACGGAAATGCACAGCCCGATCGACATGGCGCCGATCCAGCTATTGCCGTGCGGGGCCTGCCAGCCATGCAGTGGCAGGAAGAACAGTTTGACCAGAAGGGTGCCGATGACGAACGGAATTCCGAGCGCGACCAGAGCACCGCCCAGCAGGCGCCCCAGCGTCGGGGAGGGGAGGCTTTCTGCTTCGGGAGAATGGGTGGGGTTCTGCCACATTTCCAGTCCGGCGGTGAACGCCAGAACCAGAACGGCCAACCAGCCGATATAATCGCCGTAAAGCGAGGGAATACCGACCTTTGAAGCTGGAAAATGCAGGACTGCCAGAACAATGCCCACCAGAATGGGCAGGATGGCAATGGGAATGGAACGCCTGAGCAGTTGCCATAGTCCCCACGGAACGAGGACAAATATAAATGCATCCGCAAACAGTGCTGTTACATTTCCCATGATGATCCCTTTTTTGTTTCAGGTCCGATCAGGGTAACATGGATCACAATTCCGAGAGTAATTTTTTATTTCTATGTAATAAATAATTCTATGTTTCTTTTTTTGAAGAACTGTTTTTGAAGGGAATGAAAACCCGGAATTTTCTTTTAAAAATACCGGGTTTTTTCCAGTCATCAGGCGATGAAATTCTTCAGGAATTGCTCCAGCGCCCGGCCGCGATGACTGATGGCATTTTTCTCGGCTTCGGTCATTTCAGCAAAGGTCCGGTTTCCGCCTTCGGGCACGAACATTGGATCATAACCATGTCCATGATCGCCCCGTGGGGGCCAGACGACTTTGCCGTGACATTCGCCCTGTACGGTCCGGGTTTCGCCATCCGGCCAGGCCAGACACAGGGCTGCGACGAAAAAAGCCCGATGATCGGCGCTGTCGCCCATCTCCTGATGTACGCGGTCCATTGCGATCTGCATGTCTTTGGTCGGGCCGCCCCAGCGCGCGGAATAGACGCCCGGACGATTGTCCAGCGCTGCGACGCAGAAGCCTGAATCATCGGCCAGCGCGGGCAGCCCTGATGCTCGGGCCGCGGCCAGAGCCTTGATGGCGGCGTTGCCGGTGAAGGTCTCTTCCGTCTCTTCGGGTTCTGGTAGGTCCAGTTCCGCTGCGGAGATGACGGTGATCCCGCTCTCGGCCAGCAGGGTGGAGAATTCGCGCAGTTTGCCCGCATTATGGCTGGCCAGAACGATTTTTGAGCCTCGGGACAATGTCCGCATCATGCAGTCTCCAGTATGTGATTCTGGGCGTCGAACAGTCGCGCCGTGCCGAGCTTTGCCAGTCGGAGGAGTTCGAAAAATTCGCTCTCCTGAAACGGTTTGTCCTCGGCGGTTCCCTGAATTTCGATGATGCCACCATCCGCAGTCAGGACGAAATTCGTATCGGCCTGCGCGTTGCTGTCTTCAATATAGTCCAGATCCAGCACGGCTCCGGCATCCGTCAGCCCGCACGAGACCGCTGCGACCTGAGCCGTGAGGGTCTGCGAACGCTTGATGGTCTTCAGCGCGATCGCCAGTGCCACCCAGGCGCCCGTGATGGAGGCGCAGCGCGTGCCGCCATCCGCGTTCAGGACGTCGCAATCGAGCGTGATGGTCCGCTCTCCCAGCTTTTTCAGGTCTACGCAGGCCCGGAGCGACCGGGCGATCAGCCGCTGGATTTCCTGCGTGCGGCCGGACTGCTTGCCTTTGGCCGCCTCGCGCTGGCCGCGATTATGCGTCGCCCGGGGGAGCATTCCGTATTCAGCCGTGATCCAGCCCTGTCCCCTGTTGCGCAGAAACGCCGGAACACGCTCCTCGACTGTGGCCGTGCACAGGACTTCCGTGCCGCCCACGCGGATGAGCGCGGAGCCTTCGGCATGGCGGGCAAAGCCCGTTTCGATTGAAACAATGCGGTTTTCGTCCGGCGCACGCCCGGATGGACGCTTGCGTGCGGTGTCAGTCATGTCAAAAAAGATCCCGTGGAAGAATATGTCCCGCCTCTAGCGCGTTTGACGCAGACCCATCCAGCCCCGACAGTGGGTTTACCATGATGCGACCACAGCCTCCCCTGTTCCGCCCTTCCATCCCGATGCCGCACGGTCTGGGGGATCGTGAAGCCGCGATTTTGCGTGAAATCGTTGAGGAATATGTTGAAACGGGTGAGCCTATCGGCAGCCAGACGCTGGCCCAGCGGCTGCAACCTGCCTTGTCTCCAGCCACGATCCGCAATGTCATGGCGGATCTGGCGCGGGCCGGGCTGCTGTTCAGCCCGCATGTCTCGGCCGGACGTCTGCCGACCGAAAAGGGCGTACGTTTGTTTGTGGATGGGCTGCTCCAGTTCGGCGCCCTAACGGAAGAAGACCGCGCCAGCATCGACAGTCGGCTCGATATTCACGGGCGGTCCTATCAGGACATTCTGTCTGAGGCGTCGTCCTTGCTATCGGGTCTGTCTTCCGCTGCCGGGTTGGTGCTCGCGCCGAAATCGGATGCTGCGCTCAAGCATATCGAGTTCGTAGCACTTGGTCCGGGGCGGGTTCTGGTCATTCTGGTCGGCTCGGACGGGCAGGTGGAGAACCGCATCATCGAGACCCCGCCCGGTGTGCCACCTTCCGCTCTCGTTGAGGCCGGGAACTACCTGAACGCCCGTCTTGGAGATCTGACGCTCGGCACGCTGCGAGAGCGGGTCCGCGGCGAAATGGATGCCAGCCGCCACGAACTCGACGCCCTAACGGCCAGTGTGATCGAAAGCGGTCTTGCGACATGGGACGCTGATGGGGGGACGCTGTTCGTGAAAGGGCAGGGGAAGCTGCTGGCCGACATCACGGAAATCGAGCGTCTGACGACGATCCGCATGCTGTTCGACCATCTGGAGACGCAGGAGACCATGCTTCAGCTGTTGCAACTGGCGGATGCGTCCGAAGGGGTGCGGATCTATATCGGGCGTGAAAGCGGCATGTTCGGGATGTCGGGCGTGTCCATGATCGTGGCGCCTGCGCGCAACGAGGCCCAGAAAATCGTGGGGGCGATCGGCGTGATTGGTCCGACCCGTCTGAATTACGGGCGGATCGTGCCTGTTGTGGACTACACCGCGCGGATGGTCGGTCGTCTGCTTGGCTGAAGGCTTCTGAACGTTTCGGGGTGATGGTCCCGGGGTTACGCCTCTTTCATGAAATGACCTTTTTAGACGGGGCGACGGAAGGGGCGGAATAATGCTATGCAGGGGGCATGACGCGACGCTCTTTCCGCTCCCGTAGCCCCCAGGGTTCTCGTAACCCTCAAGGTCCGGGCGCCACGCCACCCCGCCCTCCCCGTTTTCGCCGCTACCGGCAGTCCCTGGCGATTATCGCCGGTGTAGGGCTTGTGGGTGTGGCCGGGGCGGGCGTTCTGGGCTGGACGACCTATGCCAAGCTGGTGGCGGATCTGCCCAGCGTGGACAGCCTGCGCGCCTATCAGCCGCCGACCGTCAGCCGCATCTATGCCGCCGATGACCGGCTGATGGCGGAACTGGCGAACGAGCGCCGGATCTTTGTGCCGATCAACGCGATCCCCGAGCGCGTGAAGAATGCTTTCATCGCTACGGAAGACCATAATTTTTACACGCATGGCGGCGTGGATTTCATGGCGATCGGCCGTGCGGGCCTGACGGATATTTTCGCGCGTCATGGCCGCCGTCCGCTGGGAGCTTCGACCATCACCCAGCAGGTGGCGAAGGTCATGCTGCTTAACAGCAACGTTCTGAGCCTTGATCGCAAGATCAAGGAAGCCTTGCTCGCCATGAAAATGGAGCAGGTGCTGTCCAAGGACAAGATTCTCGAAATCTACCTGAACGGCATCTATCTCGGGAACGGTGCCTATGGTGTCGCCGCGGCCGCGCAGAGCTATTTCAATAAGCCGCTTGATCAGCTTGATGATGCCGAAGCCGCCTCTTTGGCAGCCCTTCCCAAATCGCCCACGAACTATAACCCGTTCCTGCATCCGCAGGCCGCGATGGGCCGCCGCAATCTTGTACTGGACCTGATGGTCGAGGCGGGCGTTCTGACCCGCGAGCAGGCCGATCAGGAAAAGCAGGAGCCGCTGGTTCCGCAGCAGAAGCAGCGTTTCGGACCTTTGCCGGATTCAGAGTGGTTCGGTGAGGAAGTCCGTCGTCAGCTCATCGCCCAGTATGGTCAGGACCGTGCGGCGCAGGGTGGTCTGGAGGTCCATACCAGTCTGGATCAGAATCTTCAGACCACCGAGACGCGCCTGCTGCATGAAGGGTTGATGAATTACGACCGCGCCCATAGTGGCTGGCGGGGGCCGTTGCGCAACCTGTCGGATATTCAGGATGACGGCTGGGAAAGCGCGCTCGATCATGTCACGCCGCCCGGCGGGATGTTGCGCGAGTGGCGTCTGGCGGTCGTGCTGCCGGGTGGCACGCATGTTGGCTGGATCGAGGACGGCAGCCCCCGCAAAGGCGCGCTTCTGGCGACCGACATCGGCTGGGCGCGCCGGGCGCATCCGCTGCGTGCAGGGGACGTCATTATGATTGAGCCGCAGGAAGGCGGTTCGGCGGCATTGCGCCAGATCCCGCAGGTCGAAGGGGCGGCGGTGACGCTGGATGTGCATACGGGCCGGGTTCTGGCGATGGTCGGCGGCTGGTCGTTCCATGAAAGCCAGTTCAACCGGGCCACACAGGCACTGCGTCAGCCGGGGTCGTCTTTCAAGCCTTTCGTCTATCTCGCAGCGATGGAACAGGGGATTTCCCCGTCCGAGCGTTTCGACGATTCGCCCATTTCCTATGGCGACTGGCACCCGCAGAACTATGAGCACGACAACTGGGGTCCGACGACGCTGCATGACGCGCTGCGCGAAAGCCGCAACCTCGTTACGATCCGTGTTGCAGCCCATCTCGGCATGAAAGCGGTTGCCGATACTGCCATCCGGGCCGGGCTGGTGGCGCAGATGCCGCATGTTCTGCCTGCGGCGCTTGGGGCCGTCGAAACCACCGTCATGCGCGAGGCTGCTGCCTATGCCACGATCGCCAATGGTGGCCACATCGTCACGCCGACTCTTGTGGACGATATTCAGGACCGCTCCGGGAGCGTGTTGTGGCAGGCAGGGGGGCTGAAGCTCGGCACTGCGATGCAGGCTCCGCCCAGCGAACAGTCCGCTCCTGCGGACGGTACCCCAGTGGATGGCACGACGCCTCCGGCCTCGATTCCGGCTCCGGCGACACCTGCGCCCGGTAGCGTGTCTGTCCCCTCCCTGACCGATACGCGCCCGACCCTTGCCAGCGAACAGAGTGCGTTCCAGATCGTCAAGATGATGCAGGACGTGATCGCCCATGGTACCGGGCGCATGGCGGGAGTCGGCATTGATCGTCCTATCGCGGGCAAGACCGGTACCAGCCAGGACTTTCATGACGCGTGGTTTGCCGGTTTCTCGCCCGATATCGTCACGGTGGTCTGGGTCGGTTTTGACACGCCCCAGACGCTGGGCCGCAATTCGGATGGTGGCCGTGTCGCGGGGCCGATCTGGAACAAGATCATGAAGGTCGCCATGGCCAGCCGCCCGAAGCTCGATTTCCGTGTGCCGGATGGCATTACGCTGGCCAGCTACGATACGGGACGTATTGCGGCAGTGGATGGCTTCAAGGCCGATCAGGTTCCGGGTGCGTCCGTTGAACTGCATGGCTTCGGCGCGGGCACCGAAGCCCTGACCGCTGCCGACACGGGTGCGGATAGCGTGATTTCGGATTCCGAAAGCGGTATGGCCCAGATGCCGGGCCAGACTGGAAGCGGGACATCTGGAGTCGGGCCTTCCGCAGTGCCGGGGCAGGCCCAGAAACCTGCTCCCTCCGATGGTGACATTGGCGTGGGCGGCCTATACTAAGACCCACCAGAACAGACCCCCCTTATGAGTGGAGGAACCTATGTCGGCCGAAACCGAGGCCCTTTCAGTGCAGATCAAGCAGTCGGTGGCACTGCTGAGGAGGCATCTTTGACTGGGATGTCGCAACAACACGCCTCGCGGAACTGAACCACCGCGTTGAAGACCCCGACCTGTGGAACGATGCGGAAGCCGCTCAGAAGCTGATGCGCGAGCGTACGACGCTCGCTAACCAGATCGAAGGCGTTCAACAGATCGAAGCCGAAGTTGAAGGCACGCTCGAACTGGTCGAACTGGCGGAAATGGAAGGGGATGACAGCCTCGTTCAGGATGCTGTCCGGACCTTGCGCACCATCGCCGAAGACGTCCGCAAGCGCGAAATCGAAAGCCTGCTTTCGGGTGAGGCGGACAGCAATGACTGTTACGTCGAGGTGAATGCGGGCGCCGGTGGTACGGAAGCTCAGGACTGGGCTGAAATGCTCCTGCGCATGTACACGCGCTGGGCCGAGCAGCATGGCTACAAGGTCACGTTCATCGAAGGCAGCGAAGGCGAGCAGGCCGGCATCAAGTCCGCCACCATTCAGGTGAGCGGTGCGAACGCCTATGGCTGGCTCAAGACCGAAGCGGGCGTGCATCGTCTGGTCCGGATCTCGCCGTTCGATGCGGCAGCCCGCCGTCAGACGTCGTTTGCGTCTGTGTGGGTCTATCCGGTCGTGGATGATTCGATCGAGATCGACATCAATGATTCGGACCTGCGTGTCGATACCTTCCGGGCCTCGGGCGCAGGTGGACAGCACGTCAACAAGACGGATTCGGCCATCCGGATCACCCATATCCCGACCGGAATTGTGGTGGCCTGTCAGACTGACCGCTCCCAGCATCGCAACCGTGCCAAAGCGATGGAAATGCTGCGGGCCCGGATGTACGAGGCGGAGCTACAGAAGCGCGAAGCCGCCGCTGCCCAGACCGAAGCCTCCAAGACCGATATCGGCTGGGGACACCAGATCCGATCCTACGTTCTGGCGCCCTATCAGTTGGTCAAGGACCTGCGGACAGGCGTTGAGAAGGGAAATCCGGGTGCGGTGCTCGATGGCGCTCTGGACGACTTCATGTCGGCCTCGCTGGCGCAAAGCGTCGGGGCGACCCGGTCGGAAGCCAGCGCGTCGGCCCAATAAGACCTGTCGCCCTTCAGACGGATTCGCTCAGACGCCGGAACAGTCAGACTGTTCCGGCGTCTTTTTCTTGAATCTGTCATAACCTGGTGTGGCAAAGTTGCGTTAGCGGGATTCTGGGCGATATTTTTATTTGTCCCTGCTGGGGGCTGGCAGCAGAATATGTCGTTAATATGAAAAAATCGTTTCGATAGAGGCAATCACCGACTTGACAGCATGCGGGTTAGACTGCCCAATCAGCATATCGGGTATGTTCTCACGGCATATAACGTATTTGTTATGCGGTTGCAGTGGGAAAGCCTGATGGCAACACAGAAATCGGGACACCGCACCCGGCAGATGTGGATAAATGCCGGTGTCAGTGAGGGGTAAGAAGGTTTCGACATGAAGAGCTACGCCGCACAGCAGCGCAAGCCGACAGACTACATTGTCGCGATCGTCGTGGCCGTGCTGGCTATGGGCGCTGTGATCTATGCGCTTATGAGTGGTGCTGTGAGCAAGCTGGTCCAGGAAAAGCCGCCTATCAAGACGGAAGTCATCAAGGAGCAGCCCAAGCCACCGCCGCCGCCACCGCCGCCGCCGCCGCCGCAGATGGAGCAGCCGCCGCCGCCGTATATTCCGCCGCCCAAGATCTCCGTGCCGCCGCCGCCCAAGGCGATCCAGCGTGTCACGCACGCCAAGCCGCCACATCCGGTTCCGCCCAGCCCGACTCCCTCGCCAGAGCCCGTTCCGGCTCCGCCGCAAGGGCAGCCGACTGATGCAGTTCCTGATCATTCGGCTGGTGCACGACCGATCAACGGCGCACAGGCAGTTTATCCGGATGAGGCTATGGAAGAAAACCGCGAGGGTCATGTGACAGCTTCGTGTGATATTCTTCCGACAGGCAAGACGGCAAACTGTACCATTGTAAGTTCAAGCGGTGGTCATGAGTTCGTGGAAAGTGCGCTCGACTTCCTTCGTCGTGCCCGTTACCAGCCCGCGATCGTCAATGGCGCTCCGGTAACAGAGCATCACCACGTTCTGCACATCGACTTTACGATGGGCGACGACTGATCTTTCGACTGCCGTCAAACAGAATTGCCCCGTCAGGTTTTTAAAGCCTGACGGGGCTCAGAAAAGGGCCGGTCTCCATATGGCCGACACCCCATTAAAGCTCCGAAAACGGGCATCGATAACGAGGATATGGAGTTCATGACCAGACTGTTCCGCCTTCCTGCCCTTGCCGTTCCGACGAAGGCGCGTGCCGTCCGGGCCAGCGCGCTGGCTCTGACGCTGGCCCTGGCTTCCGGTGCAGTCGCACCGGCCGTCGCTTTCGCCCAGCCGGCTCCTGCTGACCAGAGCGCTCCCGCAGCTGCTCCGGTTGACCCCTCTGCCAACCCGGCATCCCCGGCAACGTCCGCCGATCCGGCTGGTGCTCCGGCTGTTGCCGCTCCGAACGATCCGGGTGCTCCTGCTGCTCCTGCCGGCGCTCCGACTGACAGTGCTGCTCCGGCAACGGCTCCGGCCGATCAGTCTCCCGCAGCGGCCGCCACGCCGGGCGAGAGCGCAACCGCGACGCCGGAAGCTCCTGCTCCGCAGGGCAACCCGTACGGCCTCGGCGCTCTGTGGGCCAATGGTGATGCAATCGCCCGTGGCGTTCTGATCATCATGGTGATCATGTCCGCTGGCACCTGGATCATCATGGTCATGAAATTCTTGGAGCAGGGCCGTCTGTTCGCAGCCTCCAAGGAAGCTGCCCGCGAGTTCTGGACCAAGCCGTCCGTTCAGCAGGGTGCTGCATCCCTGAAGGCGTCTTCTCCGTTCCGCTACATCGCAGAGACGGGTATCGTTGCCGCCGAGCACCACGAAGGCTCCATGCGTGACTCGATCGACCTGCCGTCCTGGACCGAAATGTCCATCTCGCGCTCGGTCGACACCATCAACACCCGTATGCAGGGTGGTCTTGCCTTCCTCGGTACGGTGGGGTCCACGTCGCCGTTCGTTGGTCTGTTCGGTACGGTCTGGGGTATCTATCACGCCCTGACGGCCATCGGCATCTCCGGCCAGGCATCCATCGACAAGGTTGCAGGCCCGGTTGGTGAGTCGCTCATCATGACGGCTATCGGTCTTGCTACCGCTGTTCCGGCCGTGCTGGGTTACAACCTGCTCGTTCGCCGCAACAAGGGTGCCATGGATCGCGTTCGCAACTTCGCGGCCGACATCCAGTCCGTTCTGATCGGCGGCTTCCGTCACGGCGTCAGCCCGGAACAGGGCGGCATGGCCGTTCCGACCACAATCACCACCAGCGAGCGGATCTGATCCTATGGGAATGAACGTCGGAGGAGGCGGCGGTGACGACGAGGTGGTGTCGGCAATCAACACCACCCCCCTCGTCGACGTCATGCTGGTGCTGCTGATCATCTTTCTGATCACCATCCCGGTCGCCACACACTCAGTGAAGGTTAAGCTGCCGGTTGATGCGAATACGCCCACCCAGACCAGGAAGGGCAACATCGTTCTGGCAGTGAATTCGAACGGGCAGGTCTTCTGGGACACGACGCCGGTTGCGAACCATACTGACCTGCTGAACCGCCTCGTCGAGGTGGCAAAGCAGAAGCCCCAGCCGCAGATCCAGATCCGCGGTGATCAGGCTGCCAAGTATCTGGCAGTCGGCCAGGTGGTCGCGACCTGCCAGGAAGCTGGCATCGCCCACGTGGACTTCATTACCGAGCAGCCTCACTCGAACTGAGGTCGTGTCGGGCCGTTTCATACAGAACGGCCCGACGAAGCTTTCACGTCACCTTTTTGGAGAACCGCCGTCATGGGCATGAGCGTCGGATCTGACAGCACGCACGAAGACGAAGGCATTGTCGATATCAACACCACGCCGTTGATCGACGTGATGCTGGTGCTGCTGATCATGCTGATCATCACCATTCCGCTTCAGACACACTCGGTGGCGATCGATCTGCCTCAGGGCAATCCTCCCCCATCGACCGTACAACCCAAACTCGTGACCGTCAGCATCGGCTACGACAACAGCATTTCCTGGAACAACGAGCCGATTACGTCCGAGGCGTCGCTTCAGGCTCATTTTCAGGCCGCAGCAGCAATGCCGGACCAGCCTGAAATGCATATCCACCCGGATCGTCTTGCGGACTACAAGACCGTGGCGCATGTTATGGCGGACGCACAGCGTCTCGGCATGACCAAGCTGGGAATTGTTGGTCTGGATCAGTTCATGGAAGGACAGTAATTCGTGTCTTTGTCCCTTTACCGCCGTCTGAGCGCCCGTAATCTTCTGCTGGCCGGTGTCTTTGGTATCGCCGCACTTGCTGGCTCCGCCCAAGCCGAGGATGTCCTCGGCCAGGCCGTTGGCAAGGATCTGCAGCAGGCCCAGAGTGCTCTGGCATCCAAAAACTATGCCAAGGCCATGGAAGCCGTCGATGCCGCGGACGCGGTTAAGGGCAAGACCGATTACGAAGCCTACACCACGGCCCAGATGCGCGCGGCGATCGCTGCACAGTCCGGCAACACGGATGCGGCGATCAAGGCCTATGACGTTCTGATTAACAGCTCGCGTACGCCGAAGGCTGCGAAGGGCCAGATGCTGATGGCACAGGCTACCATGGCCTACGGTGCCAAGCAGTACGCCCGCGCCATTCCGGCGACCGAGCGTTATCTGAAGGAATACGGCGCCGACCCGCGCATGCAGACCATGCTGATCCAGTGCTACTATTTGCAGCAGGACTGGAAAGGTACGGCCAAGGCCGCGCAGGAGCAGGTGGATGCCACGATCAAGGCTGGCAAGGTGCCGGCCGAAAATCAGCTTCAGATGCTGGCAACGGCCTACACGAACCTGAAGGATGCGGATGCCAAGACGCATGCCTATGTCCTTCTGGCCAAGTATTATTCGAAGCCTGATTACTGGTCGATGCTGATCCATGATCTGGTCGCGAACCCGAATCTTTCGCCGCCGCTCGTGTTCTATGTCGAGCGTCTGCGTCTTGCGACCGGCGTGTTGAAGGATCCGTCCGACTATCAGGACATGGCCGAGCGTGCCGTGCAGATGGGTCTGCCCCAGCTTGCGCTGAACCTGTTGAACCAAGGGTATGCGAATCATTCGCTTGGCAACGGCCCGACTGCGGCCGCTGATGCGAAGTTCCATGCGTTTGTTGCCCAGCAGGCAGCTACGAGCCGGAGCCAGCTTGCTGCCTCGGTCACGCAGGCCGCTTCTGCGCCGAATGCAGGTCCGGCTCTGACCGCGGGCTACAATCAGGTTCTGAATGGACAGGTTGATGCTGGTCTGGCGCTGATGAAGGCAGGTTTGGCGAAAAAGCCGCGTTATCCCGATCTGGCACAGGTCGAATACGGAATGGCGCAAATGGATGGTGGCCAGAAGGCCGAAGCCATCAAGACCTTTGGAGCTGTTTCCGGGAACGGAGCTGCTCGTGATGTGGCGGAACTCTGGTCGCTGCTGCTGTCGCGTCCTGTGAAGTAAGACACGACTTTTCGACTAAAGAAAAAGCCGGGGTCTATCCCCGGCTTTTTTTTGTTCAGAATGGCAGGACCGTATCCATGAACTGCTGTCCGTAGCGCGGCGTCTGAAGTTGCGTGAGGGTCCCGCGTCCTCCGTAGGAAATCCGTGCTTCGGCCATTCGATCATGCGTGACCGTATTGTCGGCTGTGATATCCTGGGGGCGGACAATGCCGCTCACGCCCAGTTCGCGCAGTTCGCTGTTCACCCGGACTTCCTGTTTTCCCATCACGACAAAATTGCCGTTGGGCAGGACCTGAGTGATGGTTCCGGCCAGGCGCAGCGTGATGGTTTCGTTGCGTGCGATTTTGCCTGTCGCGCTGGAATCGCTGCTGCTGGTGGTATTCAGGCTGTCTGCACCGGTGATTGCACTGATGATCTTGCCTTTGATGCCGAACAGATTGGGAATACCAAACTTCTCGTCAGCGGCCCTGTTGGCTGTTGTCCCATTGTTGAAGGCGGCGTTGTCGGTGATGTCCACGATGATCGTGACCAGATCTCCGACCTGCGAGGCGCGTTGATCTTTGAAGAACGCCTTGCTGCCGGATCGCCATAGACTTGCCGCCTCATCAGGGGGTGGCTGAAGGGATGGCATCGGCATACTGACAGGACGATAAGCGGCCGCAAGCGTTGGATTGGTGATGGATGTCATGCGGGGTGGTCGTCCGATTTCGGACATTTGCGCAAGGGAGTTACAGGCTGACAGGATCGGCAAAAGGCCAAGCAGCCCCAGAGTACGCACAGAATATCGAAAGTGGTGCCGCATGGGAAAGTTGAGATCCATCAGTTCCGTATGATCTCAAGCAAACACGTCAGCGGTAAAAAACCTGTTAAGACGGCCGGATTGTCACGCATTGGAAGAGTTGGTGGATGCCGGTTTCCGATCATAAGGCCATCTGTTTTTGATGTTCTCTTGCCCTGTTCCCGGATGTGGCCGAAAACAGTCGGGTTCGGAATGACATTCAGCCAGTCCGGGCCATCCTGCAGGGAGAATGCCCCATGTTGATTATTTTCGCCCTTTCTGTTGCGAACAGCGTGTTCGCTCATGGGTCCTGACATGGGATTGCGGATTCTGCTAACGGGTGGACAGGGATTTGTTGGACAGCATCTCAAGGCGCGGCTTCAGGATCGTCTGCCCGGTCATATCCTGCTGGAAGATCCGATGGATATCCGCGACCGGGCTGCCGTGGAACGTTTTGTCCGCAACGAAAAGCCCGATGCCTGTCTGCATCTGGCTGCCGTCTCTTCGGTTGCACGCGCCGAGGCCGGGGCTGACGATGCATGGACCGTCAATCTGGATGGGACGCTCATTCTGGCCGAGACTTTCGAGACTTACGCCCCACAAGCCAGTTTTGTGTTCGTCTCGACAGCCGAGATCTATGGCGCGAGTTTTTCATCAGGGCAGCCGCTTGATGAGAGCGCCGTTATCGCGCCGGTCAATGCCTATGCGTCCAGCAAGGCGGCGGCGGATCTGGCGGTCGGCAATCTGAGTCGGGAAGGATTGCACGGCGTACGCCTGCGCGCTTTTACGCAGGCAGGGACGGCGCAGGATGAAGGGGCAATTCTCCCGTTTCTTGCCGCACAGGTTGCGCAGATCGAGGCTGGCCAGCAGCCTCCCGTCATTAGTGTTGGCCAACTGGATGCGCGTTTTGACGTCACCGATGTGCGCGATGCCTGCGACGCCTATGTCAGTGCGCTCGTTCCGCCTCGTCCGCTGCCTAATGGCACCGTTCTGAATATCTGCTCCGGCGTGGCGCGGACCGTTCGTTCGATGGCGGAGGATCTGCTGGATGTGGCCGGGATTTCGGCTTCGCTCAGGGTAGACCCGACTCTTGCCTCGCCCTCCGGTCTTGCGTCCATGCAGGGTAATCCGACGGCGGCGCGTGAGGCATTGGACTGGTCCGTACGGATTCCGTGGAGCGAGACGCTGGTAACGGTTCTCAATGACTGGCGTTATCGCATCACGACCTGAGACCCTGCGGCGTAATCAGCAACTACCATTTTCTTCGCAAAACCGGAGTTCGTATGATGACAGATCCTCATGACACTGAAATCACGGTGCTCGCTAAAGCGAACGGGCTGGTTATTCCGGTCGAGTTCCATGCAGGTGTGCGGAGCAATCTGGATCTTTTGCGCAGTTATGGTGCGCTGATCGAAGGGCTGGAACTGCCTGATCGTCTTGAACCTGCATTCCGGTATGAGCCATGAGCGGCCTTCAGCAGCGCACCGTCGCGCTCGCCGCCAGCGTTCGCAAGGGCGAAATTTCCGCCCGCGAACTCGCGGTGAAGGTTCTGGCTGATATCGAAAGCCGGGACGGGGCCTATGGCTGCGTCACGCGTCTTCTGATGCAGCGCGCGCTGGAGGCCGCCGAACGCGTGGACCGTCTGGTGCTTCAGGGGCAGGACCCCGGACCGCTCGCGGGTGTGCCTTTCGGCATCAAGGATCTGTTCGATGTTCGTGGAGAGATCACGACGGCGGGGTCCAAGGTCCTCGCCAATGATCCGCCCGCCACGCAGGACGCGGTGCTCGTCGCGCATATGATTGCGGCCGGAGCCATTCCGGTGGCCCTGACGAATATGGACGAGTTCGCCTACGGGTTCGCCACGATCAACGCGCATTACGGCAATACCCGCAATCCGCATGCGCCGGACCGTCTGGCCGGTGGCTCTTCGGGTGGGTCGGCGGCGGGTGTGGCGGCGCGGCTGTTTTCCATCGGGCTGGGGTCCGATACGAATGGCTCGATCCGCGTTCCGTCCTCGCTCTGCGGTATCTGGGGGCTGCGCGCGACGCAGGGGCTCCTGTCGACCGAAGGCAGTTACCCGTTCGTGCCGAGTCTCGATACGGTCGGACCGTTTGCGGACAGTGCAGGCGGGCTGAAGGCCTGTTTTGAGGCTCTCAGCGCAAAGGCGCTTCCGGCTGTGGAGGCTGGTAGCCTGCGGATTGCCCGGCTTGGCGGTTGGTTCGGTGAAAACATGTCCCCTCCGATGCAGACAGCCATCGACAGGCTCTCGATGGCGCTGGGGGCGACGGATGTGGTTGAACTGCCCGAAGTGGCGCGGGCCCGTGCGGCGGCCTTCGTCATTAGTGCGTCCGAAGGGGCAGGGCAGCATCTCGGTCGGCTGCGGACACAGGCTGCGGACTATGATCCCGCCGTGCGCGACCGCCTGCTGGCCGGTGCGCTTCTGCCCTCCACGCTCGTTTTTCAGGCACATCGTCTGCGGCACTGGTTTCGGGACCAGATGCATGAGGCGTTTGCAAAGACCGACATCCTGCTGGCTCCGGCACTTGTCGGGGAAGCGCCGCGCTTCGATCAGCCGGAAATCGAGATTGGGGGCAGGATGGTCTCCGCCCGTGCCAATCTGGGGCTGTATACGCAGCCGCTGACGCTGGTTGGATTCCCGGTTCTGACGGTTCCGATGAAGGTTCCGGGTCTGCCGCTCGGCGCGCAGCTCATCGCGCGTCCGGGGCGGGAAGACCAGCTTTTCGCACTGGCGGAAAAGCTGGAAGCGGATGGGCTGGCGGAGGCCCGTCTGGTCTGACTCAGGGCTGTTTCAGCGCCTCGGCCATTCTTGCGTGGTCGAGGCGTTTTTCCCACGCGGCGATCAGGACCGGGGCCACGCAGTTTCCAGCGAAATTGCCTACAGCCCGGGCGATTCCCACGAACCAGTCCACGGCCAGAAGCATCACCAGACTTCCGGGCGGAATGGACGGAACGCTGGCCAGCGTCGCCGCCAGAACGACGATCGCAAAACCCGGAATGCCGTGCGAGCCTTTGGACGTGATCAGGGCGGTCACCAGCAGGGTTGCGATCTGCCAGAATGTCAGATGCGTTCCGGTGGCATTGGCCAGAAAAATGACGGCTAACCCCAGATAGATCGACAGCGCATCCAGATTGAGCGAATAGCCCGCAGGCACTACGATTCCGACGACCTGACGCTCGACGCCCAGCTTTTCGAGCTTGGTCATGAGGCTGGGCAGAACCGCATCGGACGCCGTGGTGGTGGCGACGATCAGCAGCTCTTCACGGAAATATCGTGCAAATCGCAAAGGGTTTACGCCTGCGAGCCGAAGGCCCCCGCCCAGTGCGCAGACGACAAATGCGCCGACCAGCAGGAAATACAGGACTGTAAATCCGGCCAGATGCCCGATCGTTCCGAGGCCATATCGTGCCGTCGTCGTCACCATTGCTCCGAAGACGCCGAGTGGCGCTACGCGGATGATGAGGCCCATCATGCGTGAAAACAGGTCGGACACGCTTTCGACCAGTCGGACCAGCGGCAGGCCCCGGTCTCCCATGCCGCTCAGGCAGCATCCGACAAGAATCGCGAAGACCAGAATCTGAAGGACATTGCCCTGCGCAAACGCATCGGCCGGGGTGTGGGGGACGAGCGAGAGCAGAAATCCGCTAAAGCCTTCCGCACGCAGATTTTGGGCATGGCCGCCATAGGAGGCGATCATCCGCGCGTCGCTCGCTGTAGGGACGAAGCCTACGCCCTGTCCGATTCCCAGCCCCATTGCCACCATGACCGCCACGACAAGCGCCACTGTGGTCATGAGTTCGAAATAGAGCATCGCGCATCCGCCCAGCCGCCCTACTGTTTTCAGGGAGCCCGCACCCAGAATGCCGAGTGTTACGATGCAGAACAGAAGCGGCCCAACGGCCATGATGATGAGGCGCATGAACAGTGCTGTCATCCAGCCCACGTCATCAGCCAGAAAAGGGAAGAATAGTCCGGCGCCAAGCCCCAGAAGCGTTGCCAGAACGACCTGCGCGAACAGGCTCTCTGCAAAATACTTTACCATGCTGCAACAGCTCCGTCGCTACGAGGGTCGGTTGCGCCTTCAAGTCGTCCGTTTTCATGGCGGATCAGTGCGCCGGCGTGACCCATGATGATGGACTGGTGTTCAAGCGCTTCGACGACATGCCCTGCCGTTTCAAGCTGCGACATCACATCTGGGCTGAAGCCCGGCTCCACCTTGAGCGACAGGCTCTCTTCCCCCCATGTTCGTCCCAGCAGCCAGCGCGGACGACGGATGGCTTCCTGAAGCGGAACGCCGTGGCGGACGTGACGGCTGAAGACGGCCGCCTGTGTCTGGGGCTGCCCTTCGCCGCCCATGGTGCCGTACACCATCGTCCGTCCGTCGCGGAGTCGGGCCGCAGCCGGATTGAGCGTATGAAACGGTTTGGCGCCGGGGCGCAGGATGTTCCAGCCCGAATGGGCCAGACGGAAGGACGAGCCCCGGTTCTGCCAGAACAGCCCGCTCTGCGGCAGCATCACACCGGAGCCGAACTCGAAATACAGGCTCTGGATCATGCTGACCGCCACGCCATTGCGGTCGATCGCGCCCATCCAGGTCGTGTCGCCCCACTGAGTCTGTTCCGTCCAGGGCATGGCATGGGTCATGGACATCCGGGCTGTCATCGCCTCCAGCCGTGCCGGGTCGGCAAGAAGGCTCCGCGCCAGTGCCTCGGAATGCTCGCTGCCATCCGTGTGGCTGTTGCGATAGAGAAACGCCTGTTTGGTCGCCTCGACCAGCCCGTGGATGTGCGAAAAGCTCTCCGGCCCGCCGTCGCGGCTCAGATGATCCGAGAGCGCAAGGATCAGAAGGGATGCCACGCCCTGTGTGGGAGGCGCGGTGTTGTAGAGAGTGCCATCGCTCGTTTGGGCCTGAAGGGGTTCCTTGACCTCCGCGCGATGCGCCAGCAGGTCCAGCGATCGGACCGGGCTGCCCGCCGCCGCCAGATCCGCCGCCAGACTGCGGGCGAGTGGACCGTTATAGAAGCTCCGCAAGCCGTCCCGGTTCAGCATTCTCAGCGTCTGGGCCAGTTCTGGCGATTTGCGGATGCTTCCTGCTGTCCAGGGTTTGCCTTCGGGAAAGCAGATCCGCGCCAGCGTTGGATCTGACAGCAGTTCGTGCTGCTTCTGTGCGAGCAGGGCGCCCTCGCTTTCGGAAACCACCCGGCCATATTCGGCGTAATGGATGGCGTCGCGGAGCAGGCGGTCTAGCGGGAGGGGTTCGCGGAGTTCAGCGCTCAGGCCCAGCGCGGTTTCCCAGCCCGAGACCGTGCCTGCAACCGTATTGGCCGCAAGGCCGCCCCGGCAGGGAATGACGCTGTGCCCGGCTTCGGTATAGATCGCATGTTCGGCACCCATCGCCAGCGCCCCGCAGGCGTCAATCGCCACGGTGCGGCCGTCCGGGTGGCAGATCAGCCAGAATGCATCGCCGCCCAGCCCCGTCATGTGTGGATACACCACGGCCAGTGTGGACGCCGTGGCGACGACGGCTTCAAGGGCCGTACCGCCTTCGCGCAGGACATCCAGCCCCGCCTGACTTGCCAGATGGTGCGGTGACGTCACCATTCCGCCAAGAGCGTTGGGTGTGAGCATGGTTTTGTCCTTAAAGAGGCATAAGTTCGGGCTGAAGGCGCGGGACATGCGCGCATAGCGTCCGGATCAGCAGGTCTTCGGGGCCCTGCGCGGTCTGATGGCGGGTGGAAGCGATGAACTCTACCTGCGGCATGTCCGGCAGAAGGCCCGGCGTGCAATGCGGCAGATGTTCCACGTTTCGCAGAAACGCAGGTTGCGGTGTGACGCCATATCCTGCCCGGACAGCAGCCAGAAGTGCTCCGAGACTGCCACTGGTAAAGGCCAGATGCCACGCCCTTCCGGCCTTGTTGAGCGTCTCGATCGCCAGTCTGCGCGTTACGCTGCCGTCGGGAAATGTGACGAGCGGAATGGATTGTTCTGCCGGAAATTCCGTACCTGCGGGGGCGTACCAGCGCATGTCCTCGGTCCAGAGTTTTTGTCCGCGTGTTTCGCTTGTGCGTCGCATCCCGCACCAGACATCCAGCTCCCCCTGTTCCAGCAGGTTGGCCAGATGCGCCGACAGCCCCACGGTCAGCGTGATCTGAAGGGAGGGGTGTGAGGCGCGGAATGTGCCGAGAATTTCGGGAAAGCGCGTCAGGAGCAGGTCTTCCGTCACGCCCAGCCGGATCGTCCCGCGCGGTGCGTCCTGCCGGAAGCGGGACAGGATGCTGTCCTCGCATTGCAGAAGCTGCCGGGCCAGACCGATCAGAGCCATGCCGTCTCCGGTCAGACGCACGCTTTTGGTGCTTCGGGCCAGCAGGCGCGTGCCAAGCTGCTCCTCCAGCCGACTGACATGCTGGCTGATGGTGGACTGGCTTACCCCCTGACTCTGCGCGGCTGACGTGAAATGCAGCGTTTCCGCGACGGCGAGAAAGGATTGCAGATGGAACGGATCGAGATGCATCTGATCTTTCATGCCAATATGTGGGACCATATTTATTGGCAGGTCAACTTGATCTGATTCCGTTATGAGCGCAAAGTTTCCCCGCTTGACCCATCACCCCGGACAGGAGCCCCCATGACAGCCCACGGAGCCCGCGCCGTCGAGCGGTGCCGTATTCTCGCGGATGGTCCTTTCAGCGAGACGCCGGGCAGTCTGTTCCGATTCTGGCTCGGTCCTGCCTATCAGCGCACCCTCGCACAGGTCGCAGAATGGATGGAAGAGGCTGGTCTCAGCACCCGTCTGGACGCTGCCGGGAGCCTTGTTGGCCGTTACGAGGGTCTTGTGCCGGGTGCTCCGGCCCTGATGATCGGTTCGCATCTCGATACTGTCCGTAATGGCGGTGCGTTTGATGGCAATCTGGGCGTCATGCTGGGGATCGAGCTTGTCTCCGCCCTGAAGGAAAAGGGCACTCGCCTGCCATTCGCCATTGAGGTCATGGGGTTCGGGGACGAAGAGGGGTCTCGTTTTGCCGCCCCCATGATCTGCTCCCGCGCCATGGCCGGGCTGATTGAATCCATTCCCGAAGACATGACGGATGCGTCCGGCGTGACCATGGCCGAAGCCATGCTCCGCTCTGGTCTCGACCCGGCGCGCCTGACCGAAGCCGCTCGTCGGCCGGATGAGCTGATCGCTTATATTGAGCCTCATATCGAACAGGGTCCGGCGATCGAAAGCGTGGACGGAGAAATCGGTGTTGTCACCGCCATCGCCGCCCAGACCCGCCACCGGGTGACCGTCACCGGCCAGTCCGACCATGCGGGCACGACGCCCATGACCATGCGTCAGGATGCCTTGACGGCGGTGGCTGAAATGATTCTTGCCGTTGAACGCAATGGTGGGGCCGGAGGGGCCACGCAGGTTGCCACGGTCGGACAGGTTGAGGTTGTGCCCAATACTTCGAACGTTATTCCGGGCGAAGTCCGCTTCTCGCTGGACATGCGCGCCGAAAACGACGCGGCGCGAGATGCGATGGTGAACGCCATCCGCGCGGATCTGCGCGCCATCGCGGCCAGTCGGGCTGTCGGCATCACGTTCGACACGCCGCAGATTTTGCCTGCCGCCGCCTGCGCGCCTGCACTGGTGGAGCGTTTGTCCCGGGCCGTGACGACCGTGACCGGCCGTCCGGCCCAACGCGTTCTCAGCGGTGCGGGGCATGATGCCATGGCCATGGTCGATCTGTGTCCGATGGGCATGCTCTTCATCCGCAGTCCTGGTGGCCTCAGCCATCATCCCGACGAAACAGTTCGTGTGGGAGACGTCGCGCTCGCCCATCGCGCCCTGCTTGCCTTCGTCAAGGAGTTCCAGTCATGAGCCAGCTTTCAACTTACGCACAGCTTGACCTGCCGTCCCGTCTGCTGATGGGTGCAGGCCCAACCAATGTCCATCCGCGCATCCTGCGTGCCATGTCCTATGACGTGATCGGCCAGATGGACCCGGAAATGACCGCCTATATGGACGAGGTCATGGCCCTGTATCGCGAGGTCTTCCGTACGAAGAACCACTGGACGCTGCTGGTGAACGGCTCGGCCCGGTCAGCCATTGAAGCAGCTCTGGTGTCTCTGGTCTCGCCGGGCATGAAGGTCGTCATTCCGCGTTTTGGCCGCTTTGGCCTGCTGCTGACGGAAATCGTCCATCGCTGTGGCGGTATTCCGTGCACGGTGGATGTGGAATGGGGAGAGGTTGTTGATCCGGCTCGCATCGAGGCCGCCATCATCGAACACAAGCCGGGTCTGGTCGCCTGCGTGCATGGTGACACGTCCACCACGACCGCCCAGCCGCTCGAAGAGATCGGCCGGATCTGCCGCAAGCATGACGTACTGTTCTATGTGGATGCCACTGCGACCCTCGGCGGCATGACGTTTGAGACCGATGCCTGGAACATCGATGTCGCTACGGCAGGGCTTCAGAAATGCCTGAACGGTCCTCCGGGTTCCGCGCCGATCACGCTGTCGGACCGTGCTGTCGCCGCCATTCTCAAGCGCCGCCATGACGAAGCCGGGATTGCGACCGGTCAGGAACAGGGGAGTGGGCCTGTCATCCAGTCGAATTATTTCGATCTGGCGATGCTCATGAACTATTGGTCTCCGGCCCGGATGAACCATCATACCGAAGCGACCTCCATGCTTTACGCCGCGCGCGAGACGGCGCGTCTGGTCGTGGAAGAGGGCGTGGAGGCCCGTGTTGCGCGTCATGTCAGGGCAGGACGCGCCATGGTCGCAGGTCTGCGGGCCATGGGGCTGAAGGTCTATGGCGACGACACCACCCGCATGAGCAATGTCACCGGCGTCTGGGTGCCGGATGGCGTGGACAATGCACGCATCCGCGAACTGATGCGCGACGATTTCGGGATCGAGATCGTCTCGTCCTTCGGTCCGCTGACCGGGAAAATCTGGCGCATCGGGGCAATGGGTCTCAACGCGCGCAAGGACAAGGTGCTCCTTACGCTGGCGGCGCTCGACTCCGTTCTGGCTGGCGAAGGCGTAGCGCTCAACCGTGGTGCGGGCGTGGATGCCGCCCGTGCTGCCTGGGACGCGGCCTGAGCAATTTTCGGGCCGGCAACTCTATCCGGAAGCTCTATTTTGGATGATTCTTCCGGCCTGAACCACTTTTCTTTCCGCCGCCGTCTTCCTTGTTGACCGTGGCCCAGGCGCGGCGCTCCGCTTCTTTTTCGGAGACACCACGCTTTTCGTAGCTCTCTTCGATATGCTCCGCTTTGCGCTTCTGTTTGTTGGTATAGGCTGACTTGTCCCCACGAGGCATGATCCTACCCTCCTGCATGAGATCCGGTCCTCATCTACGTCCGACCCCGGCACGCGTTCCCCGGGTCTTTGTCTCTACACAAACAGGTGTGAGGGCAGGGGAGCGGGGTTGATCAGAAGCTCGCATGGGGCGACCATCTCCGGACATATTTCCGGCCGGAGAACACGCAGAATGTCGCTCGTCTTTCATCACACGCCCGAACGCGCTGCCATCTGGCGAGAGAAATTCGCCAGCGCCCGGCCGGATATGCCGTTTCATGTCTGGCCCGAAACTGGCCCGAAAGAAGATGTCCGTTATCTTGCGGCGTGGAAGACGCCAGATGATCTCGGCACGCTTTTTCCCAATCTGGAAATCCTGTTCTCGCTGGGCGCGGGGATCGACCAGCTTAATCTCGCCAATATTCCTCCCGGCGTGCAGATCATTCGTATGGTGGAGAATAGCCTGGTTGAAGGCATGATCGAATATGTCCTGTGGGCGGTGTTTTCCTTCCACCGGGATATGTTCCGCTACGCCCGCCAGCAGCGGGAGCATGTCTGGAGCGGTTCGCATAACCGCCCTGCGCGGCTTTATCGCGTCGGCGTCATGGGGATGGGAGAACTGGGCAGCCCGGTTCTGGAGAAGCTCGTCTCTTTCGGGTACGAATGCCGGGGCTGGAGCCGCAGCCGCCGGGAAGTCGCGGGCGTGACATCTTTCGCCGGAGAGGCGGAGCTGGACGATTTTTTGGCTCAGACTGACATTCTGGTCTGCCTCGTCCCGTTGACGGAGGCCACGCGGGGCATTCTCAACAGCGCCCTGTTTTCGAAACTGCCGAAAGGCGCGTGCGTCATCAACTGTGGCCGCGGTGGCCATCTGGTTCAGGATGATCTGATCCCGGCGCTCGATAGCGGTCAGCTTTCACAGGCAGTTCTCGATGTCGCGACGCCCGAACCGCTGCCGCCCGAGCATCCGTTCTGGGATCATCCCCGCATTTTTCTGACCCCCCATATCGCCAGTGCCGCTCAGTCGGACAGCGCTGCTGAGGTCGTTCTGGCCAATCTGCGTCGCTACGAAGCGGGTGAGTCCATGACCGGCGTTATCGATACAGGGCGCGGTTACTGAAGATGCGGAACGGTTTTTGCATTTTCCGGCTTGCCAACCTTCAAGGGCTCGGTTAGAACGCGGCCACCTTGATGGGTGCGCCGGTGTAGCTCAGCTGGTAGAGCACGTCATTCGTAATGATGGGGTCGGGAGTTCGAATCTCTTCACCGGCACCATCAAGGTCTTCTCAAAATCCGGATCTGATGTTCCGTGTCCCGCCTGTCGGACACGGCAAGGGCTTTATGCTCCGGATCTTCACGATTTTTCAAAACATTGCAGATAAAACCGGCTTCCTCTGGGCAATTCGCCCGCAATGGGACTACGGTAAGTGTCGATATTCCGATGCAGAGGACTGTCCGAAGGAGGGCAGACTGTCAAAAGACGGCTCCCTGCGCTAGGTTAGGAGCCCGATGTCTGACCGTTTCCATAAACGACTGTGGCGTAACGCCGTCAGCTTTTCCCGCAGTCAGGAGCCTCACGCTTCCATCCACGCGGTGGAAGGGCTGCGTGAATGCCCGACCTGCGGCCTTTTCCAGCATGTTCCGCGCCTGAAGCCCGGTCATCTGGCGGAGTGCCTGCGCTGCGGCTGTCAGCTTGCCCGTCGTCGCAAGACATCCCTGATCGGCGCCCCTGCCGCCTTCTGCATTACGTCCGCCGCGCTTTACGCGACTCTCCTCATCAGTTCTCTCATGACGCTGAACGTTTATGGGCGCGAAAATACCGTCTCTCTCATGAGCGGTCCGATTGAACTCGGGCATCAGGGGTACGGCGCGATCGGCGTTCTCGTCGCGCTGGTAACGGTGCTTATGCCCGGCGTCATCATCGCCCTGATGGCAGCCATCCTGTACGGAGCCTCTCGCCCGCAGATGCCGGACTGGACCCCGCGTCTTCTCACCTGGTACGATCGCCTGCGCGGTTGGTCGATGGTAGAAGTCTATGTCCTCGGCGTGCTCGTGGCCTACACCAAGCTCGTTGACCTCGCGCTCGTCATCCTTCAGCCTGGCGTTTATCTTCTGGGTGGTTTGATGCTCAGTATGGCCGCTGTGGATTCGACGTTCGATGCCGAGCGGATCTGGCGCAGCCGCGATATCCGTCCCACGATCGAAGGCCATCAGGGACATCTTCTGGATGTTGCGCATCTGGATGCTCGCAATGGTGTTATTCCGCCCGCGGAAAACATGCTCTCCTGCCATGCCTGCGATCTGGTTCTGGCGTTTGATCATGCCGTGCCGCAGGAACAGGATATGGGCGACTGCCCCCGCTGCGGCCAGATTCTGCGTCGTCGCAAACCGCAGAGCCTTATCTCGGGCACTTGCCTTCTGGTGGCTGGGGTCGTGTTCTATCTGCCGGCCAATATCCTGCCGGTCATGACGTACACCAAGGTGGGGCAGGGTGCGCCCAGCACCATCATAAGTGGTGTGATCGAGCTGTGGAAGGCGGGGATGGTGCCGCTTTCCCTGCTGGTGTTGTTCGCGAGCATCACGGTTCCGGTTCTCAAGATCGTCGCCCTGTCCATCATGATCATCGGCACCCGGCTCCGCTCCCGCTGGCATCTGCGCAACCTCTCAAAGCTCTATCGGCTCGTCGTTATCATTGGCCGCTGGTCGATGATTGACGTTTTCATGATTTCCATCCTCGTCGCCGTTGTGCATTTCGGCTTTCTCGCCAATGTCACGGCTGATCCGGGGATGGTGTGCTTTGCTCTGGTCGTGATTCTGACCATTTTCGCGGCAGAGCTTTTCGATCCCCGCAGTATGTGGGATGCAGCCGGTCTTAACGGTGTGGTCGCACCGCCTCTGGCGAATGGGACGCCTCCGGAGACAGACTCTCTGACCGCGCCCGTTCCGCAGCTGCCTTCTTCTGACCCAAACGACATGGAGCCTGAACGCGCGTGAGCGATTCCCGAAACACCCGGGGGGAGCAGCCGGTCTCGCCCAAGGAAGCCCCGGTACGCCGTACCCGCTTCTCCCTTATTCTGCTGATCCCGGTGGTGGCCATCCTTATTGCCGGGTGGCTGGCGTGGGAGCATTTCGCCACGCGCGGTCCCGAAATCACCATCACGTTTGAAACAGCCGACGGTCTTACGCCGGGTCAGACGCAGGTGAAAAACAAGGCCGTGACGCTCGGCACTGTGCAGGACATCACCTTGAGTGACGATATGCAGCATGTCGATGTCACCGTGCAGATGAACGCCAACAGCGCCCATGTCCTCACCGATCACACCCGTTTCTGGGTCGTACGCCCGCGCATCAACGGCGCCAGCATTACGGGTCTCGATACGCTTTTCTCTGGCGCCTATATCGCTCTGGACCCCGGTACGGATGATGGCCACTACCAGAAGTTCTTCAAGGGACTGGAATCACCACCGGGCGTCCGATCGGACCAGCCAGGGGAGACGTTCTGGCTGGTGTCTCCATCGTTGGGCTCGCTCGGCCCGGGCTCGCCGGTTTTCTTCCGCGATCTTCAGGTGGGCGAAGTGCTCGGCTACACGATGCCGCCGGGGGGCAGAGGTCCGATCGTCATTCAGGCCTTCGTCAAGGCTCCTTATGACCACTATCTGCGTACGGACAGCCGTTTCTGGAACGTCTCGGGCGTTCAGGTCGGCCTTGGTGCGGGAGGGTTGAAGGTTCAGCTCAAATCGCTTCAGGCCCTGTTCTCTGGCGGTATTGCTTTCGGCTTGCCTGAGCAGCGCCTTGCTATTGATCTGCCCAATGCTCCCGCCAATTCCGTCTTCAAACTCTATGCCAGCGAAGCGGACGCCGATAACGCCCGTTATCACAAGCGTCTGCGGGTCGTGACTTACATCAACTCGTCCGTCAAAGGTCTGACGACCGGCAGTCAGGTCACGATGTTTGGTTTGCAGATCGGCACCGTTACGGATGTCCGACTCCTTCTCGAAGGCCCGACGAAATTGCCTCGTGTCCGCGTGGATATGGAGCTTGAGCCCGAGCGCATGCTGTCAAACTGGGATGACCGGATCGAGAACAGCAGGGATGCACCCGTCGAGAAATATCTTCAGGCCTTCGTTGCCGAAGGTCTGCGTGCCTCGGTCCAGAGCGCTAGTTTCCTGACCGGCGAATCGATGATCGCCCTGCAATTCGTCAAGGGGACATCTGCCACTACCCTGACTTATGAGGGCGATGTCGCCGTTCTCCCCAGCCAGGCTGGTGGCATGGATGGGATCATGGAGTCTGTTTCCACCATTACCGACAAGATTGCCGCAATGCCGCTGACGGAAATCGGTGGGCATGTGAACGATCTTCTGGCGCATGCGGATGGCCGTTTGAACAGTCCTGAGGTTACGCAGTCCCTCGCAGCCCTGCGCGATTCGCTCCAGAACCTGAACAAACTGACGAAAACCGCCAACCAGAACCTGCCGGAACTGATGAAGAGCCTTCAGACGACGATGAACAGTGCGCAATCAGTTCTGGGTTCTTATGGCGGAGATACGGATTTCCACCGCAGCCTTCAGGGTATGATCGTCCAGTTGACCCGGATGTCGCGTTCCTTGCGCTTCCTCACGGATTATCTGGACCATCACCCTTCCGCTCTCATTACCGGCCGCAGGAACTGAACCATGACACAGTCTTCGACGCCCCGCCTTCGTCTCCTGTCCCTGATGGGCGCTCTGGGGATGACAGGTCTTCTTGCGGCATGCAGCAGCGATCCGACGCTCTATACGCTGGCTCCTGTGCCCGGAGTGGCGCAGGCGGGCGGTCCTGTCGTGGTCGAGGTCCGGACACCCGTTGTTAGCGCACGGCTCGATCGTGATACGATTGTAAGGGCGAATGAGGATTATCAGACGCGCCTCGCCACAGGCACAAGCTGGAGCGAGGCACTTCCAGATATGGTGGGTCATACGCTGGTGAGCGATCTGGCCCAGCGCCTGCCGGGCACGACTGTTTTTGCCGAGAACGACGCGGTGAGCACGACTCCGTCGGCCTATGTCGAACTGACCGTCCGGAATTTCGAAGGCGACTCGGCCGGGCATGCGCTCGTGACGGGCACGCTATCGGTTCATCCGGCGGGGAAGATGATTGGTCCCGTGCTGACATCGCCTGTCGTCTGGCAATCGCAGGATATCGTGGCGTCCAATACGACAAAGCTGACTGCAGCTCTGAGTCAAGGTATTGCCGCGATCGCTGATCAGGCCGCTGAAAAGCTCCGTCTTCTTCCCCCCGTCACGAACTGACGGGAATCAGGAGAAGGCATCAACAACAAAAAAGGCTCCCGGAGAGGGAGCCTTTTTTGTTGGAAGAAGCAGCAGAATGAGAAGGGTCAGAGCTTCTCAACCTGTGTGAAGTCGAGATCCACAGGTGTGGAGCGACCAAAGATGGAGACGCTGACCTTGAGGCGCTGACGCTCGTCGTCGACGTCTTCGATCATGCCGCTGAAGGACGTGAACGGGCCATCGGCCACGCGAATCTGTTCGCCAATTTCGAAAGACAGGCTGGAACGAGGGCGTTCGACGCCTTCCTGGGCCTGCTTCATGATGCGGTCGGCTTCAGCCGCTGTAATGGGGGTCGGACGGTTGCGGGTTCCGAGGAATCCGGTGACCTTGGGAGTGTCCTTGACGAGATGCCAGGCTTCGTCCGTCAGTTCCATCTTGACGAGAACATAGCCCGGGAAAAACTTGCGTTCCGCATTCACCTTACGGCCGCGGCGCATTTCCGTCACGTCCTCGGAAGGAACAAGGATCTGCTCGAAATGATCGGAGAGGCCCTTCTGTGCAGCCTGTTCCTGAATATGACTCGCGATTTTTTTCTCGAATCCAGAATAGACATGCACAACATACCAACGCTTCGCCATGGTGCGAACCTAGCCTCCAACGCCAAAAAGTCCGCGGACGCCGAGGCCGATCACCTGGTCCACGATGAAGAAGAAGATGCAGGTCACGGTTACCATGGCCAGCACGGCACCTGACGTGATCAGGGTGTTGCGACGGGTCGGCCACGTAACACGCTTGGCTTCGGCGCGGACGTCACGGACGTAAGCGACCAGATTGAAGCCGGATCCGCTCTTTTGAGGCGCTGGTTTGCGCGACTCGTCTTTCCGGGTACTGACCGACACCATCGTCCTCGAATCAAGTGAAAATCCCGTTCCCGGTGTCGGGGAGGACATCCGGCGAAAAGGAGTGGCAGGGGCGGAGGGTCTCGAACTCTCAACCTCCGGTTTTGGAGACCGGCGCTCTAGCCAATTGAGCTACACCCCTATCGTCGAGCAGGGCGTCTTGCAACGTCATGCCAGCGACAGTGGCCGCAAAAGAGAATGTTCAGGAATAAAAGTCAAGTGCCCTGAACATCTTTGTTGTGGAATTTCTATTTTGGATTTTCCCCTCTTGCGGGTTCGACAGGAGATGGAGTAAGCACACTCCCAATCCGAGCGGGCGTAGCATAGTGGTAATGCAGTAGCCTTCCAAGCTTCTTAGGAGGGTTCGATTCCCTTCGCCCGCTCCAGATTTCCAGAAAATTCAATCCCTGCATTCACTGCCACTGGCAGGGAATATGCGATGGTTTTGCGTCTCCAAACTGGAGAACCTGAAGTGCCACTGCTGTGTCACCAACATTTCCGGATAAATGTCCTTTGGGATCCGAACCGTGAGCGATTGGCGCCACGTCCTCGCTGAGCAGGATGTCTCCTGGATTGAGTTCGACGCTGGTTCCGTCCATGGCCTTGACGAAATAGATTCCCGAAAGCGGCACGATCCACTGGACCTGGTGGCTTTCGCTCCATCCGCTTTTCCAATGTGGGGGCTGAACGCGCAGTGTCACGGTCGTCGGTCCGTCATGAGAACTGCTGAGCATCACCTTCTCGCCATCTGGGGTGAGGGAATCCTCATGGAATGTCGACATCTTGCACTTGGTCAGATGTGTGGTCCCCTGCGGGTCGGTCCAGTTGTCCCAGTAAGCAATGGTAGGGAAAGAGGGTTTGTCCTCGATGGATGCCGCATGAGCCGCTGCGCCCAGTACAGGAACGGACAGGGCGCCGAGTAGGGAAAAAAGGCGCTTGTGGATGGACATCGGATCTCCGTTGTTTGCGGTTATGGGGGCTTGATGAGTGTCCTGCGCGGAAGACCCTGCGGGAGCGTGCAGCGGGTCGGGAAAAAATCCGCCGGAAAGCCGCTGTGAAGCGCCCGTCATGCCAGTTTGGCAGCATAAAACGCAAACCCTCGTCATGATCCTTCTGTCTGACGGGTCTATTTGCGATCCTCTTGGTTGCGCAGGGCTGGGACAGCGTGCTAGAGGCGGCCCCAAGTGGAGGACCGGGTTTCAGACGAATCCTGCGCAGGGACGTCTATGCCCGGTCCGGACAGTTTTGATGCAAGGGACCGGATAAGCCGGTTCCGGCCGCACTCTGCGGCGGATTTAGTGAGACGGAACACGCGTGTGACGGTGACACAGGTGCCGCAGGTTGGACAGACAGGGGGCTTGGCCCAGCGCTACGCCCGTGCGCTCTATGATCTTGCTTCGGAACAGGGAAATCTTCCCGATGTTCTGGGTGAAGTGGAGGCGCTGCGTGCCGCCATTTCTGAAAGCGATGACCTGCGGAAATTTCTGGCTGATGCCCGGATAGACATCCGCCAGGGCCAGACGGTTTCGAATGTCCTGATGTCGAAGCTCGGCTTTGGAGACGTCCTGCGCCGGTTTGTTGGCGTTGTCGCTGACAATCGTCGTTTGCCTGATCTTGCATCCATTCTGGACGGTGTTCTGGCGCTCGATTCCGCCCTGCGTGGCGAAGTTGTGGCCGAAGTCCGCTCCGCACAGCCTCTTAACGACACGCAGCGCAGCCAGCTTCAGGCTCGACTGGCCGAAGCCGGCTACAGCCGCGTGTCCATGACCGAACATACGGACGCTGCTCTTCTTGGTGGCATGACCGTACGCATCGGTTCCACACTGTTTGACACTTCGATCGCCGGGCGCCTGACCCGCCTGCAGAACGCCATGAAGGGAGCCGCGTGATGGATATCCGTCCCGCCGAGATTTCGGACATCCTCAAGCAGCAGATCGCGTCGTTCGACCAGGTCGAGACCGTTTCCGAGACGGGTACGGTCCTGTCCATCGGCGACGGTATCGCCCGCGTCTACGGCCTGAACAACGTCATGGCCGGTGAAATGGTCGAGTTCGAAGGAACCGGCCTCAAGGGCATGGCCCTGAACCTCGAGGCCGATAATGTCGGTGTGGTTCTGTTCGGCGATGGCGACGGTATCCGCGAGGGCGACACCGTCCTGCGTACGAAGTCCGTGGTTGAAGTTCCGGTCGGCAAGGGCCTGCTGGGACGCGTGGTTGACGGTCTGGGTAACCCGATCGACGGTCGTGGCCCGCTGACGGACGTTGAATACCGCCGCGCCGAAGTGAAGGCACCGGGCATCATGCCGCGCCAGTCGGTCAGCGAGCCGATGCAGACGGGCATCAAGGCCATCGATGCCCTCGTCCCCATCGGACGTGGCCAGCGTGAGCTGATCATTGGTGACCGCCAGACGGGCAAGACCGCGATCCTGATCGACACCATTGTCGCCCAGAAGCCGGTCAATGCTGAAGGCGATCCGAAGAAGTCCCTGTACTGCATCTATGTCGCTATCGGCCAGAAGCGCTCCACGGTGGCCAACCTGGTTCGTACGCTGACCGAACATGGCGCGATGGAATACTCCATCGTTGTTGCTGCAACGGCCTCCGATGCGGCTCCGATGCAGTATCTCGCACCGTACACGGCCTGCGCCATGGGCGAGTATTTCCGTGACAATGGCATGCATGCTCTCGTGTGCTACGACGATCTGTCCAAGCAGGCTGTGGCTTATCGCCAGATGTCGCTGCTGCTGCGTCGTCCGCCGGCTCGTGAAGCGTTCCCGGGTGACGTGTTCTACCTGCACTCCCGTCTTCTGGAACGTGCGGCCAAGATGTCCGATGCCAATGGCGGCGGCTCTCTGACGGCTCTGCCAGTCATCGAGACGCAGGCTGGTGATACGGCAGCTTACATCCCGACCAACGTGATCTCCATCACCGACGGTCAGATCTTCCTTGAGACGGACCTGTTCTACAAGGGCATCCGTCCGGCCGTGAACGTCGGTGGCTCCGTGTCCCGCGTGGGTTCCGCAGCCCAGATCAAGGCGATGAAGCAGGTTGCCGGCAAGATCAAGCTGGAACTGGCACAGTATCGTGAAATGGCTGCGTTCTCGCAGTTTGCTTCCGATCTGGATGCCGCAACGCGCAAGCAGCTTGATCGTGGTGCCCGTCTGGTCGAACTGCTGAAGCAGCCCGAGACGTCCCCGCTGCCCGTCGAAGAACAGGTTGTTGTTCTTTACGCCGGTACGCGTGGCTATGTTGATCCGATCGCCGTGGACAAGGTTGTGGCCTACGAAGCCGCTCTCCTGTCCGAGCTGCGCGGTGCGGGCTCTGACATCCTGACGGCCATTCGTAATGACCGCCAGATCAAGCCGGAGACGGAAGGCAAGCTCAAGAAGCTGCTCGAAGCATTCGGCAAGCGCTTTTCGGCCTGAGGATAGCCCATGGCTTCGCTGAAGGAACTGCGTGGACGGATCACGGGCGTCAAATCGACGCGCAAGATCACGAACGCGATGAAAATGGTCGCAGCCTCCAAGCTGCGACGCGCCCAGATGCAGGCCGAAGCGGCTCGCCCCTATGCCGACGCCATGCGTCGCATGATGGCTGAGCTGGCGACGGCAACCCGTGGGGAAGACGCGACAAGCCTGCCGCGCCTTCTCGCGGGAACGGGCAAGGACCAGACCCATCTTGTGGTGGTGCTGACCTCTGACCGTGGCCTTGCTGGCGGCTTCAACGCCAATATCGTCCGCAGTGCCCGTCAGCTGGTCGATACGCTGGTATCGGAAGGCAAGACGGTCCGCATCCTGCCGGTCGGCCGTAAGGGGGCAGATATCCTCGTGCGTCACTATCCGGACATGATCGTTGATCGTCTAGCCGGAACCGAAGGCAAGGATGTCGGGTTCGACAAGGCTACCGACATCGGAAGCCGGATCGCGGCAATGCTGGAAGCGGGCGACATCGACCGCTGCACGCTGGTCTATAACCGCTTCCTCAATGCCATGACGCAGGTTCCGGTGCAGGCGCCTCTGGTTCCGCTCGCGGTTCCAGAGAACGATAATGCCGTTCTCGATGCCGACACTGCCCAGTACGAATTCGAGCCGGACGAAACGACGCTTCTGACGCAGCTTCTGCCGCGCAATCTTCAGGTCCAGATTTTCTCGGCTCTGCTAGAAAGTGCTGCTGGCGAGCAGGGCGCGCGCATGACCGCAATGGACAATGCCAGCCGCAACGCGAGCAAGGCCATCGACCGTCTGTCGCAGAAGTATAACCGTACGCGTCAGGCCAACATCACCAACGATCTGATCGAAATCATCTCCGGCGCAGAAGCCGTTTGAGATCACGCAGGAGACGAATTTGATGTCTGAAACCCTTACCCCTTCTGCCGGAGCTGCCAACAACGTGGTCGGCCGCGTTACACAGGTGCGTGGACCCGTCGTGGACGTGCAGTTCGAAGGCGATCTTCCCTTCATCCTGAACGCCCTGCATGTCCAGAACGGCGATCACACGCTGGTTCTCGAGGTTGCTCAGGAAATTGGCGAGCGTCAGGTCCGCTGCATCGCCATGGACACGACCGATGGTCTGGTTCGCGGCTCTGAAGTGCGTGACACGGGCACGCAGATCATGGTGCCTGTCGGACCGGCAACGCTCGGACGTATCCTGAACGTCGTTGGCGAGCCCATTGACGATCGTGGTCCGATCCACAGCGAACTGCGCTTCCCGATCCATCGTCAGGCTCCGTCTTTCGAAGAGCAGGCGGCTGCGTCCGAGATCCTCGTGACCGGCATCAAGGTCGTCGATCTGCTCTGCCCGTACCTTAAGGGTGGTAAGATCGGTCTGTTCGGTGGCGCCGGCGTCGGCAAGACGGTCATCATTCAGGAACTCATCAACAACATCGCGAAAGCCCATGGCGGCGTGTCCGTCTTCGCTGGTGTCGGTGAGCGTACGCGTGAAGGTAACGACCTGTATTTTGAAATGCAGGACGCAGGCGTCATCAAGATCGCCGAAGACGGCTCGACCGAGGGTTCCAAGGTTGCGCTGGTCTATGGCCAGATGAACGAGCCGCCGGGAGCCCGTTCGCGCGTCGCCCTGACGGGTCTGTCGCTTGCTGAGTACTTCCGTGACGAAGAAGGTCAGGACGTGCTGTTCTTCGTGGACAACATCTTCCGCTTCACGCAGGCCGGTTCCGAAGTCTCTGCACTTCTGGGCCGTATTCCGTCCGCAGTGGGTTACCAGCCGACGCTGGCTACCGAAATGGGCGCCCTGCAGGAGCGTATCACGTCCACGAAGAAGGGCTCCATCACGTCTGTCCAGGCCGTGTATGTCCCCGCCGACGATCTGACCGATCCGGCCCCCGCCGCGACATTCGCACATCTTGACGCAACGACGGTTCTGAACCGTTCGATCGCGGAAATGGGCATTTACCCGGCTGTCGATCCACTGGACTCCACGTCCCGTTCGCTCGATCCGAAGATCGTTGGTGAAGAGCACTATCAGGTCGCCCGTCAGGTTCAGCAGACGCTCCAGACTTACAAGGGTCTGCAGGACATCATCGCGATTCTTGGAATGGACGAGCTGTCCGAAGACGACAAGAAGATCGTTGGCCGCGCCCGTCGCATCCAGCGTTTTCTGTCCCAGCCGTTCCACGTGGCTGAAGTCTTCACAGGCGCACCGGGCAAGCTGGTCTCGCTGGAAGACACGATCCGCTCCTTCAAGGCTGTTGTGGCTGGTGAGTACGATCATCTGCCGGAAGGTGCCTTCTACATGGTCGGTGATATCGACGAGGCCATCGCGAAGGCCGAGAAGATGAAGCAGGAGGCCTGATCCGATGCCGCTTCGCATCGAGATCGTCAGCCCGGAAAAGCGCCTTGTCGAACGTGAAGTCGACATGGCCGTGGTCCCGGGCATGGAAGGCGATATTGCGGCCATGCCGGACCGCGCACCGCTGATGCTTCAGCTGCGGGGCGGCGTTGTGGCCCTTTATCAGGGCGACAAGATCGTGGACCGTTACTTCGTGACGGGCGGTTTTGCCGATATGGGCGCAGATCATTGCACCATTCTCGCGGATTCCGCCCAGCTCATGAGTGAGTTGTCTGTGGACGAGGCCAAAGCCCGTCTGCGGGATCTGGAAAGCCGTTGGGCCGAAATCGGTCCGAACGACGTCGATATGCATGACCAGATCAGCCGCGAACTTCAGTCTGTTCGTGCTGAACTGGAGGCCGTTCAGGATCGTAGTCCGGTCTAAAGGGTCTTTTCAGATCAGGTTTGCAAAAACCCGCTTCATCGTAAGGTGAAGCGGGTTTTTCTTTGCCATTTTTTCCAAGGTTCTTTTTCCGCAGACATGACTCCGTGCTCAAACAACAGGCGTATTATCCGGGCCTGTATAGGAGCTCTTGGAAAGTGAGGACCTGGCTGACTTATTTTCAACGCCTAATGCCTACGGGTCTATCCCGCAGGCAAGAGAGGGCTTTCTCTCCAAGAACGCTGTGCGAGGCGTAAGACGCTTCTCGGGGAACCCGGCAGATGTTGAAAAAGCGCCGTTTAGGTGCTTTTTTCATATTTTTATTATTTTGGTTTGTGAATGGATTATGGGGATAAGTTGGATTTGCGAGGGATTTTTGGGTGTTGGGAGTGTGAGTAAGTGCGAGTCTGATTCTATTTGACACTATGGGGTGTCCCCCGTATAAGCCCGTTCACCGACGCAGCGGGGCTCACCTGAGGGGCTCTGGAGTGGCGGGGCAGATGGTCTTTGAAAATTGAATATGGAATTGGAAGGGATATGTTGGCGGCGTTTTGGTGCTGGTGATCTGGGATTAAGTTCCTGGGTCTAAGTATCGGGATGTTGGTTGATGTATTCTTTAATTAGATGCTTCGAATAGCCTAACGTTTTTGATATTTGGGTTTGTGGGATTGAACC
>NZ_JABCQO010000008.1 GCF_015244675.1 Gluconobacter cerevisiae | reverse complement strand
CTGGCGACGTGTTGCGACCCGATATGACCGCTGCGCTCATACATTCATGTCCGCAATCCACATCGCAGCAAGCGTCATCTTCTACCTCAAAGAATGAGTCCTGAGCCTAGATTGACAGCCGTGTGCGGAGCTGAAATCCGCACATGGCGTCAGAGGTCAATCAGAAAATCTGGCGAAACAGGACGTACAGGGTGCCTGCAATCGCCATGGCGGCTGGCAGGGTCGTGACCCAGGCCAGAGCCATGGAGCGCAGAGTGGCGCCTTGGATGCCTGAACCGTTGGCCGCCATTGTTCCGGCCACGCCGCCAGACAGGATGTGTGTCGTTGAGACAGGCAGGCCATATCTTTCAGCCAGACCGATGGTCGTCATTGCCACGAGTTCCGCCGAGGCTCCCTCCGCGTAGGTCATATGGGTCTTGCCGATCTTTTCGCCGACAGTCACGACGATGCGCTTCCATCCGACCATCGTGCCAAGGCCCAGCGCAATGGCGACGGAGATCTTGACCCAGAGCGGAATGAAACGCGTGCCGTGGTAAAGTTCGGACTGAAAGGTTTGCAGCGAATTTTTCTCTGCTGGGGTGAAATCCTTTGCCTCTCCCATGACCCGGATGGCGTCTGCGACCAGATACATGTCCGTACGAACGTTCGGAACGGCTGCAGCAGGGACGGCCTTCATGGAACCATAGGTTTTGACCGAGGTAGAGATGTCATTGCTGAGAACGGCCAGAGCATCATAGGTCTGGGGAGTGGTGATGGACTTGGCGCGCAGGCCAGCGCCCACAATCTCACGGGCGCTTTCTGCGGTGAGCGTGGTGGATGGGGTTGGGGTGTGGCTCAGGAAGATCTTTTCGGCATCCGCTGAAGACTGGAAAAAGGCTGGCATGGCGCTTTCCGGCATTGCCCGGTTCAGGGCGTAAGCCGTCGGGGCTGCGCCAATCAGGATCAGCATGATCAGCCCCATGCCTTTCTGACCGTCATTGCCGCCATGAGCGAACGAGACACCGGTGCAGGTAAAGATAAGGAGTGAACGGATCCACAGAGGCGGCGGGGTGTTGCCTTTGGGGGCTTGATAAAGGGCTTTGTTGCGGATCAGAAATTTCATGACGAGAAGCAGGGCCCCGGCCATGAGAAACCCGATGACGGGACTGAACAGTAATGAGGTAAAGACCTTTTCGACCTGGCTCCAGTCAACGCCCTGCGTTGCGGCACCTGTCGGTGACATCAACTGGTTGGCCAGACCGACGCCCATGATCGATCCCACGAGGGCATGGGATGAACTGTTCGGAATGCCGAATGCCCACGTCACAAGATTCCAGACAATGGCGGCAATCAGCAGGGCAAAGATCATGGCGTAGCCCGCGCCACTTCCGGCCTGAAGGATCAGTTCCACCGGTAGAAGGGTAACGATGCTGTAAGCAACTGCGCCGGTTGAGAGTGCAACCCCGAGAAAGTTCCAGAACCCGGACCAGATGACGGCAACGAGCGGGGGTAGGCTGCGTGTGTAGATAACGGTTGCGACTGCGTTGGCCGTGTCGTGGAAGCCGTTAACGAATTCGAAAGCCAGAGCGATAATCAGCGCGATGCCAAGCATCACAAACGTGCCCGTCGCGAGGGCTCCTTCGCCCACGGAATGCATATCCCGCAGGATACTGAATGCGGCAAATCCCAATGCGCCGATCAATACCGTAAAAAAGAGTATAACATGAAGGGGTTTGTTGCCTCCGCTCATGTTGGGACGCGAAGAGGACTGGATTTCCGTGCTGGAGCCTATTGTCGTTTCAGACATCACCGATCCATGAGTTGTTTACCTTTTCGCAATTTATGGCAGTCGGCATGGAGATGCGACTATTGAAACATGACCGTTTTGCGACAGTTGATGCAGCTTAAAATTCTTCTAGTTTATTCTGAGTTGTGACGTGTTATTTTCATATAACGGATAAAATGATTTTTGTTGTTTTGATTTTGACTGATTGGATTGAAACTTTTATTTCAATATCAGAATTGGCTTTTTGTGCGATCGAGGGATGGTCGAAGACCAGATTAATCTGGTCGCAGATCGTTTCCACTTTCTGAAAGCAACTGGAGAGAAGTTTTGGCGTTCTGCTGTGTCAAACCGTACTTTCGAAGGAACACACGTATGCGAAAATCAATCCTGCTTCTTCTGGCGCTTTCGGTGTCCTGCGTCACGCTGACGGCCTGTGAGCAACATCGGACGTTTGGTGAGAAGGTTCGCGATACAGTCGATCCGCCGAAGGGTCCGATTGAAAAGGCAGGGCGTTCGGTTGATCGCTCTCTTGGAAACTGATCCTCACCACGGCTTTTGGTGGTGAAATCTTTATTAAATTACAAAAACGGGGGATGAAGCCGTTCTGTGAAATGTTTAGGACTATCCTGATACACCTTCTTCTGGCGCTACAAACGCTTTCTGGTTTCAGGCAAAGATCACATGTCCTCTCGCAGAACTTTTCTCAAATATGCCCTGTTTGGTGGGGCGGCCGCAGCGACAGAAGGGCTGCCGGCCGCCATCCGCCGCGCTTACGCCATAGCGCCTGATCCGGGAACGACATATCTGAATGCCGAGCATGTTGTTATTCTCATGCAGGAAAACCGGTCCTTCGATCATATGTTTGGTACGCTCGCTGGGGTTCGCGGCTTTAATGACCGGCGCGCTATCCGGCAGAAAAACGGCAATTCCGTTTTCGTACAGTCGGGAAAGGGGGGCGAGACCTATGCGCCCTGGCGTCTCAATATTCATGATACCAAAGTCACATGGATGGGCTCGATCCCGCATTCCCGGGACAGTCAGGTCGATGCCTGGAATGGAGGGCATCATGATGACTGGATTGATGCCAAGCGTCCCTACAAAAAGGACTATAAACAATATCCTCTGACGATGGGTTATTATACCCGTGAGGATCTGCCGTTTTATTATGCATTGGCCGATGCCTTTACGGTATGTGATCAGAATTACTGCGGGGCGATGACAAGTACGACCCCAAATCGTCTGATCTTCTGGACGGGGACTGTGCGGGACCAGCAAAGCGCAACGTCGAATGTGTATATGCGGAATCCGGAAATCCTTGAAGGCGGCATGACCTGGACGACCTTTCCGGAGCGACTGGAAAAGATCGGGGTTTCCTGGAAATTCTATCAGAACGAACTCAGCCAGACGGGAGGGATGTCCTCGGCGGAACGCTCCTGGCTGTCAAATTTCGGATGTAATGTTCTGGAGTGTTTTGACAACTTCAATGTCAGTTCCAATCCGGGGTTTGGAGACTGGATTGATGAGCGGATTCAGGAATGCTCCGACCATATCAATCGGCTTGAGAAACTTGAGATGCTGGTGTCGGGCGAGCACGGCGAGCAGCTTGTCGAGGCAAAGGCTTTGATGGAGGTTCTGCGTCGGCGTCAGAAATCCGCAAAGGGATATGAGGCTCTGACACCTGCGGAGCGCGCGCTTTTCACGAGCGCGTTCGTGACGAATAAGGCTGATCCTGATTATCATTCGCTGGAGACACTGGCGTTTGCGGATGATCCGGACGCGAAGGGTATGAAGGCACCGAAGGGCGATGTGCTGCATCAGTTCCGCACGGATACGCGGACAGGCAATCTCCCCGCCGTTTCGTGGCTCGCAGCACCGGAGCATTTCTCGGATCATCCGACATCTGCCTGGTATGGGGCTTGGTATGTCTCGGAGGTCATGAACATTCTGACCGAAAACCCCGATGTCTGGAAAAAGACCATTTTCATCCTGACCTACGATGAAAATGATGGGTATTTCGACCACGGCTGCTCTTACGCCGCTCCTGATCCTAAGCGCCCTGAAACCGGGCGGTCTTCCGAGACGATTGGGCCGGACGGGTTGGAATATACGACGGCGGATGATGAAATGCGCCTTGGCGTTCCCGAGCGATTGGCCCGTAGCGGCCCTATCGGACTTGGGTTCCGGGTGCCGATGGTGGTTGCCTCTCCCTGGAGCCGTGGCGGACGGGTCAATTCGCAGCTTTTCGACCACAGTTCGACATTGCAGTTTCTCGAACACTTTGTTGAACAAAAATTTGGAACACCTGTTCGTGAGACAAATATTTCTCCCTGGCGTCGTGCAATCTGTGGCGATCTGACGTCCTGCTTTCAGTCCTCTGAAGAGGCTGCACCGTCCCTGAATTATCTGGACCGGAACACGCATCTAAGAGCGATTGAAGATGCGAAAAACCGTCCTTTGCCGGGTGGCTTTCGCTCTCTGTCCGCCTCCGAGACGGCAACGCTGAGGGCGCAGCCGGATCTGTTGCGGGAAACCGTTCGGCAGGAAGCAGGAACCCGCCCCGCCTGTGCGCTGCCGTATGAACTCTATTGCGATGGCGGTGTGGTGGCAGGAGAAGAGCGTGTCGGTCTGAAATTCCGGGCAGGACGTAGCGTTCACGGAGGGCGGTCTGTGGGGGCGCCGTTCAATGTCTATGATTATCGCAATGACGGTCGGGACATGCAGGTGGGAACCTATGCTGTTGCGGCTGGTGATGACATGGACGTGGCACTTCCTGCTGTGGAAGGGCTGTATGATGTGGCGGTTCATGCACCCAATGGCTTTTATCGGGCCTATCGGGGGCATATAGATCGCGTTCTGCTGCGCTCGGCATGTCGCTATGAAAGCGGCGCGAAGGGGAAGGGCGCAGCACTGCTTCTTTCGCTTAGCAATGGCGGCAAGGTTCCAGTGACTATCCAGTGCCACACTGGAGAGACTGCACCGTTGCAAACGATTGTTCTGAAGCCCGGTGTTCATAAGGACATCAGACTGGATCTGTCAGCCACGCATCAGTGGTATGACGTGACGTTGACCTCTCCGGATGACGCCGATTTCAGGCAAGTGCTGGGCGGCCGCATGGAAACAGGGCAGCCCACGATTACCGATCCTGCGGCGGCGTTTTCCAGCTAAGCGTTTTTGAACTTCATGATCGTGAACGCTGTTCCCGCCAGGAGCAGAACAGCGTTGCGATCATGATTTCCGGTCCTGCAAGCAGGATCCATTCGATGATATTCAGAACGATGAAGTCGCTGGAGATGGCTTGAAGCGTGAGGCTGACACTCAAGCTGGCAGCGGCGCAGGATTTCAGAATGGTCCGTTGAAGTTCTGTCAGGCTGTCCCGACACAGGACACGATTGCCGCGTACTGAGGCCATAACGAGCAGCAGCATCGCGCCCTGTCCGAGGAGCAGCGACATGATCCCGTTCATGCCGGGAGGGCCGTTTTTTGCAGAGTGCGAAAGGCTGCAAAAGCGAATGACGCAGACAAGAGCGCGGCCGTTACACTGACGCCAGCCATAACGGATGTGTACCATGACAGGCTGAGCAACGAGACCACAAGGCACGTAACGGCGCTGCCACCTAAAAGCTCTGGCCATGCTCGCTCGGGCCGACGGGCCAGTGCGTAAAGCAGGGTAAGGCCCCAGACGACGAAGAGAATTATCACTTCATACCCGGCTCGGTGCGGCGTCGTAGAGCCGATAAGGCGGTTCGCAATGAAAAAAGATGCGAAAGCGAGAGGCGTACCGGCCAGCATACCGACATTCAGTCGGGCAACGATCCGGTGTCCGTGATGATGGGGACGACGCAGGCGTTTGATCGTCCACAGATGCATGCCGCTGCCGATCAAGGCTGCGAGGGCAAGGCCGGACAGGAAGTAGAGCCAGCGTGTTAGGCCGGGGGCGAAGCGGGCGACATGCAGGCCATACAAGAAGGTATAGGCTTTGAGAACGGGGCGGTGTTCGATGTGCTGTTGGATAATACGCCCTGAAGGACCATCGAATGTGATGATTTGTGAGGACGTGCTGACGGTGTGATCGTTGCCGGCGATCATGGTGACGAGAGAGGCCTGATCGGACGGATTGAATACATAGATCTGTTCCAGTCCCGCGCCGCCGAATTTGCTTTCTGCCTCGCGCAGCATCGGCAGAAAAGATGCGAGATGGGCGGAATGGCCCGTAGCGGGACGGGAATAGAGAGCGGGGTTGAGTTCGGTATAAGACGCCGTCAGGTCATTGCGATAAAGCGCCTGTGTACTCCAGGGCAGGAGCAGAGTGCCGAGTGTGACGGCGCCGGTGAAGGAAATCATCAAGTGAAAGGGCAGGGCTGCGACACCGAGCAGGTTATGCATGTCCAGCCAGCTTCTCTGCCCGCGTGAAGGCCGGAAAGTGAAGAAATCGGCGAAAATGCGTCGGTGGATGATGACACCGGTAATCAGTCCGACAACCAGCGCAAGCGCCGCAAGGGCTGCGATCAATCGGCCCAACGGATAGGGAAGCTGGAGCTCGAAATGGAAGCGGTAGAAGAATTCACCGCCGAGCGTGTCCCGGATGCCGTCCGGGCTGCCGGTAGTGGGGTCAAGGGCACGCTGGATGTAGTTTCCTTTCGCATCCGGCCACAGGGCTGTTGCAAAAGGCTGAAGGGCGTTTGCGCTGGCAACGTACCATGCGCTGGCGGCAGGGGCATTATGGCTCAGCCAGTCCAGCGCCTGCGCATTCACCACAACCGGATCGGAGGCAGTAGCGGGTAATTCTGGTCTGGCCCAGAGATTGATATCCTGTCGGAACACGCTCAGGGCACCGGAGAGGGCAATGGCGAACAGAACCCAGCCTGTTACGAGGCCCAGAGTAGTATGGACGAGGGCCATAGAGGCACGGAAGGTGTTTTTCATGGATGCCAGCCGCTGCTGAAGACAAAAACGGCGAAGACAAAGGTCAGAACACCAGTCATGACGGCCAGTCGTCTGATATTTGGGACCCCGAAGGCCGCGATGAAGACGACTGGCCATAACAGCAGGCCAAGCAGCATCCCGGCCATGGCGTTATCGGCTCTGGAAAGAGGTAACCAGAATGCGATGCACACTCCTCCCAGCGCGGATATGATGTATCCGCCCGGAAGCGCTACGACAAAACGCAGGATCGTATCGTAGCGTCGGGAATGCCCGATCAGCGGTTTACCAGCTGAAGCCAATATTGGCCTGCGCGTTTCGGCGCTCTCCGTAATAGCAAAATTCCTGACCGTAAGAGGCATAGCTCAGGCAGTTGGCGATGAAGTTCTTGTCAAAGAGGTTACGGACGCTCGCGCCGACGTTCCAGCCATGAAGGCTGTGCGACAGGTTGGAGAGGTCATAGCGCACCGACGCGTCGAACACGGCATATTGTGGCACCCAGACACTCCCGTAAGACGCTTCGCCGCCATAGGATTTGTTGGAGTAGCGCATGCCGCCGCCGAAGCCGAGACCCTTCGCCGGACCAGAAGGCATCGTGTAAAAAGCGAATAGCGAGGCGTTGCCTTTTCCGGACTGGATCAGGGGCTTTCCGGTTGAGTCATCGTGGACTTTCTGGATGCTGACAGCCGCGGTCAGCACGAGGTTGTGGAACGGTTCGGCATGGGCTTCAAACTCGAAACCATCCGAATGGACCAGTCCACTTTGAGCGCTGTAGCCCGTGCTGCCGATACCGACGAGAACATTTGTCTGTTCAATATGGAAACCTGCGGCGGTAAGAAGCAGCGATGTGCCCGGAAGCTGGTATTTCAGACCGCCTTCAAGCTGCTTGCCGACAGACGGGCTGGCCTGATGTACGGTCTTTCCACTATCCGTCGATACATTTCCGGACTGAGGCTGGAAGGATGTCGAGTAGCTGATGTAAGGCGAGAGGCCGAAATCGAAATGATACAGGCCAGAAGCGCGCCATGTGATCTGGCTCGGGCTCTGGTTGGTGGTGGTGTGGGACATGTTGTCGGTCTGGTGGGAGCGGTACCAGTCGTTACGCAGGCTCCCGGTCAGGATCAGACGTTTCCAGTGAATTTCGTCCTGACCATAAATGCCAGCCTGATGAGAGTCAGTATTGTAGTTCACCCAAGGACTCAGGGGAGCAATGGCCATCTGATAATCGGGATGGAAAACGTTCATAGGGGGGGCATTGCCAGAAAAGCCGACTTCGGAGGCGCTTTGCTGCATGTAGTCGAAGCCGAACATCATCGTGTGACGCAGCGGTCCGGTCCGGACCTTGCCTTTGAATGCGCTGTCAAAGGTCAGATTATGCGTATGTTCGTTTGTGGCAATGGCTGAGCGGGCCAGCGTATCGTCCTGCCCCGTAACGTAATAGCCGCTGTCATAGACGCTGCGATATTGGGTTTTGATGTCGTCGTAGCGGCCGCGGGTACTGAAGCTCCAGTCATCGTTGAAACGATGATTGAAGATGTAGGTGATGGCGCCGTGGCGGCGGTTGTATTTTTCGAACGATGTATCGCCGTCATAGAAATTGCGCGGCAAATAGCCGAAAGGTGCGCGTTTGAGAGAACCCACCAGCGGAACGCCACCGTAGGTGCCGTTTTCGGGATCGTACTGATAATTGCCCAAGATTGTCAGCGTGGTCGGGCCATCGCCGCCAAACGTGAAGGACGGGCTGATCGAGAAGCGGCGGCTGCCGGTTCGGGCAAGCTGGCTGTGCTGGCCGTTGATGGTGCCGTCGAGGCGGTAGCGGACGAAACCGTTTTTCGTCACGAAGCCGCCGACATCGGCGTCCACGCGATACAGATCGAACATGCCGCCGGTTGCGTTGACGCTGCCATAGGAGCGCTGGTCCGTCGGCAGTCTGCTGGAGAGGGCGACGAGACCACCCGGGCTGGACTGACCGTAAAGGGCAGAGGCCGGGCCTTTGAGAATTTCGATACGATCCAGACGTGACGTGTCGGTCTGGGCGGTAGCGTAACCGGTCGGACTGTCCTGAAGTTTCAGGCCATCGAGGAATGTCGGGGCCGAAAATCCGCGCAGGGCGAACTGGTCATAGCGCGTTCCGACGCCTCCGCCCCGAAGGTCCGCCGTAATGCCTGCGGTGTAGCGGACGGCCTGATTGAGGTTCAGGACGTTGCGGATATCCATTTCGTTGCGGGTGATGACCGTGACCGACTGGGCGGTTTCGACGAGCGGTGTGTCCGATTTGGTTGCGGAGGATGCGATCGTCGAGGCGCGGCGGGCGCGGACCTTGAGCGTCTCTACCGTTTTAGCCTGTGTTCCGGCGGTATCGGTTTTTTTTGTCCCGGAGCGCTGGGGGTGTTCCTGTGTGACATTCTGGTCGGCTGCGAAGACTTCTCCACTCATGACGAGGGAGAGGGGTATCGCGTAAAAAATCCTGTTGCGGTGCATACCCGACCTCAAATGACTGTTCATGCTGGTGCGTGATCAGAGGCTGGTATCGCTATTGCGAGTTAGTTGCAAGTAGAAGGATTTAAAATAAGGCCCTGAAAGATTTTATCATGGAAACGAAGTGTTACGGCCCTTGCGCGGAAGAGAAATCCGGGCAGTTTTCTGCCGCCCGGACCAGCGGATTCACCAGACGGTAAATCCTGCATCCACGTTCACGATTGCGCCCGTCATGAGGCTTGCGGCATCAGAGGCGAGGAACTGCACGACCGAGGCGACTTCATCGGGCTGGCCGACACGTCCCATCGGGGTTCCGGCAAGCCAGGCGTCGTAAAGTTCCGGTTTCTCCATGCCGAAGCGCGTGAGGGTGGTTTCAATATAGGTGGGGGCGACGGCATTGGCGCGGATGCCATGAGGTGCCCATTCGGCGGCCAGCGAGCGGATGTACTGGTGAACACCCGCCTTGGATGCGTTGTAAGCAGCCTGCTGCTGCGGGCGGTTGACGATCAGGCCGGACATGGAGCCGATGGCGACGATCACACCTTTTTTCTGTTCAAGCATGATGCGGCCAGCGGCCTGACAAGAGCGGAACATGCCGTTGAGGTTGATGTCGACCTGTTTGAGCCACTGTCCATCCGTCATGTCCTCGGCTTTGACCTCGGAAATGCAGATCCCCGCACAGGCGACCAGAATGTCCAGACGGCCTTCCTTTTCATGAACGCTGCGCACGGCGTTCTGTACGCTTTCCGTCTTTGTGACGTCCATTGGAACGCTGCTGACGTCATAGCCCTGATCGCGCAGGTCCTTGACGGCCTGCGCTGCGAGGGTTTCGTCGAGGTCCGCGATGACGACGCGGGCGCCAGCTTCGGCAAGGGCCGTGACGCAGGCCAGACCGATGTTCTGCGCACCGCCGGTGACGATGGCGACGCGGTTATCGAGGCGGAGTTTTTCCATGTACATTGTGAATGATCCAGAAAATCAGGCTGCGAGGGGGTGACGGTGACAGGCTTCGAAGGCCAGACCGTCGGGAGCAAAAAGATGACAGTTCCGCGGGGGCAGGGTGAGGCTGACGCGGGTGTCCACCTCCGTGAGCACGGTGCCGTCCGTCTGCACGACGATGATGTCCCCGTCGGGCAGACGGACATGGACGAGGGTGATGGCACCGAGGCGCTCAATGACCTCCACGACGCCACTATTAGGGCCTGAAGACGCCAGTTCGACGTGTTCAGGGCGGATGCCGACCGTCACTTTTGTTCCGGGCAGAAGGCCGGGGGACGTGACTGGGACGTAGAGGCTCGATCCGTCTCGGAGTTGCACGCTTGATCCTGCGGCATCTCCGCCTTGGAAAATAGCCGAGAAGAAGTTCATCGGAGGGGAGCCGATGAAGCGAGCCACGAACAAGTTACGCGGGTGATGGTACAGTTCGAGCGGGGAGCCGATCTGTTCGACCACGCCTTTCTGCAGGACGACGATCTTGTCCGCCATAGTCATGGCTTCGACCTGATCATGCGTCACATAGATCGTAGTGGCGCCGAGCTTGCGATGCAGGGCCGAAAGTTCCACGCGCATCTGGCCGCGCAGAGCTGCATCGAGGTTGGAAAGCGGCTCATCGAACAGGAACACTTTCGGGTTACGCACAATGGCGCGTCCGATGGCGACGCGCTGGCGCTGGCCACCGGAGAGCTGTCCGGGTTTGTGGTTCAGATAGGGTTCGAGCTGGAGCGTGCGGGCGACATGTTCGATTTTTGCACGCCGTTCCGCCTCCGGCATGCCGGAGAGCTTCAGGCCGAATTCCATGTTTTTATAGACGTTCATATGCGGGTAGAGCGCATAGGACTGAAAGACCATGGCCAGACCGCGCTTGCCGGGCTCCACGTCGTTGACGCGCTGGCCGTCAATGAGCAGATCACCGGAGGTGATGTCCTCAAGCCCTGCGATCATGCGCAGGAGCGTGGATTTTCCGCAGCCTGACGGGCCGACGAAGACTACGAATTCGCGTTCTTCGATCGACAGGGAAATGCCCTTGATGATTTCTTCCGTAAGATATGTCTTGCGGAGGTTTTTGAGTTCGACAGTCGCCATGGGTCAGGCCCCGTTCGTGCAGAAAGAGTGAAGGGAGTGAGCCGGGATCAGAGTCATTTGACGGCTCCGAAGGTCAGGCCGCGGACGAGCTGTTTCTGGCTGATCCAGCCGAAAACGAGGATCGGAGCGACGGCAAGGGTTGAGGCTGCCGAGAGCTTGCCGAAAAACAGTCCCTCTGGCGACGAAAAAGACGCGATGAAGGCTGTCAGCGGGGCTGCGTGGGAGGATGTCAGGTTTAGGGACCAGAATGCTTCGTTCCAGCACAGAATGAGCGACAGGAGGGCTGTGGACGCGATGCCGGGTAGGGCAAGCGGCAGGAGCACCATTGTCATTTCCTGCCAGCGTGTAGCGCCGTCCATTCGGCCCGCTTCGAGAATAGGTGCAGGAACCTCGCGGAAGAACGTGTAGAGCATCCATACGATGATCGGCAGGTTCGTGAGCATGTCCACGATCGCAAGGCCCGTGCAGGTGTCGAGCAGATGCGTGTTGCGGGCCAGAATGTAGATCGGCACCAGAACACCCACGGGTGGCAGCATCCGGGTCGAGAGCATCCAGAGCAATGTCCCGCGAGTGCGCTTTGAGGGCATGAACGCCATCGAATAGGCGGCGGGAACAGCCAGCGCGATGGCGACGGCTGTCGCTCCGACCGAGACGATCACGGTATTCAATGCGAAGTGCCAGTAATTGGCGCGTTCAAACACCTCGGCATAGCTGCTGAGCGTCGGCATGAAGAACAGCTTCGGCGGCGTTGAGATGGCCTGAACTTCGCTTTTGAAGCTCGTCAAAATCATCCAGAAAATCGGGAAGAACAGCCAGAGGGCTATGCCCCAACCAAGGATGGTCACGCCGATCTGGGTGCTGGTTTTTGTCTTGAGCGCCATGTCAGGCCTCCAGATTGCGGGCTACGGCGCGCACCAGAAAGATTGCAACGATATTGGCGATGACGATTGCGACGACACCACCCGCTGAAGCGCCACCCACATCGAACTGAAGCAGGGCGCGGGAATAGATCAGATAAGCGAGGTTGGTGGAGGCCACGCCGGGTCCGCCTGCTGTGGTGACAGAGATTTCGGCAAAGATCGTCAGCAGATAGATCGTCTCGATCATGACCACGACGCTGATAGCACGCCCCAGATGCGGCAGGATGATGTAGCGGAAGCGGGCGATCGGCCCTGCACCGTCCATGCGGGCAGCTTCACGCTGCTCACCGTCCAGAGACTGGACCGCCGTCAGCAGAATAAGCACTGCGAAAGGCAGCCATTCCCAGGCGACGATCATCATGACGGTCATGAGCGGAAAGCGTGCCAGCCAGTCGATCGGCGTAAGGCCCACGGCCCGCATCATGGCGGAATAGACGCCGTAAATCGGATGCAGCATCAGGTTCTTCCACAGCAGTGCGGAGACTGTGGGCATGATGAAGAACGGCGAAATGACCATGATGCGGGCGATGCCGCGGCCGAAAAATTCCTGATCGTACAGAACGGCCAACAGGGTCCCGCCGCCAATGCTGATCAGCAGGACTCCAGCAACGAGGACAAGCGTGTTGAGCAGGGCGTGCAGGAAATCAGGGTCGGTCAGCAGGTACCAGTAATTGTCGATCCCCGCGAAGCCATGCAGCGTGGGGTCAACGAGGTTGTAGTTCTGCACCGAGTACCACAGCGTCATGACGAGTGGGACGATCGACCAGACCAGAAGGATCAGAACGGACGGGGAGAGGAGCAGGAATCCTGTCCTCTTCGCGGTCTGTACTGTCGCCCCTGCGGGCGGGCTGTGTTCGAGAACGGCCTGCATGGTATCTTAACCTTGATCGGGCGGCGTTATCGCGCGCGGCCGGACTGACGAAGTGCGCGGGTGATCGAAGCCTGAGCAGATGTCAGCGCCTGATCCACCGTCATCTGGTCGGACAGGGTTGCTGCGACCGTCTGGCCGACCTGAGTGCCGATGGACTGGAACTCGGGGATCGCGACGAACTGAGCGCCTGTGTAGGGGCGGGGCTGTGCGGTCGGACCGTTGGGATCAGCCGTCTTGATGGCGTTCAGGACGAAGGACGCGAAGGGCGCCGCCTTGAGATATTCGGGGGCAGCATAGGTCGAGGCGCGTGTTCCCGGAGGGGCTGCGACCCAGCCTTTCCGTTCAGCCACCAGTTTCACATAATCCTTGGAGGTGGCCCATGCGATGAAGGCTTGTGCGTCCGCGCTCTGATGGGAACTGACGGGCACAGCTAGACTCCAGCTCCATAACCATGTCGGGCCTTTGCCGTAAGGTCCTTTGGGGGCAGGAGCAAAGCCGACCGTGTTTGCAACCTGTGACTGTTTGGGGTCGAACAGCAGGCCACCTGCGACTGTGGAGTCAATCCAGATTCCGCAATGACCGCTGGCGAACAGGGCAAGATTTTCGTTGAAACCATTGGACGTGGCACCCGGAGGACCGTCCGCCTTGAGGGCGGAGACGTACCAGTTCAGGGTCGCTTTCCAGGCGTCGGATGTCAGGGTTGGTTTCCATGACATATCAAACCACTGCGCCCCGAACGTGTTGGCGAGCGAGGAAATATACGCCATGTTTTCGCCCCAGCCAGGCTTGCCACGCAGACAGATGCCATAGACCTGATTGGGCTTGTCCGTGATCTTGTCCGCAAACTGGCGGATCTGGTCGTAGGTGGGCTGCTCAGGCATCGTCAGACCCGCTTTCTGGAACAGGTCCTTGCGGTAATAGGTTATGACGCTCTCGGCATAAAAGGGCAGGGCGTAGAGCTTGCCGTCTGCTGTGAGGCTCTCGCGTACGGACGGCAGGATGTCGTTCATATCATAGGCGTCATCGGGCTTGATTTCGGTGAGCCAGCCCTGTTTGGCCCAGATCGGCACTTCGTAATTGCCGATGGTCACGACATCGAACTGACCGGTTTTCATGGCGATATCGGTCGTGACGCGCTGGCGCAGGACGTTTTCTTCAAGCGTGACCCAGTTCAGGTGAATGTCTGGATGGGCTTTTTCAAATTCCGTCGAAAGCTGGCGCATGACGATCATATCGCCGTTGTTCACGGTGGCAATCGTGAGTGTTCCAGCGGCTTGTGCGCTGGAGAGGACAGAGCCTGCGAGCAGGGCGCCAAGGGTGCAGAGAACTGTACGGGTGGATTTCAGACGAAGCATGGACGTTGGACCTCTGGAAAAGGGTTCTGGCAGATTGCGAACAAAGGACTGAAGAAGAACGGCGGGACCTGTCTTCAGGCGGCGGCCTCCTTTTCCAGAACGTCGCGCATCTGCTGACGCCAGGTGATCTGGTTCGTGAGCATATCGTGCGCGATGCTGCGTTTGGCGGCGTGATATGTGGCGGTGCGAGCGTCGGGGAGGATCTCATCTCCCGCATGGCTCATCCGTGCCATGGCCTGCCGCAGGTCGGGGTAGGCGCCGCTTGCGACTGCTCCAAGAATGGCTGCTCCCAGAAGGACGGAATCAGGTTCTGCGGGAAGCAGGATGCGACACCCGGTTGCATTGGCGTGTTCGCGCAGGAAAACGGGGTTCTTGGTGCTGCCACCGGTCGCAAGGATCGTGTCGATCTGGTAACCCCGCGCATTGAGGGCATCGATGATGTCCTTCGTGCCGTACGCAAGGCCCTGCATTGTTGCGAGGTAGAGGCGCGCAAGATCATCGAGCGTATCAGAGAGCGTCAGTCCGCTGAGCATGCCCTTCAGATCAGGATCGGCATGGGGCGAGCGGTTTCCGTGAAAATCCGGAAAGACATGCAGACTGGACGTGATCGTTCCCGGCAGTGCCTCGGCTTCAAGCGTCTCAATCCGCGCGTTCAGCAGCGCATATACGCTTGTTTCGGCTTTTTCGGCCTCCTGTTTGAGGGAAGGTCCGAGGCGGTGGCTGGAAATGATGAAGTCGATCAATGAGCCTGTTGAGGACTGACCCGCTTCATTGAGCCACATTTCGGGGATCATGGCGTTCCAATAAGGTCCCCAGACACCTGATACGAAGCGTGCTTCTTTCGAAACCGCCATATGGCAGCTCGAGGTTCCGCAGATAAGGGAGATTGAGCGCTCAAGTTGCTCATCTGACAGAGAGCCTTCCGTATTGAGCCCGAACAGGCCAATCCCGCCAGCATGGGCATCAATTGCGGAGACACCGACAGGAATGCCGGGTGTCAGGCCCATCTCAGAAGCAGCTTGAGCGTTCAAGCCGGAATCCAAAGTATTGCCTAACGGACGAATATCATTCCCGATCCGGCTGAAATTGTCAGACGCGAGATCTCCCAGTCCGACAGACTGAAAATACTCTTCGTCCCAGCGGTTTTCGTGAGCGAGGTAGGTCCATTTACAGGCGGTCGAGCAGGCCGAACGGGAGAGGGAGCCTGTTGCGCGCCATGTCAGAAAGTCGGGAAGATCAAAGAAATGGGCGGCCTGATCGTAGATATGGGGAAGGTGGCGCTTCAGCCAGAGCAGCTTCGGCGTTTCCATTTCAAGAGAGATTGTGCCGCCAACATAGCGAAGCACATCATGGCCGCCACGATTGATATCCCGTGCTTCCTCAAGGGCGCGGTGGTCCGCCCAGAGAATGATGTCCTGATCTGGCGCCCCATCAGGATCTATCGACAGGGCCTGACCGTCCTTATCAAGGACAACAAGAGAGCAGGTTGCATCGAAGCCAATTCCGGTAATGCGATAAGGTTCATCAAGCATTGCCAGCGCGTTACGAGTGGCCTCACAAATGGCCGACCAGATATTGGCGGAAGATTGCTGGGCGTAACCAGCACGCGGTGTCCATGTCTGGATCTTCTGGACGAAAGACGCTTTCTTCTGCCCATCGAGGGTGAAGAGACCAGCCCGGGCGCTACCTGTTCCGACATCAATTCCAAAAACCAGATCCATAACGACACCCAGACCATATGAAGCAGAAAGCAGGCATGACGGATCAGTCATGCCGGAGGTTCCATCTGATCCGTATTGTGATTGAACGTCACACTATGACCGCAAGAACTATCTTTATTTATGTTACATATAACGATATTGGTGTCCAGAAGGCTGTGAGATATTTTTTCTCAAAACGGTAAACGTGATGGTTAAAACCGCAGTTTTGAAAATGAGCCTGTTTGCTCAAAGATTTTTATGAGGGGGTTCAAACAGATTGCTTTGTTAATCATTTCACTACTTTGGTAGAAAATTTTTTGAAGTAAAAAATAGGAATTATTTCTATAGGAAGCGAATCGATTCATTTTCTTTGGAAATCCAATTAGAAAAATCGGAAATGAGATTCTTCATATTGAGTTTTGTTTTCTCAAATCCATTCCCGGGATTAAGTGTTGCAGCATTCAAATAAAGTGAACGACATATTTCCAGTTGAATAGCATGAATTTTTTTATCTGGTCTTCCGTAACATTGTGTAATGTATCCGCCTGAATAAGGTGTATTACGCCGTATTGAATACGATTTTCGTTTCAATATATTTTCAATCTCATCGCTTATTTCCGGTCCACAACTTTTTCCATGTATGTCGCCAAGAACAATGTCGCATGAGTGCGCATAAGGTAATTTGGGCATGGAATGCATTTCCAAAAGAATCACATAACCAAAATGCAGTTGAATTTCGTTTAAAATCATAGAAAGTGCTTCATGATAGGGAAGCCATGACATGGAAATTCTTTTCATTATTTCAGAGGTTTCCAAAAGATTACTATATATTTTCTTTCCCTGTGAGATACAGCGAGGGATAACCCCAAATCCTGATTTTACTTTTTCAGTAGAAATAAAATCATTTTTGGGTATTTTTTGCTTGAACATTTCGGGATCTACTTCACGCCAGTCCCGATTTACATCACACCAGGAGCGAGAAAACTCCGCGCTCAATAGGGTCGCTCCAAAATCAGGAGCATCCTCCATCAATTGATCCATAAACCGATCTTCACTCCGCTGCAGTTCGTGAAGAGGCAAAGCTGCAGTGTTAAGAAAATCAGGAGGGTAGTAGCGACCGGAGTGAGGGGAAGATATGACGAGAGGAATGGCGGTATTCCGAGGATAACCTATCTTAAACGACCGCAGAGGCGAAAGAATTTCCATAATTTTTCATATTCTGCCGCAAAGGGGGTTGCAAGGGGCGTCGGGGAGGGCTAAACAGCGCTTCACCGGACCGGGGGCGCATAGCTCAGCGGTAGAGCACTACCTTGACATGGTAGGGGTCACAGGTTCAATCCCTGTTGCGCCCACCACTCGGTCCGGTAAAAAATCCAATAAAATTAATGGTTTCCTATAGTGTCTGGCAGATGGTCGGCAATTCTTGATTGCCGCAGGGTGCCGGTGTGTACCGCTTAGAATCATGCTGCACCGATAAAATCCGTGCAAAATCCGTGCAGGAATTGAACACGCTGCGAATCACCTTGCGGATGCCCGACTGGTCGATCCCACACCATTTAATCCCAGACAATCCAGGGCGAGGACGATCATCAGTTCTTTGCACATGCCCGCACCTGATCGCGCAGGCCGATGTAATCCCCGATCCAGCGGATCGTCTGCGGTTGGGGGTGCGCTGTGATCTCTCCTGCGAAAGCCTATTGGTCAGAGGGCTAGTACGTCACTAGCGTGAGGATGGGGCGTAGCGACCACCCGCTTTGGCAGCAGGGCACTCTGACCAGAATCAACAGAGCTCTCCCTGTTCTCGGCCAGTTAGTAGGACTCGACTGCAGGAGATCGTTGGGCTGAATAGTTGAAGATTAAAAGGGTGGTGCGCATAACGAAATTAGCTTTTTTCTTTTCCTATAGCACCTGACTAGGCATCACAGGGGCGGTACCATGCCGGGGATACTAGCTAATATACCAATCGTAAGCGCACCACTTGTTTTTGAAGGATTCATAAGGTCTCTTGTCATCGCTTTTTCTCCATTGTTAAATGTTTTTATAAACTCATAGAGAGAAAGCGCTAACAATATAGACAGAGCAATCAGAAGACTGCTTGGCAAGTGAATCAATGGCAATAGTACCAAGTGCACCGTCCCTGCGATGCCTAGCCTTTCTCACCCTGGGAACGTAGGTAGGAAAAGACAAATCAATATATGATTGTGATTTGGGAAGGCGTCAAATAATTTTTTATGTGATTTATATTATTCTTTTCTTTGGTAGTAACGCACTCCGACGAAGGCATGAATGGGCGCCGAGCAATCATTGTTGCCATAGAAAGAAGTCAGCAATTTCACACGAGCCGACAATGCCTCCCTACTTACCTCAATCCGCTCAGCTACCCGCTCCCGCACGGCATCGTTCTGCCCCAGTAGCGCCCCGGCATAACCGACCTCTCGCCCAGCCTCGGCATCAGCCAGAGCTGACAGCGGCACGAACTGAACCGGGACATTCATCGTCTGGCCTTTCGTCCGGCTGGCATCGGCCTGAAGCCCGAAGACCGGCAGGGCGGATGATGCCGAGACGGAGAACGATCCCGACTGGCTGAAGGTGCCGGACAGATCCATCGTCACCGGCCCCGCAATCATTGCCACGACCGGATCTGACGTCTGCTGCGCGCACTGGAGCGCCCGGACGTTCGCATCGAACCGGGCGGCCTGATCGGCGGTCCAGTGCTGCACGCCTGAGACGCTCACAACGCCCGCCTTCGTCAGATCCGCCTGGACGCCGGCAATGGCCTGGCTGATCGTGACGGGTGACACGGATCCGGCAGAACAGCCAGAGAGGGCCAGAAGCCCGCAAAGCATCAGCGTCCTCATACCAGCGCCTCCCCACTCAAACCCGTCCAGGCCTTTGCGTTCGGGTTCCACATCGCCATGACGCCTTGAGCGCCGGAGCCTATGGCCTTGTCCGTCACAACGGCGCGCTGCCATGCCGCCGGCGATGCGGGAAGCGTGGCGAAAGTATAGGCCGTCAGAACAAGCGGTTCGTTCGCAAACGTCGCGACATTCTTCTCCGACGAAAACGCCACCAGCGGTGTGGTCTGCCAGTTGGAATTGTCGGATGTGCCCGCAAACAGCTTCAGGTCTTTCGCCCATCCGGCTGCGCCCGATGTGTCTCCGACAAATTTCCAGTAAGCGAGATTGGAATCGCTGTTCACAAACATGAACCCGGCAGCGCCATACTTGGCGTCGATGCCCCACCAATCGGTGGTCATTGTCTGCGTTCCGTCCTGATAGCGCACGGCCCATAGACTGGCTCCGTAACCATCCTGACCATACAGGGACAGCTTGGCCAGATTGTTGTTCAGCGATTTAATCACGTAGGCGTTTGAGCTGTACATGCCCGCGATGAGTCCCACCTGCATGATGGGGCCAGAGGTTGGGCTGTCACTGAGCGTATAGAGACCGCCACTGTTCGCGGTCGATGATTCCGACCTGACGATGGAAGGGATCGTTTTCGAGACGTCCACCGAGAGCGGGAAATACTCAGCCCCGTTCGCCGCCGTATAACCGAGGGCTGTGGTGATTGCCGCTGCCGACAGTTTGGCTTCTGTTCCCGTTGCTCCGGGCGGAACCTCGAACGTCGCAGGCGCGGTTGTAGTCCCATCAGTGAGGGTTGCGGTCAGCGTGACGGTAGAGGGTTGACCGGCTACGACGGCACCCTGCGTCACGTTGATCGCCTTGATCCCAACGCCCTGAGCGCCGCCAGAAGACAGGGCTGCAATCCATTGCCCGATGGTCTGGACCTTGGCGCCTGACGTGACATCCAGCCCGGAGCCATCGCCGGAATACGTCCCGGCCGTCACGCTCTCGAAGGACGGCGTGCCAACGGGGGCCGCGTCTTCCGTGGCCATGACGACGCGGCCGTTCGACGAATAGCTCGAGGGCAGCGCCTCGATGCCAGCAATCAGCACCTTGCCGTTCGTCAGGGTATCGACCGGGAAGTCACCGCCTGGCGCGGTCGCGGCGGTCAGGGTCGTGATCTGAAGGACAGCCATCACGGAATAGACGCGGCCCTGCTGGGTCGTGATTTCAAAGAGGATCTTCTGCGCCGTGTTCGGCTGGCCGCTGGCAAGGAACGCCACGACCATCGTCCCGGCCACGGCAGACCACATGACCTTGAGGTCATATTGCCCACCCGTGGCCGTTGTGACGACGGCGGAGCGGATCGCGGTCAGCGTATCGCCCGTTCCCGCCAGCAGGGTGGAGAAATCCAGCACATAGTCCAGACAGTCGGCCGAGGCCTTTGGCGTCCATATCACCTGGGCGAACAGACCAGTGCAGGACTGGAGCGTCACCGTCCGCAACGGAGAGGGCGTCAGATTGTGAACCGTGGTCATGCGGCCCTCACTTCTGGAGATATTGCGACGCGAAAGCCTTTCTTGGCCTTTCGCATAGTGGGAAAGAGGCGCGGATTTCTTTCGTTATTCACGCGGCCCTCACTTCCGCCAGAAGGGCGTCGAAGTCCTCACCGGTCGGAGCCTTGCCGGGGATGCCCAGCCAGTTCTCGCGCGACAGCAGGCCGTAAGCCTCATCCGCAATCCGCGTGAAGGTGCCCCATGGCATAAAGGTCCGCGTACCCCAGGTGTTGAAGAACACGCCGTCCGGGTTGTAACCCACGAGCGCGATGGCATGTCCGCCCGCAGGCGTATGATCGGAGATCGCCTCCCAGTCCCAGGTCTCGCCAAGTCCCAGATCGAGGAAGCCTTGCGGCACCTGCACACCCGCCAGCACGCCGCCCAGATAGGCGATGGCACGACGGATGCCCACGACATCGGTCGGCGCGATCGAGCCGTAGGCGGTCAGGTAATCGCGGGTCTGTCCCGGCCGCAGGAGGCCGTCACGACGCCAGGCGTTCAGCTCGTCCAGCAGGATGGTGCCGTCATCATTGGCCCCGGTCGCCGGATCGAAGCCCGTCAGCGCTGCATAATTCGCCAACACCGTTTCGGTCGACAGCATCACAAGGCTCTGCGCGGCCTTCGTCCAGGTCGCTACCAGCGCGGCGTGCGCGGCGAACGCGCAGCAGCCGAAGCGGTCATTGCCCCACATCTGATAGGGCACGTTCTGCGACCAGTCCCGCGCTGCGGGCACGGCCGGCAGACGCACGGCCAGCACCCGGCCGAGGCGATAGGTGCGCGGGTCATGTTTCGGGGCGCGCTTGCCCAGTTTATAGATCATGGATTTTCCAATAAAAAAGCCGCCCGGTGAGGGGCGGCTTGGATGGTCAGGCGCAGAGCGCCCCGAAGGGCGGCTCTCCGTAGTCAGGCGCGTTCCAACGCCCGCACTGCACTCTTTCCTGCTTTCTCCGAAGCCGGAGAGAATATGGGCACATACCGCCCGAGCACCTTTACCTGTAAAAATTCCGGCACTCGAGGCGAGTAAAAGCCAGACACATACGGAATGAGAGCGCAGCGAATGCGGGCCAGCCGTGCCCGGTCCTCTGGATGGTTTTTCGCGATGGGCGCGACATAGATCTCGCCTTTCGTCCCAATGACCACGGCTTCCGTTCCCGGTTCGAGATCGTAGTCCGTTGCGTCAAAGCACAGCATCTCACCCTCGACCATGACCGCGCCTGTAACCCGTGCGTCCTGCCGGGTGGCCAGCGCGTTCATGACGCTGGCTCCGGCTTCTTGGCGAAAGGGCGCGCCTCCATCTGCATCAGGTCCGGATCAATCTTCGCACCCGGCACGATCTGAGCCAGTTTTGCGAGACCCTTAGGCAGAACTTTCACCGTATCGCGGGTCTTTTCCTCGCCGTTCGGGCCCGTGTAGGTGGCGATCTTGTGCCAGAGATACCCGGCGTCGATTTTGGCTTGATAGGCCAGCCAGTTCTTGCCGTTGTTCCGGCGATAGATCCACTGCGACGTGGCCATGAACGCAATCAGCGCCTTGGGCTTCACTTGCAGGATCTTAGCCGCTTCCGTCAGGCCGTATGATCCGTCTGCCGTGCTGATGCGGTCGAGGGCGGCGGCTTTTGGTGTGACAACTGCAAGAGCCTTGTCTTGTGCCTCAATCTTCTCCTGCTGGTCGGCTGCTAGAAGCAGGGCCTCACGGAAGGAGGCCGGGACTGCCTGTCCGACGGCGGCGCGTGTCTCCAACTCCATCCAGCGATCAATTACCTTGGCGCGCAGTTCAGGGCTATAGCCAGACACCACAACCATCGTGTTGCGGTAGTCGAGTAGAATTTCCGTGTAGGTCTGCCCATTTTGCGAATGGACGTAAGGGGTGTCGTTTCCAGAAACGACACCCCTTTTTATGAGGGAGCGAACTGTTTTCAACACATTGTCATGACCGCTTCCCGTTAGCTCCGCGATCTCGCGGCTGGACATGGTCTTTGTCGTCGAATTTGTGATATCGAGCATATTAGCTGCCGACATGGGATATAGCCCCTTGCTGGTGGTTAGGGGGCGAAGCGAGATGGCCGTCTTGCTTCGCCTTGCTTATATGGGTATACCGTAATTATGAGCAATGCAATATCGGTGCACCAAAAAAAGAAGAGAGGTCGTCCGCCCGAAAATGGCAGAGACCCGCTGATATCCACGCGAATGCCAGAACAGGACGTCGCGGCTCTCGAGGCATGGGCGGCTGCTCATAATTTATCCCGATCCGAAGCCATCCGCCGCCTAATCCAAAAAGGACTAGACTCCGAAAAGGACGCCTAGCCCGCCCTTTCGTTCTCCGGCATGTTGCGGTGTATACGTGGAGGGACAAATGGCTGCATTATTCCGAATAAGACTAAAGATTTATCTTATTTGTATTTTGGTGCTGACGACTGCACCGAAGCATGTAAACGCATCGGACGCCGTTGCTAAAGATGAACAGTGGGGAATGGCTGTTAACGTTCACGATATGAATGGGTGTCAGGCAAACATCGATATCGACCAACAGAAGTTCTCCGCTCAGCTTCCAGAGATGATCGAGTCCGGTTTGTTTAACAAACGGCTAGATCCTGAAGCTGGGAATAGTGCCTTCCATTACTTGGCTAATATTTTTTCTGTTGAACTTTTCAAAGAAATTATTCCAAAAGTAATGCGTTCTGTAAAAAATGAATCTTGCCACTTCTCTTATTCTTACATTTCTACCGATCAGTATGGTAACGATGACAAGAAACCAATGTTTTCGTTCGATTTTAGCCAATCTACCTATCAAAAAATTAATTGGGATCGTTTTGACCCTGATAATGTACGCACAGTGTCAAAACAATTTTCAGTTTCCCCCGAATTTAATGAATTGGTTCAACAAGAAAGCTTCTCTGTCTTAATAATGCTAAAAAATTAATTTTTCATACTTAGATAATTTAGCAGTAAAAAGGATTGAGCCAACTCCGCTCTGGCAAGGAGATATTGCCTGTCACCTGATCCAAAAGGGTTTGAGGCGGCCGAAGCCGCCTCTTCGCATTAGACGCCCTGATAGATCCGGGCGCGGATCAGCTCCGGCGACTGAAGAGGCGCGGCATACGGAGATGCCGTGACACCGGCCAGCGCCTCGACCAGCGGAATCATCGCCTGGACGGTCTGCATGTAGGTGGCAGCCGAGGGCGAATAGACCTTCACGATCGGGGTCGCGATCGCCAGCAGGGTTTCGAGATCCGTGCCGAGCGACTTGGCCCAGTCCTTGCCGGTCGCCACCGTGATGGAGCCATTGGAGTTGGCCGCCACCTGCGCTGTCACGCTGCGGATCTGCGCGATCAGGTTGTCGAACTTCGCCTTGTCCGCAGCAGACAGGTGGCTTTCCAGTTCGGGAATGCCTTCGATCGCCTGGACCGCATAGGCGATGGCCGTGGCGTCACTGTTGAGCGCGGCCGTGTTGAAGGTCGCCGTGTTCGCCGTGGTCTGACAAGCCGCCAGCCCGAAGCATCCGACAAGCAACAGAACAGCCAGGGAGCGTGCTGGACGGAAGATGCAGCTCAGGAAAGCGAACGGATGCAGAAAGAGGTTACGCATGAAGTCTCCAGACATAAAAAAAACCGCCTCAGAGGGCGGCGGATGAACTTGCGCAAATTCGCAAGTTGTCATTGCAGAGCGGTCTGACAGGCGGAGCCTGCCTCCTTCGGGTCAGGCGGCCGGCTTGGGAGGCGCACCAGCCTTGGGATGGGTTGAGGTCGGATCGAGGCCCAGCTTGGCCGCCTCGATCGTACGGCTGGCCTCGGCCGGGATCATCAGGGCCTTGGCATCGGGCTGATAAGCATTCGTGTTCCAGCCCTTCGACTGCGCCAGGCTGGAAACGACCTTGTAGATCAGCGACAGCCTGCTGCCCGAGGCGGGCGGCTTCCAGAAGCGCATGGCCAGCGCGGCCGCCGCGATCAGGAAGGTCAGGATCGAGACGATATCTCCCGCATACCGCGCAGGCAGGTACGGCAGGACCGTCTGGAACAGGGTTGTCCAGTCCATGGTGTTCTCCAGATATTCGAGGGAATGTCAGGCGGCGATCGCGGCCTGAAAGTTCGAGATGTTGGCCATCACAGAGGCTGCTCCAAGCGGGCTGTTGTACCAGCGTTTGTGATACCGCGCCTGGCCGGACGCATCGTCAGCGGCCGGGATCGGTTCAGGCGCCAGAAGAACTTTGACCGCACACATGCCCGCGCCATACAGCGGGAGAGCGATCATCAAATCGGCGGAATGAGTCTGGCCATACAAAAGGCGGTTCAGTCCGGACGCAATCTTCGACCGGCACGGTGCCGGCAACGAGTTTTTCCAGATGTCGTCATGGGTGGCAGGCTCCATCTGCCAGAACCCCTTGGCAGGTCCATCGTGCAGCTGCTCCAGCCAGACATAGCCGCTCTCGACCAGTCCGATGCCCGTCACGATGTTGACGTGAGCCGGATCATCCAGGCCAATTGCCTGCAATGCCGGACGGATCCACAGACGCTTGATCTGTGAGAGATTAAGTCTGGTCATTACAGGTGCCAAAGCAGGTGTGCGAGGGAATACAGACCCACAGCGACACCGCCTCCCATGCCTGAGCCACCCGCGATGACCATGGCGCGACGGCTGTTTAAAGAATCCATTTTGGCGCCGAGAGATGCGAAGCCGCTTTTCACCGTATCTTCAAGCGTTCCCACACGATCCGACAGAGACTGCGTCGTGTCCTGCTGATGCTCGAGTTTTGTCTCGACACGCACAACTCGTTCAAGCAAATCTGTGCTGCCGGTATTTTCATCGGGCATTCTGCCCTCCAGTCATAAAAAAACCGCCTCATGGGCGGCGGCTGTCTGTCAGGTTGTTCATCAGGTCATTTTGTTGGGTTATTGCTCTGAGTATTGACCTCCTAGTTGCATGCCGTTGCACTACGATAGAGCTGCCCTGATGAGTTCAGGCAGGCGTAAGCGTTCCCGGCTCCGTTCAGGCTGGTGAGAACCACCCCATCCTTCATAATAGTTGTGCCGCCATTCCCCCCGACAGTCAGGTTGCCTTGAATCGTGCCTGATCCCGTGACAGTCATATCGGCGCTGATTGTCGTGGCATCCTTCATGCTAATGGAGCCGCCAAAGCCTCCCAGAACTGTATTCCCATGGGACGTCAGACCTCCTGCGATGAGCAGATCGCTGTTGAGGTTTGTCGGGATGTCGATATCGAAATGCGTATTCTGCCCAAGACCGGAGAGCACGACCGACGTGTCGCCAGTGCTGGCATCGGTTTGCCCTAAGAGCTGTGCAATGTTGGATCCGCTGGGACTCTGGAAAAACTGCGTTCCCTGAAGAGCGATATTGGATTTGGCCGTGATTTGCTGATTGAACGTCACCCCATCCTTGAACAGGGTGCTACCGCCATACCCACCGATAACAGCACTCCCATGTGTTTCCAGCCCCCCGGTGACAGTCAGGTCATTACCAACAGTCGTTGGGAGGTTAAACAGAACGGACGCGCCACCAGATGCCACGCTTGAATATGCCAGTACGCTATTCTTCGATGCATCCGTGGATGCCGCTACTGCGACAATATTGTCGCCCGCCGTATTCTGGTAGTAGGTCGTCCCGGTCGTCACGAGGTTTGCATTCACGCTCACCTGATTTTTGAATGTTGCACCCCCGGCAACATTGAGCGCGCCCGCCAACGATACATCGCCGTTGCCAGCTACTGACAGGCCGCAATTCACGCCATATCCGCACAGCGCCACGCCGCCCGTGCTGCCCGGGAAGTCGATCTCGCCCAGAAGAGAGGCGGTATCCGTGCTGGACGTGTTGCCCTTCGTACCATTGATACGCGGCCCGAAGCGCAGGGTCGCGTTGGTGTAGCTTCCCGTTCCCGTGCCGTCGCTGGTGATATGCGTTACCAGCCGCTCATTATATCCTGCGACGATCTGATGCAGTTCCGTCATATCGAAATCATAGACGGCCCCAACGGGTTTCAGAGCGAACAGAGAGCAGGCGGAAGGGAGATAGAGCTGATTGGTATCAATCGCCATGTTCCCGCAGGCATCGGCAATCTCCAGATGATGTGGCATGTCATTCGCCAGCATCAGTTCGTAGCTTTCCGACGTAAATACCTGACCCGGAGTGATCGACGCTCCTGCCGGGACAGACTGGCCTCCGCCAAACGTCAGCCCGTGATAGCTCAAGGCTCCCGCCCGCGTCTCGTTCTGCACGTTGACGTCCACCTCGCCCCATTCGAGTTGATGAACTGACGACGTGTCGCGCGTACCTGCGCCCGTGAACGCGCCGTCGTACTGCATCATCGTATTGAACCCGAAGACTTTCGTCGGAGATCCCACGAACACGGCAGGAGCGGGAGTTTTCGGGAAATAGAACGTATCCAGGCTGGTAAGGCTCGGGGTTTGGCTGGCTCCTGAATGTTCCATCCGGTTCCAGGCCCAGACCGTGATAACGGCAGTTGGCCCCGTATTGTCCACGCTTCTGACGATGCCTGCCAGGCAATGGGGATTGTCCCATGTTTCAGCATCTGATGCGGCGGGGTCGGCGGAATTGGTGATGATGTACTGGCCCTGATGGATCAACAGGAGCTGCTGAGGCGTCAGGGCTACGCTCAAGGTCGCCGTTGTGGTGGTGTAAGCCGTTACGGGCAGAACCAGTCGCGCCTGACGTGACCCGGCCTCCCAGTAGATCCCAGCCGTATCAAAGCTGATGGGAACGATCCGGCTATCCCCTTCGTAATCGTCACCGCCCAGTTCAGCCAGCATAGTGTTCTGCTGGCCACCCGTCGTGAAGAGGCAAAGGCCGCACCCATTGTTGAATGGTCCGTCGGGGTGGCTGGAAATGACCAGGCTCTGAGGCAGTCCGGGTGATCCCATCGGGGAATTGGCGACAGTCCCGAGGGGCGCGCCGCCCATCTGGAGCGTGTTGTTCCCGACTAAAGGACTGCCGAGAACGGCGGTCATGTCCTGCCCGACATACATTGACGGGTAAGCCGTCTGCGACTGGACGCCAAATGTTCCAGACGCGCTTAAAAGCGGCGCCGTCATGGCACCATTCATATTCAGTCCCGCCACACCCCCTGGCACATTCTTCTGGAGCGCGGCCATCACTGCGGCGATAGTCTGCCGATCCCAGAGTGTATTGGGGGCATTGATGATCGAAGCACCGCTGATACCGTTGCCCGGAGCAATCCACTGGCTGGTAATAGGCGCAGCGCCTGCCAGTGACGGCAGGAGAGCCAGCGTCAGAATAAGTTTTTTCATTTGCCGTCATCCACCTGGGTTGCGACACCGGCATTGTTCTGAAAGCCGTTGAAATTGGTGCCAGCTCCCATGGTCGGACTTGCGGCCAGGAGTGCAGCAAGGGACGCGGCGAGAGCCTGAGGCGACAAGGGCATGCCAGACGCCGTGCCTGTCATGGCCGAATATGCAAATACATCACCGTTCATCCAAAGACCGCCGCCCTCCGGCGCTTTTGTCGGAAGCGTCTGCCCAAGCTGGAGAAGGCCCAGAGCTACGACCGACACTGCAAAATTATTCGCGGTGATGTTGCAAGGCTCATAGCCGGTAACAGTATTCTGGGCATTGAGAACAGGCCGGAGGAAGACAAGCAGATCCGTCGCCTGCACGCTCGTTTGCGTGAGTGCGGGGTCAGACGCGAGTTGAGGCATGGGGTCTATCCGAAGATCAGGGGGCTTCCGGAGGCATCAGGCACGATCGCCGAGCCAAGGAAAAAGGCATTCGGGGCATAGGCCGGGGCGTCACAGGCAATCAGCTGGGGCGCGCAGCGGACTATGATGGAGGCGGTAGCCGTGAAGACTGCGCCTGTGGCCGTGCGAACGGAAAGCGTTGCTGTTTGCGCGCCTGAGCACAGCCATTGCACCCACATAGTGGCCAGGGTTCCGTAAGTGCTGGTCCATGCGATCACGCCGCCGCTGCACATGGCTTCAACTTCCACGATCCGGTCGGAGCACCCCAGAAGGTGCGAGAAATCAATGCTGTAATCTGCCCCGGACCCTGCGGTGGTATCAGGCCAGCAGATGACCGCGTTTGCGGCCAGTCCCCGGATACGGAAAGCGGACGGCACGTCGACGCGCGTAATGCGCTGGCAGGGCATCCATGTCATGTAGATACCGGGTCCGGCTTAGCGGGCAGCACCGTACTGGCCGTATCGGTTCCGTCAGAAATGTTTTGAAGAGCGGAGACATAAGCTCGCATCCGGGAGCCAAATGTACTGCCCATTGCCACAGTCAGTGCCGCATCTGCCTGAACTGCAGCGAGAGCACCGATCGCCTGATCTTTCAGGGAGTTCATGAAGGTTGATTTGGCTGCTGCGTATTCGTCCGCCGTGCATGACACAAACCCATCTGGAAGAATCGTTTTGTCATCACCCCAAGATGCCAGACCAGTTACTGCCCCAGAAGCGCTTTTTTCGAGTGCATAGACAGTCATTGTGCCCTCACGACGGTATGAATAAATAGCTGAGCGTGTGACCCACATTCGGAGGGTTCGTGGCCGATGTGCCGAGATAAGATGCAACCACCACGGTTCCAGCATTAACCAAAATACAGGAATGGTTCGTCATCGCGGTTGCCCCGGTCACATTATCTGCACTTAATGTGGTGCCATTTATAACGACAGATAGCTGTGATTGATTGGAGTTCTGGGCAGCAAAGTTAGCCGATCCAACGGCGTGGACATATCCAGCGCTTGGAGCGGTGAACGTCAGACTGATTGTTCTGTTACCACCAGACGGGAGCGTGTAATTCTGCTCCGTCCAGTCTCCCCAACCCAACTTGCCGCCGCCTTGAATGGCGACATTCCCTATATCTGTGGAGTCAATTCCCACACCGAGACCGGAACCGTCTTTACGCCAACCAAGATAAACATTGCTGTTTCCAAATGTGGAAAAGCCCCAACCCTGTTTGATGAACTGATTCCAGCCGAATTTCTGCCAAGCTGAGTTTGGCGTGGCCGGAACGGTCGTATTCGCATCGGCCGTCGAGACCCAGAAGAGGCCAGCGGTGTTTGCGTCTGCGACAATAGCGTTTTGGGGATAACCGCCGATGGCATTTGCAAAATTCTGGGAGAAGATCGGGATTACCCCGGCCTCATAGTTCTGTGCCGAAACAGAAAGTGTTTTGAGGGCTCCGTTCCAGTCAGCACCCCACGGATAAACGCCTCCCGCGGCCGGGGGTGTAAAGTTTACGGCAGGAAATCCGGACGCAATGGATGCCCGCCCTGTCGCAAGGGACGTGCCAGATAGTAAAGGATATTGTACGGTCGTAGTGCTGCCGCTGGATGCCCATAGGACGGGGAATTGCGGCGCAAAATCAGAGAGTTTCATGAGAGAGACGCCTTCGCATAGGCCAGAGTCACAGTGCTTGGACGGGGCAACACGCCTGATTGCTCAATGATCGCCGCCTGAACCGGAGTGAGGGTCCAGTCGTGATTGATGGTCATCATCGTTTCTGAGGTTTCGGCGATCCAGATCTTCCCGTTCGCCGAAAAAAGACGCATGAGGATGGCGTTGATAGACGCGATCGAGCCATCACAAAGGTTCGCGGCTGCCTTGGCAAAGATCAAGGTTCGGAATGCATCATCAGTCAGGGCGAAGTTACTGGTCGATCCCTGTCCGCCGTAGAAAATTCCGTACCCGAAGCCGCCTATGACACTGGAGCCATCATCCGCTTCATGAAAGCCGATGTAACCAGTCTCCGCCACGTTCAGAACGCGGCCCACGCCAACGATGCGGCCCCAGACATCCAGCCCCCAGCCAATGGCCGTCTGGGGATTAAAAACCTGAGCGTAAAAAAGGTCGACCAAAGCGGCTGGATCAATCGCCTGATTGAACCCTGCAATAATCGTGTTGATACTGGGATCGTTGGCGTATTGGGCGAGGATCGTCTCGTTGACGTTCTCCATCAGCCACCTACACCAGTGTGAGAGTAATGTTGTCCGCCAGAATCACCGGGCGTTGCGCTATGCTCATCTGGGCCGTGAAGCCTGTCGGACTGGCGGACGTGCCGATCGTGATTTCCACGATGCGCGCCCATGCTCCCAAGGATGCAATGCCAGCATAAAACCGGCTGGCGAACAGCTCCGCACCGATCCGCGCGCGACCACCTCCGTCGGTTCCGTTGAACGCGGCAATGACGGCAGCCTGAATATCAGCCAGAGCCGTAGACGGAACAGCCGTCGAATTGGCGATCGTGACAGCGATATAGACCGCCGTATCGGTGGCGATCGTGTAATTGAAGGTATAGGAGGGGCCGTTCCCGCCATAGGCGCTGTTGGGGTCCTGAACCGTGACGGAGGAAGAACCACTCGTCATCGAGCAGGGGTTTTTCTTTTTCAGAATGGCGAGGCCGATATCTGAAGCGCTCCCGCCCGAGACTGAAATGAACAAGGTGCGGGCTGGAACAGTAACGCCACCGATTGTTGCGTCATTGCCGGACGGGTTGTCCACGACGTAGGCGTCGTTGACGCCTGCAAGGTTCAGAAGGGCGCCCAAAATGGAAGCGTTGGTCCCGCTGCTGTTGGCCTCTACCGTCGCCTCACGTCGCGCCTCGAAATCGGCCCGGCTTTCCCCGGTATTGCGCTCCATGAAATAGATGTAGCCGAGCGCATCCTGCATCCGTCCAGCAGCGTTGCGGGGATCAAAGCCGTTGAACAGCCCGAGAAGCTGATCATTGCAGTCGCCTATGATAGCCGTTTCGCTTGTTGCAAGCTGGCCCTGCGGCGTCCGCAGGTCAGGATTTACATTGCCACCAAGGGCCGCGCTGATATCGGCCTGAACGCCTGCGAGAATATCCGGCTCTGATGGAGCCACAAATCCGGCATCTGTCAGCGAGCAGGCGGGGACAGACGTGGTGGCGTCAGAACTGGACACTCTGCGTCTCTCCTGTCGTAAGGGTCACGGCAATCATGCCGCCGACTGATCGATCAGCGCGCGGACCAAACAGGGCACATTGCGCCGCCGCTACACCCGGAACGGTCATTGCGGCCTGTTCGGCTTGGGAGCGCAGAAGGGGAATGGACGATGCGCCATCAAAAATGCCGCTATCGTAAGGAAGGCCCAGGCTGGTATCGTACCAGCACTCTCCCAGCCATGTTCGGACGGCACATGCTACGTCCTGAATGACGGAATACGGCTCTGTGCAGACAGCAAGATTGCCATTCGCGTCGAGGGCAAGGCCCCACGTCGAGCGGTCGAGAAGTAGCGATTTCATGGGGTATCCCGCGCAACGCGCTTGTGTGGGGATTTATTCGGACAGTAGTTTAGTCTGCTGGCAAGTACAAGACTATTCCGGAGCGGAAGTCTTCCCTGATCCGGACTGAACCCCGCCGTGAAGGTGGCTTTCCAGCGACACAGATCCAGCCTTCACATCGCCAGTTGCCTTGATCGAGCCTGCCACATTCAAATTGCAGTTCACGTCCATTTCGGACGCCTGCACCGTGACCTTGCCGGTTGTGACAATTCGGACGCCGTCCGTGGTGATCTGGACGTAATGCGCCGGAGCCTCGTTCAGGAACCCGCCCACATAGACGCAATCCGCCATGGAGTGCTGCCGAAAGCTGCCGGGCAGGGCAGGGGCGCGGGTTGCGACCACGTTCGACTGGTCGCGACCGGAGATGATTATGTACCCGATGTCACCGGCTACCGGATCAACGATGACCGCGCAGGCCCCACCCTGAATGCGAAGATATGGAACGCCATAGATCGTGCCATGCGGGACCGCTGTTCCGTCACTGGTCTGCTGGTGAACCATCGGCGCGACGTCCACAGTACCGACGATGCCGTCTCCGGCGTGTACGGCGGACACCTGAACTAGGACGTTGGTGCCCATGTCGGACAGATTGCGCCGTACAGTCGCGTCGATCGCGCTTCCGTCGGTATTCCCCTGCGTGATGCCGACGAAGGATGAAGTAGAGCCGGACATCAGTACGCCTTTGCTTGGGGAACGTCAGCGCGGATCGCTGTCATCTGCGTGAACCACGGGCCGTTTGGGAGTTCGGATGCGAGGTCATGCGTGACCATTGTCGGCTTCCACAGGCCCGAGGATGGCATTTGCGGGATGCTCTGCCCCATCTGGTTATTGACCCAGCCTTCAGGCAGGTACTCGCTCACAAGCTGGAATGGGATCATGTACTGGAGCGCCGGATTGAAGAACGCCGTCACGCCGATGCCGTTCTGATTGTAGGCGGCGTACCCAACCAACCCGGTTGATTTGCTCAGTTTCACCGTGGTTTTCTGCTGCGTCCCGTCGCTTGATTTTCCCCAGACATGCAGCATCCCGGTCACTGTATCGATGCGATAGACTGCATGGATGCTGTGCGCCAGCTTGTCGATCTGCTTCATGAGGTCGCCCGCCTCATAAAACGAATTGATCGTCTGGTTTACACCGTGGTTTGCAAAGGTAAGCCCGGCCTTTGCCGCCAGTTCGCTGAAGATGGTCGCCGCTGGGGTTGGCTTATCATACGTTGTGGGAGGGCATGGCTTTACCTTCATCTGAAGGGTGTCATAAGCCAGCACCTGAAAAGCCACAGACGGAGCGCCGGAGAAGTCCACGAAGGCTTCCGCAATGTCGCCAAGGAAAACCGTCGAGAGCGTGCTGCCCGCGTCCCCTGCCTGCACCTGGACCGTCGCGCCAGAGAAGCGGGTGTTCGTCTGGTTTGTGGTGTTCGTCATCGCAATGACTACTGAAAGCCGGTTCATCATGGCGAGCGTCATGCCCTCGACCCGAAGGGAAAGCTGGGCTCCAGTAAACATCCCCGCGTTCGTCACGGTCGCCCGCACACGAAGCCCTGAGAGGGTGACCTTGTCCGCCGTGCTACCCGGTCCAATGGACCCGGTTGGAACAGTGAAGGACACGTCAATCTGCTTCTTGGTGAAGCTCGGTTTGCGGCGCGAGGCTGTGACCGTGGTTGTTTCACTCATGCGGCGATCCTTTCAGGCAATAAAAAAGCCGCCCGGTGAGGGGCGGCTGGTAATGCCTCATTGGAGAAGGGATAATTTATCCAGCTCTCCGCGCAGGCGTCACATCATCTACAGACGTCACGAGGCTCGCTTTCACTTCTCGCGGAAACTTATCGATAAACATCAGATAGGCGCGCATCGCTCCTAGCGGGCGGACCCGTCCCTGTTCCCATTGACGAATTTGGTGGACCGTAAAACAGAAGGCGGAAGCAAATGCCTCTTGTGTCATGCCTACCTTATTACGGATTGCCTTAACGTCGATTTCAGCCGGAACATGCAGTTGCGCCGGCTCCATTGTGCCTTCTGCAATAGCAATGGCCTCGTCTAGGCCTGCGGCGATTTTATCAAACGCGCTTTTGCTCATGTTCCGGTTCCTATTCTTATAATCTTCATTTCATACGCTGTGATGATCTGCCGCGTCATACCCACGAGGGCATTTCGCTCTTTTTGACTAAGATTCACTTTTTCACCTTTGGAAAAAACAGTGATCAGAAAAACAGGCAGTTCATCACCCCCGAAGAATGTTATGGTCCGGTACCCGCCGCTTTTTCCTCTGCCCTTGCCGGCAATACGGAGTTTGCGACATCCTCCAGTCCCCTTAATCACAACACCAGCATGCGGGTCTTGAGACACGATCGTCACGACCTCGCTGATGTCGTCTTCTGTCATCCCCGCATCGAATGCCGCTCGTCTGAAGGCGTGTAGTTCAGCTACGGCGTGGTTTGAGCAAGGTCCGGACATATGAGCTTATATGCGTATTTTACGCAGTCAGTCAATGGGCCTTTCACCTCTGTCAATACCATGAAGCTAAAAAAACCGCCCCGAAGGGCGGCTCCGTAGTCAGGCGCAGAGTTTCGCTCCTACGCGCTCATTCCGGCGCTCGAAGGCTTCAGCAGCTTTATTAAGGCGTTCTTCAAACTCGCTCCGCTTGAGTGCGACATAGGGGAACTGTCGAAGGAACTGAGCTTTAGCGGCTTTGGCACGCTCTGTTTTCGGCTGGTAACCCTCAATCTCATACCAAAGATCCGCCGCTGCCTGATCTGCCGGGATGCCGTTGTAGCGGAGAGCCGTCCAACGGTTCATCTCGTTGATCAGCATGGCGTCAGAGGTGATGAGTTGCACACGCGCTCTTGCGGCCTGTTCCTGACGTTCCGCCGTTGCCAGCGGAACATAGGTCATGACACTGGCTCCGGGGATTTGGCGAAAGGGGGCTTACCGACCTTTTCAGCCAGATTGCGAAGGCCGGTCTTGGCTTCGTTCTCCGCAAGGTGCGCATAGACCGGGTCAAGTTCAGCGTCCGGAACCATTCTGGCGAACCATGCCAGCCCCTTGGCTGTAACCTTGATGGTATTCCCAACCTGCGGCTCACCATTCGCGTCGATGTAAGGGTTCGCCCGGTTTTTAAGATATCCGGCATCAATGCGCTCTTGATAGGCCATCTTGGCCTTACCCTTACTGTACCGGCAACGGTTCTGATCTAGCCAGTCAAAGAATTTCCCCGGCTTCACCTGAATCATTTTTGCCGTTTCGGTCAGACCAAACTCGCCGCCTGACGCACTGATCCGATCTAGTGCCGCAGCCTTGGGGGCGGTTTCGTCAATCAATGCCTTTTGACGTTCGATCTCAAGGCGACTCTCTTCCCTTTGACGCTCTAGCGCAGCCTGCAGAACCGTCACGGCCCGAAGCGCCAACTCTTCCGGAGTCTCTTCCTTAGCTGCCGCGATGTAGCCGCCAGTCTTGCGAATGGAAGGAAGGATCTCTCCCACCACCTTCTCCTCGAAGGCAATAGCCGTCGGCTTCTGGGAATTCATCACTAAGCGATACAAATCGCGTTCAGGGATGAGCTTGAGTCCGCGCGGCGATTTGGCGCTTATTCCCAAACCCGTCAATTCAACGGGTTTAAGGTTTTCTGCGGCTTTGCAGTGGTTTCGGATAGCCTGATCGGTATCGGCGTATCCAAGAGCGGCCGTTACCTCCATACCGACAAACCATGCGTCGCCATTTCGGTTTACGGCTTGAACCTGCACACCCTCAAAATTGAAGGAAATGATTGCATTGCTCATGCTGCATCTCCTTCGCGAATGAGGTTGCGCAGAAGGGACGCCATTTCTTTGCCGGCATGATACCGCACTCCGTGCATATCCGAACGGTCGAAATCGGCTTCCGAACGCTCTTTCTTGGCGCATACGCGCCTTATGTCATCGTGAGCGATGCTCAAATTTTCTTCGCCGTATTCCTCGCAGATCTCAGCAGCCTTGCGGATACCCGGAATCATTGCGGGCGTGATGCCCAATGTGATAATGTGGCTCATGGCCATTTCCTTTTCAGAGGGTGGTGGTTGAGGCGTCGGGATTGCTTGCAGGCTGGTCCGACGCCTTTTCTGTTTCCGAAATTGTTGCTGCGTAGCCTTCGAGGGCAAACACGAACTCCGCATTGAGTGTTCTGCGGTTCCTGACGGCGCTCAGCTTCAGGGCCATATGCAGATCAGGCGGGAGCCTCATCCTGAACTGCGACCATTCTCGAACTTGCATTTTACCTCCTGCCACACCCGTGTGTCATTTGGTGTGGCAGACACACCGCTATCAGGCGTGCGGCATATCGGTCAAGCGAAATGTGTGGCATCGTGTGGGGCATGGCACGAGAAGATCTTCATTTCCGACTCCGGATACCCGAAGCACTGAAACGGCAGGTGGCAGAGGCGGCGGAAAAGCGCGGCCATTCTATGACCGCCGAGATAAATGAACGGCTCGCAAGAACGTTCAATGACCCCATGTATGACATCATCACTGAAGAAAGCGACGCCTTCGCCACAGCGGTGCGCACCGGCCCCAGTGAAGAGCAGCAAATCGAAGACGCTCTGTTTTTAGAGCGTGGGATGTATGAAGAAGCCCTGATCTGGCTTGAAGATCATCCAGATGATCAGTCGGCGAAAGACGCCGTTGAGATCTCAGAGATGCGTCTAACGCAACTTGAGCGACGCCTTGAGAAAATTCGCGCCGCTTCTGACGATCAATAGGACTCCCCCTCCACCCCAAACTCCGGCATGTTACGGAGTGTGAATGGAGGGGTGGATGAAGAAGTGTCTTTGCGTTATGGCGGCGTTAGTGCTGTCAGGATGTGCTGAACTAGATACCAGCAAGCCCGACGAATGGAGCCAGTGGCCGCAAGAAGATACGTCTGATTCCTATTACCATTCACCGGAAGAGTGGAAAGTCGCAGGCTTCACCTATCACGACGCACGACAGTGGCATGACCTGGGGTACAGCCCAAATGACGCCAATATGTTCCGCCAGAACGGCGCGACTACCGCTGAAGAAGTGTCAATTGTCGGTCAAATTATGGACAATTCACCCACTCCGACATCAGCCCTTGCGAGCGATTACAAATATATATTTACAGAAATTGCACAGAACAAAGTTTCTCTATCCGATCTTCGGACGGCCAAAAGCGAGAATTCAGGAATTCAGCGTAACGAAATCTTGAAAATTGCCGAAAAAATCCATCAAGGGCAGTCCGCGGAATTAGTATATTCCGATATGCGCAAAAAAGAAGAACAAGAACGCTATCAAGAGGGCATTAACACCTATGGCCAAGGTATCATTGCCCGCTGCCACGGCGTACCCGTAACCGTGCCAATAATGCTTGCCTTTCAAGATCCTTATCTTACTGAAAATAAATGCTATGTGGCAAATATAGCGGCTCGATGGGGGCAGCCGCAATGGATAAGCACAAATACGGTTTTGATTGTAGACACTATGCCCAATGTAAATCAGACGTTCGCGACCTTTGTGACAGATCCAAGTGGGCACCTTCATTATGGAGCTGCTGCCGTAATGATGGGCGGAATTCCGACGACATACACCTCGATAACGGGTAGTCAGATTGTTGCTCCAAGTCTTTCTGTCATTAAATATCTTCCTTAATTTACCACCGATTTGACATGCCTCAACCATATCGGGGAGGGGCGGCAAAAACCGCCATCCCCTCAAATAGTACCTACAATTAGATTGACGCCACCAGTCTATCCGTATATACAATAAACCATGAGATACGACTGGGACGAAACGAAGCGCCTGAGCAACATTGAGAAGCACGGCGTTGATTTCGTTATCGCTGAAGGCTTTGAATGGGACGCGGCTTTCATCAGGGCCAGTCACTCATCGAACGAACCGCGCCTTGTTGCGATCGGCCCCATCGGCGACCGTCTTCATGTGCTGGTGTACAGTATTGAAACCCGGATCGTTCGGATCATCAGCTTACGGAAAGCGAATAAACGGGAGGTATTGCTCTATGTCTAGCAAGACTAACATCATCATGCCGACTGACGAGGAAGATGCCCGGATCAATCAGGGCATTGCACTCGATAGCGATAACCCTGAACTGACTGAGGCTGACTTTCAGGCCATGAGACCGGCAGTTGAAGTCGCTCCGGCGCTGGCAAAGGCGAGGCGCGTTCGCGGTCCTCAGAAGGCTGCCACGAAGCGCTCTGTCTCGCTCCGACTGGATCAGGACGTTCTAGAGAAGTTCAAGAGCACCGGGCCGGGTTGGCAGACCCGCATCAACGAGGCGTTGCGGAGAGCCTGAGCCTGTTTGACCGGACTCCGGGGCGGGTGTTGTGCTCAGGTCCCGGTCGCCATAAAAGTCAGCACATACCGGCCGCCCAGTCCGTCATAGGCCGGATCATCGCTGCCCTGCGTATCTACGAACACGAAATCACCGCCGATCCCCAGATACTCCGCATGGACCACGGGGTTCAGGTTCTGGCAGATGGCCCCGGCCACGACCTGCACGTCATTCAACCAGACGTTCAGGTAAAGGCCGGTGGAACGCTGATAGACGTCCAAGCGGACAAGCTGCTGGTTCAGGACGACGTTGAGGGTCTGGCTCGCTGTGGCTGCGAGGGGGATCTGAACGACGTTCACAGCGTAACCCCCAGAACAGAGGTTTGAACGGGCAGGGTAGGCGTGGTGGTCTGGACTGTACCGTTCTGGACGGCCTGCTCGCCCTGGGGCTGGGCTGTGTTCGTATAGGCTGCCGTGCCAGTGTTCCGGATCTGCCGGATCATGATTTCCGCCATGAGCATGGTCACACCGCTCCGACTCTCGCGCCGCCAGCGATAGCCAAGGATATTGGCGTTCACCGCCGTGAACTCTGGCGTCACCACGGAATAGAGGTTCGTGTCCGCGCAAAGGCTTTCAAGCGTGGACAGGAACGACGCCCTGACGTGTTGGCCTGTCGCGCCCGACAGATTGGGGATCAGCTTTGTAATGGCGGACAGAAGCCCATCTGAGCCGGTTTCAGATCCGTCACACACCATGATGACCCGAGCATTATACGGCACCTTCACCTTGTTGTAGGACGCGAAAGCGCCGCCTTCCAGTGGGGCATCCGAGACCATGTAACTGTTCTCGTACTCGATCCCCATCACGCGCCCGGACGTCAGAAGCTGCGTGTTCGTGGAATCAAATATTCCCCACTGCTTCGCGGCCTGCGAGGTGATGTAATTCTCCACCACGCCCGCGAGGGCGGTAGAGGCCGAAGCATCCACGCCCGCGCTGATGGATTGGCCCAGAAGGGCAGGGACGCCAGCCGCGACCGGGATATCCCAGACGGACGGCATCGTGACGTTTGGGAATGCCATCAGGCCTGTCCTTGCGCATTGATGAGCGGGAGGGTGCGGCGAAGTTCCTGGTGGAAGTCGCGCGCGAGTTGCTGCGGGTTGTCCGTGTTCGCGTGGATATGGACGTCACCCACATGGACTTCCGTCGTGTGCGTGACGTTCCCGGTCGCGCTTTGCGCCGCGACGGCCGCCGTTGCAGCATCGGAGTAACGGGTCCCGGCCGTGCCGAATGCATCGTGCCCGACCTGGCCGGTCTTCATCCAGTTCAGCGCCCCGCCCGCGCCCTGGTTGTGAGCATAGGCAAGAATGGCATACTGGCGTGTCAGTGAGGCGTTGCGGAAATCTGCGCTCTTGGAGTTGAGTACGGCCGCGTTCTGCTCCGTGTACGCCTTGAAGAACCGCTCCTGCATGGCAAGATCATGGAGGAACTGGTCCTGCGTCGGGACAGCCTCATGCAGGCGTCGGGCCGCATCCTGAATGGCCTCGGCACCCATCTGGTACTTCCCGGCGTACTTGCCACCCGCGCCGCCCATCTGGTCATAGCGTGCGCCCTCGATCCCGGCCACGCTCTTGGCGTAAGCGCCGAAAGGATCAGGACCGAAAGCCCCCCGCGCCCGAAGGCGATCCACGGCTGTGCTCTCGCCCTTGTTCAGGCCGTCTGCGTGGAGAGCGGCATATCCTACCGCACCCCAGCCAGTCAGGCGCGTTGCGAAAAGCGCGGCCCGGCCCAACGTGAGCCCGGTTCCAGCCGCGTCTGTGCCTTCTGCCAGATACGGAGAGAGCTTTCCGCCGCCCATGCGCTCGGCTTCGGTTGCCTGCCCGGCACGTCTGGGAGCTTCCTCCGCTGCCTCCTTGGCGGCCCCTTCTGCCCCGCCCTTGCACTCGCATCCGCAAGCCGCGCTCCGTAGGGCTTCGATATTGGCGCCGCCCATAAGCAGGGCCTTGATGCCCCGGATTGCCATAATGCCGGTGACGGCAGTACCTACCGCCCCGAGCGCCGTCCCAAGAGCAACAACGCCAAGTGTGATCTCACCGATATGTTTGGCAAGGTCCGGGTTCTCTTTCTCCCACGCGGTGATTTTCGTTACCACACCGTCGATGGCCGGGGTCAGGTCTCCGAGAATCGCGCGTCCCAGACCTTCCGTTGTAGTGGTCAGGTCCACCCAGTCCTTCAGAAGCTGCTGACTATCCCGGATCTGGTCAGGTGTAGGGCCTGCGTTTTTGAACTGGCCCTGCAACTTGTCAAAGGCCGCAGTAGTCTGGTCGATCAGATTAATCTCGCCCTGGCCGATGCCCAGTTGAGACAGAAGGCTGTTCTTGACGCCCTGATCCATGCCCTGCGTGGAACGGTTCAGGCGTTTGAGAATATCTTCCCGGATATGACCGTGTGCGTCAGCATAATCCGTCACCCCAAGCTGGCTCATGATCCTTTGCATGTTCCCCGCCTGAGCCGGGTCCACCATCATTTGCTGCATTGCTTGAAAGGACGCTCCGACCTCTTGCGCTGACCCACCCACGGCCATGACTGCACGCTGCATCTGGTACAGCTTGCGCGGGTCCATATCGAGCCGCTGCGCCATGTAGCCGAGTTCGGCATTGGAGCGGGTGATTTCTGACGTGAAGGCCTTGAGCGTCCGGCCGCCGGTGAAGACAGCCAGCAGGGCGAGGGCTTCCGTGCGGGCGCGGGAGAACCCGTCCGCCGCAGCTTTTCCGCTTTCTGCCAGGGCCCCTTGCGTCTTGCTGGCGCTGCGCTCGACCTGATCGAGGCTCTTGGATGCCTGCTGCGCGCCCTTGGCGACACCTCGACCATCAAGGCCAAGCTGAATGACCAGGCTGTCTATGACGTTCGCCATGCTGGCCCTAACCCTTGTTGTAAGCTGTGACCATGGCCGCTTCCCACATCAGGAGCATGTCCTCGCTGTCGTAGACGGTCATCAGCTCATGGAGTGTCGCTATCCGCTCCCCGATAACCGTTGCCATGATCCGCGAGAGGTTTACGGGGCTGGTGGACTTACTGGGCTGACTGCCCGGATTAAGGATGCCGCGAGCGGGGAACTCTGGAAGATCGCGGCTTTGAAAAAACCCACGTGGAGATTGAATGCCTCCGAGCGCAGGTCGGTCAGGGTCTGGGGGTCTGAAATGTCCGCGTCTGTCAGATTGACGGGCATCATCCCTTCCATTCGCACGATCTGCACGCAGGAGAGGAGTGCATCGAACGCCTTGTCACACGCCTCATCGTCAATGTTGGCGAAGATGGTCATGGACATGGAGGCGATGCCGAGGATGCCTTCTTCCATTGCCCGCCGGACAGCCTGGTCCAGCATGGCTTCAGACATTTTGTTCGTGCTCTGGATCACCGCTTTTGAAAGGTGGCGCGCCCACTTGTCAGCTGCGAAAGCAGACATACGGGTGATAATGAACCGCTTGCCCACGTCCGTACCAGATGCGGGGCTCCATTCAATCGACTTCATGTCAGATCCCCGCCGGGAAGACTTTTTCCCACTGGAAGGTGAATGCCCGCGCCTCAAGGACCGTGCCACCATTCGGAGCAACGCTACCCGTCATCATGGCGCCATTCGTAAACGTGTATTTCCGTTTGGTGGACGGAATGGTCAGTTCAGCACCAAGGGAAATGGCTGTCATGGTTGACTGCTGCGCCGTCCAGATTGCCTCAAGATAGACGATAGATGGAGAGGCGGCTGAGAAGGTAAGCGTCTGATTGACCGGGCGCGGAATGTAGCCGCGGTTCAGAACGCCATCAATCGACATCTGAGATTCCAGCATCTCAACGGCTTCCTGCTCCCACGCTCGATCTGATCCCCAATTCTGGAGCGTGATCGGCGCATCAAAAAGAGAGGCGATCGTCAGCGTCATGATACCATTGGCTGACGTAATGAAGTTTCCGGCCATTACTGAACCTCAACGGAAGCAAGGTTGACGGACTGCACGGACTGGCCATCGGTGTACCAGAACTTGCAGGGGGGCGAGGTTCGGGCCACGCGGTCCGAGGCAGGTGCCGTCGAAGCGTTGGGCTGGAAGTACCAGCCGCGTGTCTGGAGCGTGTCGGAGATCGTCAGGCCGGCCGAATTGTTGACCTCCTGCGCTTCAGCAGTCGTGAGTGTGACGCCTGCGCGGATGGCTCCAAAGGCGAGAGCTTGATTGATGGTATCCTGAGCTGCTGCCGAGATCAGCGCATCGCCCTGCGTATTGTAGGGAATACTCCCCGCAGAGAGCAGCAGTGTAAGCATGGCCGACTGGAACGACGCATTCAGCCAGATCTGGTTGATGTAGCTGTCAGCCCACTTGAACTGACCCGAAACCATTCCGCCGCGCAGGAAGGTGAAGCGGCCCAGACCGTTCGCGTGCATGCCGTAGAAGGAATAACCGTTAGCCGCGAGAACGCTAGCGGTCGCACCATCCGTGACGGTGGCCGAGACGCCGGAGAACTGGCAGCCGAACAGGTTCTTGCGTCCGTCTGTGGCGTCGAAGTCCAGCGATGCCATCCAGCCAAGCGCGCCAGCCGCGACAAGCGGATCTTTGTAGAACACGCTCGTGCCGTCGAGGCTCTGCGCTGTCAACCAGACGCCAAAAGCCGTTTCGCTGTTCTGCGTGGTCGCCTGCGCATCCGTGTCCCAGGCCGCATACCAGAACCGGTCAGCCTGTTCGCTCACCCATGTTGCGATGGCCTGCTTATCAGTCAGCGTAGGTTCGAAAGCTGTCGTGAAACCTGCAAAGTCCTGCGTCGTGCCGATCAGCGTGGTAAGATAACCGGGGAAGGCTGTACCGGACGCGAAGCCTGCAAAATACAGCTTGCTCGGCGTTTCGTTCGCACCGGTGTAGCCGCTGAAATACACGGCTGCCATCTGCGCCTCCGTGGAGGTCGCGCCGAACGCGGTCGAAACGGCTGCTGCTGTCGTGTATGCGACCACAGTTCCGGCCGGAACGACTGCGTTTTCGGTGATGATCAGGCCATTGATTAACGCCACACCGCCCGCCGCAGTCAGCGCGCTCGGGGTGACAGAGACCACCTGTGAAATGGGGATGCCAGCCACTGGCTGTTACTCCTGCGTTGTGAGTGTGTCGGCCTCGATCGTGGTCACAGTGACCTCCGAGGCAAATTGCTGCGGGATGGTGCGCTGGTAGTTGACCTGCATTTTCAGATCGACGGACCAGGCGTCTTCGTATTGGTTCTCCGAGTTGGAGAAGCCAAGCTGACGGGGTTCTGCAGCTGTCAAAGGAGACAGGATCGGCGCATTCGCCCGAAACCAGTCGGTGGCATAGAAATCACGCCACAGCCCGCAGGCCTGCTTGAGCGCGTCGCCAGCCCCCGCGCCGAATGCGCTAACCTGAACTGTGACCTCCCGCATCTCCGTGACGGTGCGAGACGTGTCCGTGTAGGACCAGCCGTTCGTCGCCAGAAGCCGCGTTGTGATGAGCTGCATCACGCAATACGGCCCGACCGGGGAGGGCGTTCTGTTCTGCTGGCCCTGCCGGATGCGGAAAGGCGAGGGGAGAACCGTCTTGAGGTACTCGCCCAGTGCCAGATAAAGCGCGCTGTCCGTGAGGGTAAACGTTATTCCTGAACTGGCGACGTCTGGCGCGTCACCGCAAGCTTGGACCATCTTCCATATCCCCATTCTTCGAGAACTTGCGTGACCAGCCAGTCGGAGCCGTAGAAATGCAGCACGTCACCGCCCGTCTGGAGCGCCCGGTTCAATCCCTTGATGCCGCCAGCGATATAGACGGCCCTCATGTCGGACTGCTGGGTGATGTTCTGGATGCGCTGAAGGTCCGACGTGCTCAGAGCCTGCACCTTGATCGTGCAGAGCAGGTCCGTGGTATTCGGTGTGACGCTGAAATCCAGATTGACTGTCTCACCATCCGAGACCCGAAGGATGGCCTGAATGGGCGGGTTGATCGCGTTCGTCGCAGCATTGGCGATGGCGAAGACGTTAATCACTGACCACCTCGTAGCCGACGCTGTTCAGCATGTGCCCGGTGTCGATCAGGGGCTTGTCGAAGCCCTTTGAACGGATGGTCGAGGGAGCATTGGGAGGATCACCGAGATTCCGAATTTCCTCCTGAACCTGACCGACAATCGCCTCGGCTGCTATGTCTAGGGCCTTATCCAGATCGCCTTTTGCCTGCTTGAGAGCCGCAGCCAGCAACGCGGGCCACTGATCCTGATTATTGGCAATAGCGTTGCGCATGAAGGGTCGTGCAGGGATGGTGACGGTATGCGCTGGAACGGTGTGTGTTGTTTCGAAATTGGACGATTTGGCTTTGACGAATTTTCCATTTTTGCGGAAAGAGCCGTCAGCAGCGACTGAGCGATAGATCTTCTGCTCGTATCCTGGAATTTCGATTTCACCGCCGAATTCGTTCTGATAAGCAATGGCGGCTACCGGCAGGCCATCAGCATATGCCGCTCCAGGGGCAAGCCCGCTTTTATCTCCCGAAGATTTCGGATACGTCGCCCCCTCCAAGAAGCCGATATTCATCTGCATCTGCGCGGACCTGCGAAGAACCCGATCCAGCAGCCGGGCCATCCAGTTTTTCTGCGCGCCCTGAACCTTGCCGCTCAGCGTCGCCTGCAGCCGGGCCATGCCTTTGATTGCGGTCTTTGCCATCAGGGCCATGTCTCCTGCTGAACGTAGGACGTGGTGACGTACTGCGCCGTCCGAAGCCAGATTGTCGCCTGCCAAAATGAAGCCCCGGCCTGCGTCTGCAGGAACCATGCCTGCGAGCCTGTAACAGGCCCCATATCGGCACTGACCGATGTACTGCCTTCGCTGGCGGCCGAGACACGCCCAACAATGCCTGATCCCCCTTGATCGGCCGGAAGATTGATCTGGGCCAAGTGCGCAGCCAGCATCCCGAACAGGAGGCAGCGTTGAGCTACATCCTGCACCGGACTACATTCCGTATTGTCGAGATAAAGTCCCGCCTCGGCCCAATAGGCATTGGCAAGATCTTCATCCACATTTGCGCCAAGCGCCGGATAGCGCTTCGACCACAGCGCGTAGTTGAGTTGCGCCACCGGCATCAGATTACTTCTTCTCGACAGGCGTGATGCCAGCAGCAGGCTTGTCCGGGTCAAGGCCTTCAAGGCCTGTTTTTACTTCTGACTGCTCACTGGCCTGCGCCTCAGCCTTGGCGGCAGTGGTCTGCATGAACACAATATTCTTCTTAATGAAGGGCGTGTCTGCATGCGCCTTCTGCCATTCAGCCCAGAGATCTGCAGGAACAGCCGTCAGGCCGTATCCGCCGATCACACGAGAGGAGTTGGAGCCGGCAAGGATAGCCTTGCTTTCTCCGGCCTTAAGGACCAATCCGTTCGGCAGTTTGCAGCCTACCGTAACAGTGTTCCCGATACGCGTTTCACTCATGGATCAGATCCCCGCCATAGTTGCGATGCCGAGCGGCATGTAGATGATTGCGCCGTAGGTGCCCTGGCTCATTTTCTGAGACCAGCCCGAATTTTCTGTAACAACGGCATGAGCGCGCAGCTTCTCGGTGAAAGCAGCTTCGGCAGTCTTCTGGCCATCAATGTCTTCAGCCATGGCAAGCATGGTCTGAACCGCCATGCCTACAACGTCGCCGAACTCCACCGCCTGAATGAAACGTAGGTTCGGGTAAGACGCCTTGAGCATGTCGAGGGCGGACTTGCCGTACTCGTTGGCGATCGTCAGCTTGCCAGAACTGGTCGGTGAAAGACCGATCGTAATGTTGCTGTCGGTATCCACGATACCGCCCGATTGTTCACGCAACTGGTTGATCAGCGCGATAACGTCGTGTTGCATCTCGACGGACGTCGCATTCGTCCAGCTCGTACCACCCGCTGCCTTGGTCTCGGGTACGATGGAGGCGGGCAGGGAAGGGTCATTCAAGTAGCCGTAGTTCCGCAGTCCCGCGACGCCATAGAAATACGTCTGGTTCTGAAACTTATTCAGCTTCAGGGCTGCGGCCTGACGCAGGCCAGCAGCCCACTGAATGCGTGCCTTGCCGGCCATATCCAATTGACGCTCACCCCATTTGGCGAACACCTGATAATGGTAGGACTGCCGGTCGGGAAACGTCGGGTTCAGATTGACCTGACCGTTGTTGTTCCAGTCACCGTAACTGGACACCTCGCCCGTGACCTCAATCATAGGGAAAATGGCGTTGGTCGTGGTCCAGTCACCCTTTTTGACCTCGCCGCCAAGATCTGCGCCGCGCATGGGCGTGAAGACGACATTGATCAGCTTTGGATCGACATAGGACGTCATGAAGGCCGGAATACCAGCAGAAGCCGTAGTAGAAAGCTCCGGCACGGCATCCATGGCAATCGCATCGCTGGCAAGGAGGGCGTCATTTTCGAGAACACCCGTGCCATCAGGGAAGACCAACCCCTTACCAGCGAGAAGGTCGAGTTCGGTAGAGTAAGGCATCAGTGATGATCCCACGTCGTGATTTTGATGGTGTCGCCAGCCGCGCCCGCGGAACCGACATAAAAGGGCGTTTCGATAGCCCCGGTTACGGTTGCTCCCGCTGCACCGGTGCTGATGCTGCCGTCCGTCGTGGAGGCGAATACCTTCTGACCGCGCGTGGCTGCCGTCTTGCTGGCTGCGAAGAAATCGCCTGCCGCATAGAGCGAGACCATGTATCCAGCGGGGACCAGCATCGTGGCTTCATCGTAGATGTTGGCGATGAGGCCCTGAAGTTCGCGATGGACGAAACCGTCCGGAGCAGTCGTGCCCGCGTTGGTAACAGTCTTACCGTCCGTTCCAATCCAAGCGAAGGCCGCAACGGTCACGCCACCAGAACCGGCGACAAGAGCACCCTCACCAGCGAGGACCGTGGCGGTCGGGTTGTTCGACGCAAAGTCGCCAGGCACACCAATGGCGGGCTGCTGGTTAACGGAAGTCTGGAAACCCATGATCAGGCCCCCTTGATACGGGTGAGGGAAGGAAACTTTTCCAGGAAAGACACGGATGCGGCGCTGTCAGTTGCGAGGCCAGGAGCCTTCGTAGCAATCGCCTTGCTCTTCGCATGCTGCGTGAACATGGCCCGATATGCGCTGCCCGGGATGCCGGATAGGTCGTAGCCTTCTTTCTTCAAGGCAAAACCATAGACGTTTTCGGCGCTATCCATGGCGACCGTCCCTACGAAGGGTTTTACCGCATCGCGGGCAGCATGAAGCTCATTCATGCGACGGATCGTGTTCCGCTCGGCATCAGCCACGGCTGTCTTGAGCTTCGCGTCCATTGCGCTCTGGATCTCATCCGCCTTTTCACGTGCTGTCCGCTCGGCGTCGGCCTGACGCGCCCCTTCGGCTTCACGCTGGCGATCCGCCTCTGTCGTCTCCTCATCCGAGGCTGTCGCAGTCAGGGCCCCGAGGCACTTGTCCACCTCATCATCCGTCAGGCCAGCAGCTTTCAGCTTCTCGCGGCGCGTCTCGATGTCATCATCCGTGGCTACACCGAGGTCTCCGCCAGTGGCTTCGTTCTGAAACAGGGCCAGAACCTGATCCATCACATCATCCGGAACGCGACCGGACAGCAGGTTCCGCAGCGTATCAGCAGCATCGTCTGTGGCCGTCTTGTCGTTCAGATCGTCGTCCATCGCCTTCTTGCAGGCTTCGAGATCCGCGTCCTTGGCAAGGAAAGGGGTGACGGATGCCAGGAGCTTGTCCCGCAACGTCATGTTCTTTGGCATGTTTATATTTTCCGGTTTTGAGTCCGCAACAAGGACGTCTGGGCCAGCGCGACCCGCAGGAACAACGGCGACATGGGAACCAATAATGTCCCGCATTACACCGTCATAAGGCTCTCCATTGAACACGCCGGCAGTCATGTCCGGGCGGTAGCGATAAGCGCTGGAAAGTTCGCGCTGCTCGCCGCTCTTGATCCGCTCGATTGACGGCCCATCCCAGATGACGAGGCTGTCATACAGAAAAGGCGCCTCGAAAGACGCCTCGTTGCCGGTGGTTCCGATGACCAGATCACGCCGGGGATCATCGGCAGTGACGTGGTAGTGTTCTTCGAGGACAGGTAGACCATTGAAGGTGTGCGCTGCCTTCTCCAACTCCTGAGGATCGCGCAAGAGGCGGTAGATCCGTTCAGGGTGAAGGCCCAGCTTGTCCCATCCGGGGATTTCATTTCCCCGATACGGGCAGATATTGGCCTTGCTGATTGGCGTCCTGGCAACGCGAAGCCGCCCATCAGCATCAACCGTCCGAACGCTCCCCATGCGGTCATAGGCGAGAATGTCAGTCATCAAATCCACTCACGATCACCCTTGACGTGCACCGGCAGTTCGGCTCCTCGCCCGGGAAAATCAGCTTGCCATCTCCGTCCACGTCCGCACCTTTGCGAATGTCGTAGCGAAGCCGCTCACGGCCGGCCTTCACGTGGTTTGGCCGGGGATGCTTGCCCGCACTCGAATGACACCAGATTGCCTCGGTCAGCCCCAGATCGATCTGCCGCCTTCGAGTAATGAAGGACGTGGCCTTGTTGTTCTGATCCCGGGCGATAAAGGCGGCACGGCGTTTCGTTATGCCGTAGCGGTCCTGCAATTCGGTCGTCAGCGTAGACAAATCGCGCCCAGCCAGGACGGAACGCTGAACCATCGCCGAGACGTCGCTTAAATGCTGCTCGGCGATGCTTTTGATCAGCCCGACGTTCTCATTGATTACGCCATCTAACACATCCGTCACAGCCTTAGATGGCCTGAACTTCACTGCAAATCCGGCCTGCTTCAGCTTGCTCATCAGCGATGTGTCAGCGCCCTTCTGCCACTTCCCCGCCTGCGTCTCCGCCATCTTCCGCGCCCGGTCATCGAACAGACTGCGCCAGCGGGCCGTCAGACGGTTCATGACCTTCTGAAGTTCGTCCGCCACGCTGTCCTGCGCTATGGCTGCTTCGTGCTTCCGGTAGTTTATCTTGAGCCAATATGTGAGGCTGGCGTCCATTTCGTCGATCAGAGCCATGAGAGCCTTATAGTAGGCAATCTCAACTCCGGCATTGGGTCGGACAGGCTTGAGTGTCGTAGGATGCTTACGCGGCTGCGCAGACTCGCAACGTAAAGCCATGGCGATCTCCGATCAAAAGTACGCCGAAGGGCGGCTCTATGGTTATGTAGGTTCGCCTTGATTGATCGAGATGCCCCCTAAACCCCACTTGCCCCTACATTCCCCGCCGCCGGATCTGACAACAGAGAGATATGATCGTCTCCATCTTCTGGGGGCGGCGGAACATCATCAACATCAATGCCGTCAAACGGGCTATCCGGGTCGTCAGCCACGACCTTGCGCCCTTCCTCTGGCGATACGACCCCGGCTTCGATCAGTTCAACCACGGTATCAGCCTTGGTCTTGAGGATCGCAGCTTTGGCGGCGTCATCCATCTGCCAGAGCGGGATGAATGCGAAATCGATGCTTTCATCAATCTTCCCCCATAAAGACAGCATGATGATGCGCATCACTCGCGTGAGGTGAGGGCGGAAGAACTGTTCCTGATAGGCGGCGACCCGGTCATACCAGACCCTGATTTCACCATCCGACGAAGCATTGAGCCCGGATGGAGATATACCCGTAAACTTGACCAGTGGCATCTGGGCGACAACACAGATTTGTTCCAGTGCCTGAGCCTGAAGCTTGTCCAGCCCCGCCAGATTGGCCGAAAGGATCTGAAGCTCTTCTTTTTCCTTGTCCGTAAGCATAACGCCACGGTTGGAGCGAAACTTGATAAATGACTGCACGCGGTCAATTAGGCCGCCAACGCCTACTTTTTGCATGGTGGCCATGAGATCGGTTTTCAGATTAACGATGGAGCAGCCGTTAATCAGATCTGCCACGGACTGTCGCGTTCTGAGCCAGTTATCGACATAAGGCTTGGCCATCTGGGTCAGAGACATCCCGCCAAAATTGTATGATGGCTTCAGAATGTCTGGCACGTCGCGAGATACGAAACGCAAAAGACGACTTTCGTGCAGGTTCGCGCCCTGCACCCACCATGTGGATGGGCGATAGAAAGCGGATTTTAGGGGGTCTGCAGCGTTGTAGTCGTTCGGACTAATCCAGATCGGGTCAATTACCCGCAGCGACTTGAGAGCGCCAATGCCGATGGTTTCAGGTTCGACGAGAAGAGGTGTGGCAAGATCCGGAGAACGTGTCGGCAAGCCTGTATCCAGATAAAGCATCCCGAGACCATAAAAGCCGTCATATTCCGAGAGCTGACGAAACCGCTCCCGTACCTTCAGGCGCGTAAATTCTGATCGGAGATCCTTCAGGCGTTCTGATTTATCTTCCCCGTCCGCTGCACGAAACTCGATCCATTCGCGGGTCGATTCCTCGGCCAGTGTTCCGACGATATGACGGTATTCGGCCCGCTGAGCCATGGCGGCCAGGCGCGGATAGCCCATGAAGGCCACCCCATCTGCCACAGCGTTATTCATGAAGTTCTGAACGGCAGGCGGTATGGCGCTGTCCTGCGCAATGGGAGACGCCTTCGGCCGCACGCCGTCAAGTGGACGGTAAAGGGCGTATGAAGGCCGGTCCGCCCCACGAGAGAGGCCACGCTCCACCTCGCGCCATACGTCCCCATTGAATGGAGAGGGGGTTGCCTCGGCAATGCGCGGTTCCACCCGGACCCGCGTTGTGTCCACTGCTCGCTTGCGGGTGAAAGGCCACATAGATAAATCCTAGATCATTGCCATTTCAGCGGGGGTTAGACGCCGGAAGCCGTTAGACGGCTGGTCCTCAAGCATGACTTCCGTCAGACCCCAAACCATCGCGTCTGCACGGTCGGGTGAGCGGGCGCCTTGGAAGCCAGAGGCCGAGAACTGGCACATCTGGTCCTCAAGATCCGGGAACCGGCCGTGATGCATAACCTTGCCCTGTTCGTAGAGGGCGGCAATTGGCTCGGCTCGAGCATATTTCCCACGGGAAGCTGTGACCAGTTTAACCGGAGCAGTTGCTCGGACAGATCGGATCGTCTGCTCAACCATCGCGCCGCCAAAGTTCCGTTCAGCGACAATCCGATCCGCTTTCCACAGATCCAGTGCATCCAGAGCGACTTTTGCCCATCCTGCTGGTCCCTGACGACAGGTGAGATCAGCAAGAACGTGACCAGTGCCATCACGGTCCACTCCCGTCACCGCAATGCCAATTTCGTCAGAACGGTAGTCTTCGGGACCGGAGCATCCGGAGGGGTCGACTGAGACAACAATTCGACGCATCTGCAACAGCACCCCATCGCGGTTTGCATCCGCTATCGGTGCCGAGCGTTTGATAAGGTCCAGAGTCCAGAGCGCGCCATCAATGGCTGTCTGGTAATTGCCAAATAGAAAGCGCTGACGCTCCTTCTCGGGCAGGGATTCAAGCTGTTTCAGATATTCGGGCGACAGGTTTGCTCGGTTCGCGTCCGGGTTGATCTGCATCGTCGCGTAATCGGCAGGGTCGGGCAGGGGGTCTCCGCCCTTGGGCTCAACCTTCCGCTCAAACAGACTATAGAGCCAGTGCGAAGTCGTTGGCGGGTTGGCGTCGATGTATTCCTTGACTGAGAGACAGGTTTTCTGCGCCAAGCGGGTCAGCAGCATATTCCGTGCCGCGTAGCTGATCTGGCTTGCTTCGTTCATGTAAACAGTCGCGAACTCAAGCCCAAGGATCTTCTCGGTCCGCTCCGAACTGTCCAAGCCGTGAAACAGGATCTCCGAGCCATTCGGAAGGGTGACGTACCAATCAGTCCGGTTGAGCGTGTATGGCAGATCCGGGAAGCAAAGTCGCATGACCTTCGGGAACGTGTCGCCGATAATCGTGTGCTTCAGGGCATTGAAGCGGTGACGGAAGATACCGTGCCGCGAGCCCGGAGCCTTCACCGCCCGTATGATAATGGCGCGGATCAACAGGAAAGTCTTACCCGACCGAGAGCCACCGCGAAGGAGGATATGCGTTGCTGGAGAGCCTAGAAGACGATTTGCGTCGGCCTGAGCGGGGTTCAGTGTGGCAACCATGGATTACAGCGCATTGTCATCCGAGGTGATGGTGACGGCGATGGCACCGCTCTGTTGAACGTCATGCCGTTCCCGGTACTTCTCAGGTCGATGCGCCTTTAGAAGCAAGGTAGTCAGACTGTCGCTGAACTTCCGCTGCACAAGGGGTTTGCCCGTCTCGGGATCGCGGACAATCTGCCCCATGGAGATGACGTACTCCTCATGACCATCCAATGCCCTACGACGTGCCTCAGCTTCCAAAGCATCGGTTGCCTCGTCAATCGCATCTTCCCATGCCCGGGCAAATTCGGGATCGGCCTCACGCCATTTGTAGGCGGTTGCCCGGTCAATCAACGCTATTCTTGCAGACTCCGAAATGTTCGACGTTTTGCGAAGATGCTGCAGGAATATCTCACGCGGATTACGCGTTGAGCGTGTTGTTTTCGTTGTCGTCCGACCTTTAGCCAGACCTTTTCGCCCAGCCATAGGCTTGATCCTTTTTGAATGGGAAAACGCTGCCTGTCTCACCGTCCGTCATTTAAGGGTGCGAGGCCTATTTATGCGTTGCGTCGATTATGTTTACCTGTGGAACGGCCTCACGGGAGATCAGGTCTCTCAGTTTTGAAATGAGAACCGTAACGAGAGCACCTACAGAGCTACATGGCTTGCAACAGCGAGAAACCGTGAGCTTCCTCAAGCTGTCGCGCCGAAACTTCTCGACCGATAGCCAACCTGACACGCGCCACCAATTCCCCGGTCGCCTGATATCCCGCAGGTTCCACAAAGCGAACAGGGACACCAAAGGGCACACACCTGATTGCAGCTTCGCAATCAACGCGAAGATTGATCGCGTCGAACCAGGAGGGCTTCACATCTGCCCGATGACTTGGAACCGGGCATAGAACAATCGGGCAAATCGCCACGCTGTAATGTGTCAGGGAGACAACTAGATAGCGGCCACTCTTCCACCACACCACATCACCGACTGTGAGGGCGGGTGAGGGCATAGCGAATTGTCCGGGATATTTTGCGCTACAGGCGCAATTCTTCAGTGTTGCCCAACCGTATCAGGGCGCGCTGGCAGGTACAAGCCCTTTCTCGGCGGCGTTGCGTTCGATCCGCTGCCTGATTTCTCGGCGAGTGTCTGTATAGACCGCGGGGAGCTGCTCAAGAATGAGCGCGCATTGAGCGGAGACCTTTCCGCGTTGAAGAGCTTTTCCGAGAGCCGGGTAAAGCGCCGCTCCCATGGCTGAGAACGACAGTTCCCGAGCCAGCATCATCTCCAGCCGTACATGAGCGCAGAACCCGAGCCGATCGCGGATCATGCCGATACGTTCGGCCGCATTCCCACGGGAAATTGCGAATGTGTGGACGTCGCCCTTCTCGTATCCAGACGGCAGGACGTCACTCAAAATGTCCAAATATCCATGGTTCGCAAACACATAATCGCAGATCCACCATTTCGCGGCGGTGACTGCATCGCCGTTGATGTCGCCAGCCATGTGCAGAGCGTTGACGGTATTCAGCTTGATCCGCTTCTTGCCCTGCCACTCATAGTCCCCCTTTGAAAGCCGTTCCGGCGTCGGGGAATTATCCTCCGCTTTGACTGGGATGAATGCCGTTTTTCGGATCGTCTTCGGCGTCGAAAACTGGCGGATCGTATCGCCGAGTCCGGCGCGGGATTTCTGGGCTGCTGGCATGGGAGCAGGTTAGTACAGGGGAGGGTGTCTGTACAAGGAGGAAGCGTTAAAATGAATGGTAGGATGCTTAACCCTCTTAGTAGAAGGATCTTTCATAAACAGAATCTATCGTTGTGCTTTGTTGGGCGCAAGGAAGGCTGTGACGAAATATCACAGGCTTACCATTATTCTGTGATTGCGCGATCAACAATATTAAGTTAATCGCGCGAATAATGTAAATATATGGAGATTATAATATTGAATAATTTTAAAAAAATTTCTAGTTTATTTGTAATCTTTTTTCTATTTGAATCCAATATTCTCTATTTTCTATATTAACTAGTTTGCAGAAGTTATTTTGTGAGTCTTTATATTGACGGTATATCGTGATAAATATTTTCTTTTCATCTTCAGTTAATAATGAAAACTCTATACCTCTGCTCTTCAGTTCATAGTTTATGAAATTCCACAATAGTTTCCCAGTCTCTAATTCGTTCCATGCCATGGGCGAAATAAGCGATTTAAAGACTATTTTCGAGGTATCTGCTGTCGTATCACTTGATACGCTTTTTATAATTTCCCCCATTTGTATATAATCGCCTATGTAATTTGAGGGAAATTCCATGTCAGCCAAGTGTTGAGATGAAGCGCTAGTCATCGAAGTGAAATTTGAATTTATTGAATCTGAAAAATACCGAGAAACATCTATTAAAACACCAATTTGACCCGAATCGTTCTGTTTCTGGGCAATTTTATAAGCAAACACCCCAACACCAATCGTAGCTAAGGCACTAATCACAGAAGCTCCTGAAGATACCCAAGAAGATACTGAGTCTTCGGAGTCATTCCAGATTATGAAAACCATTACAAAGGCAGAAACAATGGAAATTGGAATCGAAAAAACGAGTGAAAAGAATTTTATATAGCTCCAAAGTTTTTTGTCTTTTAATTCTTCAATATTCACTTTTTGTCCAATCTACTGCTAAATTCCTACCGACCGCCCTTACAAGCCTCGGAGCAATACCGAACCTGATCCCAAACCTTTGCCCATTTCTTGCGCCAAGTGAACGGACGGTCGCAGACAGGACAGACCTTGGAAGGGAGGTTTTGTTTGGCGGGTTTGGGTGCGATCTTACCTCTTCCTCTGGTCATGCTCAGAACTCCCACATCTGGCTCATGATCGTGGCTTCCGCGTCACCTTCACACGTCCCGGCTTCGGATCGCACGGCTCCAGCTCAGCAACCCGCGTCTTGAGCCGCTCAATCTCCCGCTTCTGGCTGTCAGTGTGCCGCATGAATCCTGCATGCCGTTCTGAATAATGATCGCTCTCGCTGCGCAACTGGGCGCGCAACCTCCGCACTTCCGCCCAAGGGTTCAGATACTAGGGGAGGGCCATGACCTCATTTCCCACGAGCATGTTTCTATGTAGTGGGACATGCTGGCCTTTTGGGTTAACCGGTACGCAAAGATGCATTTTCGTCGCGGAGTTTTCCAAACCACAATATGCGGGGGGAGGGAACCTTTCACGTTGGCCCGCACGCTCCGGCTTTATGGGCGCCGTAAGTTGCCTGGCCTAGTGTATATTTATCCCCAGCTGTTGAAGACAATTGGTGAATCAGGCCCTTACAGGAGAATCCTGACACTTCAAGGTACTGTTTGGCAGACCGGACTGCATTTTCATTCCAGTCTACAGCCAAGCTGTCCAGTGCGACAGTAGCATCGGCTACTGGGTAACCATCTCCAGCATCAGAAGATAGTTGATGGATAAGACCAGCTCGTGAAAAACCAGACATGTTTAAGTAATTTATCGCTGACCTGACTGCGTTATTTTGAACGGAAGTCAGATTATTTTGCCCGAAGAGAGAGGAGTTATTTTCTTCAACATCAGGACGCGGCTGTGCTGCGCTATTATTATTAAAATTTTTTGTTGGAGAAATTAATTGCCCGATTATACCGAGGCAAAATATAGAGAAAAAAATACATGAAATGTATTTGAATATTCTTTTCAACAGAAGAAATCCTTAATTATATAATATATTATTAATATGACGGTTTCGGAATAGAAATTCCCCAAAAGGATTATTTTTCTCTATTTAAAAATCGTTTTGATAATAGCCGCATCACAGATGCATCATCCGCAACCATTACATACATCTCAGCCGCCTCAAGATATTGAGCATCAAATTCAGCCATGTTTGTAGGGATAGCATCTAACGAGACTGATGCTTCCAGTCTTTTGACTACCTCTGCATTCAACGAGCGGCCAGAATTTTTGGCAGATTCCTCCAGGTGAGACTTTAGGTCGTCTGGTACTCGAACATGGATCTGAGACTCGTTTTTTGTCATTTTTTGACGGTGTACCAATTTGGTATTGACGGCAATGATACCAAATTGGTATTAGTGATTTATACCAAAATGGTAGCAGGAGCCATGACCATACGAGACCCCCAAATCCACATCCGACTTGAGCAAAGCGTGAAGGATTTCCTTCAACGTCGCGCGAAACAGCAGGAGCGCACTATGGGTGCGCACATCACGTTCTTGCTTCGGCAGGAAATGGAAAAAGAAAAGGCATCGGACCCCGCCGTAGGAAGCAAGTCCGATGCCTCTAACCAGTGAATAAGGATTACACTGCAATGTCAGACGTTATCACGAAAGCCGTTGAAGGCTCAAACGTAATCGCTCCCGCCATGCACGATGGCGAACTGCGTATCCTCGACACCGATCTTGCAACGTGCCTGGGTTTCGATCGTCCGCGCGATATTCGCAAGCTGATCAAGCGGTATGAGGCAGAACTTTGCCGGATGGGTCGATGCGCCACGGTGGCGCGTCGCCCGGAAACCGGTGGACACACCGTGATCGAACACTATCTCAATGAAGAACAGGCCCTCTTCATCACTGCCAAGTCTGAGACGACAGCGGCGACGAAGATCACCATTGAGATTGTCACGCAGTTTGCAGCGTTCAAACGTGGTGAGATCGCTCCCCCGGAGACGCCTGAACAGCTTGCCCTTCGTGCGCTGACTGGTCTTCAATCGGTTGTGGAAAAGCAGCGGGAGCAGTTGGCTCTTGCCGCCCCCAAAGCCGCCGCCCTCGACCGCATCAGCACGGCCGATGGATCATACGGCCTGACGGAAGCGGCAAAGATCCTGCAAGTGAAGCCCAAGGCGCTGATTGCGTTCATGGCCACGTCGCAGTGGATCTATCGCCGGAACAACGGCAAGAACTGGCTGGCCTATCAAGCCAAAATCGACGCCGGGTATCTCTGGCACAAGATCGCCACCTACACGGGCCCGAACGGCGAGGAAAAGACCCGCGATACGGTGAAAGTTCTGCCTAAGGGTCTCGCAAAACTGGCTCAGATCGTGCCGGGTGCGAAGATTGATCCGGACCTGATGCAGATGGAGGCGCGCCCTTTCGCCAAGAAGCCGGAGCCAGCGTCATGAACGCGCTGGCCACCCGGCAGGACGCACGGGTTACAGGCGCGGTCATGGTCGAGGGTGAGATGCTGTGCTTTGACGCAACGGACTACGATCTCGAACCGGGAACGGAAGCCGTGGTCATTGGGACGAAAGGCGAGATCTATGTCGCGCCCATCGCGAAAAACCATCCAGAGGACCGGGCACGGCTGGCCCGCATACGCAGTGCACTCATTCCGTATGTGTCTGGTTTCTACTCCGCCAGAGTGCCGGAATTTCTACAGGTGAAGGTGCTTGGGCGGTATGTGCCAGTGCCCTGCGCCACCTCGGTAAAAACAGGGAAGGGCGCTGCCCGGTCGCTGGAAGCAGCCTGACTATGGAGCCGCCTTTCGGGGCGGTTTTTAGGTAGATATATTTTTTTGGTCGGCGGGTTGCTCTTTCTTTTTTGTGAAGCGAGCTAATTTTGCGACAATATTATGTGATTTTACGAACTTATAAATATAACACGCGCCTGTGATCACGGCCAAAATTGTGACTCCTATAGCTAACCAATGGTTCACGTTGGGATCATTTTTCTGGATGACCGAGAAATTATAGGTCCAGTAGGGAATAAGAAATCCAGCAGCAGAAAATAGCGCCGCAAATTCAGCTAGCGATCTGTTTAATCTTGCATTTTCCATTTCCCAGCATATTTTCTTAAAGTCATACCATTTCTTTTTGAGTTCAATTTTTTTGTCTATAGTGTCGGCATCACAGGTATCACCCAATTCAGTCTCTTTTTTCAAAAAGAGACCATCTAATTCACCTTCAAATCTCAAGATGTCTTCGAGTCTTTTTGCTTGTTCTTTTCCGTTAACAAAGCCATCTAGTAAAGACACAAAAATAATCCTCAATTCATAAATAAGTTTATGAATAATACTGCATTTGGTTCGATTAAGGAATAACGAAAAACACCGCCCTCGCTGTTTATTGTTCCATAATTCCCGAACAAAGCCGTAGAGGCATCGCCATCGCCTGCAGGCGTTTCCACCCCATCGTGTATCGTCTGATATTCCACACCGCACTCAGGGCCCAAAGGCGGTACCTCTCCGTGCATGTTCTCCGGGATGTCTCGCCGCATCATGACCGGCTCTCCATTTCGCCGCCTGCCGCACGCAGCTCGCGGATAACCGCATCAGCCAAAGCACCAGCCCGAGCCAGTTCTGCCCGATCCGGCCGCTTGCGCTCCGGCTCACGCGGCGCTTCCGCCATTGCGAGGATCTCCCGTAGCCCAGCCACTTCAGCCCGGATTGCCTCAGCAAACGGGAGTAGGTGGGTGTAGAGTTCGCCCGGTGCTGGCCAGCGAGAGCCGACGGGATAACCATTGCGCGGCGGCTGACGGGTCCATGCGACGCGGGTTGCTGGGGTCCAGGCTCCAGCGGGAATGTCGGAACAGACCTCAAAAATCGCTCGGGTTCGTGTTGCGGCTTCATCGGGATCGGCAGGGCCGTTGCTCACCAGTTGCGCCAGCCCCTTGAGCCAAGATGCGACCACGACGGGGTTGGGTTGAAGGCAGGCGCGCTCGGCATCGGAGAGCTGTTTGCGGACGGCACGGATGCGATCCGGCGTAAGATCGGACCGCCAGAGATACCCCTCACGCTTGGCCTCGATCAGGGCTTTGAGATCCCCGAAAGCTGGCGAGAAAGTGGGGGCGATGACGACGGCTGTGGGGCGATGGGTTGCGATGCTCATGGCTCAAACTCCCTCGATATCGGGCACTCCGGCCCATGCAGCGTTGACGGCAATTCGGCGCTCGGAAGGCGCAGTCCGCTGCGGGTTTGGCTGCATGCTGTCCTCACGCCGAACCCAGTTCCGCCACGTCGCGTTCCAGTCGACTTTGCGGCCCTTGGGGTCGGGAACACCAACCCAATAATCCCGGAAAACTGCCGCTGTTCGCTCAGGATCGACGCCGTTTGATCGGGCAAATTCAGCCATCTCCGGCGATGGCTTCCAGTCGACAGGGAGGCGGCAAGCCCGTTTTGGTTTTTCCGATTTCGGATTTTGCGCGCGTTCACTCGAACGAAGTGAGAGTGTTCTTTCTGTATCTGCTTCTGCTTCTGTTTCTTGGTGTTTAAGGGGAGGGGTTGCGTTTGCCTTAAGGGAGGGGGTTAACCCCTCTGCGTCTTCACCCTTAACCTTGCGCTTTCCCTTTCCGGTAATGTTGGGATTACCCCCTTTCTTACCGTTGGCAGCGGCTTCATCGCTGATAGCCTTATCCCTGACCATACGGCGGCTGAAGATGGTGTCATCTTCGGAACGGCTAAAAACTCCGTTTTCTTCGAGTTCCGCCACCAGCTTGGTTGCCTCGCGTTCAGAGCATCCGAGCACAGCGGAGAGCTGTCGCATGTTCGGCGATCGTCCGTTGACCAGCAGGTGTCCGACCGGATCAGCGTCGGCCATCAAGCACAGCATTTCGATCCAAGCGCCGCGCGCTGCGAGGGAGCACATTCGCAGCGCCGGATCGCGTTGCCAGTCTTGCCACCAAAATTTTGCCCATCTGCGTGCGCTCATGCCGCCACCTCTGCGCCCACAATTTCGGTGATCGTAACGACCGTCCTCTGTTCGCACAGGCGACACTTCACGGCCTTCACATCAAGTACGAGATGCTTCGGCCCATCGTCCACGATAAAGCCCAGCCCGCGCTTGTTCTTGATGCGCTGACGAGCGCCTGGCGTCCGCACAACAAGCGGGCAAGGTGTCGTCAGGCAGTCGATTAGACGCTTGGCAGAGCCCACCAGATTGTCCGTATCAGGCGTTCCGACAGAGTGGCGCTCGATCAGGACATGCGCCCGCTCAAACGGCACAGACGGGCGCAGATGATAAGCCACAGCGACTACTTCACGTTGCATCTGGTTCTTCTGACGAGCTGCTGTGAAATGACTGTAGCCGCTCGTACGGTTCACAAGCGGGAACGGCGCAGGGAGGGTGAAGGTGATCTTACGCATCGATCACATCCCCCCGCGTAAAGTACGTGATTTGACGTACTCCGCACGCTTTCAAAAACGCCGCAGGAATGTCGCGCCGTCCATTCATGACGTCAGAAACGTATTGAGGCGTACACCCCATCCGTTCTGCAAAAGTACGCTGATTTCCGTACTTACCCTTGATTGTCTCGCGAAGAATGCGGAACACATCCATTCGGTCTAGGCGCTCGCTCACTTCCGCAACTCCTCACAAAGCGCAGTGTGAGCAGCCTTCAGCGCGCGCTCATACTTCTCAAACTTCGCCGCGACATAGGCCTCGTAGGCATCCCAATCTTTGAACACGAGATGAACCCACGTCAGGCGATATGACGGAGGAGGTCCGGGGTTTCTCCCGAAACCGAACCGTCCACGTGTAATTTTGAACCAGGGCATTTCCCCTCCCTGACGAGCCGGAAGATTTCGTCTGCCAGCTCGTCGCATTCCTGCATGAGGCGGATGAGTTCAGCGCCGCGCGGGGCGTTGGTTCCATCCAGCCAGTTTTGGACGGTGCGCGGGGTCGAGCCGACCGCCTGCGCGAGTAATTTCGCGGAATGACGCAGCGGGCCGTATTTGCGCCGCAGCACTTCCGTAACGGTTTCGGAATAGGCAGCAGCAGTCACAGTGCTCATGCGGTCCTCCCGAAAATTTCGGGGACAAATCCACCTACTTTTACGCATCTTGTTCCTCCATTCTCTGCCGTGTCACCGAGCAGAGAAGGAGCAACCACGATGGAAGGAGACCCGCCCCAGACACCACAATTCGAGATCGATGCGGATACGCCGCATCTTGCCGTCGCACTGTGCAGGGATGCCCAGCTCTGGGGCGCTCTGCACAGTCGGCAGCCGCAGGAGGTCAAAGACCACTTGGCGCTCAAACTGGCGATGTTGGTTGGAGCGGACATCTGGGGGTGAGGCTCAGTGCAGCCCGCGGTCCCGACCGAACGCACAGTCCGGAACAGGAGGCGCATAACCACCGAACAACGCACGCCACGAAACATCCGAAAACGGCTCAAGCGGCCCCCGCAGGACCGGCTCGGCACGTTCCTTCTTCGGGTGCGTCGCTTCCTGACGGGCTTTCTTCCATTTGGTGCGGATAGCCTTAGGAACCTGCCGCTCCATCGCGGCCGACAGGGAGGCAGGCGAAACACCCAAGGCCTTCGCAATGGTGCCAGCGCTTTCATTGCGCTCCATCATCTCAAAGAGCGTCGGCATCAGCGGGGCCCAATCGATGCGGTTGTGCGTGTTCTGCGGAGACGAGCCACCCGTTGCGCTGCCGTTCGGCGACAGGCCCGCAAGGCCATGACGACCAATCATCGAGGAGAGGGAGGTTTCCTTCACCCCGAGTTGGGTAGCGATCTCGCGGCGGGTCTTCCCGGCTCGCAACATCGCCTCGACCTCGGGAAGGTGAGGTGTCCAGTCGTAGCGCGCCGTCATTGTGCGACCCTCCCGGCAAAATGCGCGCGGATGAACGTGGCGAAGGACAAGGCGGCGAATGCGCATGACGCGAAATCAAGCATCGTCCCGGACTCCCTTCACGGAAGTATCGGGCGTAGCGTCATTGCGGGGATCGGCGGCAACGGAGTCCCCGCTTTCACCATCTGCCACTACAGAGGATGAACTGGATGCCTGAGGAAAAATCCCTCGAATATTACATGATCTCGTATGCCTGCACTCAACTTGGCAACATGATCGCCGCAATGGCAGTCGGGGACGACCGACAGGTAGAGATTTTAGAGATGATGCTGACAAAGATGCAGTCCTTCCGAGAAGGAACGCCCAACGACCGAATTTACGAAGCGCAAGCGAGAGTGTCCGAAGCGATCCGCTTTGGTGCCGATAAGATGCTTGCCCAGCATTACAAACTGAAGGACGAGCGATAAATTCCCGAGAGTCTTCAGGGCTGACGAGACCTTTAAGCATTGGCCGCCTCCTTCCGCTTGGCGCGGGTGGGGAGGGGCTGGCGATCAACACCAGCAGGCCATTCGGCGTTGTCCGGCCAGTTCTCGCGGAACCAGTTGATGGCCCGTTCGAAGCTCTTGAGGGTCAGGCTTCCACCCGCCTTCACGCGAACAATGGTCCGACTGTCACGAAAGATGATGCCTGACGCTGTGCGTTCGGAAATGCCACGCAAGTCGCAGTAGCTTTTCGAAAGCGCCAGAAGCTGATCGGTAGGGGTCATAAAACATTATTGCGGGGATATGCCCGCATACGTCAAGCAAAAAGTGCGGGGATATAACCGGATGACTGATCGCGCGGGAAACGGGATAATTCCCGTATGAGTGTTGAAAGCCTTCTCGCAAAGATTGACGTACTCCTTGCTGCCAAGGGCCTTTCAGATCGGAAGGCCTGCCTTAAGGCGCGCGAGATCAATCCTGCCGTTGGTGTGGACTTCATTCGGGATATGAGAAGGCGCGGACATCCGCCGAGGTCTGATAAGTTGGCAGCACTCGCGCAGGTTCTTGAAGTCTCGCCCGCTTCGCTTGTGGAGGTTCTTGAGGGGCAGAAAACGCCGCTTGAGCCTATCCACACCACACAAATCGAAGTCCGAGGCGACGTACAGGCAGGCGTCTGGCGCGAAGCCATCGAGTGGCCTGCTGTGGATTGGTACGCGATCACCGTTCCGATCGACACGGCCTATCAGGGCTTTCACCGCTACGGCCTGAAAGTCTGTGGCCAGTCCATGAACAAGGTCTTCCCGGAAGGCTCCGTGGTCGTGGTCATCAATTTCGGTGATCTGGGCCGTTTGCCCAAGACAGGTGACTTCGTGGTTGCTGTGCAGCGATGCAGCAAGACGGATCAGTATGAAGCTACGGTAAAGGCCGTCCAGATCAGGGATGACGGAACGGTGATCCTATGGCCCCAGAGTTGGGATCCGGCATTTCAGACGCCCGTCATCTTGCCGCCGCAAGATGGTCAGGACAGCGCAGGGGTGCCGGACGTGGCGATCCAGGCGCTTGTAGTTGGTAGCTATCAGCCAAACCCGAAGGCTTCCTTCTCGTGAGCCGCGTCGTTGGGAAGTGGACTTGGAAGTGAGGGTGGGATGATGAAAAGCTATGACTGAGGCGTCCCTGTGTGCACTTGATACAATTCTACTTACCCCAAAGCAGATCTCGGGACGGGTAAATTGGAGCAACGAGGATAGGCCATCCAGCGCATTTTCATTTTCTGCGACCCTTCGTCTTAATGACGAGCCATTGAATGGTCTCAAGCTGCATGGTCATGCCGCGAGCGATGGTCTAGTCGGTTGGTTAAACCTTACTCTTGCGGTCGAAAAAATTCCTCTTGAGAGGCTTAGTTACCTTCCCCGTAACTCGCATACCAACAAGGCGCCGGAGTGGGCGCCGCAAAGTCTTCACCGGCAATATTTTGCTGCCCGTATCAGTCGGAGATATGCGTGGGGAAATAACCGCGTACTCCCTCATGATAAGTGGAGAGAGATAGCCTCACCTGTCGATGAGAATTTAGTGGATGCAGCCCAGGCTATACGTTACGCCTTAAAGGCTATGAACATACAGGGAGTTGTGCCGGAACCGGAATTCCAGCCGACGCTTGGGTTATAATATGAGCACCTTTGTAGACGTTGCCGAACTTTTGAGGCCGGTTTTTTCGGGCATTGAATTGCGGGGGGATGCTGTTCGCATCCAGACGCATTGTCTTTACGCGGATGGGCAAGGTGTAGGTGTCACGTTATTCCGTACCGGAGAACACTCATGGACGGTTACGGATGCAGGGGATGGATGGAGTGTTCTTCGGGACCATTTAATGACTCCTTCGCCACGCTCGGCGGCAAGGCGGGCGGATGCAATAAAGCGCAATTTTGGCGTTTCGTATCTTGCGGGCGAGTGGCGAGTGGAATGCTCTTCTCACGATCAGATCATTGGCTCAGTGTTATTGGTGGCAAATGCATCTCAGGCATGGGTAGAGAAGATGTTCGCAGCCGATGCGGTTCACGGACGAGCAGAGGCTGTCGAAGAAAAGCTGCACAGCATGCTTAAGGATGCTTTTGGAGAGAAGCGCATTGAACGTGGCTCGAGAGTTCGCGGCCTGAACAAAACGTACGAAGTCTCAACTATAGTGGCGTTACCCCAGAAACAGTACGCTGCATTTGAAGTCGTTACGCCGTTTATGGCTTCCATCTATCCTGCATATACGAAGTTCTCGGATATTTCTCATGCCAACAAGAAGCCAGCCTTTATGGCGATGGCGTTGGAGGGAATAGATACTATCTGGAAGTCGGATGATCTGGCGCTTCTTCAGAGCTCCGGGGCCATCCTTATCGATGTTGATAAGGGACTACCCAGAAATATTGCTCAGTTAGCCTAACCCCACCCGGCTCCGGCCGGGTTTCTTTTTACCCAAACTAAACCCGCGCGCCGAACAGGCTTTGAATAATCGTCACCCGCCATTGGAGATGACTATGCCCGACATTCGAACAGCCTGCGGTCAGCCACCAGCACCGCCGCCACACCCGCCCGGACCGCCATACCCTAATCCGTATCCGCCACCGGGCGAGGCCCCTCCACCCATGCAGGAGCCACCTCAGCCCGTGAGCTGACAGAGAGCCGGGTCTCTTTTTATTAGGATATGCGGGGATATCCCCAAAATAGTTATTGACGTGCGGTATAATCCCCGCATAAGGTTCTCTCACACCGCACGAAGCGGCGAGGGAGAACCACAATGGCGAACCTGCCTGACAATTTCTCACAGAGTGCGTTTGATGCCCATTGGCGTCCGGGCTCTGGCGATAGCGCGACACTGACCGCGCTGAAGAACAAACTGTCCCGTATCGACACCGAGATTGCGGCTGATCCGACGGCTGTGGCGCGGCTGGAATGGCATCGTGACACCACGATTGCCCAGATCCGCCAGCTTGAGCGCGCCCCGATGCGCCGAATAGTTCAGGAGGCAGCGTAATGCCCCAGAACCCGACCGCAGCAGCACTGAGCAAGGCATGCGCCATCCTCGAAGACAATGCCGAAGCTCTTGATGATGGCAGCATGACCGACAGCCAGTGGTTCGACATGTTGGCAGAACTTCGCTTCGCAAGTCGCCGCTTCGAAACGACTGAAAACACATCCGCAATCGCCGCCTGACAAGCAAGTAAACCACAGGAATTTCTGAAATGCGTGAAACAGCAAACGCCCGAAGTGCGTCTGGTGAACTGGAGTTCTTTCCGCCTGCGGTACGGCGGGAGATCCTGAACCTTGAGAGCCTGATCACTTACCACAGCAATCAGGCGATTATCGCGCCGCTGGAAAATGACCGTCGTGTGGCTCGGGACGTGAAGACGTCGGCGCTGACGCGGCTGAACGAGATCTACGAACGCCCCGACGTGAAACAGGTCATGCGGACGCTCGGCGCAGTGCATGCCGGTCTGGCCTTCATCATGATGGAAACGCGGGGGGTGGCATGACACTCCGCGTCTACACCGACCTCGAGCAGGGCACAGACGAATGGCTGCAGGCACGTTGCGGCGTTCTGACGGCAAGCGTGATCGGCAAGCTGCTGACCCCGACCGGGAAGGCCGCCAAGAACGAGGCCGCGCGCCGACTGGTTCTGGATCTTCTGGCGCAGCGCATCAGTGGCGTGGTTGAGGAAGTGCCCCAGACCTTCGCGATGCAGCGCGGTCATGAAGACGAGATCGAGGCCAAGCTACTCTACGCCCAGAACATCGCCCCGGTGTCTGAGGTTGGTTTCATGGCTGAGGACCGGTTTGGTTTCACGATCGGATACTCACCAGACGGCTTGGTTGGTGACGACGGCCTACTGGAATGCAAGTCACGCGCTCACGGCCTGCAGCTCGGCGTGATCTGCGGTGGGGAAGTCCCGACCGAATACATGGCTCAGATCCAGACCGGCCTGTTGGTATCAGGCCGGAAGTGGCTCGACTTCATCAGTTTCCCGGCCATGGGCGGCGGCAAGATGATGATCCGCCGTGTCTATCCGGATCCAGTGATGCAGGACGCGCTGATTGATGCCGCGATAGCCTTTGAAGGCGAGATCGCGGCCAAGCGCGCTGAATACGAAACAGCCCTGAAAAGCCCTGATCTGCGGTTCCTGGAAACGGAACGGCGCAGCATGGAAGAGGAGATTGTTCTCTGATGGTCGATCTGTCGAAAACCATCATCGCCAAGTCAGATCAGTTGAATGCTGACGATCTGATGGGCGGCCCGCTGACGGTGCGCATTCAGGATGTGCGCGAAGGCAACGCAGACCAGCCGATTGCCATCTTTTATGAGGGATGCAACGGTAAGCCTTACTATCCGTGCAAGTCGATGCGCCGCGTTCTGGTGAACGTCTGGGGTAAGGACGGGAAGGCATATGCGGGAAAGGGTATGACCCTGTTCCGTGAGCCGTCGGTCAAGTTCGGCGGGATCGCTGTTGGCGGCATCCGCATCAGCCACATGACCGATATCACGCAGGATACGCCGCTTGCCCTGCAGGTCACGCGGGGGAGCAAGAAGCTCTACACGGTCAAGCCGCTGCGAATTCAGCCGGAACAGCGGGAAGCGCCTGCCGACCGGTGGGCAGCGTGGATTGATGGTCGGCTGGCAGCAGTCGAGAAGGCCGCAACCCTTCAGGATTTGCAGAACGTCACGGGAACCGACAACTACAAGAAGGCGATCGCATCCCTGACCGAAAACGGTCACCCGCGCCTCGCTGGACTGCAGGCCGCGGTGACTTCGAAGGCTGAAGCTCTCAACGAAAGCGATATGCCTGCAGACGACATGGTGCCGGCATGACCCACCCCCGCGAGATCAACGAGGACCTGAGCGACGTGATTGCACGGTCCTTCCTCATGGAGCGGATCGAGCGTGCGGCGGCCCTGCCGTGCCTCTCAGACCTCCGACATGACGACAACGAAATCCGCCGCGAGTGCGGCCTGCTGAATGCTGAGAAGTGGAGCGCGTGATGACTTCTTTAATACCTACCCTCTGCGAGGCACTGGCCCTCGTGATCCTGCTCCATCTTGCGGCCGGCTCTCGGCCGGGGAGGGTTTGAGGTGAGTGAAGCTGTGAAGTGGGATGGATTTCCCGTGTTTGGGCGTGATCGTGATGCTTGGCATTTACTGAATTGCGATGGTTCAGAGCATCCCATTCCGATGTGGTGGGACTGGCGCATAGAGGCTTGGAAAGCTGATCCAGACTGCGGCTTTAATCTCGGCGCACCAAATGCCGATGGTGCTGGATATTCCTATCTCGCGAGTACTGTAACGCCATCCGATCTTAAGGAAGCCATTGCCGATGCTGTGGCGGCGGAGAGGGAGGAGAATGACGCCCTGATCCGCTCTCTCGCAGTTGGGTATGAACGCATGAGGGGCGTGCTTTGCAGTATGGCGGCAACGTCCGGACCGGATACTAATTGGTATCGGTACCATGCCGAACGGGGACTTAATAGCGTTCCCGGCATCTGGGACATCGCGCAAAATCCGGTGGAGGCAAAGCCGGGTGAGTGCTCGTGGATCAACCGTGAAGGTTCACTCGAAGCCATCCGGAGCGCCGCGAAATGAAGAGCCTCCTCAAGAAAATCCGCCAGTTCTTCACCGAGCCAGACTCGGGCCATGACGAAAATTTCGACGATTGGGCACAGAGGATCACATGGTGATGACCACTCTCTTCCGCCCGATCCAGTTCGCGGCTGGCTGCATCCGTGAACTATGGCGCTGGCTCACGAACGATCATGACGACTTCAATCCCGACCGCGATGACATGGGGCACTACCGATGAGCCAGACCGAACAGAAACGTGAATATGGCGAAGCAATGGCTCTAGAAATCATGCGCGCTCTTGGTTTGTCCCCGCACGACCTGCCGAAATTGGCGCGTTACGCCCGGAAATGCTTTGAAGATGGCGCGGCGGAACAGCGCCGGAAGGATGCGGAGGGGCAGGAGCCTGTCTATCAGGTCTACCGTGGTGATTACTACGGTTGGTTTGATTGCAAGAAATCGGAATGGGAAGAAGACGAGCGCGATCCAGAACATAAACGCGTCCTCTACGCCCATCCCGCCAACGTCGCCGCGCTGGAAGCACGGATTGCGGAGTTGGAGGCGGAACGGGACAGCCTGAGGGGTGCTTTGATCGAGTGCGGGCTGAATGCAAGTGCCCTCTTAGGGCCTAAACTCGTCGAGAACATACCTACGGAAGTCCGGCTCAAGATCGCCGCCCTCACGCGCGATGGAGATCAGTCATGAGCCAGTCATTCCCTCTGCGTGCCGGGAAGACAGACGAGCATTACACACCGCCCGAGGTCTTTTCCGCTCTTGGATGCCGTTTCGATTTAGACCCATGCTCACCGACTGACAGGACGCATATTTGCGTTCCAGCGAACCAGTTCTTCACGCCCGATGAGGATGGCCTGACCCAGCCATGGGACGGCTTTGTCTGGCTCAATCCGCCCTTTGGCGGACGGAATGGCATTGTGCCGTGGCTAAAGCGTTTCGTGGCGCACGGGAACGGTATTGTGCTGGTCAATGCCCTGACTAGCGCCGGATGGTTCCATGATTACGCTCCTTGGATGGATGCCATTCTGTTCCCTTGCGGGAAAACCAAGTTTGTCCAGACGGATGGAACGGTTGCAAAGAGCCCGCAGGGTGGAATTGCCTTAATGGCGATGGGGCAGCAAGGGAAAGAAGGGCTTCGACGTGCAGCGCGGTCTGGCTACGGCTTGATGCTCACACGCGAGGGAGGGGTATGATGGACAAGAATGTCATGGAAGCGGCTACCCGCGCCATACGCATCCAGATCGCTGAAGAACAGCGAAACATGCTGATGGCACAAGAGCGAATCAATGCTCTCACGAGTGCAGAATGTCGAGTTGAACAAGCCATAGCCGCGTTTGAAAAAGCGCAGACATGTAAGCCTGCAGGAGACCCGGCATGAGCGGGCGGACGGATACGGATCGGATTAACTGGCTTGGAGAACAAGACATTGTCGTCGGAGAGCATGCTTCTTACGGGCGCTGGAAAGATGTCGCTTTAGCGCGATATCAGAAATCACTTCCCGCTGACCTCACAGATATTCGCCACAGCATCGACACGGCCATGGATGCGGAGGAACGGGGATGAGTGACGTAATAAGAAACACAGAAATAAAGTGCGATGTGCTCGAGGCCCTTCAGCAGCAGGGTATGGCTCGCAAAGAGAAGCATGGTGTTTCTCCCGGCGAGCGCGTTGACCGCGTTCTGTACGAACTGAACCGTATGGGCTGGACCATAGTACGTAAGGGAGCGCGCGATGAGTGAGTTCCCCGATGAAACGATGACCTTTCAGGACGTACTCAAACGCCTGAAAGGCCGGATCGGAAAGACAAAGCTCAGACAACATCTCAGCCGCGTTCATGAATTCCATGGAGGCCCTACCCACCGTCGATGGGGTAGTCGCTTTATCTTCTATCCGGCAGATTATAAACGCCTTCTGTTGAGTCTGGAATGCCACTCAAAGTCTACAAACGCACCGATTCAGAAAAGCTCTATGTCCGTGGAACTGTCAAAGGACAGAGCATTTATGAAAGCACAGGAACTGCTGACCCGAGGCAGGCAGAAGAATACCGTGCAAAGCGCGAAGCTGAACTCTGGCAGGAAGGCATCTACGGCAAACGCGCGGTTGTAACATTTGCTCATGCCATCACTGCTTATCTTGAGGCCGAGCCAAGGTCGGATGCGACCAAGGCTTACCTCCTCAGGCTTCTGGCGTACTTCGGGACCATCCGCCTTTCGGATATCGACCAAACATCATTGGACCAAGCTTATCGACATATCCTCCGCGACGGTGCCGAGGCCAATCCCGCCACCAAGGTCCGATCCGTCCTTACTCCACTGCGGTCAGTTCTGGAGTTTGCTGCGATCCGTAAGTGGTGTGATCGTCCTGCGTTCGATAAGCCTCGCATTCCAACTGGGAGAACGATCTATCTGCGCCCAGAGCAGGTGACGCTATTGATCGACAATGCAGCTGTCCATCTGAAGCCGCTTCTGGTGTTCCTGTTCGGCACAGGGGCTCGTATGTCAGAGGCTCTTGAACTGGACTGGGCCTGTGTGGACCTAAGGGGAAGGCGAGCCGTTGTCTGGCAGAAGCAAGGGAACGAGCGGCATATCGATCTGCCGCCCCGCGTCTGTGCGTCGTTGGCTTCTCTACCGAACCGGGATGGCCGCGTATTCCGTCCCGTTCGCGCGAGAAAATCGAGAAACGGGCAGGGCAGGGAGATCGGAGAGGCTTATTCTGAAAACGGCCGAACGAGTGGCGGCCAGATCAAGTCTGGATGGGCGGTGGCTTGTCGCAAGGCTGGTCTTCCGGGGCGTGTGCGCGTGTGGACACCGAAGGGACAGGAGAAGTCGAAGAGCGTGTTCGTCCCTAACGTCACCCCGCATGATGCACGTCACACATGGGCAAGCTGGCAATACTGCCTGCACAAGGATCTGATGCGCCTTAAGGCTGACGGCGGATGGGGCAACATCACGACGGTCACTCGGTACGCCAAAGTGATGCCCGATGCCTACCGGAATGAGATCATCGAGTGGCTGGGGATAAATGCTTAAATGTGCAGAACTGGTGCAGTCAATGATTGTGCTGCGCTAGAACCGTTGAAAAACTGCCATTTTTTGGAACTATTCAACTACCTTGACATGGTAGGGGTCACAGGTTCAATCCCTGTTGCGCCCACCACTCGGTCCGGTAAAAATCCTTATAAAATCTCATTTTTCAAGAGAAAGTCTGGAATTTATCCGACATCTCTTGCTTCCGCATGCTGTCGATATCTATATCTATCGACCCAAATCGGACGGCCTAGTCCGCTGTTCAGTGCTGCACTCCTGAGACGCTCACGATACCGGCCTTCGTCATATCTACCTAAACGCCCGCGATATCCTGACTGATCGTGACGGGAGACACGGACGCGGCAGATCAGCCAGAGAGGGTACTTTGATTTTATGACATCGGGAATGGTGGCTGGCCGTTGGAAGCAGTCACGCCACCATCCACAGGCATAATAAGGCCTGTGATGTAGGACGCATCCGCGCTTGCCAAAAATGTAATGGCAGCGGCCATGTCTTCTGGTTCTCCAAGGCGCTGTAATGGCACACGATCTTCCACGCTTTTGACAAATGCCTTGTCTTTGACCGCCTCTGCCGTCATGGCCGTACGCGTGACCGAGGGGCAGATTGCATTGACGCGCACGCCACTCTTGCCGTGGTCCATTGCCATCACACGGGTCAGGTTCACTACGCCGCCTTTCGCGACATCGTAATACGCCGTATTCCAATCTCCTCGCATGCCGGAAACCGAAGCGGTGTTGACGATGTTGCCTTTCGCTTTGATCAGCATGGGAAGAAATGTGCGGCTGACGTTCAGAGTGCCGGTGAGGGTGGTCGCGCAGACGGTGCTCCAGGTTGCCAGATCGCAATCCAGAACGGTGCCCATAGCCGTCACACCAGCGTTATTCACCAGAACATCAAGCGTCCCAAAATATTCCTCGACAAATTTACAGAGAGCCTCAACCTGTTCCGGGACGGAAATATCCGTCAAGGATGGCACGGCATATTTCGGGGCCAGCGCCTTCGTAGCGTCATCAAGCTTCGCCTTGTCTCGATCCACGAGGATGACATGAGCGCCCTCGTCAAGAAACCGAAGCGCTGTGGCGTGGCCAATGCCTGAGGCGGCACCCGTAACGAGAACCTTTTTACTCTGAAAACGCGACAATCCCTGGATAGACATGAATGCTTCCCCTGCGCAGTTCAGGAGATAAAGCCTCGTCGTGCCGGATGGTTGCAACAATAAGACACTCAGTCTGCCTGACTACAAACCGTCATCCTCGCAAACACCCAGCACTCTTCTCGAAATCGCCACATAACAGTACGATCCTCCATCAATCACGGAGATGTGTTGTTGGCCATGATCAAGAATATTCCAGGTTTTCTCAAACTGGCACGCGCTTTCGACCTGTTCGAAGAAGCGGCCATGGTCATTCTGACTTTATGTATTACCGTCGTTGCATGCGTGGGTCTGCTGCATGTTGTTGTGGCAGTCATCCGCATGGTTTTGGATACAGGACTTGATCCGACCAGTCCGGTTTTGCTTCAGGCCATTTTCGGCATGTTTTTCACTGTGCTGATTGCGCTGGAGTTCAAACACTCCATTCTGGTGATGCCGGGTGGCCAAGCACACAGTATGGCCCGCATGCGATCTGTCCTGCTGATCGGCATGATGGCGACGGTTCGGAAATTCATCGTCCTTGATCTGAATGGCGTGAACGTACAGGAAATGGCGGCACTATCGGGCGCTGTACTGGCTTTGGGCACTGTCTATTGGCTTGTGCGGGGGAAAGTGACACCGCCATTGGTAGATGGCACAGGTGGCCTACTTTCAGTCTCCGATTCCGAGCATTAGAACTGCCCAAAAAGCCGTCCTTCGAGGCGGCTTTTCACAACCGTCGTACTTTCGGCATGCCCTTACAGGCTTCAGAACAATACCGAACCTGATCCCAGTCCTTCGCCCATTTCTTGCGCCAAGTGAACGGTCGATCGCAGACCGGGCAGATCTTCGACGGAAGATGCTGCTTGGCAGGCTTAGGAGGAATCTTACCCTTTCCTCGAGCCACGCTGTATCTCCAACTCTATTCTTCAGGCACTCAATTTCCCGCTTCTGCCTGTCGATAAATCGCTCCGTCAACGTGAGCCAGGCCGGAGCAAACGGTCTGATTCTAGTGGCAGATATTTTACTGGATTTATCACCGCATTAGGTCGTCAGCGAAGCGTCGCAGAAGCGTTTGTAACTGATTGAGGTCAGTATCGTTCCAGTCGACAAGAATGCGGTTGGCCAGCCTCTCGCGCGCTGCGTTGAGCAGGTCGACCATTTCCTGCCCCTTTCCTGTTACTGTCGCTTCGCGAACACGCCTGTCCGTTATGGATGGCTTGCGCTCGATGAGGTCCAGTTCCTCCAGCTTGGTCATTTGCCGGCTGATGGTCGTATGATCTCGGCCCGTCCGGTCCGCGAGGTCGACCACGCCGATGGGACCGTAGCGCCATACGCGTGCCAGAAGCGGAAACAGGGCCCGATCCAACGGAATGCCTGCTTCTTCGATCAGGCGATCATCCCGACGCGGTCGGTTGATTTCATCGACCAGATCAATGATCGCGGCATGGAGTCCGCGCAGGATATCAGGATCATGTGCATTATTCACGTTTTTCGTTGCTTTCGATGTCACCTTCAGATACGTGAATATTACACATTTATTCGCGGAGTTGCCAGTGTCTGTCGATATAGACGTCTTGATCGTGGGTGCGGGGGCCGCAGGCCTGACACTTGCCATCGACCTCGCCCGACGCGGGGTTTCGTTCCAACTGATCGAGCAGAACACGCAGCCGTTCAGCGGGTCGCGCGGAAAGGGCATCCAGCCCCGGACGATGGAAATCTTCGAGGATCTCGGTTTCGTCGATCGTGTAGCGGCGGCAGGCGGACCCTATCCGCCGCTCTGTCAGTATCGTCCTGATGGAACCCATAAAATGTCGCTGCTGACGGAAGCGGACGTCTTTCCAACCGCAGCCGAGCCCTATGCCGCGCCACTGATGCTGCCACAGTTCTCAACCGAAGCTGTCATGCGAGAGCGGCTTGCTGAGCTGGGCCATCATCCGCATTTTGGGACACAGTTGGTCGGTTTCCAGCAGGACAACGATGGCGTTACGGCGAGGATCGAACAGCAAGGCGGCGAGCAGGTTGTCCGCGCCCGGTTCCTCGTCGGAACCGATGGTGGCCGCAGTTTTGTGCGTCATGCATTGGCGATCGATTTTCCGGGAGAAGCACTGGGCGTGCGTGCGATTGTTGCCGATGTGCGGCTGGAGGGGTTGGATCGGTCCGCCTGGCATCGGTTCCAGTTTGGTGCACCCGAAACACAGGTGATGATCTGCCCACTGGCGGGGACGGACCTGTTCCAGATTCAGGCCCCTGTGGCTCTGGACGGAGAGGTTGACCTGTCTCCGGCCGGGCTGACCACGCTCGTCGAAGACCGGACCGGCAGAGGGGACATTACGGTCCGTTCGGTGTCGTGGTCGTCGATTTATACGATGAGTGCGCGTCTGGCTGATCGCTACCGGATCGGGCGCGTCTTCATTGCGGGAGATGCGGCGCATGTTCACCCGCCAACCGGCGGTCAGGGCCTCAATACCAGCGTTCAGGACGCCTATAATCTTGGTTGGAAGCTGGCGTCCGTGCTCGCGGGAGCGCCGGAAGCGCTGCTCGACAGCTACGAGGCAGAGCGTCGACCAATCGCAGCGAACATGCTGCGTCTTTCAACGCGGCTGCTCGGGGAAGCCAAACAGGGCACCATGCGGCGCGATCGCGAAGCGCGTCAGCTCGACCTCGGCTATCGCGGTTCATCGTTGAGCGTGCCCGGTTCGGTAAGCGGCAAAGTGCAGGCGGGCGATCGCGCTCCTGATGCGCCCTGTCGCGGACAGGCCGGGCAGCGGACACGGCTGTTTACGGTTTTTCAAGGGACTCACTGGACCCTGCTTGGCTATGAGGTGCGTGACCGGTCGTCGGCCATCGCGGGTGTTCGTATCGTCGCCGTCGGCGCGGGGCATGAACTCGTCGATGATGATGGCCATATCGCCGAAGCGTACGGGATCGAACCCGATCACTGGGTGCTCGTGCGTCCGGACGGTTACATTGCCGGAATTTTCTCCTCTGACGAGCTAGAGACGGGGCTTTCGCGCTATTTTGCGCACGTTTTGCCACCCTGCCAGACATACGCTGCATCGTCTTGAGGTCGGGCCTTTTTCTTGCGCCTGAACCAATCGGCGTCACGAAGATATTGGAAGGCGCAGTTGCAAATCACGAGATCGCTACGAGAGGTCGTGCGCTTTGGAGTGGCGACACATCACTGACAATGACAGATCTCGTCGCGCGAGCAGCGGCCATATCAGCATTTGCCTTGTCAATTGTGGGGAATTTTTCCAGGCAGATGGCGGATATTCTTTTTCCCGCAGGATTTTTGCTCCGTATCGAATCTCGGCGGTTAACCGCGTATTGCGGATTCTGTTGACTTCCGGAAGGCCGATCCAGCTTGATATGAGCGGTCATGCTCCTTCCCAACATTTCAAGATATCTGATCGTGGAATGGTGGGTAAATGCGGAGAAAGACAGCCGCAAGGAATCCAATCACCATACTTCTCGCGACATGGGCATGATTGTAACGCAATCTCATCCCGATCAACGTGTGGGTGCAAAGTGAATATAACCTTTCGAAGAAATGAATATAATGGGAGAAATTGATTTAATTCCGGAGAATTTACCAATTCTCGATCAAGTCCGTTTACAATATCCAGCTATTGGTCAGTTGACATATACACTAGATGATAGTTGGGATATGCAAGGTAAAAACCTTACCGAATGCTTGGGATCTTTCTGTCAACGTATTCCGTCCTATCGGAAAAGGCTCGTTGATGAGGCTACCGTTTGGCTTTCATGGACAGATAGTAAATTAGAAACATATACAAAATCGACCATTATTTTTAATTTCTGGGCGAATGAACTCACGCGTGAGTTCCAAACAGCCAGATCTTTTTGGCAGGCGGTTATTGAAATAATTCAATATAATCTTCGACGATGTCCTGCATGAACAAAATTCATTTTATTTGCGCACGCTATCAGAAGCGTTTTTGATCGCAAGGTAGGTCTGACAAGAGTTGCAAGCTCCCACGACATCTCGCTCTCGGGGACAGTGCCAAGGCTCTTAGGTCGTAGGGCGAATACTGCACCAATCCACGAAATTATGGCTCTGCGTCCGTTATGCTGTCTGGAGCATGCCGAAACGGCTCCAGCCGGTCCGCCAGATAAAGACGGTGCATCCGCCGCAATTCGTCAGGCGCGCCTGGCGTAGTGGGCGCGTCTTGCGCGAGCATGCCACGCAAGACTTTCATGGTATTCAAAACGACTGCTGCGATGTCTTTCGCGAGTGTCTCATTTAATCCTGGTGCACAGACACGCAACGCTGCCGCAATTCCGGCTACGGCATGTCCTCGCGCAAGATCACGGATCTCCATCTTGTCAGTCTGCGCCTCCATCAGTGCGGAGAGGGATTTCACACGGGGATGAAGCGTGACAAGCAGCTCGATCAGAACGTCCGCCAGAGCGTTCGGGGACAGCGTAGCGGCACGTTTGGCAAGTGCCGCGTATTCGTCTTCCAGGACGACGATATGCCGCTGCACCAAAGCGTCCGCCACCGCCTCTTTGTTTGGAAAGAACCGATAGAGCGAGCCAATCTTCGCCCCGGCGAGCGCGGCAATCTCTGCCATGGTCGTCGCCTCGTACCCTCGTTCCGCCATGAGGTCCGACGCGGCCTCCAGTAATTCCTCGACGCGCTGACGCCCAGCCGCGCGCATCGGCTGGAGAGACGTCCGTTTACCTCTTGACGAATTTGAGCCCATACTCAAATAATGCTCCTGCTTGAGTGTATACTCAACTTATTCACGTTCCGCGTTTTCCCGATAACGGTTCGGGATGGCGGTTCTAACGCCGATAGGAAGGCTTTGCCATGATTTCGCTTCCAGCCAGCAGAACGGCCCTCGTTCTGATCGATCTCCAGAAGGGCATTACAGGGCTTCCTTTGGCTCCGACACCGGGTGCTGAGATTGTCGAGAAATCGATAGAACTTGCAACGCGTTTCCGGGCTGCTGGGGCTCCAGTCATTCTGGTGAATGTAGCGTTCGCGCCAGATTTCGCCGATGCCGTGCATGCGATCGTCGATCGTTCCTTTTCACCGCCTGGCGGCTTCGCACCAGACTGGGCAGAACTGGTCGAGGGGCTTGCCGAACCGACCGATCTGCGTGTCACGAAACGGCAATGGGGTGTCTTCTACGGCACGGATCTCGATCTTCAGCTTCGACGTCGCGGGATCAGCACGGTCGTACTCGGCGGAATCGCCACCAATCTGGGCGTGGAATCGACTGCCAGAGCGGCGCACGAGCATGGATACAACGTCGTGCTTGCCACGGATGTCATGTCTACATTCACGAACGAGATGCAACGCTTTGCCTGCGAGGAGATTTTCCCCCTTCTTGGGCGCGTGACGACGAGTGAGGCGATTGCGCTGGAGGCCTAAACGGGCCGGGTTTCTCATGGTGCCTTTGGGTTTGGGGATGATGTGCGTCTATCCGCTCATTGGACGTCTGATTGACCGGTTTGACGCGCGCGGTCTGACCGGTTGCGGGGCTCTTTTGTTGTTGGTCGGCACAGTGATTTTGGTGGTGCTCGCCTATGGCGACCTGAACGTCGCCTTGCTGACCATAGCATTGTTGTTGCGTGGCGGCGGGCCGTCGGCATTCCGGCGATGAGCGTGGGATACGCTTCGATCGCGCGCGCGGATATCCCGATGGCAACGACTGCGCTGAATATTGTGCAAAGAATAGATGGGCCGACATTGATTACAGCATGCGCCACGTTCCTTGGATGGCGGTTTGCGACGGTCGGCTCGTCCCATGCCGGATCGGAAGCTTATGCCGAAACATTTGGATTGCTCGCGTTATTTCATGGCGCCCTGTTGCTCGCCACGCGTTTCGTCAAGCCTTCAGAGAGGAGACGCCAATTCGGATCGAACTGAACCTATCGGGGCATGGATGCTCGCCTGAGAGAATAAAAGCCACTCAGGCAAGCTCTTGGCCTACGCCGCGCGCTTTGAAATCATTCTGCACAATGGATACTGGGAGACCGGCGTTATGGCGGCGACTGGTTCATGGACGCTCTGGAAGAGAAAAGCGTAAAACTTTCCATTCTATAAATGAGGTCCTCCGGAAAACCCGTCAAATACGACAGGCGGAAACACAAACGTCGCAATAGTATCAAGATCAGGTTTGGAAGGCTTAAGTAGTGGAGGCGGCTCGCAACTTGCTACGACAGATGCCTGACTGTCTTCTTCCTATGAGACCTGAGTTTAAAAGTGGCAATATTTCCCTATTCGTCCGGTCTTAACGTACGAGAAAGGCAATTTCTTATAGTGGAACCTGTAGGCATGAGCGCAAATTTTGCAACAGAGCCGGAGGATCTTGATGAACTGGGGGTTATGATTCCGATTGAGGTTCTGTCAGGCTTGGTCGTCCGGTTTCGATGCGCCCTGCCAGTTGCAGTACTGTGTGAGGCCGTTCGGCCGAGCGGATGTTCAGATCGTACCAGTATGAAGCCGGGGCAATGGCCCATGAGGTTGTCATGGTTTCGCCGTGTGGCAGGGAAATCGTACGCTCGTTGTGGCTGTGCTTTTCCGTGATGTGGAAGGTCTGGAGATTGGGCGTTGTGTTGCGAAGCGACAGGAGCAGGACATCATGTTGCGGATCATGCTGGAGTGTGGCTTCGGGTAGCGTCTCTCCGCTCAGGGAGCGATAGAAGCCATTGGGACCATGGACCGTGATGGCGTTCTGATCGGAGGAACTTACCGGAAGGGAGAGGCTTGAGCGGGCGTCGAGGGTGTAATGCCGTGTGGTGCCGTGGGTGCGAACGCGGAAGACGGCGCCCTGTGTACCCGTATTGGTTAGCCTGAGTGTTTCGGGTGCGAGGAAATCTGCCTGTAAATGATAGGGCAGGGCGCGTGCAGGGCGTTGACCTGCTTCCTGCCGAGGCAGTTTCTGAACCGTTGGGACGGCAGGGTGCGGAAGCTGGCAGGAGCGACGCGTTTCGGGGAGGTAGTCGTCTGTGTTCGGGAGGCTCGCGGTCCATGTTCGGTCTGTCTGTGCGAAGTCGAACACGGATGTCAGATCGCCGCATACGCTGCGGCGCCATGGCGTGATGTTCGGGCATTTGACGCCGAAACGTGCTTCGAGAAATCGCAGAACGGAGGTGTGGTCGAACACCTGTGAATTGACCCAGCCCCCTTTTGTCCAAGGCGAGACGATGATGGCGGGCACGCGCGGGCCCAATCCGACCGGAACATCGTGATAGGACTCTCCCTGTGTTGAGACCGTCCCGCCGCCCTGCTCTGGTGTCAGCGCGGGAACCGGGGCGGGGACGTGGTCGAAAAACCCGTCATTTTCATCGTAATTGAGAATGAAGACGGTGCGTGACCAGACGTCTGGATGGCGGACGAAGACGTCCATGAACTGGGAAATAAGATGTTCGCCGTAGCCGGGCGGGGCATTGGGGTGTTCGCTCAGGGCTGTGGGCGGAACGATCCAGGAGACCTGAGGCAGGCGTCCTTCCGAGACGTCGCGTTCGAATTCGGCGACAAGGTAGCGGCCTTCGGTGGTGTGCATGTCGGCTTCAGTAGAGCCGGGAACGATCTGTCGTGCGCGACGGTATTGCCAGGATGTCGGGTCGAGGTTGCGGAACTGTGCAAAGGAGGCGAGGGGGTTATCGCCGAAATTGTCGTATTCCTGATAAACGCGCCAAGAGACGCCAGCGTCCTGAAGTCTTTCTGGATAAGTCTCCCATCGGAACGGTGTGAAATCGGGATGGTCATGGGTCATGTCGGCCGACCAGTTCCCGTCATCCACGTTCTCGACGGCTTGTTTGCCGGAATGGCCAACGGCCAGACCACTTGTTCCGGAAAACAGGAAAAGGCGGTTGGGATTGGTCGGGCCGAAAATGGAGGCGTGATAGGCGTCGCAGATCGTAAAGGCGTCGGCGAGGGCGTAATAATAAGGAATTTCAGCGCGTGTGAAATGACCCATGGTCATGGGCCCCTTGTGGGAGATCCATGTGTTCCAGTCGTTCCATGCGGCCTGGGTGTCTTTCCAGCTATGGTCGAGACTGGCGAGGCAGGCGCTGGAGGTGTGGGCCGTGTTGAACAGGAACGGGAGAACTGTGCCTCCCTTTCCGTCCGGCTGGGCAAAGACGCTGCTGCCATCCGGCAGGCGTTCGGCGCGGGGGTCTGCGTAGCCGCGAACCCCCTGAAGGGAGCCGAAATAGTGGTCGAAAGACCGGTTTTCCTGCATCAGGATGACGACATGTTCCACGTCCTGAATCGTGCCTGTGACGGTATGTGGCGCGATGGCGAGGGCACGCTTCAGGTTCTCTGGCAGGAGGGCCGTCGCCGCAGTGGCGGAGCCGAGCCGGAGAAACTGTCGTCGGCTGGGAGAACGTGGCATCAGGGCGTCATCCGTGAAAAGGTCAACGATCAGAAGAAGTGCTTGCGCAGGGTGAAGAACACCATGCGGGGGGCACCGGCCTGAAGGGTCTGGAGGCTGCCGGACGGATCGCTGACGGCAAAGCCCGTGCTGCCGACGGTGGCGACATAGCGTTTGTCGAACAGGTTGGTGACGTTGATCTGGGCGTCCAGACCGTGCAGCACCCAGTTATGGCTGTGGAAGCGATAGCCGACATTCAGGTTGAAGATGTCGTTCGGCTTGATCCACTGGTCGTTCATGTAGGTGTAGGTTCTGCGCCCCTGATACTGCATGCCGACATTGCCCCAGATCGAGCCGTCGTCGTAGCTGAGTTGTACGTTGGCCAGATTGCGCGGCATTGCAACCACGCTCTTGCCCTTGGTGGTGTATGTCACGCCGCCTGTCGTCAGGTTGTCGTCATAGGTGGACTGGTTATAGGCGTAGGAGGCGTAAATCGACCAGTTATCAGTGAAATGGTAATTGAATGCGGCGTCGATGCCGCGTGCCGTGACGCCGCCGACATTGCTCAGGATGCTGGCATAGCCCTGAACGTTCGTCCCGCTGGATACGGGCGAGATGGAGGCGAGGCGGTTTTCGAACTCAATGTAATAGCCGGTCAGGGAGGCCTGAATGCGATGATCGTGATAGCGGTAGCCGATTTCTTCGCTGTAGGACATTTCAGGATGCAGAGAATTCTTGGTCGCTGCATACGCTGCGGTTGTCATGGCGAACGGGCTGGTGGCGCCGGTTGTGGAATTGTCGAAGGCTGCCATGTTACGGGCGAAATCGGCGAAGATTTCGTTGTGACGATTGATGCGGTAATTGCCGCCAAGCTGCGGCAGGAAGCCGTTGGCTGATGTAATGGAGCCTCCGGCATAGGTGTTGGTCGTCGGGGTGCCCATGTAGTTACCTTCGAGCTGGCGGGCGTGGTTGTCGACGACCAGCGACTTGAAGCCGTAATTCAGCTTGAAGGCCGGAGTGATCTGCCAAGTGTCCTGAAGATGGAACTGATACGTCTTGGTATTGAATGCGCTCTGCCACTGCGTGGCGAACGGATTGTTGCGGAACCAGTGGACTGAACTGCCTGTATAGCCGCTTTCGCTAAGCGGATAAAAACGACGTGCCTGTTCGAAGTCGTTGTTTTCAAACCAGAATCCACCGTCGATCGTATGATGGGCTATCTTGTAAGTCAGGCCGCCGATAAAACCTTCGCGGTGGATGTCATATTCGGTGGTTCGCACCGAAAGGGGTGAGCCGCCGAGTGAGTCAGGCGTGGGTTCGTAGGGTGTGGCGTAAATACCTTCGCCGGTATTGGTATGGCCGTAGACCGTGGCGTAGCCCTTGAGGCGGCCGGTGATGTCGAAGTCCAGACGTCCATAGCCCAGTGCGTCCTTTCGCAGGCCAGCGGAGTTGTAATAGGACTGATCCTGATTGGTGATGCCCTGCGGAAAGGGCGTGCCGTTCTGGTAGGCTCGGGCGATCTGCTTGGCCAGTCCGTAGTCGTTGGTGACGTTATCGACGTTGTAGCCGCGGGTGTGAATCAGTTGCAGGGACAGATCCTGATAATCATTTTCCGCGCGCTGGCTGTAATCGCCAAACAGGGTCAGTTTGACCTTCTCACCAAGCGGCTGGATGAACTTGGCATTTGCCTGCTGCTGCTGCTGAATGCCGTCGCCTTTCCACTTGTTGGCGTCCTGATAATCGTATGAGACGTACAGTCGTCCGCCGCCCGGCAGCGTGCCGGAATTGACGCGGGCGAATGTGCGCCATGTGCCGTAAGACCCGACCGTTCCGGCAACATCCACACCATATTTCGTGGTGGGATCGATGGACGTGAATTCGAGTGCACCACCGAGATCGTTCGAAGCCGCAACGCCGACTGATCCTGCACCCTGGGCGAGGGTTGCGGGACCGTTATTTTCGGTTTGCAGGGCGCGGCCGATCGACAGGCCATTATCGTTGCCATAGGCGAGGTTGCCGAGTGGGATGCCATCCATTGTGAAGCCCAGACGGCTCTGGTCGAAACCGCGGATGATGATCTGCTGCGACCATTCGTAAGATCCCAGCGGATCTGAAGACGTGAACATGACGCCGGGGAGTTTTGAGAGCGTCTTTAGAGGGCTGGTGCCGGGAGCGACTTCCTGTAGCGCCAGATGGGAGAGCGTTTGGGTTTCGCGCGAGGCGCCGGAGCCGAGAACGACGATGGATTCTGATTTGTTGGAAACGGTCGCGTCAGGGATTACGTTCTTTTTTGCAACAGGTTTCTTCGGGGCCGTCTGCGGTGTCCTGTGCTGGGAAGTGTCTCCAGAAGTGGATGTTTTTGTAGGGACTGAAGCTGCATGGGCACTGTAGAAGACCAACGAACTCAGACAGGTGGTGAGCAGGACACCATTCTTTTTCATTTCGCGTTTTCCCGGCATCAAGAAGATAAAATCTGGGCGGTGATAACGCGGCGAACATTATGTTTGCGTATCTGTAATGTCGTGTAATAATTTCATGACAAATATGTTTCATAAATATGATGGATAAATAAATAATTTTTCAGAATAGGTTTTCGTTTTTCAATTTTGAGTATAGTTCCGCCTCAAACGCGGGTGAAAAAGAGCGGATATCACTGCGAGCGTTTCCGATTATCAGACGTTATTCTGGTGGCTGGTTCTGCATGATAGAGCGCGGTTCGCCGCCTGCGAGACGGTCCTGTTGATGTAGGTAACCTGACTAAGGTGACACTTTCGGTTGCAGCGCCTCGCCAGAGTATCGTTTTCTTCAATGAAGGATTTCAACAAATTTCGTGGCCAGATGGAAAAGACACACTATGTCCGTTAATAATAGCCTTATGGATACAGGTGGAGGGATCGAAGAACCATTGGTTGATGTACTTTGGTTCTGATTTTGGGCTTTGGGCGTTCTGATTGACGGTTCTTTGGATCTCTGTTGATCTGTGTTTTGAGCAGATTGGAGGCTGTTACCCGCTTGATAGCTACGCTGTGGTGCTGATCCGCTCCAAGAAGAGGAAGCGACGCATATTATAGACGATATTGGCAAGCCCGATCCTTATAGTGACCCGGGTGATGCCGGGGCATAGGTTTGAGATGCGGCTTTTTTCTGTGAACCTTTGAGACAAAGCCGTGCTTTTCCATGAAGTCTTCATTGGTTTTTGAGCGATACGCCGTGTCAGCCCAAACCGTTGAGGCCGTATTGGTTTTATCCAGCAGGCCCTCGCGCGGCCTGGCGCCATCACTGGCGGCGGCATGCGTCATTTTCCATTTGCGGATGAACCGGAACTTCCGGTCGATGGAGATGTGCGACTTGTAGCCAAAGAACGGGATGGCGAGGTTCGTTGCGGGGATCGTTCCATCATCCTGTCGCTCCGCCTTCGTGAACTTCAGCATCCAGCGCGCATGACGATCCTTGTGCGACAGCTTTGCCGGTTTGTCCTGCCATTCCTGTGGGATCCGTCCCTTCCGAAGATCGACTTTCTCAGCGTTCGTATTGCGCTGCTTTGGCGCAGCCACCAGTGTGGTGTCCAGGATCTGGCCGGACATAGGCAAATACCCGGCGTTGCGCAGGATTGCGTCAAAGCGGTTGAACAGCCCATCGATCGCACCCGCCTGTGTCAGACGCTCGCGGAACAGCCAGAGTGTTTGGCATCCGGCACCCGATCTGAAAGCCCCCAACCAAGGAAGTGCATGAACGACAGGCAGTCGTTGATCAGATACTCTGCCCGTTCATCAGACAGGTTGTTCAACGTCTGGATCACCAGGATCTTGAACATCAGCACCGCATCAAAAGGCGGTCGTCCGCCATTGCTTCCATCGAAATACGCCAGGGCCTTTTCCAGATCAGGACGGAACGCTGCAAAATCCACAGTCCGGGAAAACGCTTCGAGTTGATCACCGAACCCGCTCAATCGAGCAAGCCGCTCTTCAACATCAAAGAAACAAGCCTACTTCATCTTCCATCATCCCCAATCAACTAAGAGGAAATGGAATCACAGAGGAACCCTCAAAACCAAAGGATTTTTCGAACACTCCATCTGTCTTGCAGCAAACGTTATCTTCTGGTCATGAGTGCGGAACCTAGCCTCACGCGCTGGCTGAATTATCAGTTCGTCGTCGCGCTAGAAGCTTAGTTTCAATATCTTTAAGCGTTGTATTTACGAGATCGATTTGATCGGAGTCCTCGATCAGTCCTTCTAGATCCTTGCTCCATGCTTCTCGCATCAGACTGAAATTAGTCTTTGCAACATCGGTCAGATAGAGTTTTTTCCCTCGTGCATCGCGAGTATCTTTTTCCTGCCGAAGTAGGCCTTTCTCCGTCAATCCTCGCAATATCCGACTGAAATTGCTTGACGGTAAAAGCGTTGCCTCAGCCGCATCCCGCGCGGATGCACCTGCGTTCTGTCTAATATAACGCATAACCAGAATTTCGACTGAAGTGCAGGGAGCGGGTTTGAGGTTTGTTGGGGTCGTAAGTTGCCGACTGATCGCATGAATTAAATCAGCGAGTAAATAAAGTTTCTGCTTATCATCATCAGTCATGGTATGCAATTTAACCTATTGTGTGATAGCTTTATGGTCTGGATAGTTTATTATGAATATGAATCATGTGCAGCCTTTCGGGCATAATTAATTTATAGCATGTAAAGCAGGATGTGGGCATTAGAGATTTTTGAATTATCGCAACAATAATCGTAATATAAAACAAAAAGATAGAGATGAGATGTATATTTTCGATATATCATGGTATATTTTGTATCCGCAAGAAGTTCCGCGACCAGTATTTGTCGTTGGTAGTGAAATAGAACTCGACAGTTTTGAGCAGTAACGACATTCGCATCTCAAATCACAGTTGATTCTAACGCTGTGGGGACTTGTGATTTGTGAGGTTGCAAAGGGGATGTGGATGGTACCCCGCGCAGTGCGCACTAGGATCTCGGGTGGAATGGAGCATCGCGTGTGCGGCGTTTGGCACCAGCAGACCATGAACTGTATCGCTAAGATCAATCATGCTGCTATGGCCCGCACGTTCGTCGGCTGGCAGAAAAGACAGGTGTGTTTTGCGCAACGAGAGGAAGTGCTGCGATGGAGCATTTCTTTTCTGGTCGTACTCACCTCCACAGGCAGTGTTTTATGCTGGATAATGCATTTGTCGACCGCTTCAGAAGCCGTAAGTGCGCCCCCTCTTGCTGCAATCGCTATAGACATGGCCCCGGAGCCGGTTTCCACACTTATGCCACCGGTCGACGTGCCTCCGGGAAAACAGCAAACGCAATCCATTTCTGATCCTGCGGCTGTTAACCCACCAAAGATGACTGCGCCTCCATCTTCATCACCCAATCCTCCGGCGCCGGTTGCCAAAATGGAAAAGCCCCACAAGATATTAAAGAAAAATAAATCTTCGCCACCGGTAAGACAAAAGGTTCCGGACAAGGTTTTGTCTGCGGAAACCACTACAGCGCCGCCATCATCAGATGCACCACGTGCCCAAACTCAGGCTACCCCCGCATCGGGGGTGTCATCGTCATCCCCCTCTCGTGACAGGACAACTTGGCAGGGCGCACTTCTGGGGCGTTTGGAGAAGTTTAAACGATACCCGGCCGATAGCATGGAAGATCATCAGGAAGGCGTGCCGATAGTAACTTTCTCTATGGACCGTAGGAGGCATGTGCTGTCAGTCACGCTTGCCAGAAGTTCTGGTCGTACGCTGTTAGATCAGGAAGCAATGGCATTGCCGACGCGTGCCCAGCCTCTCTCTATCCCGCCCGACACGATGGTAGGCGATCCGATCACACTCACACTCACCGTGCCGATCGAGTTTTACATCCATCAATCGCAGGACTAAACTCGTCGTTTATTCCGTCAGTTTGTAATAGAACTACTGTCGTGCTTAGAAAATCGTCATGTCTGAGGAGCACCCTTTATCCTCGTTAAGATAAAAAAAAGTGATATTCCGGACCCTATCTTCGTACTACGTCAAGATCGGCTAATCTTCTCGATATCAACCAAAAGGGCCGGGCCCGTGGGATGCCAACCTGTTCGCTTTATCGTCTCATTGTACGATGCGGGCATATCCATAGCCACGAAGGGTGCCAAGGACCCAAAATGGTCTTGCGCCTCCTCGGCACTAAGCGATTTTACTGGAATCCCAAGACGGCGACTGATTGTCGTGGCAATGGCCCGCATCTCAATGCCTTCTTCGGCAACCGCATGATATTTTACTCCGGCTTTGGGGCTTTCCAGTGTCATCCGGAAGAGGCGGGCCACATCTGAAACATGCGCAGCGGGCCACCGGTTGCTTCCATCATTTATATAGGCGGATATTCCCGTCGCTCGTGCGATATCAATCAGAGTACTTACAAGTCCCTGTCTGTTCACATTGTGCACCTGCGATAGGCGGATGACCGAGGCGATTACGCCTTGTGAAGCCAGGCGTAATGCTGTTTGCTCGGACACGCGTGGAAGCCTGTAGGTTGTCGGGACGTTATCGTCTTCTGTTACGATCCGTCCCGGTGCCAATCCGCCTATTCCATTAGGCACGAGTAACGGTTTTTGGGTACCAAAAAGGGAAGCGCCGATTATTTCGATAGCGTTCCTGTCAAGCTCACATGATTCCTGAAAGGCCGTAAAATCAGGATTGAAAGCAAGATGAATAATAGCATCGGCTTTTCCTGAACCGATACGCAGGCTTTCATGATTGTCGAGCGAGCCGCGCTGAACTTCGGCACCAGCAGCTTGAATGGCACGGGCCGCTTCCTCGGATCTGGCTAACCCTAGCACTTCGTGGCCTGTGGAAAGAAGTTCGGAAACGACAGCGGAGCCAATGAAGCCATTTGCGCCAGTAATGAATACTTTCATAAGTGTTTCCCATACTCAGGTCGTATCAATTTGGAGAGTGATTTTTCATGGGGTTATCAATAAGCACAAATTCAAGTCACTTCACCGCCTTTAAGGCGCTCTATGATTCTCAATATTTTATTACGTGCTGAAGGCCTGTCGCTCAGGATCGGATACTGTTCGCCACGCATAGAAATCCACGGTACCAAGACATCGAAGTCCAGTCTCGCAATGGTCTCCAGACTTGAGATATATTTCTGACGGTTGCTTTCATCCAGAACAACCGCTTCCCATCGATTATGGTGGGACCAGATCATGTCACCGCTGAACAGCACCCGATGATTACCGCACGTCCAGAGGAACATGGAAAATCCCGCTGTGTGTCCTGGTGTAGAAATAATCTCGATCGTATTATCGCTTCTCAGATAAGTTGCTAAATCTACAGCTCCTGACATGGAAGCTTTGGTTTGAGAGAGGTCAGCAGCTGCAACATATGCAGCTATGTCCAGCTCAGGTGCTTTATACATGGCCTCATGCCAATGGCTCATAAGGAGAGCAGAGGGCCTGCCCAGCTCAACGATCGCATTTTTGTCTTTGGAAAGACCTGGCGAATTATAGATTGCAATAAATCCTTTATCTGTTTTGATCAGATAGGATCGCACCTCGACGTCTTGCATGAAGGGTAGGTCTCCGGCCTCCGTGGCAAAGAGACCCGGCAGCGAAATATCCTTGTTCGAGACTTCACAAATCATTTTTTAATCCAAACGAGAAATAGGCACGCCGAAGGATATCCTCCTACGACGCATCATCATTCAGCCTTCGTAAGTTCCGCCGTATTGCACCGGTACCAAATCTGCCTGCTTTTCGCCTGATCGGACGAGTTCGAGGATTTTTTCTGCAACCTGTTCAGGATGCTGACGTTCCGCAGAAATGGGAGCCTCCAGCTTCTTGGCTGATTCTGATCCAGCTTTGATTGATGCGACCAGTTCTGTCTCGGTAATGAAGGGGTAAATTACGGATACCGCAATGTTGTTTTTTTCGAGTTCAACCCGCGCCACCCCCGATATGGTGCTCAACGCCGCTTTGGTTGCACTGTAGGCAGCGCTTTCCGCAAGTGGATGGAACCAGATACCGGAACTCACATTAACGATACTTCCTGCGCCCTGCTTGTGCATGGCGGGAAGGACATGTTGCATTATAACGAGAGGAGCCAAAACATTTAGCTCGAAAATATCGCGGAAGTCATCGATATTGATCTGCTCAATAGGGGCTTGAAGCGCCTGTCCCGCATTGTTGATCAAAATGTCGATGCGCCCGTGGATTTTGATAGTTTCCTTAATTGCTTGGGCGACTTGGTCAAGAGCCGTTACATCGCAGCGGATCGCGACAGCATCGTTCAGTTCCCCAGCCAGCTTTTTGATCCGTTCCTCGCGGCGAGCAAGCAAGATTACTTTTGCCCCGGCAGCGGACAACAGCCGTGCCGTTGCTGCTCCAATACCCGAAGATGCACCGGTAACGATAGCAATTGAGCCTGATATCCGCATGTTCCAACTTCCTTGGTTTTTGACTTGCGATAACCTCAAACGATATGAGGGGATTATAGCTATCATAAGATAGGTATCGTCAAGAAGGAAGTGACATAGATTAGAGTTTGAATGTGGTTGTTGTGATACATGCATGCCAGGGGCGGGAGATGTAGTCCCGATTTTCAGCAAAAGCATGAAGTACGATCTTATTTGAGACCGGAATGATCTTATGGATCAGGTTTTCCCTAACTAGCGCTACTTTGACGGACCAGAGTGAGGATATCTGCTGATGAACGTACTTACATCGGAATGAGAGCAATATTTCGGCAGTGAACAAGATATGCGATAAAAGATGGTCTGGTCACGCTGGCAGGCAAGGTTGCAATGGCGGCGAGAGGACTTTTTTTGTCTTGACGGAGCGGACCTGTGGAGTTGCAAGAAGGCGCCGACCATCATCAACATAGAAATGAGTGATCATGCGCCCATTCGTTCTCTTGCGCCATGACCTACCGTCTCCTCGAGCATAGTATCTGCTGTCTAGGAAAAGTCGTACCTTTGGGCGGCGCTGACTTGAAACCGGAAAAATTAGCTGAACATCGGGGTAGTAGACTCTCTGGCGTCGGGGAATATCGACTGCGTGGCCCCGATGAAATGATGTACCCGGTCATAGGGGGAGGGGCGCATCCGAACTTGCTGCCATGGACTGGAGGTTTTTGTGATCTCCCGGTTCAACTAGGCCTGGGGTATAGGTCGAGCAAATTCTGCGTCATGCCTTGTCCCCCGGACCTTCCAGATACAGGGCGGACGATTGTTCAAGACCTGCTTGCCAGTTTTATTTCAACGCCGGTCTCTGCCGAAGCGGTGCCAAGCAGGCAATAATCAAAAAAATATATCTTTCCAAACAAATGCCGCTCAATATGTAGAATAAAAATATTTAAATTAATGAAACCTGATCTATTTTCATATTAGAAAGAAAAGTTCCATAAAATAATTTATTGCCGTATATTGTGATAATATTCTATTTTATTTAATAAATAATTTTAGTTAATTTAATTTTTTTTGCTTATTGTAAAAAAAGTTTATACGTATTTTGGAGACTATTATGTCATCTTCTTCTGTGGGGGAAGTATCTCCTTCACGGCCCACGGAGCAAGTTAAAACAAAAAACACAGACTCAGATCTTAATTTAGATACTTTAAATTCAACAGAAATTCAGAATAAATTTTCTGAATTAAAAACATCGCCTAAGGGTTTGACTTCTATAGAAGCTCAGGATCGTCTCGCGAAAGATGGTCCAAATGCAATTCAGGCGCACGAAGAGAGTCGTTGGAAGAAACTTCTGGGTTATTTTTGGGGACCAATTCCCTGGATGATCGAGATTGCAGCGGTTATTTCATTTTTACGCGCCGATTGGCCAGACTTTTTCGTTATAGCTGGTTTGCTTCTTTACAATGCTGCTATCGGGTTCTGGCAGGATAATAAAGCCGCGAACGCTCTTGCGGCCTTAAAAAAAGGTTTGGCTCTCAAAGCCTCCGTCTGCCGCGATGGAGCCTGGACTTCGATTGCAGCAACCGATCTTGTGACAGGAGATGTTGTAACAGTTGCCGCAGGAGAAATTATTCCTGCAGACCTTCTGTTAATTAACGGAAAATATCTGTCAGTTGATCAGGCTGCTTTAACGGGCGAATCTTTACCTGTTTCTAAAAAAATTGGTGACGGGGCATATTCTGGATCGATTGCGCGGCAAGGATCCATGATTGGTTTGGTTACAGCGACAGGTAATAATACTTTTTTTGGTCGTACGGCCAAGTTGGTGGCATCTGCTGGTAGCAAGTCGCATGCAGAACAGGCTGTTCTGCGTATCGGCGACTTCCTGATTATTCTTGCCGCAGCACTTGCTGTTGTGTTGGTTGGAGCGCAACTCTGGCGCGATTTAGCTCATAACGCTATCTGGCATTGGAGTGAAGCAGGGGCTATTGCCCAGTTTGTCTTGGTTCTTCTTGTAGCCTCCGTGCCGGTGGCCATGCCCGCGGTTATGTCCGTTACAATGGCACTTGGAGCGCTCGCCCTTTCGCGACAAAAAGCCATCGTATCCCGTCTGTCAGCTATTGAAGAACTGGCGGGCGTAGATGTGCTGTGTTCGGATAAGACAGGAACACTCACCCAAAACAAGCTGACATTACAGGCGCCGATTCCATTTGGAACTGCAAAGGCAGATGATCTGGTCATCGCAGCCGCTTTGGCAACGCAAAAGGAAAGTACGGATGCGATTGACCTTGCTGTTCTTAAAGCGCTTCCAGAAAATAATCCGTTTGGCACCTATAAGCGCGTGGACTTTATTCCGTTTGACCCTGTTAATAAAAAAACAGTCGGAATTGTGCAGGATACTGCCGGACATAACCTTCGTTATGCCAAAGGAGCACCGCAGGTTATTGCGAAGTTATGCGGGTTGACGGAAGGAGTAATCAGCTCAAATGATAGTACTCCAACAACCGAGTATTTCGGCAAGGTTTCCGAGTTAGCCAGTCACGGAACCAGATCTTTGGGCGTGGCTGTTTCTCACGACGACGGTAAGACTTGGGTCTTGTTAGGGCTTCTGCCTATGCTGGACCCCCCGCGTCCTGACGCAGCGGCTACAATTGCCCAAGCAAAAAAGCTTGGGCTATCCGTGAAAATGGTCACAGGTGACGATGTCGCGATTGGTTCTGAAATTGCACATCAATTAGGGTTGGGGGAGCACCTGCTTAAGGCAAGTGACATATTTTCACCTGATATGAACCCAAATAAAATTCCGGTTGATGCGGCACGCGCGGTTGAAGCTGCAGATGGGTTTGGGCGGGTCTTCCCTGAACATAAATTTGAAATTGTTAAAGCTCTGCAGGAACGCGGTCATATCGTCGCCATGACAGGAGATGGTGTTAATGATGCTCCGGCTTTAAAACAGGCAGATTGCGGTGTTGCTGTGAGTGGAGCTACTGATGCAGCCCGTTCCGCAGCAGCACTTGTACTGACAGCACCGGGATTATCAACGATCGTAAATGCGATAGTGGAAGCTCGAGCAATTTTCGAACGTATCACATCATACATTTATTATCGTATCGCAATGACGATCGATATTATGTTCTTGGTTGTCGCCTCTTATCTTGTTTTCGGCTTTCAGCCTTTGACTGCCATTATGATTGTGGTTTTGGCCCTTCTTGACGATATCCCGATTATGACGATTGCATACGATAATGTTGTGACGTCTCCTCAACCCGTGCGCTGGGACATGCATCGCATTATTTCCTTTTCTTCAATTATGGGTATTGCGTCTTTAGCCGAGAGTTTTGGTATGCTACTTCTTGGTATTGCCTGGATGCATACACCATGGTTGATGGAAATAGTTCCGCTAACAACCGCTCATCTCCAGACAATGATCTTCCTCCAACTTGCTGCCGGTGGCCATCTGCTTCTGTTAGTCGTGCGAACGCGGCATACGATTTTTAGACCTCCTTATCCTAGCCGCCCGCTCTTTCTTGCAGTAGTTGGAACACAGATTGTGGCAGTTGTGCTCTGTGTATTCGGTATTCTTGTTCCAGCGTTACCTTGGATAATGATTGCTGTTGTTTGGGCATATGCTCTTGTTTGGATGGTAATTATTGACGGGATTAAGATTTTCACTAACTTGCAAATGATGAAACGTGAGAAAAATAGCCAAAAATTATCTCACCCTATTTCCGACAAGTAACTAACAATAATTATTAAGGAATGTATGTCATGGATTTACGTCGTAAACTCATCGTCAAACCAGGAACAGCCGTTCGCCTGAAAAATGTAGATGCCTCTTATCATGCTCACTACAAATCAGAACATGAAGCTGAAAAAGACATTGAAAATCATCAGGCTCGTGTTGGGGAGCACCAGCAGAAACTATATGCTGAAAAGAAGCACGCTCTTTTAATTGTTCTTCAAGGCATTGATGCTGCCGGAAAAGACGGCACTTGCTGGCATGTCATGAAAGCAATGAATCCTCAGGGAACATCCGTACAGGGTTTCAAGCAACCGACAGAAGAAGAAAAGCTTCATGACTTCTTGTGGCGTGTCCATCCACACACACCTGGCCGAGGACAAGTCGGAGTTTTTAATCGATCACATTACGAAGATGTGTTGGTAACAAGAGTGCATGAGCTTGTTCCAAAAAAAATCTGGTCAAATCGATATGATCTCATCAATGATTTTGAAAAAATGCTGGTCGCGAACAATGTGACTATTCTGAAATTCTTTCTTTATATTACTCCAGAAGAGCAATTGGAACGCTTTCGTCAACGTCTGGATGATCCTGCCAGACAATGGAAAATCAGTGATTCTGATTATAAAGAGCGAGAGTATTGGGATAAATATACCAACGCATATCAGGACATGATGGAAAAATGTTCAACAAAACACGCGTCTTGGTACATCATTCCGTCAAACAACAAATGGTTTAGGAATCTCGCTGTATCCAATATTATATGGAAGACCCTTCAGGATATGAATCTGGCTTTCCCAGAGCCTACCGTTGATATTGAAAAAATCAGAGAAGAGTATCATCAGGCTAAGGAGAAGAATCTTTAATTTAATCGTTTAAGATTGCCCTTCCGGCTTGAGCTTTAATGCTCTTGATGTTTTGAATGGTACAATTCATGAATGTAACTCTTTTTATTTTCTTAATGGTTTATTTGGCGATGGGGCTAGGCAAATTGCCTGGCTTCAAAGTCGATCGTACCGGGGCGGCCATGATTGGCGCTATGGCTATGATGGCTGTAGGTAGTATTGGCGCTAAAGCAGCTTGGGTGGCGGTAGATTATCGAACGATTGGCATGCTTTTTGGCTTAATGGTCGTATCAGGCGCGTTTGCTGAATCTGGTTTTTATGAATGGGCAGCACGTAAAGTCGCTACTTTATCTGTCGGTCCAATAACGCTTTTGGCCGTCTTTGTTGCTGTTTCTGGTTGTCTCTCTGCACTTTTAACAAACGATGTTGTTGTCGTCGCTATGACGCCTCTTTTAGTATCAGTCACTTTGGCTCGAGGACTTAATCCTGTACCATTTTTACTCGCTTTTTGTTTTGCAGCCAACACCGGATCAGCCGGAACTTTAATCGGCAGTCCACAAAATATGATCGCGGCACAAGAGCTCGGGATTTCATTTACAGGATTTTTATCTGCAGCTGGAATACCTGCTTTGTTATCGCTGCCGGTTGTATGGGGCGTTGTTGCCTGGATGTATCGGGGAAATTTCGACTTAAATAAATCAGATACTTCCAGCAGCGTATCAACAACGAATCCTGTAATAACGCCTTTAAATATTCACGAAACTTGCAAGGCAGCCATCATTACCCTTGCTGTTATTATAACATTCGTTTTGGATTTTTGGCCAAAAGAATTAGTTTCTCTAACTGCCGCCGCAATATTGTTGCTAAACCGTAAAATCTCTTCTAAAGATGTTCTTCATAGGGTCGATGCTAATCTTTTGCTTTTAATATCTGGATTATTCATTGTAAACGCAGCCTTGTCTAATACAGGATTGCCACAAAATATTTTGTCACATCTTCACAAAAGCGGTGTTGATTTAAATAATCCCATAGAATTGTTTTTAAGCAGCGCTACTTCGAGTAATATTATTGGAAACAATCCGACTGTTATGTTGCTCGTTCCATTTTTAAATCCTGGAACACATGTTAACGCTATGGGTGCAGCCATTGCTTTAGGAACTGGTTTTTTTAGTAACCTAATAATTTTCGGAAGTCTTGCAGGTATTATCGTTGTTGAACAGGCCGCTCTTTGTGGAGTGAAGATTTCATTTAAAACATTTACGCGCGTGGGCGCTCCAGTTTCTATAATTTGTATGTTGATGGCAGTGGTCTGGATCTTTTTTCTTATGAGATCTTAATTAATAGGACAATAAAGATCCTGCTATTTTCCCCTAATTATTATTGTGTTTCTTGGGAGCCGTTTGCAAAATCTGACAGTCAAAACTTAAGAACAGGCATTTCGAAAAAAAATCATGGCGTGAATTTCGGCTTTCCCTTAAATTCAGACCATGCATCATATCGGATTTTTTGTTTGCCAGAACCACCGCATCCTCGACCTTGCGGGCCCCTTAGGCGCTTTCGAAGAAGCGAATATTCTCATTGAGGGGGAGGCCTACCGTTTAACGGTAATTTCTGAGTGCGGAGGCGTCGTTGTAGGGAGTTCGGGGGTCCCCATCCATACTCAGTCTTCCCGTAACGCGGCCTTTGATACGGTTCTCTTCATAGGCGGAGATATCGACCCTTTTCAAAGTCATGACGTAGTCGCAGCAGCAAAAAATCTCACACTAAACACTGTCCGCGTCGCGAGCGTGTGTACAGGCGCCTTCCTCCTTGCAGAGACCGGACTGCTCGATGGTCGCCGTGCAACAACCCATTGGCGTCTCGCACCGGAACTGCAACAGCGTTATCCCCAGATCAGGGTCGATGCGGATCGTATTTTCATCTCAGACCACAACGTATGGACTTCCGCAGGCATTTCGGCAGGGATCGATCTGGCACTGGCCCTCATCGAAACCGACCACGGCATCGCAATCGCACGCGACGTGGCTCGTGAACTTGTTGTTCCTTACCGCCGCTCCGGCGGACAGTCGCAGTTCTCGGCCATGTCCCAGATGGAACCGGAATCAGACCGTATCCGCATGGCTCTTGCTTTCGCACGTGATCATCTGGTCGAACCGCTCCCTATCGAACGTTTAGCGGAAGCCGCCCGGTTAAGCGTCCGCCAGTTCGGACGTGCTTTTCGCAGTCAGACTGGGGAGACACCGGCCAGAGCAGTGGAACGCCTACGCGTGGAAGCGGCCTGTGGCCGCCTGCAAAGCGGGTCGGAACCGATTGAGCAGATCGCAAAATCCGTGGGGTTTTCCGATCCGGAGCGCATGCGCCGCGCGTTCGTCAAGCTGCACGGTCATCCACCGCAGGCAATCCGTCGCGCCGGTCGTCAGGACAACTCGCTCTGAATGACGACATCGCCATGATCTCAAAAAGATATGACGCCCATCAGTGCCTCCACCGAATCATGAATGAACCCATCAGCCTTGAGCATGACCAGACCGTGGAGTTGCCCCCATCTGACATGCGCGGACAGATGTGATGTCGGCGAATCCAAAGCCGTAACGCGATCAAGAAGCGGCTGAAAACTTGCGCTCGCTGCGCGTTTGAGGGGGCTGTCGGATGCAGCCCCCGGAACCAGACCCGATGCAAACATAAGGCGGTAAAGCTCTACATTCCGTTCCCCGAACACAAGATAGGCAGCCGCCATCCTGCTCAGCGCGCTCATATCGTCTCCGTCCGACGCGGCTTCGAGAAGAGCTTCGGTAAATCGCTCGAACCCATCTGTCGCAACGGAGAAAAGCAGGTCTTCACGGTCGCTAAAATGACGGTAGGGCGCCGACTGCGCCACGCCAGCCCTGCGTGCCAGTGATGCCATGGAAAGACCCCGCGCCCCATGAGCGGCGATTTCCGCCCGCGCTGCATCGAGCAACACCTTCCGCAGAGCGCCATGATGATAGGTTTTACGAGAACCGGAGGATTTTGCGCCTGCGCTGTGCTTCATGTGATGACGTATAACATTTAAGTTGACACTGGATCAATGCATGACAATGTGATGGTGTATCACATTGGAGACCATTATGCCGCTGACACCAAATTCCTCCATTCCCAAACATTCAGGTGCATCTTATCTCGCCAATAATTTCAAACCGATCGAAGCCGAAACGACCACTTTCGATCTGGAAGTCATCGGCCATATTCCCGAGGCTCTGAATGGCCGTCTGCTTCGTATCGGTCCCAACCCCGCCAGTATTCCAGACCCCGTACAATATCACTGGTTTTCAGGATCAGGCATGGCGCATGGCTTACGTCTGCGGGAGGGAAGGGCAGAGTGGTATCGCAGCCGTTATGTCAGGGATGCGTCCGTAGTTGCCGCTCTGGAATTGCCAAGGCTTGGAGGGCCTGGTGCCGGTCTGCGCGATGGCAGCGTGAACACGAATTTTACCAGTGTTGGAGGAAAGCTCTATGCCGTTGTCGAAGCAGGCAGCCTTCCAGTCGAACTAAACTACGAGTTAGACAGCATCGCGCGTGCGGATTTCAATGGGACTCTTGAAGCCGGCTTCACCGGTCATCCAAAATTCGATCCCATAACTGGCGAACAGCACGCTCTCGCCTATGAACCCGGGCAGCCTGTTCGCTATATTTCGCTCGGGCAGAACGGATATGCCACGACGAAAGCGCGGATTGATTTGCCCCATATTCCACTGATCCACGATATGGCATTTACCTCGTCGTTCGTCGTCATACCCGATCTGCCTGTCACGTTTCAGCCCGAGCATGCGAAGGCGAAATTCCCCTGGCTCTGGGATGAGCGACGGGATGCGCGGATTGGGTTGTTACCCCGCAACGGAGACGTCACGAACATCCAATGGTTCGAAGCCCCACGCTGCTTTGTTTTCCATTTCATGAATGCTTATGACGATGGCCACCTGACCCTCATTGATCTCGCCCGTCATCCCCGCATGTTCGAGTGCGATCATAATGGCCCGAACGAAGGTGCGCCCAAACTTGTACGCTGGACGCTCAACCGGCGTTCCGGACGCTTGAGCGAGACGCTCCTTGACGATCACGGAACTGAGTTTCCACGCATCAATGAGCGGTTCGGTGGCCAGTCCTATCGCTTCGGCTACACAGCCCATTGGGGCCAGGACGTGCGCTTCGGACCGGCCATGAAACATGACATGCTGCGGGGAAGTACAGAAATACATCACTATGGCCCGGACCGAATGACGCTTGAGCCTATCTTCGTGCGCAAGCCAGAGGCACTTGCCGAAGATGAGGGTTGGATCATGTCTTACGTATACGATGCAGCCCGAAATCTGAGTGACGTCGTCATTCTGGATGCTCAGGATTTTACCGGAGAGCCTGTCGCTACTATACGCCTGCCAGTCCGGGTTCCGTTTGGTTTTCACGGAGAATGGGTCGCGGATCGCGCCACTATGTCCGCGACAGATTGACTTCGAGTTTCTGGTTGTCGGGAGAGGGGAGCAAGATTTCCCCTCATTATCGACACCAGAAACGGGAAACAGCTCAATCGTAATTTACAAAATATTTATTTCTGTCTACAGACCTTTTGCGAGTTTAGGGACTAGAGAAATAGCCTCATATGGTCTCGACAGTAGTGGAGAGATTTCCTCAAGAAGCGTGGACATTGATGCTATACTTTCATCCCGTTTGCACGCGTCCATATCTTCGAAAGTCTGGATCATCCATATATCGTCTTTGTCATCCAGTGAGTTTAACAAGGCGCAGATTCGAATCTTATTATCTGCGCTGGCTGCCCTGACCAGCGGTTTGAGCTTTTGCAATAGTGTCGATGCTTGACCGGGCTTTGCCTTTAATATCCGCACCACTGCGAAGTCCGCGATAGTCTGGTCGCCTCCGTAAGGCCAGATCTTTTCATTCGGTTTCCGCACCCGGCCCCTCAGTGCACTTGGTTGGGGTGAGGGGCCATCGGCGGCAAGAAGTTCAGGAATATCAGTGAACAGCCCGAGGACGCGCTTCTTCCATGCATTCAAGTAGTCGACGCGACGGTCCGAACTGACATGCGCAACGGACCAGACGTAGAAGGGAGGCATTACATCGAACCCTGCGTAAGCCAGCAAGCCATTCTGGATTGCCTCAAACCGCTCGGATTGCCTGCTTGGGACGGCTCCCTGACGCGGTTCAGAGGCACCAAGGGTCGTGCCGATCAAGGCACGCTTGCCTTTCAGACCACCTTTCCCGTAAGCACCGAGACTTGGGTGTTCATTGCTATATATCCGGTCATACGCAAATACCCTGTCGAACCAGCCCTTAAGAATTGCCGGAACGTGGAACCAGTACATCGGGAATAAAAAAATAACTGCATCGGCCCAAGCCAGCTTGTTCAGTTCGTCAAGAATGTCGGGGGTGTATCCCGCATTGATTGAAGCAACCCGCTGGCGTGACTGGTAGTCAGTACCCGAACCCGGTCCGCTGCCCGGCCGAGGCGTGATAAAGTCAGCGTCATCTGCGACGGCTTTGAACTTCATGGCATGCAGGTCAGATACGCGCGTGTTATGCTCCTGCTGAGCAAGGGCTTTAAGAGCGCAATCCAACATTGCTTTGGCGAATGAATTCGGATCATGATGCGCGTAGAGAATAAGAACATTTTTGCGCATGGGGCACCCAATAGTAAAATTATTGAATCAGCGGTCATCTGACTTTAATGGACCATCGTCGTTCCAAATATCGCGATGAAGTTTCCAGCCATTGCTCTGCTTTAAAAAAATGAGAATTTGCTTGCCACGTGACTTTAATTTTCCGTCATGATCCCGAACAATCGAATTCGAAACTTCGGTTACTACTTTATCATTGCCGTAGAACTCAAAATTATTGAACGTCACCGTATCCGGTGCTGTCCCAGCATATCCGTCCGTAAAATATTTCGAAATTGCTGCAGCGCCAGTAATCCGCTTGCCGCCTGGCTGTAGCAATGTTCCATCTTCAGTATAAAGACGACCAATAGCTTGGTAATCGCCTCGCTTAAAAGCATCGGCCCAACGATTGTTTTCAGCTTTGATAGCTGTCTCTACAGATTTTTGAGGACGATCAGCATAAGCTGCAATCGGAGTGATAGTGACGCTTGCAACGATACAAAAAGGAGCGATCTTAGTAAGAACTAATTTCATATGAATTGCTCAGGGAGCCCTCTAGGTAATTTAAAAATGTCTGGAGATCACTGACAGGTTGGTTTCCTGTTATGCCGCACGATTATTTATCGGATCTTGCAATAAATAATCGCTTGTTTTTAGGATCAGAAATCTCCGCGATCTGCTCACCCAATTAAAGAATTGGGCGCATTAAACCGTCTTTGGATCCGGGCAACATTTTATAAACAGTGTCGCGGATTTTGGGGGGCGCCTCAGCAGGGCTTCCGGCATGAAATGGCGGCTGCGGATCATACTGCACAAGAAGCTGCACTTCCTGCGCGGCCTGCGCCCCACGGAGTTCAGCCGCAATCGCCAGACCGAAATCAATACCAGCCGTCACCCCACCACCGCTCATGAAACGGCCATCTTTCACGATACGTGCGGAATCCGGAATAGCTCCATACTCCTTGAGTACGTTCAGGAATGCCCAATGACAGGCACTTCGACGTCCCTTCAGAACCCCTGAAGCTGCGAGAATAATCGAGCCCGTACAGACGGAGGTCACATATCTCGCCGTCTCGGACAGACGCCGGACATGCCCCAGCATCTCGGGCTTCATCATGGCCGAAAGATTCAGGGCGCCAGGCACGCAAATGACATCGACTTTGTCGATATCGGAAAGTTTCTCCGTCGGCCCGAAAACAATGCCCTTTTCCAGCGTGACGAAACCGCCCTCAGGACTGGCAAAACGAACATTCGTGTTGGGAATGCGAGACAGGATTTCGTTGGGACCGGCAAAATCGAGAAGTGTCCCGTTCGGATAAATCGCAAACAGAAAATCGATAGGCTTTTCGGCTGTTCCCAGCACAGCCGCCCGTGCGCTTTGCGGCAGAAGGCGCGTTGCCGCCGTTGCGGCAATCGCAGCGCTCCCGATTAACATCATGCGCCGCCGTGTACTCCCTGCCTCGTTCAACTCTTCCAAGGTCGTTTCATCGAATATTTCTGGCATCTCTGCCTCCTCGTTTCTTCTGCCTCTAAGGCTTGTTGTCGGACGGTCTTGAGACGTAGTCCCCCACGATAATTTCCCAAAGGACCTATTTCCCTTATTTTGCGCCATAACCTAAGTCGCGAATTATCATGTCTCGAAAAGAGGGAAATATGTCCTTTAGGTCGCAAACCTTTTGGCTAGTATCAACGGGAACGATGATCAGCGTCCGGAACGCTTGTCACGTTTTTCTAATATGAGGATCTGATATGAGACTTTCGGGAAAAACTGCCCTTATCACGGGTGGTACGAGCGGTATCGGCCTTGCGACCGCAAAGAGATTCATCGCAGAAGGTGCCCGCGTTGCCGTGACTGGTCGTGACGAAACCCGGTTTGCCGATGTTCATGCAGAACTCGGCGGCGAGGCGCTGGTTCTTGCTGCTGACGTGCGGTCTATCGAAGATATGAAATCCGTTGTGGACAAGGTTCAGAAATCATTTGATGGCCTCGATATTCTGTTTGTGAATGCCGGCTACGTCATTCCGACACCATTACAGTCAATCGATAAGCATCAGTATGACGACGTCATGGATGTCAGCGTCAAAGGCGCTGTGTACACGATGCAGGCGGCATTGCCTGTGCTGCGTGAGGGATCATCCGTTATTTTGACGACTTCGTTCATCGACCAGACCGGCAAGCATGGTCTGTCGCTGGTTGCAGCTGCCAAGGCGGCGGTTCGCTCATTCGCACGCAGTTGGTCCTATGAGTTTCTTGATCGCAAAATCCGCGTCAACGCTGTTGCCCCCGGCGGTATCGAAACACCGCTCTTGAGCAAGATCGGTCTCTCAGAAGCGGAAGTGGAAAACTTCAAAACCCAGTTCGCTGCGAGCGTCCCTCTTGGGCGAATGGGCCAGGCCGAAGAAATTGCTGCCGCCGTTCTCTACCTCGCAAGCGACGAATCCCGATACGTCGTCGGCACAGAACTGGTCGTCGATGGTGGTTGTTCACAGCTTTAAAGCATCAATCCGACCGCCTCAACGACCTTCCATTACAAGGACAACCATTATGACATTTACAAAACCGCTCTCCTGTTTTTTGGCCGCCTCTATGGCACTTGCCCTGCAATGCGCTCCTGCTCTGGCGGCCAATACGCAATCGCCAGATGCGGACGCCGTGAAAGGGGTGACCGAAGAGTTTGCTGCGGACCTTGCCAAAGGTGATCTCAAGGCGATTTCGCGTCTCTACACCGATGATGCCAAGCTGCTGCCCCCCAACGCAGACCCGATTTCCGGCCGTGCTGCAATCCTCGCCTATTTTGAGAAAACTCTGCGGCCAGATCTCGTCGGCGGCGCCACATTCGATGACTACGAGATCTATGGTGGCGAAGCATCCGCGATCAGCCTCTCTCAAATCAGAATGCTTGATCCCAAAGGACAGGTTATTGAGCACGGCAAACAGACGATCGTTTTGCTCAAACAGGATGGAAAATGGAAAATTCATCGGGATATGTGGTCAGATAATTCACCCACCAGTCCTTGAGCTTACCGAACAGGACCTTGGTACGATTGCGGCGTTTATAACGCTGTTTATCGTATTGGATGGGAAGAGCGCTGGATTTTCGGCTGTAAATACACGCCCTGATCACTTCCGCCTTTAGAACTTCACAACGCCTATCGGCTGCATAACCCCGATTCATCAACAAGCATTGGGCATTTTTCAGGCTTTCGATAGGGGCATGATGCCTATATTATCGCAACCAATTCGCCAGCGCCTAAACCGAAACGTCGGCATCTCCGATGCGGGTGTGTGATGATTATTTCGAAACCAACTGTTCTTTGTTTGCAGATCTTGCTTCGACGAGGGCGAAAGGGCTTCCTAAAATAATCGGACTATGCTGATGGACAGGGCTCATATATGTCTCGCGAAAATTTTAATGACCGGATTGCATTTCTGGCCGTTGCTCGTGAGAAAAGCTTTACGCGTGCTGCCGCAAAACTCGGTGTCTCACAGTCGGCACTGAGCCATACAATCCGGTTATCGCTTCATTCACCAAAGGAATAAATCGCAAAACACTATTATTGGCGCTGATGAGCATGATGATTGTTTCAAAAACGGTTGTTTCGCTGATGCCGAACTACGTCATCTTCATGCTTGGCCGGGCGATGATCGGCGTCGTGATTGGTGGTTTCTGGTCGATGTTTGCCGCCACAGCGATGCGTCTTGTCGAAGAGCATCATATTCCACGCGCGTTGGCGATCCTAGATGGCGGAAATGCGTTAGCGGCAGTGATTGCTGCGCCTGCGGGCAGTTTTCTAGGGAATCTGATAGGCTGGCGTGGTGCTTTTTTCTGCGTAGTACCGGTTGCTGTGATTGTTTTCGTCTGGCAGATTCTCAGCCTCATTCCATGAAAATTATGGAATATAATTTGAGCGTGCCACAATAAGAAAAATTACATTGTTTTCTGTGGAAAAATGAATGATCCGTTTGCAAACGGGATCAGAAAACTACCTGTTTGCAAACGGATTCTGGTAGATGTTCCTCTATGCCCACTGAGGAAAAGGATCGGTTAGGTTGTCGTAATGCCAAGGCATAAATACCTCGTTTTGTGAGGGAGGGACAAGGCAGTCGTCCAGAGCCGTGCGAAGAGCGGTTTCATCCATTCCAGCACCGATAAAAACGAGTTCCTGTCGGCGGTCTCCATAAATATCATCCCAATACCCTGCGAGAGTAGTGCGCCAGGCTTCATCATCTGGCCAGTTTTGATGCGGGACGCTGGCCCACCAGCGTCCCGCAGCCTGGTGGCGGGCCAGGGCGCCTGCGATACTCAGATCACCAACCCAGTCTGGTCGTGTCGCGAGCCAGAAATAGCCTTTGACCCGGACGACACCCTCCCATGATTTTTCGATGAAGGCGGCAAAGGCTTCCGGGTTGAAAGGGCGTCGGGCACGATAGACGAAACTGGTGATGCCATATTCCTCTGTCTCGGGACGATGCTCGGCATGTCCGTGCAATTCCCGGAACCAGGTCGGGTGCTGGTGTGCGCGGTCGAAGTCGAAAAGACCTGTATTCAGGATCTTGTCTGGTGAAACCTGACTCTGCTGTGTTTCGATGAGCTTTGCATCGGCGTTCAGGGAGCGGATGATTAGCCGTGCCGCCTCAGCCTCCGCAGCCGAGGCCGTATCCATCTTGTTGAGGATAATGACATCCGCAAACTCAATCTGATCGACGAAGAGATCCACAAGTGCGCGTTCATCGTCCTCTCCCGCCACTTCACCCCTGTCCCGCAGAAAATCGGTCGAGCCATAATCCCGAAGCAGGTTTACGGCATCCACGACTGTAACCATCGTATCGAGGCGCGCGATATCGCTCAGGCTGCGACCGGCTTCATCGCGGAATTCGAATGTTGCGGCCACGGGAAGGGGCTCGGCAATTCCAGTGGACTCGATCAGGAGATAATCGAACCGCTTTTCCTGTGCCAGCCGGTTCACTTCCGTCAGAAGGTCGTCGCGTAGAGTGCAACAGATACATCCGTTGGTCATCTCGACCAGTTTTTCGTCTGTTCGCGACAGATTGCTGCCGCCGTTGCGGACGAGGTCTGCATCGATATTCACATCGCTCATGTCGTTGACGATGACTGCGACCTTCAACCCTGCACGGTTATTGAGGACATGGTTGAGGAGTGTTGTCTTGCCAGCGCCCAGGAAGCCGGAAAGGACAGTCACGGGCAATCGGGTATCCGACATGGGGGAGATCCTTGGGATGTGAGGCGGGTTGATGTGCTTCTATTATTAGATATGTTATAACATATCAACAATGAGGAGTATTTTTCGTCATGTCTGCATGTCCGACATGCTGCTTTCTGGAGCGTCAGTTGCCGTTCGGCGGTATCCTGTCTGTACATCGCAGTCTTGAGCTACATCGGATGGACATGTCCTCAGCCCTGACGACGGCAGCGTCAGCATATCTTGCGACGGGCCCGCGTCTGCTCATGGCAAAGGGGGAACTGTCGGAAATAGCGGCGCAGCTTGCTTCCCGTTGTCCGGAACCTGCGCTGCTTCTAATCCCGGATATGCTTGAGCTTGCGGAACTTTACAGTGTGGTTTCTGAACACCGAAACCTGCGTGTGCGGCTGGAGAAGATCACCACGGACAGTTGCCGGAAATTCCACGTGGACTGTGTAGACCTGCGGCTGCTTCGGGCTTATGTCGGGCCGGGCGTGCAGTGGACCGCTGACGAGGGGCGGACCGTACAGGAAGCCCCGACGGGAGCTGTTGTCTTCCTCAAAGGGAAGCATTTTCCGGGGTGGGACGAGGCGGAGAAAATTCTCCACCGCTCGCCGCCTTTATCATGCCGCCCCATCGAAGAACGCATCAGACTCCTCCTGACCATCGACGAAGTGAATGCTTGCCCTGATGCACCTTTCGACATGACCACCTGATTTGCATTTGGCTCTAGAAAACCGGTCACACATGTCCAACCAGAAGGAAAGCATCATCAAAGACGCCATCCAGATCCCTACTCGTATCGTAGCTTTTGTCGGATTTGATACTCCCTTTCGCTTTTAGGACGAGGAAGCGTGTACCGTTTTCATCACGTTCTCTACGAAAGCTGCAAACTGGCGTGCTTTTGCCGTTATCATCCGTCCCGCGGGAAAGACTGCCCACAGATCGATCGAAGGCAAAGACCAGGCATCAAGAACACGAACGACAGTGCCATCTTCGAGCTCTGGTACAAACATCCAGTCGGACGCGATGGTTAATCCCATATTCGCCAGAACAGCAGCCCTGAGGCCCTCGGCTGCACTAACCCTGAGCCTTCCGCTTACGGAAACCGATATCGCAGCGCCGTCTCGGAGGAACGACCATACAGTCGGCAGTTGGCTGTATATGATCGCTTCATGGTTCGGCAGATCTGCCGGAGAGCGGGGCGTCCCTGCCTGATTCAGGTAGGCAGGTGTGGCGAGGACCGAGCGTCGTCCCGTTGCAATCTTCCGGGTGATTGCAGTGGAATCCGCAAGTGTCCCCATACGAAGGGAAATATCGACGCCTTCTGCCACGAGGTCGATCATCCGGTCATCAAGGAGAATTTCGACTGTCAGATGAGGATGTTCCTCCAGAAAGCGAGGCAATTCTGGAATGATATGTAGTCTTGCGAACGTTGTTGCCGCTGAAACCCGCAACCGTCCCGACAGGGCAGTTCCCGCTCCCTTAGCTGCAAGTTCCGCCTCATCGGCCTCCTGAATGGCGTTTCGTGCCCGGTCGTAAAAATTCTGCCCGGCTTCGGTCGCCGTCAGGCCATGTGTGGAGCGGATGAGAAGACTGACCTGAAGATGCGCCTCAAGCTGCGCGATGGTCTTGGACACCGCTGGTTGCCCTACGCCGAAATGTCGGGCGGCGGCTGAAAACGATCCTGTATCTACCACGCGTATGAACGTGGCCATTGCCTGATAACGGTCCATGACATTCCTCCAGGGAATGACCTTTATCGCCTCAAGACATCTGCTCTGTCGAGCGCGGAAGAGGCATCTCTTGGGCATAAACTCCGGACAGGCCGGAGCGAAGACGGAAAAGAAATTGCCGAAGACCTTCTTGAACAGATCATTTCCTACCCGTCTTCTACAAGCCAGGGAATAATCGCCGATGCTGGACATCTATGCTTTCGCGACGCCCAACAGCGTCAAAGTCACAATCGCACTGGAAGAACTGGACCTTCCTTACACGCTTCATGGCGTGAATGTTCGCAAAGGGGAGCAGAAAACCCCGGAGTTCCTGGCCTTGAATCCCAATGGCAAGGTGCCCGTTCTCGTGGAAACGGATGAAGCGCGACGCATGTTCGTCTTAACGGAATCGGCGGCCATTCTTGTATTTCTTGCCGAGAAAACAGGCCAGCTTCTTCCGACTGGGGCTCAATCCCGGGCCCGGGTTTTCGAGCAGCTTTTCTTCCACGCCTCCGGTCTTAGCCCGGCTTTTGGACAGTCGGGGTTTTTCCAGAAATTTGCGGCAGCGCCGGAACCGATTGCTCTTGAGCGTTTCTCGACCGAAGCAAAACGCACGCTCCACGTGCTCGATACAATTCTGGCAAAAAGCTGGTTTGTAGCAGGGGAAGAGTTCACCATCGCCGATATCGCTCATTTTGGCTGGTTGTGGCGTCGCAACTTTCCCAACATCACCCTCGACGACACACCTCATGTTGCTCGCTGGTATGCAGACATCGAGAGCCGACCTGCCGTGCAACGCGGTATCGCCCGTATCGAAGCGCTTGCCCCTTAGGAGTGAGCCATATCCGTCAGGGCGGAGGCGCATATGGCTACACCTCAGACCCACGCACTTAATGCTCCGACTGACGACCATTCCGGCACGGAATGAGCAATAGTCCTTCTTCGTGTCATCCCAGACCGTTCCAGCCAGTCTAACCTCAGACTTCCATAAATTAAGGAAATAACCCATGTCCCTTCAGGCAAAACTTGATGCTTTCAAAGCCGATTTCGAAGCTGGAAAGCCGCCCTATCGCGTTCCTGCTTCAGTGATCGAGGTCATGCATCGTGCAACCGCTGAACTGGTCGCTTCAGGTGCAGCAGAGAATACGCTTAAGGCTGGTGACAAGGCTCCGGCGTTCACCCTGAACGACCCAGACGGTCATCCCTTGTCCAGCGCCGATCTGTTGGCCAAAGGCCCGCTGGTCATCAGCTTTTATCGCGGCGTGTGGTGCCCATACTGCAATATGGAGCTTCAGGCTCTTGAGGCCGCACTTCCATCCTTCCGGGAACTCGGTGCAAACCTGATTGCCATCTCGCCGCAGACAGCCGTGAACAGTCGTAAGTCAGTCCGTCAGAACCATCTCGACTTCCCAATTCTTTCAGATACGCACAACGACGTTGCAGCAGCGTTCGGTCTGCGTTTCGCACTGCCGGACTATCTTGTAGAACTCTACACCAACCTGAAAAACGATCTTCCGTCCTTCAACGGAGATAATAGCTGGACTCTGCCGATGCCTGGCCGTTTCGTCATCGGGCAGGACGGAGTGATCCTCTACGCCGAGGTTAATCCAGACTATACTCGCCGCCCAGAACCAGAAGATATGCTTCCGGCGCTTCGGAAAGCAGCGCAGTCGCTTGCCAGCTGAACATCGATGCTATGGCGGTCGGACACTTCTGTATCAGGATCAGTCCGGTCGCCATCAGGCAAAAGTTTTCCTGAGTTGACTCGAGAAAAGTGATACGTGATTCATTTTTACTACGGTCCCGGCCCGAACCCGGAAAAAATTGCCCTGTTTCTGGCTGAAACGGGAATGCCTTTTGAAGCCATTCCCGTCGATACCTATCGCGGCGCGCAGCATGATGCCGCATTCCGGACCATCAATCCCAATGGTAAAGTTCCTGCTCTTGTGGATACAGATGGTCCGCAGGGCAGCAGCGCAACGCTATTCGATTCCACGGCCATCCTTCTTTATCTGGCCGAAAAAACGGGACATTTTTTAGCTAGAGCGCAGGATCGTCCTGAACTTCTATCCTGGCTTATGTTCATTGCAACAGGCCTCGGACCCTTTTCGGGGCAGGCTGTGCACTTCCAGCATGCGGCGCCGGAAGGTCTGGATTATGCGACCACCCGATACCGCCGCGAAGCGGAACGACATTATCAGGTCCTGAATTCTCATCTGGAAGGCCGATCTTTCATTGTCGGTGATCGTTATACGATTGTGGACATGTCAGCATGGGGCTGGCTTGGTCGGGCAACACGGGTCATGAAAGACGAAGACAGACCGCTGGAACGCTGGCCCAATCTTGCTCGTTTCATGCAGATGATGAACGCCCGTCCGGCAGTCGATCGTGCACATGCCATCATGAGCAGGCACACATTCAAAACCGTTATGGACGCCGATGCGCGTCAGGCCATGTACCCGACCAGTTTTTCCACTGCCTCAAAAGAGAGAGTGTCATGAGCGGAACCTCAGAGTACGTACCCCCCAAAATCTGGACATGGACGACCCCGAATGGCGGCAAGTTCGCCCGCACAAACCGCCCCACCGCGGGGGCTACCCATGAGCAGAAACTTCCGGTTGGCCGTCACCCCCTGCAGCTCTACTCCCTGGGAACACCTAACGGTGTAAAAGTCACGATCCTGCTTGAGGAACTCCTTGCTGCAGGACACACACAGGCCGAATATGACGCCTGGCTTATTCGCATTGGAGAAGGGGATCAGTTCGGATCTGGCTTTACGGAAATCAATCCGAATTCCAAAATTCCGGCCCTTGTCGATCATAGCGGTGACGAGCCTCTGGCAGTCTTTGAATCAGGTTCTATCCTGCTGTATCTGGCCGAGAAATTCGGCGCTTTCATTCCGAAGGATATCGCTCACCGGACGGCCTGCCTGAACTGGCTTTTCTGGCAGGTTGGCAGCGCGCCTTACCTTGGCGGCGGCTTTGGGCATTTCTACACCTATGCACCCGAGAAAATCGAGTATGCGATCAACCGTTTTGCCATGGAGGCCAAACGACAGCTGGATGTGCTTGATCGACGGTTGGCGGAAAGTCCGTTCATAGCCGGCCAGGAATATACGATTGCCGATATGGCCATTTTTCCGTGGTATGGAGGGGTTGTGGAAGGCTGGCTTTATAATGATGCGGCCACGTTCCTGAACGTACAGGACTATCCCCATCTCAAGGCATGGGCCGACCGACTTATGAAACGGCCTGCCGTGCAGCGTGGACGGATGGTCAACCGGACGTCAGGAGAACTTTCCAGCCAGCTTCATGAACGTCATGACGCTTCTGATTTCGAGACTAAGACACAGGATCGGCTGGTCAGCAAAGATTAATCCCGAATTCGCACAACGGATTTTGGAAAATCTGGCTAAAAACCTTCTGATGAAGATTTGCGGCGACCACCGAGACTGTATCGGTTTCCCGGGTATGTGAAGATACCTTTCATGACAACCCGGCCCTTGACCCATGTACGACGTACCAGCTGGAGACAGGGTTCGTGCGGGGTAATGTCCAGCAGGGCCTGAAGTTCGGGCGTAGGCGAGACGGCAAACACGACATGCTCGATCTCATCTGGGCCCGATATATGATACAGATGCCGATGTGGATGTGTCAGGGTAAAGTCTTGCTGAAGGTATTCTGGGGCGAATGCAGGGGAGACAAAACGTTCTTCCACCTGAAGGGGGATATCGTCTTCAAAATGCACGATTACCGAATGAAACAGCTTGCTGCCGGGCCGCATATCGAAGGAAAATGCCAGATTGACGTCGGCGCGGATGGCTTCCAGCGTAATAACACGGGCCGTATGGGCGTGGCCGGAGCTGAGAATATCGTCAGCAATGTCATGAAGCTCCAACAGATCTGCTTTCGGGGAAGGGGGGGCAACGAATGTTCCCACCCCCTGTGCCCGGATCACGATCCCTTCGGTCATCAGTTCCCGAAGAGCCCGATGGACCGTCATGCGTGAAACGCCGAGAAGATCAACCAGCTCGCTTTCTGAAGGAAGTTTCTGACCTTCTTCCCATTCTCCGCCCAGAATACGCTCGGTAATGTGGAGCTTGACCTGTTCGTACCGAGCGGGAGAGCGCTCCCGGGAGACGTCTATTTTCACGTCGCGGCTTGTCCTTCAGCTAAGAAGCGGCAATCCAAAAAAACATCCTGACGAAACTGTTATTTAGACAAGAAGTTGTATGGATAAGACTATAAGAATTTATACCACAGGAAGCGGTTTACCGTCAAAAATTCGCTGAATGGGCCTCTTGCCGCCGATCCAGTATGAAAGTTCGTGCGGTCCGGCAATATCCCACAGAAGCATGTCTGCGGCCCGTCCGGTCGTGAGGGTGCCAGTGACGTTCTGAAGGCCCAAGGCCTGGGCGCCAATCCGCGTCACGGCCGAAAAGGTCTCTTCAGGCGTCATACGAAACAGGGTGCAGGCCATATTCATTATGCCTGTCAGGCTTACGCTTGGGGATGTGCCAGGGTTGCAATCTGTGGCAAGACCCATTGGAACATTATGTTTTCGGAACAGATTGATGGGAGGCATTTGTGTTTCACGAATGAAATAGAAGGCTCCCGGAAGCAACATGGCTACCGTGCCCGCATCAGCCAGATCAATAACATCGTCTTCCACGACGTATTCCAGATGGTCGGTCGAAAGAGCGCCGTAACGTGCAGCCAGTCTGGTTCCACCAGTGTTGGAGAGCTGCTCGGAATGCAGGCGGACAGGAATTTTAAACGCAGATGCGGCAATAAAGAGCCTTTCAATCTGATCAGTGGTGAATGCAATATTTTCGCAGAAGCCATCAATACTGTCGATTAGCTTTTCTTCTGCGGCCTGCGGTAGAATCTCTTTGATGAGATGCGAGACATAGTCGTCCTGGCGGTCCTTGAACTCTGGCGGAAGCGCGTGGGCGCCAAGAAAGGTTGTGTGAACCCGCACAGGCAAGGCTGCGCCAATGGCACGGGCAACCCGGAGTTGCTTGAGCTCGTCCTTTAGAGTCAGACCATATCCGGATTTCATTTCGATTGTGGTCGTGCCTTCAGCGATCATACGCAGAACGCGCTGCACAGTCATGTCAAACAATTCGTTCTCGGAGACAGTGCGCGTAGCGTTGACTGTCGAGAGAATACCACCACCTTTACGCGCAATTTCCGCATAGGAAACGCCTTTGAGGCGCTCCGCAAACTCCAGGCTGCGATCTCCAGCATAAATAACATGGGTGTGAGCATCCACAAGACCTGGCGTCATCCAGAGGTCATGCCCTGAATAAATGTTGCGCGCCAGAGGCTGCGAAGCTTCAGGAAGGTCCTTGGCCGCACCAATCCAACAAATTTTTCCGTTTTCAATACCAATAGCGGCGTTGTGGATGCAGCCATAACCGTCCTTTTCCGACATGCGTGCCGGATCGGCAGTTGCAACATGAATATCTGTCCAGAGCGTATCCCACATCCGCTTTCTTCCTTGCGACATCAAATCCGTTGTTATGGTATATACAAGTCTTATAATTCCATTATCATCACGCAACCAACGGGAAAAGAAAAGACTTTCCGCACACCAAGGGAAGGGGCGTTGAAGTTATGGAACTGTTTGCTGAGCAGGCGTTTCTGCTGGAGGGCTGGCACAGAAATGTGCGAATTTCCGTTGCTCCTGACGGACGATTTGACGCGATCACCCCAGATTCCGATGCGCCTGCCGGGATAGAGCGCAAAGCGGTTGTTGTTCCATCACAGTTAAGCCTTCATTCCCATGCGTTTCAGCGTGGCATGGCGGGACTGGCAGAAAGCCGCCAGAATCCATCGGATACGTTCTGGACCTGGCGCCGGCTGATGTATCAGCTCGCACATCGTATCTCGCCTGAGCAGATGCAGGATATCGCAAGCTACCTGTATATGGAAATGCTGACAGCAGGATATACGCAGGTCGCAGAATTTCATTATCTGCATCATGCACAGGGCGGCGCATCCTATGGGCAGGTGGCGGAAATGTCTTTGCGGTTAGGCGGGGCGGCACATGCAGTTGGGATTGGCCTGACGCTTTTGCCGACGCTTTACCAGCGCGGCGGCTTTGACGGTCGTCCTTTACAGGAGGCACAGGAGCGTTTCGCGACGACGCCTGAACTCATTGAGAAGATCATCAGCGAGGCCCAGTCGGCTTGGTCGGAAACGTCGCTACTTTCCGTAGGGCTGGGACTGCATTCACTGCGTGCGGTTGACCTGAAGACGGTTGCAGATCTTCTGTCTGCGCAGACAGGGCCGGTGCATATCCATGTGGCTGAACAGCAGAAGGAAGTGGAGGAGTGCATTGCCGCCGTCGGCGCGCGGCCTGTGGAATATCTTTTGTCTCAGGCGGATGTGGATGAGCGGTGGTGCCTAGTTCATGCGACCCATTTGTCATCTTCCGAAGTTGTGGATATGGCGCGTTCCGGAGCTGTGGCGGGGCTCTGTCCGATTACGGAAGCTAATCTGGGAGACGGCCTGTTCCCGCTGGCACCTTATATTAATGCGAGAGGCCGTTTCGGAATCGGGAGCGACAGCAATGTGCTGATCAGCCCCTGGGAAGAGTTGCGTACTCTGGAATACGGTCAGAGACTTTTTACGCAGACGCGATGCGCAGCTCTCCCGGCGAAGGCGCTGGGATCTACGGGTGGATGGCTATATCGGCAAGCGCTGGATGGCGGACGTCGTGCCTGTGGGTTGGAGTCTTGGGGACTGGTTGCCGGAGCACGGGCTGATCTGTGCGTGTTGGACGAGGACCTGCTGCCACTGCCAGACCTTCAGGGTGATGCTGTTCTTGACGCGGCTATTTTCGGATCGCGTCAACCTCCCGTGAAGGATGTGCTGTGCGCTGGCCAATGGCAGGTTCGCAATGGCCGACACTTAAAACAGGAAATAGTGACGACTGCCTTCAGGCGCACCGTACGTACCCTTCTCGATCTCTGATCTTACAAGGAAATCCTGATCATGACGGATATTTTTTCCTTTATTCGCGGCACGATGCCCGTATTGGTGACGCTCCCTCATTCCGGCTCCCATCTGGCGCCGGGTATGGAAAGGCGCATGACTGCGCAAGGACGTCAGTTGCCCGATACCGATTGGTATATGGAACATCTCTATGCGGGCGCGCTGTCGAAAGGCATGGGCGTGCTAAAAGCCAATCATTCCCGTTATGTGGTGGATCTGAACCGCGGCGCAGATGATGCGGCGCTTTATCCAGGGCGCCCTAGTACAGGGCTTGTGCCATCCCTGACATTTGACGGGCAGCCCATTTATCGGGCTGGTCAGGAGCCTGACGAAAGCGAGATCGCCGAGCGTCGGGAAGCGTACTGGCGCCCTTATCATGAGGCTGTTGCAGAAGAACTGGAGAGATTGCGCCAGAAATGGGGGTGGGCCGTTCTGTGGGATGGACATTCCATCAAATCAGCTATTCCCCGGCTGTTTGAAGGTACGCTTCCGGACCTCAATCTGGGAACAAACAGCGGTCAGTCCTGTGATGGAGATCTGCAAACGCTGCTGGGCGCCCAGCTAGAAGCAAGCGTGGCTTTCAGTCATGTCGTCAACGGTCGCTTCAAAGGCGGATATACGACGCGGCACTACGGGCAGCCCGAGCGTGGAATCCATGCCATCCAGCTTGAAATTGCACAATCCACTTATCTGCGGAGCGAAGAAACACCTTGGCCGATCGACCTGCAAAAAGCGACGCGTTTGTCCCGGATGATCGACAGCCTTCTTGAAACCGCACTGTGCTGGCGGCCGAAGGCAGCAAGCTCGCGAAAATAAATCCTGATATCATTTCATAAATGCATTGACAATTCCGCGATGCGATCTGAGTATTGGTATATACAAGTTCATACAGGATGAAGCCCATGAGTGATCCCGGCAACCGCCTTTCGAATGATCGTGTCATCCGCGCCCCGATTGGCCCTGAACGTTCGGCAAAAAGCTGGCAAACAGAGGCGGCGCTCAGAATGCTGATGAACAATCTGGATCCCGAGGTCGCGGAAAAGCCATCCGAACTCGTTGTTTATGGTGGCATCGGTCGGGCTGCCCGAAACTGGGACTGCTACGACAGGATTGTCGAGGCGCTGCGCGATCTGGAAGATGACCAGACGCTTCTGGTGCAGTCCGGTAAGCCGGTTGGCGTGTTTCGGACGCATGCGGATGCTCCGCGTGTGCTGATCGCAAACTCCAATCTTGTGCCGCACTGGGCCACCTGGGAGAAGTTCAACGAACTCGATCGGGCCGGGCTCATGATGTACGGGCAGATGACGGCGGGATCGTGGATCTATATCGGCTCGCAGGGCATCGTTCAGGGTACGTATGAAACCTTCGTAGAAATGGGACGCCAGTATTATGGCGGCAGCCTGAAAGGACGCTGGATTCTGACAGGCGGTCTTGGCGGCATGAGTGGTGCGCAGCCTCTGGCGGCTGTCATGGCCGGTGCGTCCATGCTGGCGGTTGAATGCGAGCCGTCCCGTATCCGCAAGCGTCTGGAGACGGGATATCTGGATCGTCAGGTCGACACGCTCGATGAGGCTCTGGATATGATTCAGGATGCCTGTGCGAAGGGTGAGGCGGTTTCCGTGGGGCTTCTTGGAAATGCCGCGGAAGTCTTCCCCGAACTGGTGCGGCGCGGTATTCGACCGGATGGCGTGACGGATCAGACTTCCGCCCATGATCCGCTGAACGGCTATCTGCCTGCGGGATGGTCGCTGGAACAGGCCGAGAAAATGCGGATCACCAATCCGGAAGCAGTCGAGAAGGCAGCACGGGAGTCCATGCGGCTTCAGGTTGAGGCCATGGTGGCATTCCACCGTCAGGGTATTCCAACCTTCGATTACGGCAACAATATCCGCCAGATGGCTTTTGATGAGGGCCTGGAAGACGCCTTCGCCTTTCCGGGCTTCGTTCCGGCCTATATCCGCCCGCTGTTCTGTCGGGGTATCGGTCCGTTCCGCTGGGCTGCGCTTTCGGGAGATCCAGAGGATATTTTTAAGACGGACCAGAAGGTCAAAGAGCTGCTGCCAGACGACAAGCATCTTCACAACTGGCTCGATATGGCGCGGGAAAAAATCCACTTCCAGGGACTGCCTTCGCGTATCTGCTGGGTTGGCCTAGGGGACCGTCACCGCCTCGGGCTGGCGTTCAACGAAATGGTTGCCAGTGGTGAACTCAAGGGCCCGATCGTGATCGGCCGTGATCATCTGGACAGTGGCTCGGTGGCCAGTCCGAACCGTGAGACCGAGAGCATGCGGGACGGATCGGATGCCGTATCCGATTGGCCACTGCTGAATGCGCTTCTGAATACGGCATCGGGCGCGACCTGGGTGTCGCTGCATCATGGCGGCGGCGTCGGTATGGGCTTCTCCCAGCATTCCGGCATGGTGATCGTGGCGGATGGTACACCCGATGCGGCGCGGCGTCTGGAGCGGGTGTTGTGGAACGACCCGGCTACGGGGGTCATGCGACATGCTGATGCGGGTTACGACATTGCAACAGATTGCGCCCGCGAGAAGGGCCTCGACCTTCCCATGATTACGCGCGGAGCCTGAGATCATCATGACGACCAGCATTTTTACACTCATCCCCGGCAAGATTGCACTCAACAACCTACGGGGCTTCTATTTCGGGCAGATGGATGTTCGCCTTGACGATGCGACCTTCGAGGTTCTGCAACGTGCAGCGGAATCCGTGGAGCGTATCGTCGGGCGTGGCGAGCCGGTTTATGGGGTGAATACGGGTTTCGGAAAACTCGCGAAGACCCGTATTCCCGATGACCGCCTGCGGGATCTTCAGCGCAATCTGGTGCTAAGCCATGCTGCGGGGATCGGCCAGCCGATGCCGGAGCGTGTGGTCCGGCTCATCCTGCTGCTTAAGGCCAATGGACTGGCGCGCGGCTATTCAGGTGTGCGTCCGCAGATTGTGCAGCTTCTGCTGGACATGCTGAACCGCGGGGTTGTGCCCGTCATTCCGGAAAAGGGATCGGTCGGGGCTTCCGGCGATCTGGCTCCGCTGGCGCATATGTCGGCTGTGGTGATCGGCGAGGGTGAGGCATTCTACGAAGGTCAGCGTCTGAAGGGTGACGAGGCCCTGAAAGCTGCCGGACTTGAACCTCTGGTTCTGGGAGCCAAGGAAGGGCTGGCTCTTCTGAATGGCACGCAGGCCTCTACGGCGCTGGCGATTGCAGCGCTTCTGGATGCCGAGCGTCTGTTTCACGCCGCCCTCATCACAGGTGGCCTCACGCTTGATGCAGCACGCGGCACGGATGCGCCGTTCGATCCGCGTTTGCATGAACTGCGCGGACAGAGGGGACAGATCGAGTGCGCGGCGGTTTATCGTTCGCTGATGCAAGGCTCTGCCATCCGCGCGTCGCATCTTGAAGATGACGAGCGCGTTCAGGACCCATACTGCCTGCGGTGTCAGCCTCAGGTCATGGGAGCGTGTCTGGACAATCTGCGTCAGGCGGCGCGGGTTCTGGTGATCGAGGCGAATGCGGTTTCGGACAATCCGATCCACTTCCCGGACACGGACGAAATGATTTCGGGTGGTAATTTCCATGCCGAGCCGGTGGCCATTGTTGCGGATCTCATGGCGATTGCCGTGTCCGAGGTAGGCGCGATTGCAGAGCGGCGTCTGGCGCTGCTGGTAGATGCGCAGATGAGTGGCCTTCCGCCATTTCTGGTGCAGGACAGCGGGTTGAATTCGGGCTTCATGATCGCACAGGTCACGGCAGCGGCTCTGGCGTCCGAAAACAAGACGCTGGCCCATCCGGCGAGCGTGGATAGTCTGCCGACGTCGGCTAATCAGGAGGATCACGTCTCGATGGCGACGTTTGCCGCGCGTCGTGTCGGCGATATCGTGGATAATGTCCGGACGATCATTGCGGTTGAATATCTGGCGGCCGTGCAAGGGCTTGATTTTCTGGCGCCCCTTGAAACGTCTTCGCCACTGCTTTCAGTCGCAAAGACATTGCGGAAAACCGTGCCATTCTTTGCGCAGGACCGCCTGTTCACGCCGGATATGGAGGCGGCCCGGGCGCTCATCATTGATGGCGCTCTTGGAGAGTGTGTCGGGCCGGATGTCCCCCTGCCTGTTTTAGAAGACTGATCAGGACGGGAGAATAACGGGGGATGAACCATCATGGCGTCGCGGCTTTGCATCGTCAGGCTGACAGGGTTCTTCCCCGTATTTTTCGTGATTATGTAAATGGCGGTTCTCATTCGGAGCGTACCGTCCGCGCCAATCGTCTGGCCTTTGACCGCTGGGCGGTTGTTCCGAAATGTCTGGTTGATGTTTCGGACTGCGATCTGTCCGCGTCTTTTCTGGGAAGCTTCCATTGGCTTCCCTTCATGTTGGCACCGCTGGGATTTGGCGGCCTCATGTGTCCGGACGGTGAACTCCGGGCTGCGCGGGTCGCGGCCTCGGCGGGTTTGCCGATGGCGGTGTCCACATTCGCCATCCAGTCCCTGGAGACGCTCTCCCGGGTGCCGGGGGTAACGCTCGCGGCACAGATTTATATCTTTCGCGACCGGGGCATTACCCGTGACATGCTGCGTCGGGCGGAGGAGTGCGGCATCCGGACCATCATCCTGACGGTTGATACGCCGATCACGCCGCTCCGGCTGCGCGACGCCCGGAATGGCTTTCGAAATCTGACACGTCCGTCCCTGCGGCATCTCCTCTCCATGGCCACGCATCCGCGCTGGACGGCGGGGATGCTGAGGAACGGGATGCCGAAAATCGGCAATCTGGCGCCCTACGGCATGGGGAACACTCTGATGGAACAGGCCAGAAATGCGGCGTCCCAGATTGATCCAACCCTGACCTGGAAGGATCTGGAGTGGCTGCGGTCTGTCTGGCCGGGGCATCTTGCTGTCAAGGGAATCATGGATGCGGGAGATGCGCTGGCCTGTCAGAAAGCGGGGGCGCAGACGGTCATCATCTCCAATCATGGGGGGCGGCAGATGGACCCGGCCCCATCGTCGCTTTCCGTCCTGCCGGACATTGCCGAAGCCCTGAAGGGCGAGACCGAGATCATTCTTGATGGGGGTGTCCGCTGGGGCGGGGATGCTGTCACCGCTTTGGCGCTGGGTGCTCAGGCCGTAGGGATCGGACGTCCCTGGGCCTGGGCGCTAGCCGCGGGTGGCGAGAAAGGGGTTAACAGTTTGGTAAGCGGATTAGGCGATGAGATCCGCGATGTCCTGCGTCTGGGTGGGATGGTTGATCTTGCGTCGCTTTGGTCTCAGGGCAGGGCGATGCTTCGGCCTGTCAGCTGATACCATAGGCGATCTGACCCGGCTTCAGGATGCTGAGTTCAAAGGAGGCTTCGTCGAGAAGCATGTCGCCAGGCGCAAGCGTGTAGTGCCGACCGCCTATCATGACGTCCCATTGCCCTTCTACGGGCATAAAACCTAACAGGACATTTGAAGGAAGCGTATCCTGTTTGATGCTAATCAGGTTTGGACCTGATCTGTCACAAAAGCGCATCAGGTTCAAAACATTGACGGAACCATTCAGGGGCGTTCCAGTCAGCGGAAGGTCGCCGCTGAACCGAAGAAGATCACCGGGCTGATCCAGTAGAAGGGGGAGGGCGCCTGTTGGGGGAAGAAGCCGAACGCCATCTCCCGTCAGAAGTCCCATCTGTCTGAACAGACCCGGAAAGCTGGAGAATGGTGCAGCCCGGATGATGGTGGCGACGCTAAGACGCCATTCAGGCTGTTCAATCAGCAGTCGGGTCGTGCCCGCGCCGTTCTTCCAGAGTGTACAGGGAACGCTGTTCAGACGGATGTGACGGAGGGTCATGGGGCGTCTGCGGGAACGAGTTTTCCAGGGTTGAGAATATTCTTCGGGTCCAGAGCGGTTTTAATGGCGCGCATGACTGAGAGGGCTGCGGGGTCGTGTTCTTCTGTCATGAAGAGCTGTTTTGCGAGGCCGATCCCATGTTCGCCACTTGCAGAACCCCCGAGTGAGAGGGCGCGACGGATGATTTTATGATCCAGTTCGAGAGCACGTCTTTCCGCATCCACGTCATTGGGCGGGATCAGAATGACCGTGTGAAAATTACCGTCGCCGACATGACCGACAATAGGAGCCAGCAGGCCAGAAGCGTCGATATCGGCTCTGGCACCTGTCATGAGTTCCGTCAGCGCAGCAATGGGGACGATGGCGTCGGTCGTGATGCCTCGGTAACCGGGGCGATAGGCCATGCAGGCCCAGAAAGCATCATGGCGTGCTTTCCAGAGAATGTTACGCTCTTCGGTGGCGGTGGCCCAACGGAAAGACTGTCCACCCTGTCCTTCCACGAGATCGCGCAGCACTGTTTCCTGTTCCGCAACGCTGGCGGGCGAACCTGTCAGTTCGAAGAACATGGTGGGGAGGGCTTCATAGCCCTCAAGACGGGAATACTGGATACAGGCATCCATCTGGACATCGTCGAGCAGTTCCATCCGTCCGACCGTCAGACCGCACTGGATGACAAGAACGGCTGTCTCTACGGCGCTGGCCAGTGTTGGAAACTGGCAGACCGCAGCGCCTACGGCCTCGGGGATGGGATGGAGTTGCGCCTGCACTTCCGTAATCACGGCCAGTGTGCCTTCCGAGCCGATCAGTAGCCCTGTCAGATCATAGCCTGTAGCGGCTTTGCGGACGGCGCCTCCCGTGCGGAGGATGCGTCCGTCGGCCAGAACAGCCGTCAGCCCCAGAACATTCGCACGCATGGTGCCATACCGCATGGCACCGGTGCCGGACGCCCGGGTGGCGCACATTCCGCCAAAGGTTGCCTCTCCGCCGGGATCGACCGGGAAGAAAAGGCCTTGTGTTCGCAGATGGAGGTTCAGATCCTGCCGCGTCACACCCGCCTGAACACGACATGTCAGGTTTTCCGGTGAGACATCAAGAATGTCTGTCATCATGGACAGATCGAGGCTGATGCACTCCGGAACAGGAGTAAGCTGTCCTTCAAGGGACGTTCCGCCGCCGAAGGGAATGACGGGAACATTCTCCTCATGACAAATTTTCAGAGCGTCGGACACGTCCTGTGTGGTGCGGGCAAACAGAACATAAGCCGGCAGAAGGGTCTGATCCGGGTGACGCCACCCTTCGCCATGAGCATGATGCTCCCGGACTGTCGCGTTGGCCGTCAGGCGATCTCCGAAAAGAGGAGCGAGACGCCGGGCGGCGCATTCGGCGGCGGAAGAACCGGTCATGGCGCTTTCCTTTTCAAACTGTGGGAGAGTTGAGGGGCTGTCGGACATGATCGAAGGCCTGTAGGAAAGCATGACTGTCTTCGGAGCGCGCAATGCTGACCCGGATCCAGCTTTCGTAGCCTTTCTCCTTCCAGGGTTTGACGATAACCCCGTGTTCGAGCAGGCGTTCAGCCAAGGCTAAAGCAGATTCGCGTGCGTCGAAGAACAAGAAGTTAGCGAAGGACTGTGCGACGAAATAGCCGCGCTCTTCCAGAGCCGATTTCAGGACACGACCTTCGATCAGGGTTGCGTCCACCGTCCTGAGCATGTGGTCTTGGTCGAGCAGGCTCAACCGCGCCATTTCCAGCGCTGCGCCGTTGCTATTGAACGGATCGCGGACCCGCGTCATGACGGCGGTAAGTCCGACATCCGATGTGAGGGCATAACCGACCCGCAGCCCGGCCAGACCGTAAGCCTTCGAGAAGGTTCTCAGAACCATCCAGGGGCGGGACTGTTTTTCGAGAATGGACAGACTGTCGGCATAATCCTGGGTGGAACGTGCATATTCCCAGTAGGCTTCGTCAATGACGATCAACGTGTCTTCCGGACAGGCATTGATCAGTGTCTGCATGGCATCGCCTGTCATCATGCACCCGACAGGATTGGAAGGGTTCGAGAACATCAGGACTTTGAGTGGAGCAGACGTCACGGCCTCATACAGAGCGGGAAGATCGAAACGGACCTCTGGCGTCATTGGGATCGCCTCTGCCCGGGCTCCCATCATCTGCGGCCAAATCAGATGCAGCCCGAAGGAAGGTAGAACCGTAACGAGGCGATCTCCGGGCCCCAGGAACGCCTCGCAAATCATCCGAATGATCTGTTCAGATCCATTTCCGATAACGATCCGATCCGTGTCGATCCCGGTCTGACGAGACAACCCTTCACGAAGCGCCTCGGCTGACGCATCCGGATAGCGGAACAGGCTGGAAGCGATTTCTTTCCAATGGTCTAGAGCAAATGGAGATGGGCCGTAAGGATTTTCGTTACTTCCCAGTTTGGTAACCTGAGAAATGCCGTATCTTTCCTTAACAGCGCCTTCCGACAAGCCAGCATTATAGACCGGCAGTTTACGGACTTCAGCCCGAGCTAGGGAGAGGGGAGATATCCGATGATCAGGAGTGACAGTCATGCAAAAGCTCCACGGAAGGAATGCCTTCCAACTTGTAAATACAACCATAGATTCTTTACGATATCCAGAGCTCCAAAGAGGTATGAGGATATTTTTCCAATCTTTTGTACAGCACTTCAAGCAGACCGGAATAGAGAAAGATCAGGCTGGATAGGCAAGGGATAAGGTATTGATTGAAGGAGATTTTACAGAAGATTTCATAGGATATCCTTGTTTGTTAAAATGGCATCCATGACGTTGCAAACGCCAAAAAACCAATTCGATATCAGAATAGACATAGACAACCGTTTTTTGTAATGACATGGTTTATCCCGGAAAGGCAAAATGCCTCTCAGTTTCCTCTGTAGCCTGTCAGCGGCTGATGGTGTCTCCTCAACGACTGCTTTGGGAAAGTGCGGGAATATGGTACCGAAAAATAACGTTTCATTATCAAATCAGAGTGCCTGTTGTTTTCCCGCGTCAGGAATCGGATTTACATCGGACATAAAACGAAAGGGAGCATCTTCCTTCCTTGTCTGGATACTCGCAACGACTGCGTTTTCCTGCTACTCAGCTCAGGCTGCAGATCCCAAAAAGCAGACCCGTTCTGTTGCCCATCATACTACGGACACGACACCCCCAGCGAGTTCCATCCGGCCGAAAGCTATACGGTCCCGCCGCGTTACAGCGCACGAAGCGCTGGAAAGCGAGAATATGCAGGTGACGGCCCGTCATGTGCCCCGTGGTGCCGTCACAACGGTATCAGCGGCAGCATTGGCAGACGCTGTACCTGGGACCAACCCACTCAAGATCCTGGCACGTCAGCCAGGCGTGATGTTCCAGTCCGATGATCCGCAGGGTGTGGATACCTGGTCTACCCAGTTTTACATGCACGGCTTTCTACAAAATCAGATCGGCATGACACTGGATGGCATCCCACTGGGCGATCAGGAATTTCACACGTTCAATGGTCTAAACGCCGTCAATGCGATCTCAGCCGAAAATGTTGGACGCCTGGATGTTTCCATGGGAGCCGGAGCTGAATCCGTTGCCAGCACAAGCAATCTGGGTGGCGCTGTCGAATATATTTCTTCCGACCCCAAGCACAAGGCTGGCGGTCTTGCATCACAGACATTTGGCTCAAATAGCGGTTTTCATACGTTTTTGCGGATGGACAGTGGTGACCTGAACAAGAGCGCTACGCGATTTTACGTCTCCTACATGCGCAACGCGCAGGATAAATGGAAAGGTGGCGGCGACCAGTTTGGTCAGCAGGTTAATGCAAAATTCGTTCAACCTATTGGTGAGCGCAGCAGTATTTCGTCTTTCTTCGATTATAACCTGACACAGAGTTACCTGTATCAGGATATGTCCTTTGATATGCTGAAGAATGGCGGATACAGGATCGATAATTTCTACGGAACACCCAACGCCTACAGGAAAGCGTATTTATCCGCGCTTTCAGCAAATGGTCTACCGGGAGGGGCGTTGCCGCCGGGTTACTCAAAGATGTCCGATCCTTGGGATGCATCCTATTACGATGGTGCATTGGTCGAGCGTGACTATCTGGGGGGTCTGAAGGCCAATTTGGCTCTGACGGATCGTCTGCGCTGGGAAAGTGTCGTTTATGGGCACGGGCAGTATTTGCGTGGGACCTGGGCGAACCCTTATGTTTCATCCCCCAATGGAGCGCCGCTGATCGATCAGGCGACCGTAACTCACTCCCAACGTTTCGGTTTTACGTCTGCTCTTCATTACCAGATCGCACATAATGATATCAGCAGTGGCGTCTGGTACGAAAATTTTCATACGGACGTCGGACGTTTTGCCTACGAGGAACCATTGCTTTCGGATGTGGAAGCCGGCAAGGCCAAACCTGTCAATTCAGTAGGAGAGCTTCCCGATCCATACGCTACACTATGGGGGCAGAACTTCAATTCAAACAGCTTTACGGCTTTTGTACAGGACACGTACCATGTCCTTCCCAATCTTTCCCTGCATTTTGGTTTCAAATCACTTCTACAGACTGTGAGAGGCGGACAATACGCCAACGACGAGAGCTATACGGGCGTTGGGCAGATTGCCGGTGGCAGCATCACGACGGCCAGAGCGTTCCTGCCGCATTTCAGCGGAGATTGGCATTTTCTGAAGAATCATGAACTTTATTTCGATATTGCTGAGAACGTAAAATCCTATCCTGTCCAAGCGTTCAAGGAAGGAGCCTCACCCTTTTCTGTCTCGCAGTCTGCATATAACCAGATGTTGCAGAATGGTGGCCTGAAGCCAGAAACGGACTGGAATTTTGCGGTCGGATATCGTTTCACGCACAAATATGCATTGGCATCTGTGTATGCGTATAGAACGAACTTTCACAACCGCTTGCAGCAGGTGACGTCAGGCTCGATCGTCAATCCGGTTTCCACGGTTGCAAATGTCGGCGGTGTGACCATGAACGGTGTGGATGCCGGACTCACACTGATGCCCGTCAAGGGACTCTCGCTGTATAACAGTATCAGTTACAATCATGCGACCTATGACAATAACGTTACAGAAACCGGAACCACCTATCACATCAAAGGCCAGCAGATCGTTGCTTATCCACGCTTCATGTACAAAGCCAGTCTGGCCTATGAGTGGCAGAATTTTTCAGCGCATCTCGATACCCAGTTCCTCGGAACACGCAACTATAGCTATACAGGGGATATGAAAATTCCTTCTTACTGGATCGAAACGCTGGGGGCGCGGTACCGCTTCGGTAATCTTGGAAAATATTCCAAAAGCCTGAATTTCGTGCAGAACCTGACCTTCGAGTTCAATGTCTATAACCTGACGAATACGAAATACATTTCTACGATGGGGGAGACAGGGATTCCGATGTCTGGCGATTATCAGTCGTTTCTCGTTGGCGCGCCCCGTCAGTACTATGGCACACTCAAGGCGGAATTCTGATGGTAAAACAGGGGCGCAGGGCTGAATTCACCCAGTCCGTCGAAGTCCATACGATCTATCGGATTCCGACAGAACACCGGCATGGACGTGTCCGCGACCTGTTCACGGTCTGGTTCAGTACGAACATGACGCTCCTGACCATCGTGACCGGAGCATTAGGGCCAAAAATTTTCGATCTTTCCCTGATCTGGGCGATTGTCGCGGTTATAGCAGGGAATCTGGTCGGCGCGGTTTTTATGGCGCTCCATGCCGCACAGGGGCCGGTGCTCGGTGTACCGCAGATGGTACAGAGCCGGGGACAGTTCGGCGTCTGGGGGGCCGTCCCCATTATTGTTCTGGTCGTACTGATGTATATCGGCTTTGCGGCCTCGAATTGTGTGGTAGGCGGCGAAGCGCTTGACGACGCACTCCCTCTACTCGGGCGCATTCCCGCAGTTCTTCTGCTGGCGTTTATCAGCCTTGTACCTTGTATTTTGGGGTATGGCGCTATTCATGCCTGCTCGAAGATCGTGACGTGGCTGTCCGGAATTGCGGTCATGTACTGTCTCGTGGTGGGGTTCTGGCATATGCCAGTCACGCTTCTGACGGAAATGCATGGCTCGATCGCTGGTTTCTTCGGTATGTTTTCGATCTCGGCACTCTGGCAGATCGCCTATGCACCTTACGTTTCAGACTCATCACGGTATCTGCCTGAGGACAGCCTGTCCGTCAGGAACACATTCTGGGCGAGTTACGGAGGCACAGTTCTGGGGACGATCCTGCCAATGATACTGGGATCCTTTCTGGTTCTGCAGTGGCCTGGCGAAAGCGTGGTGCAGTCATTGGGGCATCTGGCAGGCTTCTGGGGAGTACCGGTTCTGGTGGTCCTGTCCATATCGATCGCTCTGGCCAATGCGATGAGCGTCTATTGCGGGGCGCTGTCGAGCATCACGATCATTCAGACTTTTCTCCCTGAGTGGCGTGCCGCGTTAAGGAGCCGGGTGGTGCTGACATGCGCACTGCTGGGACTATCTCTTTTTTTTGCACTGGGAATGGCGGACAGCTTCATGCAGTCCTATGCCGCTTTTCTGGATATTCTCATGGCCGTCATGGTGCCATGGACTGCAATCAATCTGTATGATTACTATATTTTGTGTCATGGGGATTATGATGTTGAGTCGTTCTTCCAGAAAGACGGCGGCATATACGGATATGTAAACTGGGCCGCTGTTGGAAGTTACGTTCTGGGTGTTCTGGTTGAAATCCCTTTTCTGAAGAATGAATTCTTTACAGGTTTTTTGGTTCCCTATGTTCACAAGGTGGACGTTTCCTGGCTGGTCAGCCTGATTGTGACCACTCTGTTTTATGCATTTGTGTCTCGAAGGAGCAGTGTCGGTGATGTCTCCCGCACCTCTTCCTGCTGACATGTCCGAATGCAACTGGCGCCGATGGTGTCAACTCGGTATGCTTGTTGTCGGGGTCTCTGCGGGCATGCAAGGCGCGTCTGCGCAGTCCGTTCAGCGTTATTCTGATCCAAAAGATGATTTTCCGATTTCGACAGCCGTTCAGGTCTCGGCTGGATCAAGAACGGTTTATGTCTCAGGGTTGGGCCCTGCGACGGACAGGATATCTGGCACAACAACCGCTGAGCAGACGCGAAGTGCATTGGATCAGATCTCGGCGGCACTGAAACATTACGGGATGACGCTTCAGGATATCGTGCAGATGCATATCTATCTGGTCGCTGATCCACGGCTGGGACATATGGATTTCGACGGCATGATGCAGGCCTATCGGACTCAGTTCCGAAGCGCTTTTCCTGCACGGACCGTCATCGAGGTTCCGCATCTGGGCAATCCTCACTGGCTTGTCGAGGTGGACGTGATTGCATCCAGAAGCGACGCAAAAGATAAAAAAATTCCCACGAAATGATGTGTCTGGCGCGATTGCCGGACGACGTTGGCTCGTAGTTTCGGCTTTGAATTTTCAGGCAATCAACAGGAGCAAAGCATGAAAGTACTCAAACGGACGCAGCCTCCTCAGAAGCGGATTGGCAAGGCTGTGCTGAAAAGCGGGTTCCTGCTGCTGACTTGCGATTTGACGCTTGAGCAGGGGATGGGTGCACCCCAAAACCATGCTGCCATCCATCATGCCGCAGCCGCACAGGCGCTGGATCTGGCTGAAAAATCGATTGCCTTGCGCTCAGTGGCAGGGCCAGGAAACCAGACGCCGGACGTGGCCGCATTGTTCCGTGATGCGCTGATCAAGGGTGGGTTTGCTCCGTCCGACATTACCATCACCCCTTACAAGGATACGGCCTATCTGATCGCCCGATGGCCCGGACAGGACCCGTCTCTCAAGCCGCTGGTAATTTCGGGGCATATGGATGTCGTGGAAGCCAAGGCCGCGGACTGGGCGCATGATCCGTTCAAGCCACAGATCGAAAATGGCTATCTTTTGGGCCGTGGCTCAACGGACATGAAGCTGGATGACACGCTGGCGATCGTCGCCCTGCTGGAACTCAAACGCGAAGGTTACAAACCACGGCGAGATATCATCCTCGAGTTTTCTGGAGACGAAGAAACGACGATGGCGACGGGCGCCATCATTGCGGACAAGCTCTCCAATGCCGAGCTAGTTCTGAATATGGATGGCGCAAACGGGACGCTCAACGAGAAGACGGGTAAGCCGGATTATTTTACCTGGGAAGGAGCGGAAAAGAATTATGCAGATTTCCGTCTGACCGTGACCAATCCAGGGGGCCACTCTTCTGAACCACGGCCGGTGAATGCGATTGATGAACTTGCGGCAGATCTTCTGCGCATTCAGCAACATCGTTTCAAGCCAGAGGTCAATGAGCTGAGCCGCAGCTATTTTCTGAATGCTGCACGCTGGCAGAAACCTGAAATGGCTGCCGCTATGAAGGCTTTCGCTCAAAATCCTGCGGACGAAAAAGCCATTCACACCCTGTCTGAAGATCCATCCTATATTGGTCGAATAGGGACAACATGTGTTGTGACCATGATCGACGGTGGCCATGCGCTTAATGCACTGCCGCAAAAGGTTACGGCCAATATCAATTGCAGGATTTTCCCAGGCCATCCGCGCCCAAGCATCATGGAGGAGTTGCAGCAGGCCGCACAGGATCCCTCGATGAAGATAGAGGATGTAACAGAAGGTTCAGTCCAGACTGCTGCGTCTCCGATGCGGCCGGATATCGTCAAAGCTATTGAGCACGGAATGCAGGTTGCCTATCCGGGAGTGGCTGTTTTCCCAGCACTGTCGTCGGGAGCCAGTGACAGCATGTGGTTTCGTTATCACGGTGTGCCGAGCTATGGGATCAGTCCGATTTTCATCAAGAACTCAGACTCCTTCATGCATGGCCTGAACGAACGCACGCCTGTATCCAGCATTGCACCGGCTCTGGAAAACCTACTGGTTCTAATACCGGACTTGTCTCACTGAGAGCAGTACGCATATCGTGAAAGGGTAGGCATTTGTTTGATCTTGTGATCCACACAGGCTGTTCGTTTACCCTGAGACATGTCTCCAGCAGCCCGGTGGTGCGGGATGGCATCGTCCAGAATGTCGGGGCCGTTTCCGGTGAGGCAAAGCAAGGAATCGATGCAATAGGGTTCGTGACTACGCCCGGATTCATCAATTTCAACACCACGCTCAATGCACAGCGTCCGAGCATATTCAGGTAATCGTCAGGTGGTGATTGTTAATTGCGAATTCTAGAGAGACGCTTTTCCGAGCAAATCCGTCCTGCGGACATTTCGGCACGTCGTAAGCAAGACGATTGTTTTGAGAGCGGCTATTCCGGCCCAAGTACTGGGCAATTTTCTCGGATTAGGCAAAACTACTTTGCTCAATCGCCGTACCATTCTCGTCAATGAATTTGGAGGGCATTAACATTGACGAGCTACTTGTGAGATGGAGTGATGAGGATATGCTTGCACTGAAGAGCGGCCTGTATCTACTGCTCTTTGTAAACAGATTCATTCTTCACCTTAGGCTAAGACTCCATTGATTTGATTGTGTAAATCTGATTCAGGCTTAGTGAGAAGACTGGAAATGAGCGGCCTGTTTTTTGCGGACGGATGACCAGATGGAGCGTCTGCGGCCCTTTTTTCCACAGAGCCACGGCAGACCGCGAATTGATGACTGCCGCGTGCTGCGCGGCATCATCTTTGTTAATCGGAACGACCTGCGCTGGCGTGACGCACCCCGGAAGTACGGTCCACACAAGACACTGTACAACCGTTGGAAACACTGGGGTGCCATGAAGGTCTTCGCAGGGATGATGAGCGGTCTGACTGACGGAAAGACCGAGCCTCAGACCATCATGATAGATGCGATCTACCTCAAGGCACACCGCCCGGCTTTGAGCCTGCGGCTAAAAAAGGGGTTCCGGGCCACCTGATCGGACGAACAAAAGGTGGCTGAACATGAAACTCCTCCATACGCTCAACGATCAGAAAGGACGACCGTTGAGCTTCTTCATGACAGCCGGACAGATCAGTGATTATACCGGCGGCCGCTACCGCTGTCCTGCTGGAAAGTCTTCCTGCTGCACAGTGGATGCTGGGAGACCGAGGTTATGATGCCTTGGAAGAGAAAGAGATAAAGCCCTGCATCCCGGGACGGAAATCTCACGAAAAACCCGTCAAATATGACAGGCGGAAATACAAACGCCGTAACCGCATCGCGCTCATGCTTGGAAGGCTCGAGGACTGGAGGCGGATCGCGACATTCTACGACAAACGCCCGACCGTCTTCTTCTCAGAAATCTGCTTCGCCGCAACCCTCCTGTTCCCGTTATGAGGCCCAAGCTTAGGGTAGATTACACTCCATTAGACGTACAGAAGGCAGTCGACGCTATCGAAGCGCAACTTGTTTTCACAATATTACGTAGCCAGGAAAGCATAGGATCACGATGCCGTCTCTCATGCCATACTTGTTGGTATTGCAAAGACGGAAGCTGTAATGGCGGCTCAAAAATCCTCAAAGAGGGATATAGACTTAGATCTCGGATCGATCGTCGCGCGATAGTCAAAATTAAATCTGTCCCAGCTATTGTCGCTACTGCAGCGCTCCAATGGGGCATGACAAGCATAAGACGACGATGGTAATTTTGATCGAGTAAAACCTGTTCGATCTCATCCTGAGCATCAGGTCGTAAGGCAACCATAACATGCGGTCTGGAAAACCACTCTTTTAAAGAGAGTGGTTCTGATGGTAACCGTTCTGAAGAATCTATAATACTTACGAAATGATCTTCAAATAAATTCTCGCGATTTATATCTTCTGGGCACACGGGAAAGATACCAAACGCGAGATCTACTTCTCCATCGCGTAATTGAGATAATGCTGTGTCCCGGCTCGCTTGGCTTATCCCGAGATCAATGCCCGGTGCTGTACTTCGGAGTATTCGAGTGAGGTGCGGTAAAATAATCCCGGATGCGTAATCAGAAAGAGAAAGTCTTATAAGGCCTTTATAGGAACTCGGGTCAAATTCCGGGGTCTCCAATAGTGTATGAATGCCACTTAAGGCTTTTTCCAAAGGTTCTAAAAGCTGCAGTGCTTTATTCGTTAATATCATATTGCCTCTCTGGCGGACCAAGAGAGGGTCTCCAAAATGCCCACGGAGTTGAGCGAGGGCATGACTGACGGCTGGTTGGCTTTTATTTAAACGTATTGCAGCACGCGTGACATGTCCTTCCGTGAGCAGCGCGTACAGCGTCGGAAGCAAGTTTAAGTCGATACGTCTCAGCTCATTCATATGGTGAATATATCAGATATTGAATCATTATTTCCATTCGAAGATCCTGCATGCAAGAAATTCATCGCACTAAATTTGTAGTTCAAAAAAATGTCAGGAGCTGAAAGCGTGTCGAATAGAATTCAAACTTTACCCGCTGCCATGTGGTTGTCAGGTCTACATCCCTGGCGCGGGCATTTTGACGGCACGACGTTTGGCGTGAATGTCACTGTTCTAAATTTTACCCAAGAAACGCGAGGTGACGGTCCGACACTACATGTCCATACATACGATGAAATTTTCATTGTACGTCGTGGTCAAGGTGTCTTCAAAATCGGCCATGTCTGCATAGAAGCAAAAGAAGGTGACGTTCTTTTCGGACCCGCGAATATCCCTCATGCATTCAAAAATAATGGCGATACACCACTTGAAACCATCGATATTCATCTGAGTGAGAAATGGACACAGAAAGACCTTGTCGATAACGACCCTGATTGGTGGCTTCGACCCGGAGCGGCTACCTTAAGATAGTGCATTCAACTGCTTACGTCAGATAAGAAATCAAGAGTAGCTTCTCAGGCGAAATAATCCGCTCGCTTTGAAATATGTAAAATCGGTCGCTACAAGCAATATCTCCACACGATTTACGCGACCAAAACATTTTTTATCTACGGAGTGTGCTGTGCGCCCCAAAGACACCTTAAAGAAGTTTCCAGAAATCCAGACACCACGTCTGCTTATCAAGGCTCTCAGCGGAAATGATGCGGCAGCTTTACAAAAACTGACCAATCACCCTGAAATTACGGATATTGTACATTTTCTACCAACACCTTTCACAATGCTTGACGCCCAGAAACTGATCACCGGGGAAGATAATGGGCGTGACCAGTTCATCGGCGTGTGGATGCATGGGCATGACGAATTGACGGCCGTGATTGGTACGCACTTACATAATGAATGTGAGATTGAGGTCGGATATTGGGTTCATCCTGCGCAACAAAGGCAAGGAATTGCAAGAGAGAGCGTTGCCGCCCTGCTAGCAAAGCTAGTCGATATTTTTCCAGAACGTCAAATTATCGCGGAATGTCGTCCAGAAAATCAGCCTTCGTGGCAGCTTTTGGAAAAACTCGGGTTTAAAGCGACCCGAGATCCAGGACAAAGACCTGGACGATATCGCTTCATTTGGAAGGGCAAAATATCCTGACGAATACCTTTTTTTGTTTATTATCACTCGAAATCATGCTGCAGAACAACCACGACACTCGTTGTAGTATTCCCATATCAATTTTTTGCGTTCCGAGCCAAGAGCTACCAGTATTCTCGCGCGAGATGTGAAGGGATGGTATGAAGCAGCTAGGTTTCTTTGGTGTTGAAGAGCGGCTTACTCGGTTGAATGAGCTTAGCGACCAATTCTAATCTTTTTCCCGAACTGTAAATTTTGAAATATGCTGCCCTAGTATAGAAAAGGCACTGGCCTATTCAGACGAGAGCAAAGGAGGACGTCCTGCGTTTGGACTAATTACGGTTTGTGCCGGTATGTGATACTGTTAGGCGGCTTTAGTCTCTAAAGCGATAGGGCTGTGATGTAGCCGAGATATGAATGCATCATCCTACATTCCGTCAGTTTCTTCTGGAAATCGTGTAAAGAATATTGGCTGCAACACCAAGGAATGACGGCTATCAATTGTGACCCTGTGGTGAAGGGTGCGCACTGGGCGAATCCCGTTGAGTTTCATCAGCCGCCCCGCGCGACATTCTTCGACATCGAGCCCCATCTCCTTGAGTTCATAATTATTCGAGGACGACCATAATTGGAGTTGCTCAGGACAAAATTCTCCCGGATGAAGGCGAACCTCATGGCTTTTAGCTCACGAAAAACTATGTAGCGGTTTTTTAAGGTTTCACTTTCCTCCCGCAGAACGCGGTTCTTCTGGCGTAGGCGCTCGTTCTCCCGGGCCAGGTCGGACTGCGGTTCAGGTACTGGCAGATCCGCGCTGCCATGGTCTAGTATGTCCCCCGATGCGAGCTTAAAACGCTCAGTCAACCGGCACAAAACCTTAGCAGGTCCACTATCCAGAACTATCAATTTCTGCCGGTTGAGTACAGATTCAAGCTGCGAAGGACGTCAATCAACGGTGATTCGGTTTCTCAACGTCCGAACTCAAACTGGGACAATTCGAAAATTACTTTGTGCTTATTCGAGCCGCTGTCATGATCTGTTGACACAAATCGAGATCAGCCCACGCGTCCTGAAGAGGGGTGGAAACGGGCGTGCCTGCGACGATAGCATCATGGAAATGTTCGAGTTCGACACGGAATGGATCCTTGTAGAAAGGACCGAAATTCTGAACGGTATTATCTGTCTCCGTGCTCGTCTGAAATACCGTACGTCCTGGGAGGTTACGGATATACGGGGTATCGTAATAGATATCGAGTTTTTCGCGGGCGGAAATGACTTCAATTGTAGCGTCGAACCGAACGACGTCGTCAATCAGGCATTCATAACTCGTTATGAACTGTCCATAGTCCAGAAGTGCGTTGATCTGTGTTCCACCCTGCGCGATATGGGCTGAGATAACCTTTTGTGGCGAGCCTATCAATACGCGGAGGGCTGAAAGAGAATGGATGCCCAAACCGGTCAGAACTTCATAAGCTTTCAGGATCGCGGGGGACGCGTCTTCTCCACAGACAGCTTTCATGTCCGCAAGGCGTTTAGCGCGGCCTGAATCGATCAGGTCAACTGCTATGTCGCCATCCGGTGTGGCAACATGGCCCCAGCTGTTAAAAAACCATGGTCCTTCGCAGATCAGATCCCGGACGCGGACGTAGCGTGTCTCTCCCATGTGTTTCAGAAGGGACTGAGCCTGTGTGAAAGCAGGTGCATAACAGCGCATGTAGCCAACCATCGTCACCTGATTGCTCTCTCGTTCTACTTCAATCAGAGATTTGAGATCCGTAAGGGTCAGGCAAGCAGGCTTCTCAAGAAAGACATGCTTTTGGGCCCGCAGAGCAGATCGGGCGTGGTCCCCATGGAACTGGTCCGGACTCAGAACCATGATGGCATCAATGGTCGGGTCAGACAGGAGGTCATCGAGTGTCGTGTAACGATGAGGGATATTCCAGTTGCTTCCGACCTGCTCCAGAACAGAAGGAGAGGGATCATACAATGCTGTGACCGCATAATGATCCTGTAATTGTTTCAGAATTGGCAGATGAATGAGTTGGGCGACTTCGCCTGCACCAATCAGGCCAAGAGAGATTTTTTTCATGATTATTTCTGTCCTGTGTCTGAGAGAGACTGCTTCCGTGACTGAGTACTTTTTAGGGCAAACAGTAGTTCGTCGATCGTGCAGAGATGCGTGTCAGCTTTGCAGATTGGTATTGATGGAAAGCTGAGCGAAGGCCACGCGGTTTCAGGTGTCGTTCGGAGATCTTGCGGTGTCTGGGACTGGAAAAATACGCGGACGAAGGTTGCGCCGACGTCGTTATCGTACAGGGCAAAGCCTAAAGCAGACCCGACCGGGATTTCATCTGCTGCATAGCCTGGTGCTTGTATATGCGCATCCAATAGGCCCAGTAAGGGGGCTATAGTGTCATCATGCCCGACATACAGGCGATAATCAGGACCGTTTTTTTCAGTCAAGTCCGTGATGATGCGCTGTCTCAGGTTACGAGACAAGGGCTCACCGATTGCAGGAGGGCGTACGATGGTCTTCAGCATCGCTGCATGCAATGCAGAGAGTGGCCCCAGTGTCGTGGCGTCGATGCGTTTTCCGCTGAAGCTGCTTATTTCTGGCTTCCCATCCAGATAGGCCAGCATCAGGGCTTCAGCGATGGATGAGGCGTCGCGGATCGGGCCGGAGAGTGTCAATTCATGATTGGTGCTGTCCGCTTCTATGTGACTTGGTGCTGTGAGGAAATCGCAGGAACCGGTAGTGCACCGGACAATGTTTGAAAGTGCGTTCAACATGTCCTTGTGGGGCGCGAACATCTCGTTTGCGTCAGGCAACTGGGAGATGATCGTCCGCATATCGAAACGCGCGGGGTCCGCTTCAAGAGGAGAGAAAAGGGGATCTGCCGTCCCTTCTGGTTGATGCGCGATGGTGATGGAACAGGTTGGTGCAAAGCCGTTCGCGAATGCCTGGGCGCTGGCTATGGTTCGCCGCTCCGAATTGGATCGCATTGCGATTTTTTCAGAGGAGGGACATCCAGCGTTTGAAATGAGACCATTTTCGCTAAGCCACTGACGTTCAAATTGTCCCAGAGCGCGCATGCCTGTAGCGCCGTGGGGCGTCAGGTCTCCGGGAGCAACTTCCCATTTTGGCCAACCACCATTAACAGTTGCCGTCGCAGGCTCCTGACCCGGCAACGCCGAGCGTATGCCGTGACGCATAACCATAACGACGCGGCGCAAATACAGTTTTTGTGCGTCCGCTGCATCTATGAGGCGTGAAACACAGCCCGTAGGAGATGTGACTGGATTACAGCGCACAGACCCACCGGCTGGAAAGCCGACCCTGTATCCACTCCAGCGTGCTGGTTCGCTATTCGGATAATCTGTGCTGATAATTTGTGCGCCGCTCGCCAGCATGGCATTCGGTCGGGCGGGATCTCCCTCGCGCGCTTCAGCAGTGTTTACGTCTGCTCTTGTCCGCACAAGAAGATGTTTCCGGACCAGTTTCGTGATCTGGGAAACAGGACCATCGTTGAGTTCGGTAAATGCCGCGTCAGGTGCGGAAGGGTCTGCATTGGTGAACGCAACGCGACCGCGCAGACCTTTATGACCTTCCAGATAAAGTGGCCCATTGCTGCGTTGATCCAGAAGAAAAATAACTTTTCCGCGGCTTTGGGCTAAAGTTGGCCACCCGTGTGCCTGTACGGCTTCCGAAAGCGTGGTGGCATTTCCACGCACGTCGTCCGGGGTCAGAAGGTTGTGTATTGAAAAAATGGACCGGATCGTTGCGTCGAGATCATTGAATGTTCTGGCATTGAAGAGTTCGACAGGTGTCGCCCCAGGCAGATCGTTGGATTGTTCTATTTCAAGAATAACGAAGACCGGAATATGATGAGGATGCGCGTCAGACCAGTTGCGAATGTTCTCAAGGCAGGCCTTAAGCGGCTGGCAGTTGGCGTGCTGGTCTATGTCAGGGATATGCATGACCTTGAAGCCGGGCTGACGCATGAGCGCTGCTTCTGCCGGCGGAAGAGGCCATTTTTCTGTCGGAGCGTAAGGATTGTGCGGGTTTGAAAACCGGCCGCCGTGATTATCAGCGTAAATATCGAGTTCGACCTGACGGATGCCTTGATCAAGTTGTGTCGAAAGAGCCGGATGTTTATAGTCAAGTAGTTTTGCGAGGGCAGGAGAGATCTGTTGTATTCTTGAAAGAATACCTGGCTCTACGCCGGAATGATAGCTGTTGTGGGATCCAATAACCTGCAACTGGTCCAGTCGCAGGTTATTGGGATCAAGCGGGTTATCAGCTTTTGCCGTGCCGATCGTTGCAAGAAGAGGAGCGACCAATAAGGCCACTCCCCAATAGAAACGGTACGTTTTATACATCGTCATCAAAACTGTCCGGTTAATCCTACGAGATATGTGCGCCCAGTCTGGACGAATGCGCCGTTAGCTGAACCATCATAGGCAAGATAGGACTTACCTTTACCCATTGTCTCCCAATAAGCAGGCGTATTCAAAAGGTTCTGCATCGCCAGTGTTCCTGTCAGCCCCCAGCCGAACTTGTATTTCATGCTGAGATCAAGACGCTGTGTCGGTTGCAGATAGAAATCAGGAAGAGACGAATTGACACTAAGAAGCTGCGTTCCAATGTAATTGTAGTTAAGATCGAAGTGCATCGGACCGTAATTATAGAATACCCCGAGATTATACATCATTTCCGGTGCGCGCGGGAGTGCCGTGTTCGGGTGTCCGGAAATATTACTCTGGGCATTTGAATGCTGGAGTGTAATATTTGCATTAACACCGAAGCCACTCAGCCAGTCTGGCAGGAAATAGAGTGTTTGCTGAGCGTTCAGTTCGATGCCTTCCAATGTCGCGCTACCACCGTTCATAGGCATCTGATATTCGGTGCCATTATTGGTATAGGCATTGGTTGGCACGTTACCGCCAAGCGTCGTGCTGTTTGTCGTGCCTGAAACAGATGTAAAAACAAATTTCTGGATCTGCTTATAATAAATGGAAGCGGAAACAACTCCGGAATGATGATTGTAAAGCTCTCCTGAGAAATCAAAGACCGTAGCGGTAGTCGGACGTAGATTTGGGTTGGGTTGGGATACGGAAATGACCCGGTTGGTCAATGAGTCAAGCGTTAACGATGTTGCGCCGTTGATCAGGCCGAAGGCGGGGCGTGTAAGGGCGCGACGTACGGAAAATCGCAGGACGCTGAGGTCTGTCGGGCGATAATTGATGTTGAGGTATGGAAGCGGTGTACCGTAGGATTGCTTGATATTGATGAACTCTCCGGTCGCATCATCGCCATTGGATTTCCAATGTGATCCGCTGAAATCTGTATATTCATATCGAAACCCTGGGTGGATATCGACAGGACCGGCCTGAAGATTGAGTTCAACAAAGGCCGCGTAAACGCGTTCAGATCCACGACTGGTATTCGCATTCCAATCGTTTTTTGTGTAATTACCCGCGCCGTTGGGGTCATTTTGATATTTATGGGGGACGGTCGTGTTCTTGACCCAGTCCCGGTCCAACAGGCGGAAATCACCGGCTGCGCCTCCGAAGGCATTGACATTTTTTCCAGGAATATTGCCGACCATAGGACCGGCTGCATTATTGTAGGCCCAGCTCTCGCCGCCGAAAAAGGGACCATCATAAACGAAATTATTATCGTCATGAAAATATGGGTGACGCCAGGACTGGCGTTGGGTATCGCTGATTTTAAAGCCGAAGACGATGGATTTCAGGATATCCAAATGGAAATGATAGGCGGCGTCAGCGTGAATACCGAACATGTCCGCCGTACTCTGGGAGTCACGCCCCTGTGTTTTCCAAAATTTATTGGTGTTCTGATTGTAGAGTTCTGCGAGGGCGCCAGAAGACGCAACTGCGCGGGGCAACGTTGTGTTGGCGACATCAAAATTGAAAGGGCCATTGACAGTTGTGTTACCATACATGCTTGCCTCGACCTGGTTCGGGCTTGATTGTACGCCATAGCTGTTGAACACGTCGTAGTTGATGGTCCAGTTCTGGGCGCGAGTAATTCCTCCAATTTTCTGTGTTGTTAACAACTGGGCTGAGTCGTCAGTTTCAAAATACTGGCCCCGGGTTGCATTTGCGGATTGATAAATTCCGCTGGCATTATAACCGGAATCTGCGCCGCGCAATGAAATCTGGTTATCGTCCATTTTGACATTGTACTGACCATAAGTTCCCAAGGCATAGAACTCTTGATTATCGCCCTTGTAGTTGAGCGAAAGAGAGCCACCATACCGTTTGATGGAACTGGAGAAGAGATCGTACTTCAATTGCTGTGTCGAGAGCTGCGATGCCTGGTTCAGGCTTGTCACCCCTGACTGTGACAGAAGCGTTGGAGAATAGGAGGTATTCGGTGCAACGGCGTCTGCCAGTACCCCTTTGGAAGAATAATAGCCCGTGGCGTAAATACCAAAGCGATTATCTTTTCCAAAGCGACGGGCGAATTCTACCTGCGCGGTGCCTCCAAGATCCTGCGTACCAATCTGTGCCGCCTTGTCGTTTAACTGGCCTTGCAGAGTAATTTTCTGATACGGGCCAGAAAAATCGAAAGCAGTGGGGGTTCTGATATCGATTGCGCCGCCGATTGCATCGCCATCCATATCGGCCGTGGTGCTTTTGGATACTTTAATTGATGTGATGCCATACGGGGCAAGCATATCGAATGATACGGCGCGTGTGGACGGGTCGGCTGGAGCGATGCGTTCCCCGTTCAGGGTGTACGCGTTGTAGCTTGAGTCAAGACCACGAATGGTCATGTACTGAGACTCTCCTGTTGCAGCCTGGGCGCCTCCCATGTCGCTATAGGCCGAGACGCCGGGAAGACGTGTCAGAATATCTGAGAGGTTTGTCTCTGGGGCCTGTTCGAGTTGCTCACGCGACATGACGCTTGCCACCCCTACGCTGTGGCGCTGCTCGTCAAGGGCTGCTGCAACGCTCCCGCCACGCGTTCCCGTAACATTGATGCTTTCGGCCTTGCTGGCGGAAGCAAAAATCTGCGGACGCGGCGGGATAGACGATGGTTTTGACACCGGCGCTGTCGGCGTTTTGCCCCGAGCCAGATTGATGGCACGCGATTCTTGTTTCTTGCTGTGAGTTCTGACCTTGTGGGAGGTTGGCTGCGCCAGTGCAGGCGCAATAACGCCGACTGTCGTCAGCGGGATCAGATATCTCGTCAGAGCTTTTTTAAACGATATCATCGAACGGACCCTCTTGAAGGAAAGAGACGAACCACGCACTGCGCACGTGGACCTATTGGGTGTTGCCAATGGCAGGGGCGAAAAATTCGGCGATCAAAAACATGAGGAATTGTCCTCTATGGCTTCTGAGTTTGGCCTATAAAACAAATGTTTTGATCTAAGTTTTTCTCTTTCGAACATGCAACGGAGAAACATACGGCCCCCTTCGTTCTGTCGATTCGTCCTTCTGGAACCCTCTATAAACATGGAAATCCGCTGTCCGAGTGGGCTTAATATGTTTCTGAGAAAATTTGTGTGAAGCCTGTGTTAAATATCGACCAGCACTATTTTGTAACAAAATTACAAAAACATTTGGATATAAATACGAGTTATGTATTTAATATGACCTGTAGGCTTTTAAGGGCATTCCAGGCTCTCATTGTTTTTCGGTGTCGCGTAACGAAAGAGGGCGGAGATGTCGGGCATTCTTCGAAAGGCGCCGGGAATTTTTGGCATGGTTGCGTGGATTTTCTGGTCGGGTTCCTGCCTTGCTAAGACAGTGGATTTTTCGAGAGCGCCCCCTCTGCAGCAGGCCAGAATGGCGCTGGATATTTTGTCTGCGCACTACGCTCGTGAGCTGCACACTCATCATGACGGGGACGCGTTTCATGCCTGGCAGCGTTTCGTGTCTGTTGGGACATTGATGGACTATGAAGCCGCCTCGGGTGATTCGCACTTTCACGCACTTGCCGGTGAGTTGCTGGCAGATCATCGGGGGTTGGACGGCAATGATGATGATCTCTGGCTCGCAGAAGCAGAACTGGATTGGGCCGTTCAGGATGGGAATCGGGAGCGGCAACGCAATGCTCTAAAAAATGCGGCCCGTATTTTCAGCAGGCTCACTGTGCATGCCTGGGACGGAGCCTGCGGTGGTGGTGTATGGTGGGATCATGCGCACACCTATAAAAACGCGATTACCAACGAACTTTTCATAGATGTTGCCGCACGTCTGTCCGTTATGACCGGGGATGCTTCTTATAAAGAGTGGGCATTGAAAAGTTGGCGATGGTTCGAGGGTAGCGGCATGATCCTGACATCTCATGCAATCAATGACGGTCTTGATGCGCGGTGTCTTAATAATGGCTCGCCCACCTATAGCTATAATCAAGGAGTCATTCTTGACGCCTTGCGGAATTTGACGGTGCTGACAGGGGATCCTTATTTTCTGCTACAGGCTGCCCATATCGCTCGGCAGGCTATTGGTGAACGTACCATGCTCGATGGAGGCTTTCGCGAGGCTACGGGAGTGATGAATATCGATAGCCGAATTTTCCGCGGTATTTTCGTGCAGGCTTTAGGCCGTCTTGTGCCGGCATTGCCTGCTGGCGGAGATCAGGAAGCTTTAAAGACATGGCTCACCGACGAAAGTATGCGTCTATGGGCTAACAGGTTTCCGGATGCGCAGTTCGATAGCGACTGGAGCGCTACGCCTTTTACTCCCTCGGCACAGGCCCAATTGACCGCGGCCAGTCTGTTCGTAGCGGCTGCCCGTGTGTCCGGGGAGGTCGCGCGATGAAAAGACGGTTATCAGTGTTTCTGGCAGGATGCGCGCTGATTTTGTCTTCTGGCGTCCGTGCTAAAAATCTTACGGTATTTTGCTCGTCGAATGGCGCAGAAATGGCTCTTTGTGCCTCCGAGACACAGGCTTGGGCACACATGACCGGCAATACCGTGACGCTTGTCCCGCTACCGTCTGACTGGGGTGCGATCCTGCCGCTATATCGACAGCTACTTTCCGCGCAGTCGCCTATGGTTGATGTTCTGGTTATGGACGGAACATGGCTGGGCACACTGGCACCAAGGCTGGGAATTATTCCCCGCGCTGCGGCTGATGATGACCTGACGCCTGGCCCGTTCGTCAGTTCGGGCCATGACGTTGCGTTACCCTGGTATCGCGATGTCGGACTTCTGTTCTATCGACGGGACCTGTTGGAGAAGTACCGATTTCCTGTGCCGCAGAGCTGGGACGAACTGGGTGCCGAGGCAAATGCGATCCAAAAAGCGGAGCGTGCCCGTGGAGACAGCGCATTGTGGGGGTATGTCTGGCAGGGACGTACGGCAGAAAGTCTCGTATGCAACGTGTTGGAATGGTTTGGTCCTGAAGGTGGAACCATCGTTTCAGGAGATGGGCAGATTACTCTGGATAACGGAGTGGCTCGTGCGGCTATGAAGCGTGCCGCGGGATGGATTGGTACGATTTCACCCTCTGGCGTTCTCTCCGATGATGAAGAAGCTGCCCGTGGGGCTTTCCAGTCTGGCCATGCGGTATTTATGCGGAACTGGGTCTATGCCTGGGCTCTGGCCAATGACCCGCAGAGTGTGATTGCCGGAAAGGTCGGCGTTGCAGCTCTGCCGCGTGAGAAGGCATCCGACCCACCGCGTGGTGTTGACGGGACTGTCTATCTTGGCATGGCCCGGAATAGTCCTCATCCCGAAGAAGCTCTTTCGCTGATGCGCTATTTGACATCGCCAGAGGTTGAGCGCGAGCGTGTTGTTAGGGGGGCTTATATCCCTGCGCGTCGCGCACTCCTCAACGATCCCGCTGTGCTCACGGCGTTGCCGGTTCTCAGCACAATCAGGACTGCGCTTGCGCGTCCCGTCCTGCGTCCTGTGGCTCAGACCGGAACGGATTATCCACGCGTGGCGTGGCTGGCGGCCAACAGTTTTCACCAAACGCTGAGTGGACAGCAGGATGCTGCCGGCAGCTTGCGCCGGCTTTCAGAAATTTTCGAGTTTATGGCCCGTCGCGGCCGTTGGTCTGAAAGCCGGGCAGGTGAGGATGTTCTTGAGGAGAAAACACAATGACCATTCGTATTGGAACGGCCCCGGATGCCTGGGGGGTGTGGTATGCTGAGGACTCTCGCCAGACGCCTTGGGAGCGGTATCTCGATGAGGTGGCGCAGGCTGGCTATGAGTGGACTGAACTGGGACCATGGGGATATCTCCCCACGGATCGCAGCCGACTGACGGATGCGCTTGCGTCCCGCAATCTTGGGCTGTGTGGTGCGGCTGTCGTGCATCCACTTGCGAAGCAGGATGCCTGGCAGACGCTGCGAGCTCGGATTAAGCCACTATGTGAGACACTGGTTGCGACCAATACGCCGTGGTTTCTGCTTATGGATGACTCGGACGTCTATTCTTCCCGACAGGCTCGCGTTGCCTCTCCGGAAACATGGCGTCACATGATGGGTGTGATTACCGAGGCCGGACGCATTATTTCGCAGGAATATGGGTTGCGGCTTCTGTTTCACCCGCATGTGGGCACGGCGGTGGAGAGCGAAGAGGAAATTCTGCACTTGTTAGCCGATACTCCTGCTGACCTGGTCGAACTCTGTTATGATTTTGGCCATCATGCTTATGCAGGCGGGGATGCTTTGGCCTTCATGCGTGCTCATGCCGACCGTATCCCGTATTATCATTTTAAAAATATGGATGCCGCCATACATGCGAGAGCCATGGCGGAGCAGACACCTTTCATGGACGTCTTTCAGAATGGTGTCATGTGCGAACTGGACAAGGGAGTCATGGACTTTGCAGACGTCGTAGCTTTTCTTAAAGGTCGACGCTTTGATGGTTTTGCTGTGGTGGAGCAGGACATGTATCCCTGTGTGCCGGAAAAGCCATTACCCATTGCTCGACATAATCGTGACGTTCTACGGCGACTTGGCCTGTGACAACGCGGGCATCTTCTTCCTATGCCATTGGGATTGATGTTGGAGCGACCAAGATCGCGGCAGCATGGGTCAACATGGAAACCGGCACTCTTGGGCCTGTCTGCCGCATTCAGACCCGTCGCAATGCACCGGGCGAGGGGATTGTAGATGACATTGCCATGCTGTTGGATTCTATTCTGCCGCCTGATGGTATCCATAACGGGGCAACGGCCGCGATCGGCGTAGCTGTTCCCGAACTGGTGGATCTGTACGGCGAAATCCGGAGTGCCTGGAACTTTCCTCTGCCAGGCCTCATCGAGCGTTTGTCGAGCATAACGGGAGCTCCGGTTCGGGCAGAGAGTGATGTCCGCGCGGCAGCTTTTGCCGAAGCCCGATTTGGTGCCGGGCGAGGGTGTAGCAATTTCGCTTATTTCTCCCTTGGTTCGGGGATGAGCTACACGCTATGCCTTGAGGGACGTCCTTACGCAGGAGCGCATGGTTTTGCGATTCATTTTGCCAGTTCTGAAATGGCTGTGCCGGTGAGGGACCGTTCAGAACTCGCATCCGCAATTCCTGAGGATTATGCTTCGGGAATTGGCATGGCGCGCCTGTGGGAAGAGCGTGGGGGCGAACCATTGCTGCATGGGGTACACAGCTTAGAGGAACTGGCGGCACTGGAGGATCCTATGGCACTACGTGTCATTGCGGATGGCGCCGGAATGGGAGGGCGTCTGATTGCCCAGGTTGTGAACATGCTCGATCCCGAGAAGATCATTCTTGGGGGTGGCCTTGGCTGTTCGACAGGTGTTTACCGCACAAAGCTGGAAACACAGATACGCTCGCACATCTGGGAGCAGTCCTGTTCTGATATTCCACTACTTGTGGCGGGGTTGGGGGAAGAGGCAGGGATTATTGGAGCAGCCTTAACGGCGTGGGCGGCGCGACAGGCACTGGATGTCACGTAAAATTCTGCAACACAGAATGTTTGTTTGGCAACCATGGGTATTACTGGCGCCCTCACTGCTGACGCTTATGGCGCTCGTTCTTGTGCCGTTCATCCAGACGTTACATCTGGCTTTCAGCCATGATCCGCACGGTTTCGTTCCCGCTCAGACCGGAGCGACACTGGAGAATTTCTGGATCATGATGGGAGATTCCAGTTGGTGGCGATCAGTCCGCACGACAGTTATTTTTGCGCTGGGATCGGTAGTCGTAGAAACCGTTCTTGGCGTCGGCTTTGCAGTCATCCTTCAGAAGTTGAACACCGTTATCCGGGGGATTGTGCTGGCAGTTATGCTGCTGCCATGGGCGGTTCCTGGCGTGGTGGCGGCACGGTTATGGAGCTGGATGCTCAACGAGCAGTACGGCGTTATCAATGCCGTATTACTTGAGAGCGGATTGATCAAACATGGTGTGGCGTGGACCGCTGGACCAAATGGTATGCTCGCTACGATGATCGTGGTCGATATATGGCAGGCAACACCCTTCATGACGTTGCTCGCTCTCGCCGGGCTTCAAACCGTACCAACGGATGCGCTGGAAGCAGCCCTTATGGATGGCGCGACGCACTGGCAGTGCTTCCGTTACGTCACCATGCCGCTGATCTGGCCAATGCTGACAGTTGCTGCTCTGTTTCGTTTGCTTGATGCGCTGAGAATGTTTGATCTTTCGAGCGTCCTTTACGGTGTAGACATGAACGGCATGACTTTATCCGTTTTCATTCATACGCAGATCGTACAGCTTGGAGCACCGGGTTACGGCGCTGCGGCTGCATTGGCGACCCTCGGCGTCATAACCCTTACCGTGGTCCTGTTCTGGCGGTGCATTACCCTGCCGCAGCGCAGAGAGCCCTTCTGATGCGTGCGATTTCGCTGTCCTGGCGCTGGGTAGCTCTTGCTGCAGCATTAGGGCAGACAGTGTTTCCACTTTATTGGGCGCTTGTGACGTCCTTTCGGCGTGGACCACAGCTTTTTTCCGCCGCGCTTCTGGCAACGCCTGATTTTGATAATTATCGCCAGATACTGTCAGACCCGACATGGTGGCGAGATGCGGCCAATTCACTGATATCGGCTGGTGCAGTGGATCTGATTGCCCTTATTCTGGCACTTCCTGGAGCTTATGCATTAGGGCGCATGTCTTTTCGTGGTCATAGTCTGGTGCTTGCGTCGCTCCTTGGTTGTTCAATGCTTCCCCAGATTGCGCTCCTGTCGGGTCTGTTTACTCTTATTTCCCGGCTTGGGCTCTATAATCGCCTTGAAAGCCTGATTTTTGCTGATCTTTTTTTTGCACTACCTTTTGCGATCTGGCTACTTGCCGGCTTTTTCCGTGACATCCCGCGGGACCTTGATGACGCTGCATCTCTCGATGGATGTGGGCTACTGCGGCGCCTGATCATGATTCATTTGCCGTTAATCTGGCCTGGCATTGTCGCGACGGGGCTTTTGATTTTTATGAATTGCTGGAATGAATTCCTTTTCGCGCTGACTTTTACCCTGAGCGACTCTGCGCGGACGTTGCCAGTAAGCATTGGTCTTATTTCTGCTCCTAGTCGTTTCGAGCTCCCTTTCGGAATCATCATGTCTGCCTCTCTCCTTGCAATTGTGCCTCCTGTTTTACTTGTTTTGCTCTTCCAACATCGCATCGCGGCCGGATTAACGGCAGGAGCAGTCAAATGAGCGAGCATGATGTGCCAGATGGGGCAGGGCAGGCTTTTTCACGTATCTATAACCGTCGTCTTGTTTTCGAGTTACTTCATCAGAACGGCCCACTAAGTCGTGTTGACATTGCACAACGCGTCGGTCTTAAGCCGCAGACCATTTCGGGCATTACCCGTGAACTGCTTGACCAAGGATTGATTCGGGAAGCGGGACGTTCCACCGGCTTACGGGGGCAGCCGCAGACATATCTCGCTCCTAACCCGGAAGCTGGATATGCGATTGGCATACATGTGGATCGTGGACGGATTTCTGCAGTTCTTGGAGATCTTTTGCTCAACATCGTAGCCCGGGTCGACTGGTCTGGTGACACAAGCGATCCAGTTGCGACCATGTCGGTTATCGTAGGGATGGTCGGACAGTTAATGACGGGTAGTGGAGTTAAGCAGGAGGGCCTCTGGGGTTTGGGTCTCGTGCTACCGACGCTCAATGCCGATAAATACGAAGTTGAGATGCGTATGCCGGGTTGGGAAAAGTGGCGTGGTTTTGACCCCGTGACTGATCTGGCAGATCGCCTCAAAATACCAGTGTTAATGGAAAATGACGCTACTGCGGCGGCAGTTGGCACGCTTCTGCATCAATCTGGCGGTTCGATGCGTAATTTTGTTCTTGTCTATATTGGTTATGGTACCGGAGCAGGCATCGTAGCTGACGCAATGCCGATGAAAGGCGTTCACGGCAATGCTGGTGAATTCGGTCTGCTTCCTGCTCCTGGTGGCAAAGGCGTGATTGATGATCTGCTGTCGCTTCACGCCATCGCTCAGCAACTGGAGGTCCCCGTCAAAGAACTGACTCCAGAAATTCTATCCGAATTGCATCGGCGCCGTGATACCCGTCTGATGCATTGGCTTGAAGATGCCGCTGCAACTTTACGCTACCTCGTCTCCATTATGGAAACGGCTTTTGATCCTGAAACGGTATTGCTGGGAGGAGCGCTGCCAGAGACAATTCTGTCTGCGCTCGTTGAACGCAGCTACCCACTTCTGCCGTCGCTCTGCGCTATACGGGAGCGTGATCTGCCGCGCTTTTCTGTTGTGGAACTGGCGGACGGACCAGTCATCGGTGGTATGAGCCTGCCCATTTTCGTCAATACGCGTTCGGATTTTCGCCATCTCTATATCCGCCACCTTGCGGCAAGCGACGAGAGACCTTTTGATCATCGCTGAACACATGTTTCCTCGTGTAGCCGAACCTAGGCTCGGGGCTCAGCCCCCTTCTTTCCGGCTTTCCTTTTCAACCCGGCAGTAGCGCCCGTCCACGGGTTGGGGGCCCTTCAGAATGTGATTCTGGATTGCATAGATCCACATGGCCTTGAGAGGCGTGATGCGGTTCCCGGCAATCTTGGGGCTGAGACGCTGCTTGTTCATCAGCCACTCAGCAAAGCCCCCAAGGACCATATCAGGAACATCCTCGATCACCTGTGCCCGCAAGAAGGCTATCGGGTCCTCAGGCGGTTTAGGGGGCGTCCTGCACATCGGCCAGATAGTGTCCGAAGTTGTTGAGGGTGGCCCGATCCAGAGAAATGACGGAATGGGACGCATAACTCTCCCGATCCTTCATCCATCTATCCAGCACCAGAGCAAAAGGCGTCCTTTCGCCAAGCGCGATTTCCCGGAACTGCCTCACATAGCCTGAAGAGTCCTTATCCAGCCTTCTCAAGCCGTTCCGCTCGATCCTCCAAGTAGTCCATACCCTCGATCAGACGGCGTTTAGGGGCGGTAGGTCCCATCTGCCTGTCACCACCGTCCTGTCTGAAGTGGCCGCTATCTCCCGCCGGGCCTCAAACGCCCCATTGAGCAGTCGATCTTCAGCCATCCAGCCTGTCAAGTCCTCTCGCATCGCTGCAAGGGCCTTGTCGCGCCTTCTGATGGCTTCCTGTTTTTCACGGGTTCCAAGAGAGCGGACCACTTCCTGCTTGATGCCTGTCTTAGTTCCAAACGCCTTTCCGGCATCAGCCCAGCGATCACGCGGAATAGACAAATGGGCAGAGTATGCTTGGCCACCCGTCCGCCTCAAGCCGTGCATATCATCATCTTCTAGGCTCAGGACCTATTAATTTATTGAACTGAGCGAGAGGTTGTGATTCACAGGCTTACCGATGGAGGGTAGGCCTGTGAGTGAGGTATTTTTGTTGTCTGAGCGCCA
>NZ_JABCQO010000007.1 GCF_015244675.1 Gluconobacter cerevisiae | reverse complement strand
CAGACAAGTGTCTCGGGGGCATGCCTCCGAGACACTTGTCATCCAATCAACCCAAAGCCATAAAAAACGAGAACTCTCCTTTTGAGTGGATACAAAAAGGGGGGCACGTCAGTGGGCTCGAATGTTAGTGCCATCGAAAAAGACCATACCAGGGGCGCGATCAAGGTCTTTTAACCGTTCGAAGAGAGACTGTCAGACACTCGCCTTCGCCCACCGAATGAAAAGCTGGGCTGCTGTAATTCACCAGGAGCTAGGTTCCGAGAGAATGGCTTGTCAATCTGCCTCGTTCTGATGGCTCCAGAGAATCGCCAGCATGGTTCGCCACAGATTGCGCGGCGTGGTCTTACCCTTGAGGCGCACATCCTCGATCAGAGATTCCCCAATCGACCACGCTGCATTATCGAAAAACACAGACTGCATCATGTTCATCACAATAAGCTGTGCTGCCCACTCCACCATTCAAGATCTAACAGGCTTTAGATCCCGTTTGAGAATGTGCTTGGCGGTCTGATCTGGGCGCACTTCAAGCTGGGGATGTGGACCCGAGCGAGCCGTGGCCGGATGACCCATATCGAGAAGACAACCAGACGCTATCCGATAGATCTGACCGAAGCCGAGTGGAAAAGGGTGCAGCCGTTTCTCCCGCCAGTGGCGAAGCACGATCGCAAGCTGACAGTGGACATGCGCGAGATGCTGAACGCGATCCGCTATATGGCCCGCAGCTGCGTTGGGTGATGGAGCGTACGTTTGGCTGGATGACACGGTGGTGATGCTTAGTCCGCAACTACAAAGAGCACTTCAACGTATCCGGCGCCATGATCGATGTCGCTATGGGAAGCCCTCTGCTCTTCAGAATTAGAATCCCATAGTCATTATAAAATGTTACACTCCAGTAATTAAATATAAATCTATCTAAGAAAGAAGAATTACAATAACCAACCCCCACATAGTTAGCAATGTATTACTTACAGCATAAGGAACAGTATATCCCAACATCGGAACGTTACTTTTAGCTACATCTGCCACCATTGCAACAGACGCTGTACTTGTCCTTGCTCCTCCACAACAACCGAGATTTATAGCTGGATCAAATCGAAAAATATATTTCCCTATCAGAGGAGCAAGAAGCATTGGTACTGCGCTAGCAAAAAGCCCCCATAAAAATACGCTTACGCCTGCTTCATGAAGACCTTTAATAAAGGTTGGACCGGCTGAAATTCCAACCACAGCAATAAATATATTAAGACCTACCGTGTTCATGAACCATACTGTAGAGTTTGGTATATTCCCAATCTTAGGTGTAACACTCCGAAGCCATCCTAAGACAAGGCCAGCAATCAAAGCTCCTCCAGAAGCAGAAACCGTAATGGGCACTCCTGCTATAGGAAGAATAATTGACCCAACTAATCCACCAATAAATATTCCACAACCAACTAAAACTATACTTGTTATTTCCGTTGGCCGATCCGCATATCCAACTTCATTAAGTAATTTATCTATATTCCTTCTGGTTCCAGTAACATTTATAATATCACCTCGGAATATATCCGTTTCCGACAACAAAGGCACTTCAACACCCATAGACCCTCTATGAATGCTATTTATATATATGCCGTGAGAATAATCAGATTCAGCCAAGTTTCCTAAACGCTGACCATTTAATTTTTTGTTTGTAATTACAACATTTACTGTTTCAATAGGGATATTTATTAACTCCCTATCTGAAACCTCTTCAGCATGATTTGACCAATATACCAAAGCATCATGTGACCCTGATACCGCAACGCAGTCTCCCACCTCTAATACAGTATTTTCATCGAAAGATATTATTTTTCCATCACGGCGAATATTTTCTAAGAAAATTCTATCTTGTGCGGACTTTTCTGCAGCAAAAACACTTTTGCCAGCAAACTTTCCTATAGTTTTCAAACGATACGCACGCATAATATGTTGATGCCAGCCCGTCTCATAATTTTCATTAACAGGCTTGATATTCATTTCACGTTCATATCGCTGACACTCTTCTTCCAAATTAATTCTAAGAATCTTAGGCCCTAGAAATGCTAATATCCAACCTGTACCAACAGTCCCAAATAAATAAGTTACAGCATATGCAACAGGTATAGCATTTAATTGTTCTTGAATTTGTTCGGCGGAAAGAGCGCTACGATTGATTGCATCCGTTGCCAGACCTATTGATGCCGAAATTGTCTGGGATCCTGCCAACAAACCTTCTGCCATACCCGGCCCATACCCGGAAAAAACTGCCGCGATATAGACACAAACCAAGCATAGAGAGGCAATAACAACGGCGAATAGTGCTTGAGGTAAGCCATTATTCGCGATTCCTCGGACAAATTGTGGACCAACCCCAAAACCAACAGCAAATAAGAACATAATGAAAAATACTGATTTTATTTGCGGTGATATCGTGATGCCTAGTTGTCCAATTAATACCCCAGCAAGCAATGTTCCCGTTACGGCTCCAAGGCTAAAACTTCCAAATTTTCGGGAACCGACCCAGAAGCCAATAGCCAAAGCCAAAAAGATAGCCAGCTCGGGTGATGAGCGTAGAGTTTCTGCAATCCAATGAAAAATCATTCTGAAATATACCTTCTTTCATAAAATGTGTTCAGTAAAATTAAATATAGGTCCGATTAAATCGATTTTTTATTCAATATTTTCAAACCTAAATCTCTATCAAATCCGTGTATTTCCTTCACATCTAATTTTCTCATAAATCCAACAATTTCTTGAGTTATAACTTGTCCAGGAACCATTATTGGAAATCCTGGAGGATACGGGATAACAAAATTTGCTGATACGAGAATAGGACCTGACTTTAGTCGTTCATCAATTTCAGCACTATCCAACAGGACGTATGCACACTCCGCTTCATTGTAAGCATCGTAAAATGCGCGGCGGATATCACCGTGAAGTGTGTCGGATTTCGGATTGTTACGGTAGCAATCATCAAATCTGCTGAAATTTGGCAATTCTGGAAGATCAGATATTAATTCTTTAACAGAATTTTGAAATTTTTTCCGATATTCCCCTCCACCATTATTATATTTACTCTCAATATCCATTGAAATTTCATTTAAAACACTCAAAAGAAGCGCAATATCACTTCTATTGTTATTTATATTTGACTGAAGAAGCACACTATTTCTTGAGGTTTTATTAAGTTGTATATTGAATTTGCTTGCCAGTATATTTTTGAATGTAGTCCCATCAAAACCAGCATGTCCACAAAATAACGTCATACGACTAGGATCAATAATGAATTCATCATCTTTTATTGCTTCAATAGCTTTAGGCCAATCAACATTTGGATCATTATATTCAGAAAGACCCGATTTCCTAAATTCTTCAGGAATCATTTCTGAATTATTTAACACTCTAAAATATTTAGAGATTATAGGATGATTATTTATTTGCTTTCGAATTTCGAGCGAAACCCTCATCGCATTAGCAACAAGACCATATCCCTCTAGCTGCATCTGACGTCGAGCAACATCCAAAGAAGCTATGATTTGTAAATTCGGACTAGTTGACGCATGAGTAAAGATAGCTTCATGAAACTGTGCTTCGACATGCTCGAATTTAACATCTTTCACTAAAACAATCGACCCTTGGCGCAAGGCCGACATGGATTTGTGAATGGAGTTAGTTTGATAAACGCGGATGCTCACCGCACGTGGATCAGGTACCAACCGCGTTTCAAGCAGTATCTCATCACTCGGATTTCCACCAAGTAGTTTCTGCTGATCTTCCCAGGCGGCCAACGCTTCGGGTTGGGTTAAAGCTTCGCTGATAGCCGCAGCGGCCCCCATAGCAGTCCGTTGGCGTAGTAGAGGCGACCAGTGGGCAAAACCAAACCAAGCCTCATCCCATAGGAAAATCAAATCTGGCTTAATTGCCAGACACTCCTCCATAACGCGACGCACATCGTAAACATGTCCATCAAATGTACAGTTCGTCAAGTCGACCATTTTTACACGATCAAGTTCGCCTTGGCCCCTTAATTTTAAGAGGCCTTGTTTAATCGTCTTGAGGGGAACACCTCCATACATAGAATATTCTACAAGGGGAAAAGCCTCGACATAATAAGGCTGAGCTCCAGACAAAACACATCCATAATGGTGTGATTTATGACAGTTTCTATCTAGAATAACGATATCCCCAGGCACTAAAAGTGCTTGCAGGACCATTTTATTACTTGTAGATGTTCCATTTGTTACGAAAAATGCTCGATCAGCACCAAAGGCCTTCGCAGCCATATCTTGGGCATCTTTTATATTACCTGTAGGCTCTAACAGGCTATCCAAGCCACCAGTTGTCGCAGAGCTTTCCGCAAGAAATAGGTTTGGTCCGTAGAATTCGCCCATATCACTAATCCAATTGGAAGTGAAAATAGACTTGCCGCGCGCAATCGGCAGCGCATGAAAAGTTGCTATTGGTCTTTCTGCGTATCGCTTAAGATTATCGAAAAAAGGAGTTTTATACCGACAGTGAATTGCCTCCATAATAGAAAGATGAATTTCTAAAGGCTCTTCCATCTGGTAGAAAATACGATTAAAAATAAGGCTTTCTTTTTTTCCAGAAAAATCCTCAATATTTTGATCACTTAAAAGAAAAATATCCAGTTCTGGCCGAATTTTCTTTATCGCCTGAGCCAACCCCAAAGACAAGCAGTCATCTTCTTCTATAGAAGAAAAATCTATTATTTCCTTAAATACTTTTAAAAAACCGTCTTGACTATCGTAACCTTTTTCGAACCCCTCATATAAAATAACTGACCCAATATCAGAATTCAACAAAACTCCCTTAAGAGCATCTGCAGCAGTCCCAACAACTACAGTTTCATAAATGAATTCATCTTCAGGACGCCGCACACCCCGTGTCTCTTCTTTGATATGCTCCCAACGGGAACGCGCATGTGGGACAACACTTAAAACTTCAAAATACGGCTTTGTTTTTATACGCGATATGGCTTGCGGCAACCTGTTGAGAGGCTCGTCTTCATAATTTTCAATATCCCAAACAGAAATATCTCGATGGAATTTTTTTGAAATTATATTTGTGGAAATTCGCTGTGAAAGCCGCAAAAATGCTTTTGCATCATTTTCCTGCAGATAGTCATTTAAGCGATTTAAAGAAACCGATCCAGGATAAGCAAAATAAAAATCTATCTCTTCAAGATTCTTCAACGAAACCAACAGTTGTTCTTTAATTGATGGATTTTTTGTTTTTTCCCATTTTCTGGCTAGATAAAGAACAGCCATCCAACGATCGGCACGCAATTCAGGAGTAGCTAATGCGCTACTAATCATTGAATGAGAATTCTGATGTTCAGACATATCAATAGCCATGAAAATATTTCCCTTTTTGCCCGTAACGTTGAGTGACTCATGAAAGTTCCACCCTAATCCAATCAATCTTCAGGTTTTTCAATAATTCAGATTAATAATTCATTGTTTTCTAAATCGAATCGGAGAATTTTAAATAGGAATAAAGCGGTACAAAATGCGGATTTCTAATAAATTGTAGAAATTGATTATCTCTAAAAATTTGATGTTAACTGCCCTCCAATAACCGCTGCATCTTTAAATATCGTAGTAGCCCCTGGGCGTTGGAGATACTGAAAATCGGCTTGTAAAGTCGTGCCACGCATAATGTGGGTGCTGTAAAATGCCTCATAAACATTTTCCCAGTGCTGTACCCCATAAACAGGCCCCCACTGATTATCCAGATAAGGAAGACCAAGAGTTCGTGAGGATTCCTGCTGAAGCATAACTGTGTGGCTCATATCCATATGTTGAAACATGACACCTGCCTGATCGCCACTTCGATGCCACGGCGTTCCACTCTCAACGACGCCTATCCACTCATGATCACGCATGGCAACAAGATTGCCCTGAGCATATCCGACCCCTCCCAACAGGATCAGACCATCTGTAATACCCGGTCCGTTACGCACAATCATCTGATCAAACATGAACCAAGCAGATGTCATTCCAGCTTCATAGCGACGCTCTAGACCCGTAGCCTGAAACGAATTTCCATTAATATCTTCGTAGAGATTGGGATAACGCGAATTGTCATACCAAGCACCGATTTTGTAATTTCCTCGGAGCTTGTTTTTACCAAAAGACGGCATCCAGCCGATTTCAATTTGCGACGAGATCTTACCCAAACCGCTTTGAGCCATAGCCCATCCGGAAATTCCACCATTATAACTATGGGGAGAAACCGCGAAAACGCCCCCCATAATGTAAGTCTCTTCTGTCGGGCGCAGACGCAATACGCCACCCAGATTTCCTGAAGGCCAGTCTCGGCCGCCTGGGACATATTTCCCGGGAGCAAAATTACTGCAAACCGAGACATTCATAAAAGAGCAGGCAACATAATCAAAAGCAAAAAAACTTCCTGTTGGAATATCTCCAAGTGACAGGATGATACGATCATTCAAAAAGGATTTATCCATGTACATTGAAACAAGATGAGCAACGACATTACCACGCGCACCATATATTTGTTCCGGATTCGTTACAGAATCCCCTAATGTATGACTAAAACTCCGTCCATGACCGTTAATCACGAGAAGATGTGTCCAGAGCCCCTTGATACCCGCAAGTTGTTGCCAGTCCACATCCAATTCTGCAGCGACCTGACCAGCCAGAACGTTGTCTCGTGTACGCCCACCAGTAACATTCCCCATATATTCTTCGTTAAGAGCGACATTCAGATACAGCCCGCGTTTGGTAAGCCATGTCTGTGCACCGCCCCAGTCTCCGAAAAGATGAGGATTTCCATAGAGAGACGGAACCAATGGTCCCACCGTAAACGTGCCGACACCTTCCATGGCAAAAGCACGGGATTTATAGGATTCGGGTGTCGACAGGTTCTGAGACGTTTCGCTCTGTGCGAACGCATAACGGCCGGGGCCAATAATCCCGAAAACCGCACACAGGAAAAAGACCGTCAGTTTTTTCCTGTGAATATGACGGCGAATTTTCATTCAGAGCTCTTTGCCTTAGAGGGCTTCAGGAACGTGCTGACAGCGGCCTGGGCAAGGCGAGCATCGGTATCGCCTTCACCCCCACTGAGCCCAAGGGCTCCTACAAGCTCATTGTTCACCATAATCGGATATCCCCCCCCTGCAGGCAAAGCATTGGGAAGAGTACTGATCATATAATTTCCAATGTTCAGAGCATGTTCCATCTCGACCGTCGGGCGCGCGAACGAAAGAGAGGTCTTGGCTTTACGGATCGCCAGTTCGATACTTCCAAGTTGTGTGCCGTCCATCTTCTGAAACGCCACAAGATTTCCCCCCGCATCCACGATAGCAATAGCGACACGGTTATGGCTGGCCGTAGCCAATTTTTTGGCCTGCTCGATAAGAATATTTGATGTTTCTAAGTTCACGGCTAAATCCTTTGCTGAAGCAACTCCTGGCAGTCCCGCTGATGCAATGAGAATACTGAGGATTGCGCCAATGCTCTGGCGCCCCATTCTTTTAATCAAAATACTTATCCCTGTTTCAGATCGTTAAGGATGGCATCTGCAGTACGCAATGACAGCGCAGCCATTGTTAACGTTGAGTTGACCGTCCCAGACGCAGCCATTGCGGCACCTGTTGCAAGGAACAGATTAGCGTGGTCATGGGTGCGCAACCATTGGTCGACAACTGAATCACGTGGGTCTTTCCCCATGATCGTACCGCCCGTAATATGGTTATTCGGCGTGAAGTAGGGAGTCATCTCGATCTCGGTTCCGCCCATTGCCTTGGCAATATCCATGAGACGTTGCCGCGAAATAACAGCCGATTTACGAACATATTCCCCCACATCATACGTCACTTCAGGATGAGGGATGCCGAGAGCATCTTTATGATCCTTGGAAAGCACAAGACGGTTATTAGGATCTGGAAGGACTTCATGGTTGGCATAAATATCCACGCCATGAGCTGTGCGCCGTCGGATTTCTTCGTCCAGTTTCCGACCAACCAACCCCATGGACAGCGCCTTCATTCCGGCACGAGAATTCTGAGCCGTATTATTATATCCGATCTGTGTGGCAGCATAATCCGAACGAAAATCGCCATCACGAAAGTTAGTAATAGAACTCATCTGGACTGAACCCCCACCAGCCCAGATAGGTTCTGCTGACTGAAAACTCATGCCAATACCTGGATGGTCCATCATGTTTCGACCAACAAGATCGGAAGAGTTGGCAATACCGTTAGGATTTCGGTCGTTGGCAGCAAGAAGCAGCAATTTTGGAGTTTCAATCCCATTTGCAGCAATCACGAACGTTTTTGCGACAACGCGGTGAGATTGCTTGTCAGGATCATAGAATCGGATGGCTGTAATCCTGTTTTTTGCATCCGTTTCCATCGCATAGACGACAGCATTGGGGATAATTTTTGTCCCCAGCTTCTCTGCTTTTATTGCTGCATATACGCCGTTGTACATCGCACCAATCGGGCAAATTGGCATGCAGTTGTTATTCCCACAGCATTGCGGCCGACCATCGTAAGGCCGACTATTACGCGCCTGTGGGACGGGAGTATTCGACAAGCCAAGTTTGCTGACAATCTTCGTGAAAGTGCGATCTCCGTATCCGTAAGGCATGGAAGTCATCGGCCATGGATTTTTACGAGGAGCAGAAGGCGTAATCTCTTCCCCATTTGGTCCCATCACACCCATTTCGCACTCAGCTTCGTAATAATAGGGTTCAAGCTCGTCATAGCTCATGGCGTAATCACGTCCGACGCCATAAGTGGAATGCAACTTGAAATCGTTCGGAAGATACCGCCAGCTTGAAGCAGCCCAGTGCCAGGTCGTACCGCCGACACCCTTGATAATTCCCTGCTTATAAGCTGTCCGATCAGGACCTTTGACAATCAGGTAATTGTTATCCGGAAAATAATTGGTATGCGGTGCCCACGGTACGCTTGGATAAGGCGTTGCATAATCATACTGAGACTTGTTGTCAGGCGGCATATTCCGCCAGTTCTCTAGGATCTGTGCGCGATCACGACGAGGACCTGCATCCAGCAGAAGAACAGAAAGCCCGTTCCGAACAAGCTTGTGAGCGAGTAAAGATCCGCAAATGCCGGCCCCAACGATGACAACATCAGTCGAAAGCGTTTCACTAGACATGGCTTTATCCTTGAATTCTATTAAGTGGAACGCTTTTGGCGACGGCTGATCAACCACCAGAGGCCACCTATCACCAAAACAACTCCCAAGACGCCACCAGCCCCGAGAAGGAACATCACCCCTGGATTGGCAAGTTTGGCGATCGGAACCTGTTTTCCACCTGCGCGCACCTGCTTGACGGCATCGACAGAGACTGTGGCCTGCGCGTTACCAAAATGGCTCAGTACGTAATCGGCCACTGCCGCTATTTGTTCATCTGTTAGAGGTTGCACCAAAGAGTCCGGTCCAAAGGCCGGCATTAGAATTTCGTGATCACCCGTTGTGCGATCCACGCCGTAAAGAATACTGGCGATCAGATCGTTCGGATTGAACTGCCCAGTGGTCGTATTGCCGATAAGGGAGGGGTAATAGCCGTCTGAAGATCCTTTGCCATCAGACTGGTGGCAACTGGAACATACAGCTTCGTAAAGAACCGCCCCATCTGCCGTGTTTGAAAGTGTACTGTTACTACGACGGGTATTGGCGTCACTGACGTTATAACTGGACGGTCGGCCGGTATGTGCAAAATTAGCGATCGTCTGACCCGCTTCTGTTTTTGCTGGGACTGAGCGCAGATACGTAATCATGGCAGAAATATCAGAGTCTGGCAGATATTGCAGACTATGTTCGATTGCCTCTGCCATTGGCCCCGCCGCACGGGCGTGTAGGGTTTTTCCAGTCTTCAGATACTGAAAAAGATCCCGATCCGACCAACCACCAATGCCACTTTGAGGATCATTCGTAATATTTGGCGCACGCCATGATCCTATGTCCGCTCCAGCAAGATAAGCGGACTGATTGGGAGCAAGCAGGAAGTTACGAGGAGTATGGCACTCACCACAATGCGCGAGCTCATCGACCAGATAACGACCACGATTCCAATCATCATTATGGGTGTGATCGAAGACATAAGGTTTGCCTTCAATTCTTGCCGCAATTTTCCAGATACCAAGTGATGCACGGACCGAAAAAGGAAAAGGGAGTTGCGTTCTTGGCGAAGGCGCATCCACGGGTTTTACTTCAGTCATGATGTACACGTAGAGCGATTTGACGTCTTCATCTGTCAGTCGATTATAAGCATCATAAGGCATAGCTGGATAAAGCTGAGCACCATCTGCACGAATGCCGTGCCGGAGCGCCTGAGAAAATTGCTCCAGCGTATAGTTCCCAATACCATAGGTCTTCGACGGAGTAATATTGGTCGAATAAATATTTCCCATTGGCGAAGATATTGCATAACCGCCGGCAAGAAACTGACCATTCCTCCCATTGGTATGACAGGCCGCACAATCGGCAGCAATTGCCAGATAATGGCCGCGACTGATTGAGGGACGATGAGCAGAAGCGGGTGTCGGATCTGTCGGTTGCGCCAGCACGGACGTACCCGCAAGAAGCGAAACGATTGCCATGGCAGTGCCGGACAGAGGACGAAAATATCGCATAATCACTGGGATAATTTCCTTAGAATGCCGGCATGACATCGACGGATACGGGTTCCGAAACCCAGTAATTCGGTCCGTTATGAGCATATGTCGGAATAACCACGACATCGCGGGACGGTTGATACATCAGAGCAGTTTCGAAGGCATAAACTTTTGCGTTTGTTCCGCCCTCAATAACACCGGAATACCAGCCGCGAATAATCCGAAGAAGCGTAGGGCGTAGAGGATCTCCTTCAAGGCCCGCATCTAATGCCTCAACATCCTGATAACCGCTTTTAATAATGCGTTCGCGAAGCGCTGTTACCTGAATTGAGAAATCCCGTATCTGTGCCTCAAATGCCAGAAAGAGTGCTGAGCCAATACCAAGATCCAGATTTTTATGTCCGGTAGCAAAAACTGAAAGCTGCATGAAGTCTGAAATGCCATCACGATTGGATGCCACGATGCTCTGAGCAGATCCTTTTTTTACCCTCCCGACAACAGCAACCGTCACGCAGACACTGGAGAGAGCCAAGAGTCGCCTGCGAGAAAGAGAGATTGCAGCGGGACTCGGATCAAATATTTTTTCCAATGGCGCTCTCCTAGAAGACATAGTTCGATATGCGTTTCTTCCTCTTCTAGAATTTTCGATAATAATAGAAATGACTATTTTTTGTTCACAATAACACAATATTGATTTTATTTTTTATTACTGGTAACGTTTTTGAGATAAATATCACTGCAAAAAATATTCCAATAAATATTTTATAAAATTCTAATAATTAAATAAAAACTATTTTTGTATTTCTATTTAATTATTGATAAACTCTGTTTTTAATTTTCTGAATAATTTTCATCATCAATGATTATAAAACTCCATCGCAACTCATAAAACATTTTATATTGTCCTATGATAACATTCCATTATTATAATAAATTAAGAATTCCGGTATTTTTATCATTCTTATTCCCTCAAAACAGCACAATCTCAAATTTCTCAATAATGACATAAGCAGTTTTCGAACCCCTGAGCCTACCTATTGGCTTAATTTGCCAGTGACCTACCGTGTCGGACAGATTCCTTCTTTCTGGAGTCCACTAACTACGTTCATTCAATTCAAGGCTTTGATATTCGGGACAGGAAGCACCCGCTTATTTTTAATTTGTATAAATATTATCGACAGTATCCATCGATCTTTAAATAGGATCTTTTTTCAGGCTCTATAATGAGGGCAACGACGAGCAACTTATACTGACTGACAGCCTCGTTGCCGCACACGTAAAGCCCCAGACCACCATGATCGATACGACCTATCCCAAAACACCACACACGCCTTCGGGCTAACGGCTAAAAAAGAGAATTCTGGTTGCCTGATCGAACGCACGAAAAATGGCATCAATACAAAACTGCCTGCCATGACCAAGATGCTTACTTGTTCCGAGATACGTTAGAGAAGAAAGGGATCAGATTCCCCTCCTCAACAACAGAGATCCCGCAAGGGCCCCATCTAAATACGACAACCAGAAATACAACTGCCATAACCGGATCGAGATTATGTTCGGGATGCTCAAAGGCTGACGGCAGGCTTTGTACGCAATACCCTACAATAGATGCCCAACTGTCTTCTTCTCAGGCATCTGTTGTGCTGCAATTATCTCTTATGGCTAGGAGACCTAATCTTAGTGGGAGGATTTTCTGGTGACGTAAGGTTTAATCAACCGAAACCAGAAACTGCCCCGTCAAAGAGAAGGGAGAGCCGTTGTCTGTTGATGCATTCTGCTATCGGCAGAAAGCGGCATAATGCCCGGAATAACTTCTACTTCCGTTCTGTCCATAACACGTCCCGTCAGAACCATATGGCTGCTGGCATTGTAAACATGCACGGTATCGCCTTTTCCTCCTGCTTCCAGAACGGTTCCAGATACCGTCAGATGAAGGCTCTGGCCGGAGAAGGTCGCCACAACCGGCGATCCGCGATGCACCAATTGAGGATGTGCGAGTTCCGAGACACTGAGAACCTGACCGGCTGCAAGCACGCCACGCGCCTCCAGACCAACCGCGTCCTCAGGGTTCTGTAACGCATCATCCGGAATCAAACCGACGCGAACAAACGTCATGGTGACATCGTCCGACAGGATGGGCTGCCCCAGATGCATGGCATGGCGCAGCGTCACCGCACGCACTTCCATTGTCGCCGTTCCGCTGACATTGAAAGCCGTTCCCTGCCCGCCTTTGGTAGAAGGTACCTCAAGCCGTGCCGTAAAATGTTCGCTGCCATGAGGTGGTCGATCAATATGCAAGATAGCGGGTGCCCCCTGATCCGAAACCGGAACCGGTACAGGTTTGAAACCGGTCAATGCTACTTCCACCCGCGCCTCGGACGGCAGTTCCAGCCCTTCACGGACGATAGGAAGGACATCATCCGCTGTAATCATGCGAGCCGTATGCGTCACGGTCGCGGACACCAAAGGTGAGGCATCAGGCCAGTCCACGCCAAACTGAGCGGCAATAGCCGTCAACTGCGGGCCACCTACTACATAACTCGCCCCCAGAGCCGGGGCATCGCCGATATCGGTGTCCTGTCCCTTACCCAGATCGGCAAACAGATCGGACAGACGTACACGCGGGTGGTCGACATTAACATTCGTGCGCAATGTCGCGCCCAATGCGAAAGAAAAATCACCACACCCAGCCAGCAGCAGAATGCTACCCGTCAGTAGGGCACGGTTCATATTTTAAGCACCACCTAAATTGGTAACAGTCTTCAACATGTCATCAGACGCGGTAATGACCTTGCTGTTCATCTCATAGGCGCGTTGTGCCGTAATAAGATCGGTGATTTCGGTTACGACATTGACGTTCGAGTTCTCGACATAACCCTGCATGATGCTGCCGTAGCCAACAGCTTCAGGGTTACCCATCATGGCATCGCCTGAGGCCGTCGTCTGCGTAAACAGGTTCTGCCCCATCGCAGCCAAACCGTTTTCGTTTGTGAAAATGCCCAACTGAAGCTGCCCGACGAGCGTCGTATTATTCTGCCCGGCGACCTGCACACTGACCTGACCGGACTGATCAATCGAAATGCTCTGTGCATTGTTGGGGATCGTGATCGTCGGGCTGATGAGATAGCCGTCTGCGGTCACAAGAGAACCATTATTGTCCATCGAGAACGTACCGTCGCGGGTATAGGCAAGCTGCCCCGAGGGAAGCTGGACCTGAAAATAACCGCGCCCCTGAACCGCCATATCCAGGGAGTTGCTGGTCTGCTCAAGGCTGCCCTGATCGTTGATGCGATAAATCGCCGCCGTTTTCACACCAAGGCCGACCTGTGCGCCAGCCGGAATGGTCGTCCCGGTATCGGACGAGCTTGCGCCCACACGACGAAGGTTCTGGTAGATCAGATCCTGAAACTCGGCACGGGAGCGTTTATATCCCGTGGTACTCATATTCGCGATGTTGTTGGAAATGGTTTCCACATTGGTCTGCTGGGCCTGCATGCCCGTTCCGGCGATGTCGAGTGCGCGCATGGAAAATTATCCTTGTCCCGTCAGGGGAAATAATCAGGCCGAGACCTGAACGATCTTGTCGATGGCGTTTTTCTGACGCGTGGCTTCGGCATCCACGAACTGCGCCATGAACTGGAAATTCCGCTGGATTTCCATCATCTTAGTCACTTCGGTCATCATCTGAACGTTGCTGCCTTCCACCATGCCCTGCACGATATTGGGCCGCTCCACAGCGGTTGTAGGCTGATCCGTCCGCAGGAGCCTGCTGCCTTCTGCCTGAAGCTTGTTGTCGTCCTGCGCCGTCACGATGCCGATCTGGCCCTGTTCGCCGGTTTCGGTCGAGATCACACCATCGGCGGAAATGGTGATTCGATGGTCGGTCTGGGGGAGTACGATCGGCTGACCGTCACGGTCCAGCAGGGCATTCCCGCTTGCATCGACGACAGCCCCATCCTGCTGTTCCTCAAAGCGTCCTGCCCGTGTCAGGCGCACACCATTGGCGGTGCGGACCTGAAAATACCCCTCGCCTCCAAGCGCCAGATCCAGAGGATTGCCGGTGGACTGCATGTCGCCCTGCTGAAAGTCCCGGTATGTCGCACGGTCCTGCGTATAGGATTCCGTATCCGCACCCTCGGCCTGTTTAGAGCCATGCTGATGGGACAGGAAGTCACTGAAGAGGACATTTTCGCGTTTGTAGCCCACGGTCGATGCGTTCGACATATTGTCCGCAACCACAGACATGGCGCGCTGCTGGGCGTCCATACGCGAAAGCGCGATATAGGTACTGTTCTCCATGGGCGTTACAGGCTCCGGTCAATCCCGATTTCGGAGCACAGCGTAACGGTACAAAGCTTTCCCAATCGTTAAACGAACGCCCTTAACCCGACTCGCCATGACGATATGGTGAAAGAGTCAGCAGTTCCGCCGCCTCCGCCTGCAGGGCGGTTCGTTCCTCATCCACAAAGGCGGCGACCGCCTGTCGCAGACCGGGATCGAGAATGGCATGGACGGAATGGGTGAAGCTCGGAAGATAACCGCGCTGGATCTTATGCTCACCCTGTGCCCCGGCTTCGACGCGGGAGAGGCCGTGTTCGATGGCGAAAGCAATCGCACGATAATAACACAGCTCGAAATGCAGGAAGGGCCAGTCTCCCTCGCAGCCCCAGTTCCGCCCGACCAGCGCATCCGCCCCCATGAGATTCAGGGCCCCGGCGACAGCTTTTCCGTCATGATGGGCCATCATCAGAACCACGCGGTCTCCGAGGCGCTCGGACAGCATGGGAAAGAAACGCTCCGTCAGATAGGCGCTGCCCCATTTGCGGTCGATCGTGGACTGATAGAAGCGGTAGAATGCTTTCCAGTCTTCCGGCGTGATGTCACTTCCGCGGAGCGTGCTGAAGGTCAGACCACAGGACTGGGCGGCATTGCGTTCCTTACGGATAGACTTACGTTTGCGGGAAGACAGCGCGGCCAGAAAGTCATCGAACGTCGTGTAGCCGTTATTCTGCCAATGATATTGAAGGCCTGTGCGCGGCAGATATCCGGCATCGGTAAAGGCATTCAGCGAAGCCACGTCGCAGAAATTGGCATGTAAAGACGACAGGCCAAGCTGCGCCGTCGCCTGAATGAGCGCGGCGGCGAGCGCCTGCGCCACAGCTTGCGGATCAGGCAGATCCGGATGCAACAGGAGTCTGGGTCCGGGAACCGGTGAAAACGGAACAGCGCAGACGAATTTTGGATAGTAGCGCCCGCCCGCGGCTTCATAGGCGCGGGCCCAGCTCTGGTCGAAGACGTACTCGCCCCAGGAATGGGATTTTCCATAAAGCGGGGCGAGGGCCGCGATGGAGCCGTCCGGCGCGCGCAAGGCGGCATGACGAACCAGCCAGCCAGAGCGGTCCGCGACGGAACCGCTGTCTTCAAGGGCGGACAGAAAACCGAAAGAGACAAACGGATTGTCCGCTCCCGCACAGGCGTCCCAGGCTTCGGCCCCGATCTCGTGGATCGAGGCATGAAGGCTCAGGCTCCAGTCGGGGGACGGCATGGTCTCCGTTTCTCCCATTCGGTTTCTCCCGTATCAGGCGATTTCGAACAATGCCTCGACCTCGACCGGGGCATTCACGGGCAGGCTCGGCACGCCGATGGTGGAGCGCGCATGGCGTCCGGCGTCACCGAACACCTCGACAGCCAGATCGGACGCTCCGTTCATGACGGTAGCGTGGTCGGTGAATTCGGGCGTGCAGGCAATGAAACCACCCAGACGCACAACGCGCGTGATGCGGGAAAGATCGCCGTCCAGTGCGGCCTTGGCCTGCGCCAGAACATTGATGAGGCAGGCGCGAGCACAGGCCACACCGGCATGGGCCGAAACTTCGTCACCCAGCTTGCCGGTGATGAGCAGCTTGCCATCCACCAGCGGGAGCTGGCCGGAAACGACGAGCAGGTTTCCCGTCCGTACGGTCGTGACGTAGTTCGCAACCGGAGCGGCTGCGACCGGCAGCGTGATGTCGAGGGCGGCGAGGCGGGATTCGGGGGTCGCGGTCATGGGAAAATCTCCGGTTAGGGCGCCCGGAACGGGCATCTGATAGGACTATATGTTGAAGCGGGAACGGCCCGATGCCAAGGGGGAAAGGCCGGAGCCGGGTCAGGTTGGCAGACTGTCATCACCCGCAAGGCTTCTGCGGCTGCGTTCGAGTTCCTCCGCATAGCGGCGCAGGGCGTGCTGTTCGGTCAAGGTTCCGATCACCTGCCGGGATTGTGGATCTTCGACGACGACAAGTGCATCGGCCTCGGCTTTTTCGAACAGTTCGATCGCCTCGCGGACATTCATGAGCGGTGTGAGCATGGCGTTACGGAACAGGGCCAGCGTTCTGATCGGTGTCTGATCGGAAGGCGCGGCATGCAGTTCCGCCAGATGGGCGATGCCGTCATAATGACCGGCTTCATCAAGCAATACGACCCGCTGGGCCGAACCGAGGGGAAACAGCGTCTGCGCCCGGCTCACGGACGTCTCCGCCGGGAGGGTCCGGACCTGCCCGCGCATCATGCGACGCACATTCAGAGAGCGCATCCAACCGATATCGACGGCGGAGCGGATGGATTCGCCGCGCAGATGGAAGCGCCATGTCGCGAAGCTATAGCCGAACAGGCGCCGCACCGTGAGGAGGGAGAGCACTGCGGCCACCAGCGTGGCACCGCTCATGGACACGCTGCCGGTCAGTTCCAGCATCAGGCATACCATTGTCATGGGACTGCCGATGACGGCCACGGCCATGGCGCTCATACCAATCAGGGCGCAGGCCGTAACGGAATCCGGCGCAACGCCCAAGGGGGCTAGAAGCGCGCCGTAAATCGTCCCGGCCAGCGACCCGAGATACAGCGACGCGAAAAACAGCCCTCCGCGGAACCCGGACCCGATACACAGGCACGATGCCAACGCTTTCAGGAGCAAAAGCACAACGGCCATTCGCGCGGTAACATTCCCCGCAAAGACAGTCCGCATCGCTTCATGTCCTGCAGACAGAACGGAGGGGTGCAGCGTCGCCAGCCCTCCCACAATCAGTCCGCCCACCGCCGGACGTAGCCAGACCGGGCCGGGCATGCGCCGGAACAGCCCCTCCGTCTGGGTGACGCAGAACATCAGCCCGATAGCCGTCAGCGCCGTCAGAACACTGATGAGGACCGCCCCGGCCGTTCCTTCCCACGACAGGTCTCCGGGAGACGGAATGACGATGCCCGGCGGCACACTACCCAGAAAGCGCGTCACACCCACACCCGCCAGCGCGGCCACGGCCACGGGGGACAGACTGCCCAGAGAATAGGACCCGATCACCAGTTCGAACGCATAGAACGCACCGGCCACCGGCGCATCGAACGCCGCCCCGATCGCCGCACCGGCCCCAGCCCCCACCAGAACACGCAGATCTTCCCGGCGCACCCGGAAGGAGCGCCCGATCCGCGAGCCAAACGCTGCCGCAATCTGGGTAAACCCGGCTTCAAGCCCGATGGAGCCACCCACGCCATTGGACAGAACAGTCTGGCAGACAATAACCAGACTGTCCCGCACCGACATGCGCCCGCCATGCAGCGCATTCGCTTCGATGGGATCCACCGGACTGCGCGGCATGATTTTTGCGATCAGCACCCCAAACAGGCCGATTACCAGGCCGCCGCTACTCAGGACTACGACTGTCCGGAGAGGTGGCAGGGCGCTCAGCCCGGACAGATGACCGCCAGCCCCGCCCGAAACACCAAAAAGCAGCCTGTGCATCCAGAAGGTGAGATGGGTCATAACGACCACGCACAGCCCCGACAGAACGCCGACAAATCCCGCCAATACGCTCAGCCAGATTTCATTACTACGAACCAGTGTTCGCAGATTCAAAGGAGCATGAGGAAACAGACGCGCCTGAAAGCGGTTCATCCGCTGTCGCAACAGGCGGACACTCCCCTGAAAACGGTTTTCGGAACCCTCAGGAGAAGCAGGCGAAGGGGCGGGACTGGTAGACAAGCGGGCTCCCGGGCGGCAGGTGTGATCCTGTTTGACGGCAAGCGCGCTGCCGATCAACAGCTGTCATGGAAGGATCACCGATGAAACTGCATGCCATCGAACGCGGCGAAGGCCCGGAGACGGTCGTTTTCCTGCACGGACTGTTCGGCCGGGCCCGGAATCTCGGCTTCCTCCAGCGCGGCGCGTCCGCGACCTTCCGGACACTGGCGCTGGATCTGCGCAACCATGGCCACAGCCCGCATGGTCCCGCCAGCTATGCCCTCATGGCACAGGACGTTCTGGAAACGCTGGACGATCTGGGAATCGAACGTTTTGCAGTCGTCGGACATTCCATGGGCGGCAAGGTTGGCATGATGCTCGCACTCGCCGCCCCGGAACGCGTCACGAAACTGCTCGTTGCGGACATCGCCCCGGCGCGAACGGGACATGGGCAGCGCGAGATGATCTCGAAGCTCGAAACCCTCACATTCCCCTCATCACTGGAGCGCCGGGAAGGTCTGGCCCTTCTGGAGCCCATCACAGGCAGCCGTCCCGTCGCCGAACTGCTGCTGCAAAACATCCGGCTGGGCGATTCTCCGGGCTGGAACATCGGTTTCGACGCGCTCTCCCGCGACATTCATGACATCGAAAGCTGGCCCGACCTTCAGATTGCCCCCTACGAAGGGCCGGTCCTTTTTCTGCGTGGCGGAGCCTCGCCCTATGTCCTGCCCGAACATCACGATCACATCCTGGCGCTCTTCCCACATGCGGTGATTCAGTCTTTGCCCGATGCCGGACACTGGCTTCACGTAGAACAGCCGCGGGCGTTTCTTAAGGAAATGATGGCGTTTCTTCAGGTTCCGGCCTGAAGAAAGACGTTACGACATCAAACAGGACTCAGGGATGGCTGTTTTATGCTGGAAAAATTATTACGATAAAGCAACATTCACAGACTATAATATATTAATATTTTGCAAATTTAATAAAACTCAATTAAAATTAAAGTAAAAAACTTACTTTTCTGGTAAATTACCGCCTACAACATCCCTGCCAGAACGGCGCATGTAATAAACTTCTTCAGGATTACGCGGATGTACGCTCTACTGTTCTCCGAGCCTTTGGTAAATCGTGCCGAAATGCGTGTCTTTACACGCGAGAAAATCTATTCTTCCGCCCTGGCCCGGGGCGCAGCTCATGGCGATAAAGAGACTATTAAGGCCATGATGATCGGCTGGTGGCCTTTTATTCAGGCTTTTGAGCGCGCTATTGACGTACGCGTCGGCCACCTTCCCATCAAACCGCTCGTCCAGCGTTTCGGGCAGGCCCGTATCAAAACCTTCTTTTCAGAAGCCCGTGAGGCCGTACGGGAAATGAAGGAAGAAGAAGGCTCACACGCCATTCTCTGGGCTGACGGCGCAAAAGAATTCGGCCTCGACCTGTATGGAACCCATTACGATACGCTTCCCACGGTCCAGAAGCTGATCGCCAATGCCGACAGCGAAGATCCCGTCGTCTTCTTCTCATGGCTTGCTGCTGTCGAATACATCGCCGAAGAGCTGGCCGCCTATCTCTGTCATGCTCCGAAATTCACGGACATGTTCGCGAAGAAGCATTGGACTTGGGGTCTGGCGCATGATGAACATGAGCATGACGGCCCGTCCCATCTGGAAATCGATGAAGATCTGGCCCGCGGATATTATCCATCCAACGACCCCGACATCACCCGCGCAGCCCTGACGGCCAATATGCGCGAATGTATTGAGATGTTTGAAAAAGCCAGTCACGAGATTTACGCCACAACACCAGAAATGGCGCATTAACGAAACCTTAACCTTTTAACGGCTATCTCCGTGCCCGGGCTGCCATACCTGGGGCGCGGAGATATTGTCTGCAACAGATTCGTTCTCTGCAAAGAAAAACTTCATAAATTTCTGTCATCGTGGCACCCTCCTCCGCTATTGGGAAGGTCCATGATGTCTTTGCCTGTCTCACCGGCTCCCGTTGTCGCCTTCCCGCAATGCGCGACATAATGACAGCTGTCCTGACCCTGCTGAAACACATGCAGTTTGCCCGGCTTTTTCCCTTCCGGGCAGAAATCCCAGCAGGAGCAGAGGAAGACATCCGCCTTTCGCGCTGCCGGGTCCTGCGCGGTCTGAACTTCTTCCATTTCATTCCTCAGGTTAGCGGCGGCCCAATCGCCTGCCTCTGCCTGATGAGAAATTATCCGACTTACGGCGTGATGCTGTGCGGCGCAGTTCTGCTGCTGCTCGTGCTCTACAACATTTGCTTTTACATGATCCCAACCGAAAAACTGGTTGGCAGCAGACAAGCCTGGATTCTCAAGGGCATTAATTTCGCCTTTGCCCTTTGCTGGGCCACCCTCCCCCCCGTCGTGTTCCCATACGGCGACGCCAATGACCGGGTTTTGGTCGCAGGCCTTATGGTTGGCCTGACCGCGACAACCATCTCGCTCCTGCCCCTGACGGGGATTGGAGAAGTCATTGCGTCCATATTGATCCTGTCTTGTTGCAGCGCTCTTTTCGAAGCATGGCTAATCGATCACGGGATTTTCTATTTTTACGTTGCCATGGAAATGGCAATCTATCTGTTCTTCGTCCTGTCCCTGACGATGGCAGTCCGGACTCTGTTCACGGCTTTTCTGGTCAGCCGGTACTCCCTCGAACAGCGTAACAGCATCGTCCAGCTCCTGCTCCGCAATGCTGATGATGATACCGGAGACTGGCTGTGGGAGACCTGCGCATCCGGAAGTCTGCGCAATGTATCAGCCAGCCTGGCTTCCGCTTTCGGCAATAGCCGCGAGTGGCTTGAAACCCGCGTTTTCTTTGACATCCTCTCGGATCTGGCAGGTCCGGCCGCTTTTGACGCCGATGAGCGAACGGGCCTTGGACGCCTGCGACAATGCCTCGACAACCGGATTTTCTTCCGGGACATCGTGGTTTCCGGCACTTTGCAGGGCCAGCAGCGCTTCTGGTCGCTCAGTGGTCGCCCGGTCTTTCAGGACCGTACCTTCGTCGGCTATCGCGGCGTCGGGACGGACGTGACCCAGACGCACTGGGCGCAGGAAAGTGCGTCCTTCAGGGCACGACACGATCTGCTGACCGGTCTGCCCAACCGCGGCGCCTTCCTCGACGACATGGAAACCTATCTCATCGAGGCCGCGCGCACAGGAGAAGCGTTCGCACTGCTCAACCTCGATCTGGATGGCTTCAAACAGATCAACGACCGACACGGCCATTCCGCCGGTGACGAGATGCTCCGGAAAGTCACGGTCGTCCTGAGCCGCACCCTGAGCGAACGCCACAGGCTCTACCGTTTTGGTGGCGATGAGTTCATGCTGCTCGAACGTCAGACGACTCCGGCTCAGGCTTCCGCCACAGCCTCAGGCCTCATCAATGCGCTGACAAACGTACCAATCCGGGTTGGCGAAGGCGTGCGCTGCGCGGTCGGTCTCAGTGCGGGAATCGTGCTGTCCATTGGCGGATCAGAGCGCGTAGGAAGCCTTCTGGAAGCCAGTGACCTGGCGCTTTACGAGGCCAAGAGCCTCGGAGGCCATACGCATCGCTTCTATAATCCGGAGCTACGGACGGTTGCCAAGCGGAACCGGGATCTGATCCGTGCGCTCCCTGAAGCGCTGGAGAAAGGCGATCTGGGGATTGTCTATCAGCCTTTCTTCAACACCCAGAGCCAGAAACTCTGCGGGTTTGAAGCACTGATCCGCTGGTCCCATCCCGAATATGGCCGCGTCCCCCCCGAACGGATCATCCAGCTTGCCGAAGAAGCCGGGCTGATCCAGAAGCTCGGCATCTATGTCATGGAGCGGGCCTGCCTCTTTGCCCGTGAGTGGGAAGACGGGCTGGTCCTGTCGATCAATGTCTCGGTCGGACAGCTTGAAGCTCCGACCTTCCTTAAAGACACCTTCCGGGTTCTGGAAAAAACCGGATTCCCGGCCCGCTGTCTCCAGATCGAGATGACCGAAAACATCTTCATGGAACCGGACGCCGCGACTTTCACACTCCTGAGTCGCCTTCAGAGTTCTGGAATCTCCATTGCGCTCGACGATTTCGGCAAGGGCTTCTCGTCTCTCGGATATCTGCGTTTCTTCCCGTTCTCGAAGATCAAGCTGGACGGTCTGTTCGTCAGGGACATGCTACGCGAATCCCGGGCAGCCTCCATCGTGCGCGCCGTGGTCGATCTGTCGATCGATCTGGGCGTGGCCGTGACCGCGGAGGGCGTGGAAAGTCAGGAACAGCTCTCCTATCTCAAGCGTCTGGGCTGCACGGAGGTTCAGGGCTATCTGCTGTCACGTCCCCTTTCCCCTGAAGATACCCGTCAGTTCATGGCAACAATGCCGGTTGTGATGGAAGCGTCCTGATCAGCCTCAGGCTGTCAGGGGGTTGGGAGCAGTTTTCTTCCCTTCTTCTGCCATACGCCAGCAGTACCAAGCCAAGGTCGAGCGATAGGGGGAGAAGCGGGCCGTCTCCTCTTTCAATACTTTGGGTTTGGGGGGCAGTTTCAATCCCCGCAGGCGCCGCCAGCCTTCCCGAACACCAAAATCATCGACGGGCATCACGTCCGGGCGATTCAGCGTCAACATCAGCAGCATCTCGACGGTCCAACGTCCGATCCCGCGCAGCGTTACAAGGCGCATGATCAGCTCTTCATCCGTCATGCTCCGGGCATCGGCGCGGCTGGGAACGGTTCCGTCCAGACAGGCCTGTGCCACGCCCCGCATGGCCAGCAGCTTGTTTCCCGAAAGACCGCAGGCACGCAGGCTCTCCTCGGACAGTTCCAGAAGCTTTCCAGGCGCTGGCGGCGAGCTGTCCACCGTGCCCTGTTCCCCCAGAGCGCAGAGGCGCCCAAAAATCTTCCGTGCCGCCGCTCCATGAAGCTGTTGTCCCGCGATGGCGCGCAGAAGGGCATCATAAGGCTCCTGCCCGTCGTCCCCCCGCAGAGTACAGGGGCCGATACGCGCCATGGCCGCCGCAAGATCGGGATCAGACCCAAGAAGTGTGGCATAATCAGCCATCAGACATGCGCCTTTCCGGAAGTTAAGGTTCGAATGACTCTTTGTGTCTTTCGTGGGTCTCGCATTACTGCCATGATATGCCAAGACAGACGCCCCCCCCCCAGCCCCGGATAACCAGCCTGCCGGATGACAACCCCGACCGCCCTGGTGCAAAAGGTCTGGCGATGATGCGACGCCACCCTCTTCTCGCCGACTGGCTGTTTTCTGCCAGATCCTTTCCCGACAGGCTGAGCCGCATATGAACGGATCATCCACCGCCACGTCGGGAAAGCCGCAGAAACGCGAACCCCAGCTCTTCGCCTCCTCGGCGCGGACTGCTCCCGCGCGCGCGCAGCATGCGCCGACTGGCAGACGCGAGCGCCTGCGGGATTACGTCCCACCAGTACTTCCGGTCCGTCCCGCGCTAACACCGATGATGCGGCCGCAGACCATTGTTGAAAACGGACCGACAGTTCCGTTCATTTTTTCAGCCGGGCTCCACGCAGCCCTTCTGACCTTCCTGCTGATGCAGAATCAGGGCATGCATGGCTCGCCTGCAGGGCAGGAGCAGCCGCAGGTGGAAATGGTTTTCGATACACCGCCATCGAAAAGCAGCATGCGCGGCCCGCGTGAACATGAGCAGGGAGGCGAGCCGCCTCCCCCCTCAGCCCAAAGTCCGCAGGAGACACAGGAAAACCAGCAGCAGCCGGAGAAGGCGCAGTCCGCCCCGACACCCGCCGTCCCAACACCCGAAACACCTTCCGCACCCGAAGTGCCCGAGGAACCCTCCGCCGAACTACCCAAAACAGCGCCCACGCCTGCTCCCATCACACCGGGAGCAGCACCAAGCCACCGCAGTCAGCAAACATCGCAACGTGCCCATCACGCGCAGCGTTCCGTCCATTCTGAACGAAACAACCCCTTCGCGCACCCGATGGATCTGTCATTTGGCGAACAGCCATCTCCCTATCGTCGCCGTCACGGCCGCGCGGCAGGGTCCGGCGGCCCGATCGATATGTCTCTGGGACCACTCAGCATGAACGGCGCCATCAACGCGCCGTATCAGACCCGCACGAGCGTCAAGGGCGTCAGCGAGGATTACGGCGGGGAAATCGACCGCTGGATCCGGGCGCATATGTATTATCCGGAAGAAGCCGCCCGTGCGGGCGAGGACGGTCCATCCTCGGTACATGTCGTGCTGGACCGTTCGGGCCATGTAAAATCCGTCCGTCTCATGAGCCAGTCCGGCTCCTATTCGCTGGATGCGGCAACGACCGGCATGTTCCAGGGCGCGCATCTGCCGCCAGTCCCGCCGGACATGAAAGGCGACCATTTCGATATCGACGTGACGATCAACTACATCCTGATCCGCCGATAAAAGCGCCGATCGAGGCGAAGGGGCGCGGCTTCGACATCGGAGCCGCAATCCCATACAGTCCACCGGGTCACCGTCCTGTTACCGGAGCCCCGATGCGCCGTTTCCGTTCTCCTCTGCTGTCTCTGTGCCTTCCGCTGGCCCTCCCCTTGGCTTTGGGAGGCTGCTTCAGCCTTTCCCGGCCCTTCGCCGACCCGGGCCAACAGGCAAGATACCTCACGGCAGCCAATCTTCCTCCCGCACGCCTCGCCGTCCCGACCCCACCAAACGCCCTTCTGTCCGACGATGCCGCCGCGCTCTGGGCCCATGATGTGGCGCAGGCCATGGTCAACCAGTCCGTCCCCGCCATCGCACAGCCTCGCAAAAAAGGAGACTGGTGGGTGAAACTGAGTGCGACAACTCACGGCAATACGGTCGTCCCCCACTACGTCATCATGACTCCGGAAGGAAAAGTCCGCGCAGAAACGGACGGTCCTGCCGTAGATATGGCGGGATGGAGTTCAGGAGACAGGTTGACGCTACAGAACACCGCCATACAGGAAGCCCCCCAGCTTGCGACCCTGCTGACGGGTATTCAGGCAAACATGATGCAACAGGACCCGCACAGCCTCATGAACCGCGCGGCAAAAATCTGTTTCAAAGGCGTCACCGGCGCACCCGGAGACGGAAATGTATCTCTCGCCCGTGCTTTCTATTCGTCCTTTCCCGACAAAACCAACACGGTCACAACAACGGAAAAGGGCGCGGACTTCATCGTACGCGGGACGGTCGATCTCAAGACGGGCACTCCCGGCAACACCGGTCATCCGGTCGATCATATCGAAATCGTCTGGCATGTCCTGACGCCGGATGGGAAAGAAGCGGGCGCCGCCACCCAGTTGCACGACATCGCCCCTCATTCACTGGATGGCGCATGGGGTGACACGGCGGATATGGCTGCCGAAGAAGCCGCTCAGGGGGTCCGGACCATCGTCACCAACTATTCAGGCCGCGAAAACGCCCCGCTGCCGGAGACAAAGGACAGTCCGAAAAAAGCGGCCTGATGCAGGAGATAGAATTTCCACCTTGAAATGTAACTCTAAGTATCTTTGTGTAACATATTTTGTTACATGACTCCGGCCCTTTCATCCGGAGTGTCCGATGCGTCTTTCTTGCCGTTTGCTGCTGTCCAGCCTGAGTTTCTGTGCAGGCTTTGCCCCTCTCGCCGCTTTTGCAGACCCGGCTCCGGTCATCGCCGTAAACCGCGAGATCGGCCTTTCAATGACAGGCACGTTCCGCAACACCGTCAGCGGCAACAGCTCCCACATGACGCAAACTGGCGGTTCCGGCCGCTATGCTTTCACTGAAGACTCCGCAAGCTCTTCCCGCTACCGCACCGTTGGCTGGACTCCCGGCTTTCAGGCAGACGCTTCGGTCATGTTTAACGCCTTCGGGATCGAGAACCTTTACGGCGCGCTCCATTTCTCACTCGAAGACGGCCAGAGAAACTACAAATCCCACTACCGCAGCTATTCCAGCAATTCTGCACCATACGGGTTCTCCGCAGGCGGAAACGACAGCTCCAACGGTACCGACAACCGCGGAGAAATCGGCAAGGGCTTTCTTCTGCTCTCCGATACCTTGCTGCTGACGCCTTTCATTCAGGGCGGGTATGTCACGAGCGGCAGTGACGGAGATTTCGGCTACGGCTCTGGCCGTTACTTCGCGGGCGCTGGCCTGAAGGCGGATTACGCTCTCACATCCCGCCTCGTCCTGCGTGGACGCTTCGGATGGGCGGAAGTTCTCAATTCCGGCATTTCCTACAACAACCAGCCACGTCCCCTGTGGGAAGGCGGCCTTGGCATGGATTACCGTATGACCCGGCGCCTCCATCTGACGGCCGGAGGAGACTACTCCTATATTTCCTACGGCCATGACCGGCAGGTGGAAGCCAGCACGGAATTTGGAACAGCCTATTCCTATTCGGGCGTTTCAAGTGCCCTGAGCAACGGTCTGAAGCTGCATGCAGGTCTGGCCTGGCAGTTCTGACCCCACCTGAAAAGACCTTATCCGGTCGGCACGGCATGCAGTGACCGGCCAACTGGTGCACGGAAAGAATGAAACAGGACGGATGACAGGGGGGCGCTGCGCTGTTAGAAGGCCAGCAACTTCCCTGTCGGACACCGGACGAGGCCGTTTTTCATGAAGATCGTAGCCTGCAACAGTAACCTGCCGCTGGCCCGTGCGGTCGCCCATGAACTCCGGATGCCTCTGTGCAAGACCGTGGTGAAACGCTTTGCCGATGGCGAAGTCTTCGTTGAGATTCAGGAAAACGTGCGCGGTGAGGATGTCTTCGTCGTGCAGAGCACCTGCATGCCGACGAACGACCATCTCATGGAACTGCTGGTCATGCTGGATGCGCTGCGCCGTGGATCGGCCAAGCGTGTCACGGCTGTGATGCCATATTTCGGCTATGCCCGGCAGGACCGTAAATCCGGCCCCCGCACACCCATCAGCGCCAAGCTCGTGGCGAACCTTCTAACAGAAGCCGGTGCAAACCGTATTCTGACGATGGACCTGCACGCCATGCAGATCCAGGGCTTCTTCGACATCCCGACCGACAACCTTTACGCCGCGCCGCTGTTCGTGCGCGACCTCAAGACACGCCTGCCGGACCGGGAACTCATCATCGTCTCGCCGGATGTTGGCGGCGTGGTCCGTGCGCGCCAGCTCGCACAACGCCTGAACGTGGACCTCGCCATCATCGACAAGCGCCGCGAACGCGCCGGCGTGTCGGAAGTCATGAACGTCATCGGTGACGTCGCCGGCCGCTACTGCGTGCTGGTGGACGACATCGTCGATAGTGGCGGATCGCTGTGCAATGCCGCCAACGCGCTCATGGCCCGTGGCGCAGAAGGCGTTGAAGCTTACGTCACTCACGGCGTTCTGACTGGCAATGCCTGCCAGCGCGTGAAAGACAGTCCGTTGAACATGCTGACGCTGACGGATAGCATTCCGGCAACCGAGGCCCTCCTCGAGACCCCGAATATCCGTCAGATCACGACAGCCAACCTCCTCGCCCGGGCTATGAGCGCCGTGGCCGATGAAAGCTCGGTTTCCTCACTGTTCGACTGAGCATCCACCGGCCCGCCCTCACGCCACTCTCTTCGTGAACGGACTTGTCCATGACCCAGATTATCCCAAAACCGTACTGGTATCTCCGTCATGGTGAAACCGACTGGAACGTCCAAGGACTGGCGCAGGGAAGAACAGACATTCCCCTCAATGAGACAGGCATCGCACAGGCCGTACGGGCCGGACAGGCCCTGGCCGTGCTTTTCCAGAACAACCAACGCCCCTTTGACCATATCATCTCATCGCCTCTCAGCCGTGCCACCGCCACCGCCATTCACGTTCGTGACGAGATCGACAGACTTGCTGGAATCACCTTACCGCTAAGGATCGAAGAAGATCTTTCAGAAGTCTGCTTTGGCATTCACGAAGGAGAAGCAATGAGTGACTGGTATCGTGATTGGATTGAAGCCGGCACCTCCCTTGAAAACGGCGAAAGCTTCAAAACCCTCACACAACGAGCCGTAGCAGCTGTAAACCAGGGTCTGGCATCTGAGGGAACCCCGCTATTTGTCGCACACGGTGCCCTGTTCCGTGGATTGCGGGCTGGTATGAATTTGAATGTAAACGAACGCTTGGCAAACGCCGTACCCATCAAAGTTCAACCCAACCATAAAGACTGGGTCCTGCATACCGTAGAGTATTAAAATTTTGAATCAATTAATAAATACACTTAATATGGAAAAATGGTTAACAGTAAATACATAGTATAATTTAATTATATCTTATAAATATACTATGGTTTACGTTATTTTCTTGTAAAATTATTTAATTCCCCTTGTGGAATTTTATTTTTCCGAGCGTGAAAGCTCCATCGCGGGTATTTTGACAGGCATTGAAATTTTCGATTGGCCCATAAAAAATATCAGGTATATATAAATAGAAAAATATAGACACAAATATGAACTTCTGAAGTATTCCTATCTTGGAGTAGAAAATGAATAAAAATTCATGTGACGTCGGTATCGCAATCACAACCTACTTAAGAAAAGATATGGTCTGTAATCTGGTAGACCGAATACAAGCTCTCACTCGTAGTGATTATAAAATTGTCGTCTGTGATGATGGATCCTCAGACGGAACCGTGGAAGAACTACGCAAAAAAGGTATCACTGTTTTAGGGGGAAAGAATAAGGGCATAGCCTGGAATAAAAACCGAGGCTTGTTCTATTTTTCAAACATTTGCCGAGCAAAAACAGTTATTCTTTTGGATGATGACGTCTGGCCTGAAGTCGCCGGATGGGAGCAGGAGTGGGTTTTAGCGGCCTCTCGCATCGGACATGTCAACTATATCCCGCCAAGCTACGAGCGTTACTCCCCCACTCGTCCAATGACAGCCATGAATCTTGGAGTTGGTGCTGTAGTCGGCGGCATGGCTATGGCACAGACAATTGAAGCCCTCGCCTGTGTCGGTTATATGGACACACGTTTCGGGCGTTATGGACACGAGCATAGCGATTTCTCCATTCGCTTCCTCCGGGCTGGTTTTGGCGGTGTGCGTTGTCCTGTTCAGGATGGAATACATAATCGCTTTTATCTTCTTGATAGCGGGATCAGACTTCTGGATGCAGTCAGCTCAGCTTCCCATGAAGATCTGGAAAATAACGGAAAACTTCTGAACGAACTCCAGAAAGAACCAATATACAGAGCCCCTTGGTACAATGAAGAAGAGATGCGCGAGTTTTTAGCTGAGTTCGGACCAGGTTTTTCAGAAATGAATGATCCCCCGTTCAAGGGGAAAACATTTGATCTCAATAGTTATTACCAAAAACATGAAGATGTTTATTTAAGCGGATATGATGCTTTTTCGCATTACATTGAAAATGGAATCAGAGAAAATAGAGAGTTATAATAAAAACGTCGGGTGGTAAAATTCTGTATCTACCACCCGACGTTTTTATTAAGAATTTTCCTGTTTTTTATTTTTGAAAATATATCAATTTTCGAAGATGACTGCTTGAACCTGAAGGTTCGTAAACTCCCCCAATTCGGGAAAATTCTCCAACTCTAAGAAAAATCAATCCACACAGTCCTAGATCAGATATTCCGGGATTGACGGCAGAATAACTCATCTTGCCTCTCCGCTCCATCACGGTTACGCGTGATAGGATCTCGATTGCTAACCGGAAATACCGATGTCCTTTCTGCGCCCTCTGCTTGCACTGACTGTGTTCACAGCGCTGACCTCTCCTGCTCTCGCGCAGACCCAACCCATGCCATTGCCCATGCCCACTGCCATCCCCGAACCGCAGGACCGGGCTTTTCCAGGCACACTGACGGTCTCAGTCGATGCGACAGATACGCTTCACCACGTTATGTCGATTCACGAAACAGTTCCGGTACCGAAAGAAGCACAACAAAAGGGAGAGATGATCCTTCTGTATCCGATGTGGATTCCAGGCGATCATTCTCCTACGGGCGTGATCGAGCAACTTGCAAGCCTGCATGTGCAAAGCAACGGTCGCACACTGGACTGGAAACGCGATACGGTTAACGTCGCAGCGTTCCACATTCCCGTTTCCGCTACCACACCAACACTGGACCTTCACTTCCAGCTTCTGACGCCTATTGCCCCGGGTCAGGGGCGCGTGGTCATGACGCCATCCATCGTCAATGTGCAGTGGGATCAGGTTTCGCTCTACCCGGCCGGATATTTCACACGCGGTATTACAGTTCAGCCCTCTTTGCGCATTCCGCATGGCTGGCAGCTTGGCTCGGCCCTTCGTGCCGGAGTTTATGGTGACGAAACGCATTTTAACGCCACAACCTTCAACACCCTCGTCGACTCTCCGGTCTTTGCCGGACGCTATTTCCGAAAGTTCGACCTGACCGGCCCCGATCACGTTCCGGTTTCTCTGGACGTCGTGGCCGATGAGCCGGACTCGCTTGATGCAACGCCAACACAAATCGCGGCCCATCAAAACCTTATTCGGCAGGCCACGACGCTGTTCGCCTCACATCACTACGATCATTACGATTTTCTTCTCGCCCTGACGGACGAGCTGGGGGGCATTGGCCTCGAACATCATCAGTCCAGCGAGAACAGCGCCGCTCCCGGCTATTTCACGGAATGGGACAAGACATTCCCCGAGCGTGACCTGTTGGCTCATGAATACACCCATTCCTGGAACGGAAAGTACCGCCGTCCGGCCGATCTGTGGGCACCGAATTTCAACACGCCACAGCGCGGGTCCATGCTGTGGGTCTATGAAGGTCAGACCCAGTACTGGGGCAATGTCCTTGCCGCGCGCTCCGGGCTCGTGACGAAGGATCAGGGTTTCGAGGCGCTGGCCTATATGGCAGCGTCCTATGACAACCAGACGGGCCGTCAGTGGCGCCCACTGGAAGACACAACGAACGATCCGGTGATTGCGCAGCGGGCACCGCTGTCATGGCGCGACTGGCAGCGTTCGGAGGACTATTACGTTGAAGGGCAGCTCGTCTGGCTGGATGCAGATGCTCTGATCCGCAAACTCTCCAACGACCACAAGTCGCTGGATGACTTCGCAAAGGCTTTCTTCGGTACCAACAGCGGCAGCTTCGTCGTCAGCCCCTATCAGTTCGACGATGTGGTCGCCACACTCAACAGCGTGCAGCCTTATGACTGGGCCAAATTCCTGCACGATCGTCTGGACACGATCCAGCCGCACGCGCCGCTCAACGGCCTGACCAATGGTGGTTACAAGCTGGTCTATACGTCCAAGCCGACCTCCTTCATCAAGGCCAGCGAAGCCGCACGCCACACCACGGACCTGTCCTTCTCGCTCGGCCTGACGGTTAATGCGACCGGACGTGTAGGGCGTGAGCATTGGATGAGCCCGGCCTTCAAGGCAGGTCTGGTTCCAGGCGTGACGATCGTGGCCGTCAATGACATGAGCTTCACGCCGCAGCGTCTGCTCCATGCCGTCACGGACGCGCAGAAGGACCCGAAGCAGGACATCCGTCTGATCGTGAAGTCCGGCGACCATGTCACCACGGTCTCCATCCCCTATCACGACGGTCTGCGTTACCCGCATCTGGAGCGTATCGCAGGCACACCGGATCGTCTGAGCGCGATTTACGCAGCGCGTCAGTAAACCCGACATCTCCGGGGCGCGGCCCCGGAACCCCGCAAAGGGACTCAGTCCCTTTGATCCCGATTCAAACTTAATGGTTTCCAAAGGCCCCCGGCCTTTGGCGGGTTTCAGGGCAGAGCCCTGAACACTCTCACCAAGGCAGCAACGACTTCCCAAGCGCCTTCTGGGCCGCTGGTGTCATGCCCATGTCATTCCGGTTCCACCAGCCACCGCCAAGCGACTGGAACAGCCCCACGCTGTCAGAGAAACGCGCCCCCTCGGCCTGAACATAGGCCAGACGCGCCTGCGCATCCGTCTGCTGGGCCTGAAGCAGCACAAGCTCACTAACATCTCCAAGCCGCAACTGCCCGCGGGCAATCGTCATACTCTGGGTCGTTGCCTTCAGCAGATCCTCGTCGGCCTTCAGAGCATCGGCGTCGAATGTGACGGCATGCAGACTGTCCGCCACGTCCTGAATGGCGGACAGGACTGTGGCCTTGTAGGTCTCGTTGGCCTGAAGCAGGTTGTCGCGCGCCTGACGCTCGGCGTGCAGAAGCGAACCGCCCTGAAAGATCGGCTGCATGACGGTCGCGGCGATCGTCCAGTTGCCATAGCCGGGCTTGAAGAAATCGCTCATCACGCCCACAGCCTGCGCCGGTGTGGCGCTGAGCTGCACGTTCGGCAAGCGGTTGGCGATGGCCACGCCGATCTGCGCGCTGGCGGACTGGATCTGCGCCTGAGCGGCTCGGATATCCGGACGCTGGTTCAGCAGGTCCGCCGGCAGCGAGACCGGCAGCACCTTCGGCAGTGTGAACTGCTCCAGACGGAACTCTGGCAGCGGCGCGTTGGGGGTCACCCCTACCAGAACCGCCATCTGGTCCCGCGTCTGGGCCAGTTGCAGACTCAGGCCCGGAAGCGTCGCCTCAAGCTGTGCCACAGACGCCAGCTGCTGCGCCATGTCCTGCCGCGACGCATTGCCGATGCCCTGCTCGGACGTCACCGTCTTCAACACGGCGCGCTGGCTACGGATCAATTCGTTCGTAGCGTCAATCTCGGCACGGATCGTGGCTTCCTCGATCGTCGCATTTACAAGATCGGAAATCATGGTCAGCGCAGTGGCTTCAAGCTGAAACTTCTGCAAGTCAGCCTGCGCTCCGGCTGCCTCGATCGCGCGGCGCGTTCCGCCCCACAGATCCGGCACATAGCCGATATTCAGCTGCGCGGTATGAACGTTATAGAGCCACACATTCGAGTTCGGAATCGGAGAATAGACGCGTGACGTCTTGTTCCGGGTCGGGTTGAACGAGGCCGACAGCGTCGGGTACAGACCCGCACCCTCAATCCGCCGCTGCTCCCAGGCAGATTTCAGTCCCTGCTGCATAGCACGCAGAGACTGGTTGTTCACCAGCGCCTGCTCGACAAGCGCATTCAGGGACGGATTGCCGAACACCGTCCACCACTGGCCCGGAATATCCACGCCGGACTGAAACTGCTGCGGTACGGTCGCACCCACTACTCCGTGCCCGGCGGTCGCGGTCAGGGGGCGGCCCTGATAAGCCGCATTCCTGGGCAGATCGGGGCGGCGAAAATCCGGACCTACCGCGCAAGCGGAAAGCGCCGTCACACACAGCAGAAGCGACGTACGAGGAACCATTATGGAACGCATCTTCATGATCCGGCTCCCTCGACAGCAGATTGCGGGCGCTTCTTCGCATCCCGGCGTTCAACCCACATTTCAAGCTCGCTGAAATAGACCGGCAGCGCAAACAGCGTCAGCAGCGTAGCAATCCCCAGACCACCCACCACGACCGTCGCCAGTCCGCGCTGCACGTCCGTGCCTACACCTGTGGCAAGAGCTGCTGGCAACATACCTGCCGTCGCCACTGTCGCGGTCATGAGCACCGGACGGAAGCGTTCGGCAGCGCCTGCGATGGTGGCATCCCGAACACCCAGACCTTCCAACCGGTGACGGTTGATGCTGGCGATCATGATAATGCCATTCTGCACAGCCACACCGAACAATGCGATGAAGCCCACGGCTGTCGCAATATTGAGCGTCTCGCCGCGGACATGCAGCGCGATCAGGCCGCCCAGAGTCGCCAGCGGCACGACGCTGAGGATCAGCAGTGCCTGACGGATTTTGCGGAATTCGGCAAACAACAGGACCAGCATCACCGCGAACATCACGCCCAGCGCGATCATCAGGCGCTTCTGGGCCCGCTCTTCCTGCTGGAAGGAACCAGCCCATTCGAGCGTGTATTTTTCCTTGTCAAAATGTAGCTGCTGGTCGATCCGGCTCTGCGCATCCGCCAGATACTGCGACAGCGGGCGCTTGCCGTTGTCCACGCGAATGGTGACCTGACGATGGCTCATTTCATGGGCGATATTGCTTTCGCCCATATGCAACCCGACATGCGCAACCTGAGACAACGGAATATAGGCACCTTCCGCATCCAGAAGCGGGATCTGTGACAGGGACTGCATATCCTGCAGGTCTTTGCGACGGATATGGAGCGTCGCGTTATAGAAGCGATCCCCCACATAAACGGTCGTGATGGGCGCATCGCCAATGGCGTTCGACACAACGTCGGAAATATCCGAAATGCTGATGCCATAGCGCGCAGCAGCCAGACGATCGGCCTCGACTTCGATCTGCGGGATGCGCGGCTCCTGAAAGATCGACGCTTCCGCCGTCCCCGGAACCTGATGGAGAATATCCACGATCTGCTGACCGATGCGGCGCAGTTCCTGAAAATCATTCCCATAGACGCGCAGGACGAGCGGGCTGTGCGCTCCGCCGACCAGATCGCTCATATTGTCCTGGATCGGCTGGCTGATGCCGAAATCGATCCCCGGAATCTGCGACAGACGCCGGCGCAGACGCTCGACGAACTGCGCCTTGGTCTCACCGGATGGCCACTGGTCATACGGCTTTAGACCGACCGGCATTTCAATATGTGACGGCGTCCAGGGGTCGGTTCCGTCGTCCGAGCGCCCAAGCTGCGTGATGGCATAGGACGTTTCAGGGAACTCCCGGATCGCGTGGCGTAGCTCATTGGCGATGGACTCGCCCTTTTCCAGCGAAATGCCAGTCGGCATCTGCACCTGAAGCCAGAGCGACCCTTCATCCAGATCCGGAAGGAACTCCCGCCCGATCGACGCCCCGAGGAACACCACCGCCACCATCGCCGCAATACCCGCGCCGTAGGCAATCAGCGGACGATCGATGAAATGGCCAAGCCAGTAGGTATAGCGGGCGTGCAGCCATTCCAGCGGACGATTGTGCCAGATGTGCTTGGGCTTGCGGAGCGCCAGATAGGTCAAAGCCGGAATGAGCGTCAGGGCGCAGAGCAACGCGCCCAGCAGCGCGAAACTGACGGTATAGGCCATCGGGCGGAAAAGCTTGCCCTCGCTGCCTTCGAAGGCAAAAAGCGGGCTGTAGGCCACGATGATAACGAGCGTGGACGAGAAGATCGCCCGTCCCGCACGCTGCGCAACCGGCAGGACCTCGACAGGATCGAGCGCTTCGGTCGGACGTTCCTCGCGGATGCGGAGGATCGTCTCGGTAATAACGATCGCACCATCCACGATCACGCCGAAATCAATGGCGCCAAGCGAGAACAGGTTCGCCGACATCCCAAAACTGTGCATCAGCACGAACACAACCGACAGCGCGAGCGGGATCGTCACGGCCGTGACGATGGCACTGCGCGGACTGCCGAGAAACAGCGTCAGGATCACACAAACGAGGACGATGCCCTCGATCATCGTTTCCGTCACCTTGTGCGTGGTGGAGAGCACAAGATGATCACGATCCATATACGGCACGATACGGACATGGCTGGGCGCGAGCTGCTGCTGGAGCTTCGCCACCGTACTGTGCAGGCCGTCGAGCACGAGCGAGGGGTTTTCCCCACTCAGCATCGTCACCACACCTTCGATCGTATCGGGGTTACGGTCCTTGCCGAGAATACCCTGACGGACCTGATGCCCGAACTGGACGCGCCCCAGATCTTTCACAAAAACCGGCACGCCGCCATGGCTGGCAACGACGATATTCCCCATATCATCCAGATTATGGATCATGCCGATCCCACGGATGATATAGGACTGCTCGCCCCGGCTTACACGCCCACCACCCGCATTGGCGTTGCTGTTGCGAATGGCGGTCAGCACGTCTTCGAGGCCGACATGATAGCGTTGCAGCGAATCAGGATCGAGAACGAGCTGGTATTCGCGCGTCAGACCGCCAAAATTGTCCACATTGACGACACCCGGCACGCGCTGGATCGCCGGAATGATGGTCCAGCGCTGGAGATCGGACAGCTCCATCAGGTTCTTGTCGTCGGATTCCAGCGTATAGCGATAGATCTCGCCACTCGGCCCTGAAATCGGCCCCAGCGAGGGCATGGCGCCATTGTTCAGCGGATTGTTGGCAAGCTGCGTCTCGACGAGCTGACGCGCCGCATAGACATTCGTGCCTTCACGGAAGATCAGCGTAATCAGTGACAGGCCGAACGTGCTGGTGGAGCGGCTGTCCGTCACGCCGGGAACGCTGGCCAGCGTCCGCTCAAGCGGGATCGTGACCTGCTGCTCCATTTCCTCGGCGGCCAGACCCTCCTGCTGGGTCGTGATCGACACGCTGACCGAGCCCAAATCCGGATAGGCCTCGACCGGCAGGATCTTCCATGAAAGACCGCCAAGCAGCGCCAGAATCAGGGCAGAAAAGAAAACGATGTTCCGGTGATTGAAGCACCAGAAAATGAAACGCTCGATCATCAGCTCAGGGCCACCGGATCAGTCATCATTCAGAAGAATGGCACCGCTCGTCACGACGCGTTCTCCTGCGGAAATGCCCTTGAGCACACGAACATTTTCACCTTCATCATAGCTGATGGTGATGTCGCGCCGCTGGAAGGTGTGGGGCGCAGTCTCAATGAAAACCGACACCTGATCGTTGTTCATCAGAAGGGCGGCCTTGGGAATGATGATCTCGCTGGGCTGCGGGATATTCAGTGTCGCATTCACATACATGCCCGGACGCAGGGCGCCATCGGTGTTGGGGCAGGCGACATAGGCATTGATCCGGCGTGTATCGATATGAAGTGCCGGATCAAAACTGATGACCTGACCCGAACAGGTCCGTCCCGGAAACTCGTCGAACGTGACGGACAGCACGTTGCCCTCACCGATCTGCGCTAGATTTTCCTGCGGAATGGCGGCGGCGATCCAGACCTGTGACAGGTCCAGAACCGTCATCTGAATAGCGGTCGGATCGGTAATGTTCTGCTCCGGCGCCATGATCGTCGTGGAAACGACACCATCCACGGGAGACACAAGCGGCGCCTGCCCCTTTGCGGAATAGCCGGGTCGCGCCCCCAGAACCTGAAGCCTGCGCTGCGTGCGCTCGGCTTCCGCCTGCGCCTGCGTCAGATCGTTGCGAGCGGCTTCAATATCCTTGACGGCATTCCCCCCGATCGCCTGAACGCCCTGCGCGCGCGCATAGGCACGGCGTGCGAAATCAAGGGCTGCACGGGCACGTGTGTCGTCGGCCCACGCCTGATCCAGATCACCAGCGGCAATCGTGGCCAGCACCTGCCCGCGCTGAACATGCTGGCCCAGATGAACCAGAACATCCGTAATCCGGCCCGCGACAGGCGCATACACATTCACCTGCCGGCCCGGTTCCGTCATGACCTGCGCCGGAAGCAGAATACCATGACCACGGGACACGCTGACGGCAGCTTGGACCGTCAGACGTTTCTCAAGCGGACTGCCTTCCCGAACGACAAGACCGTCCTTCGACTGCGTCACCATAGGAGGTTCGGTCGCTGCAACAGGCGAATGCGGGGATCGGAATCGCAGGACGACGACGAGAAGGATGGCCAGGCACAGCAGACCAATGGCCCACGCGCCGACGCGGGTAACGCGCATGCTGATAGAAAACCCCGTAACTCTGTCAGGACAGACGTCCCGTTTTGACTGAAACGTCTGGACAATGACCCATCGGCCACGGTCCGGACGATTTCATATCCCATGGAAGGACGCCAGACGTCACATACGGAAACGAAAAGATTTTTGCACTGACCGAATGATCGGATTGCAAAAGTTTTATGTGATTGCCACAAAAATGCAAAAAAGCGGCCCTTCGGAGAAAGGCCGCTTTCCTGATAAGCCGGTTTCTGACCCGAAGCTCAGAAACGATATTCAATACCCGCGCCAACAACGGTCGGGTCGAGGGAATCATGCGCCGTGATCTTCGTGGTTTCGGCATTGTTCTGCGCCCAGGCATGGACCCGCATAAACATCTGCTTCACATCGAAGTTGAAGAACCAGTTGCCGACGACCTGATAGTCGAAACCGACATTGACCGACGGGCCACCAGTCACGCCGACATTGAGCTTCTGCGTAAGCGGACCACCGGCAGGGGACACGTTATGGAACCATGCCAGCGTCGCACCAACACCCACATACGGGTTGAAACGCTTGTGCGGACGGAAATGCCAGGCAAACGTCACGGTCGGCGGCAGAACCCAGGCGCTGCCCACATCAACCTTGCCCAGACCCGGAACGCCTTCAGCGGCGATCTCATGACGTGTGCTGGCGGCGATCAGATCGACCGAGACGTTGTCCGTAAAGAAATATTCGAACGTCAGCTCCGGCATAACCTGACGCGTCGTCTTGACGCGGCCCCCGAGATGCGCACCGTTCAGTCTCAGGCTGCTGTCACGATCTTCCGGCATGACGCCAAGCGCAGACAAACGAACGATGAAGTCGCCCTTGCCCAGTCCGATGCGCGTGTTGGCGCAGGTCTGAAACAGGCCGCAATGACCGGAGGCAGGCGCATGGATGTTTACGGACGGCACAGGAGCAGCCGTCATGGGCGCACTGACCATGACCTGGGGAGCCGGAGCAGTGACCTGTGCAAACGCGGGAGTTGCAACGGTACCGACTGCGGCGGCCAGCGCGAAAGCGTTAAATTTCATCTGGAATTTCCATCACCATTCGTTGAGCCTCACAAAGCACTCCTCCCCCTCCATCACATTGACCTGAATCAAGTCTGGTAAATTATGTGGTAGTGTGGCTGAAAGTCTTCAGGCTGCGCTCAGCACAACGGGAACAGGATTCATCATGTCTGCGTCACATACTCCAGAGGATGTCCATGATCGATGCGCCCATTGCGTAGGGCGACGTCTGAGTGTGTGCAGCAGCATTGACGACTGTGATCTTGCCATTCTTGCAAACGAGTCTTCACGAATGACCGTTTCTGACGGTCGATCCTTTATAGAAGAGGGTGCACCCGCCAACGATTTCTTTGTCGTAACCGGTGGCAGGGTCAAGCTCTTCACCCTTCTTCCTGATGGACGGCGCCAGATCACCGGTTTTGCGAAAGGCGGAGACTTTCTCGGTCTCGCCGCCTCCACCAGCTACGCCTTTGGCGCTGAAGCCCTCGGCGGGGCCACGCTCTGCCGCTTCCCCCATGCCGGCATGCAACGCCTGACCGAACGCTTTCCCAGTCTTGAACACCGCCTGCGCGAGGAAGCCTCCCGCGAGTTGGCCCTGATGCAGGCCCGCATGACCCTGCTGGGGCGCAAAACAGCCCGCGAGCGCGTAGCCACATTCCTGATCGAACGCTGCCAGAATCTGGAAAAACCCGATCTGTCTCATCCCGTCGAACTCGACCTTCCGATGCCGCGTACCGATATCGCAGATTATCTCGGACTCACTATTGAAACGGTCAGTCGCATCCTCAGCGCCTTCAAAAAAGAAAAGCTCATCAGTATCCGAAGCATTACCCACATCACGTTACTGATGCCTGAACGGATATCGACGATTGCGGAAGGCATGGAATAGGCCCCTTTTCAAAAAGCCACATTCCCGCCATCAGGACGCTCTATGTTTTACTGATCGTTTACAGGAGATGTCATGACGTTCATTCCTTCCCCCCGCACGATGCTTGCTGTCGGACTGATTGCCGGAGCTGTTTCCCTTGCTCCGCAGGCTTATGCGGCAGACACCACGGCATCCAGCGCCTGCCAGCAGACTGGCCAGAATGATGTCATCGGACGTCTGGCACAGCGGGAAGACTGCCTGAACAGCAAGGTCCAGAACTACCAGAAGCAGTCGCAGGACGCTCAGGCTGCGCGCGAAAAGCGGATTCAGGACCTGAAGGACAAGTACACAAACGCTCCGGCCAACGAGAAGGCGCGTCTTCAGAAGCAGATCGCTGGCGAACAGTCCAAGCTGACCAACCTGCGCGATCAGGAAAACCAGCGCTTGCAGCAGCTCAAGAATGCCCCGCAGGAACAGCGCAACCGCCTCAACGCTCTGGGCAGCAAAACCCGCGGTGATGTCAGCAACTTCCTGAACGGCGGTCTCTGATTCTATCAGTCCGGCCCCGCCCGCGGGGCCGGAGTATCAGGGCCTTAAAGCGCCCTGAACGCCTGAAGGGCGCGATCACGTCCCTCCTTCAGATCCACGATGGGGCGCGGATAGGTTCTGCCTAGAATAACTCCCCCCTGCCGCAGATCGGCATCCTTCGCGGCCCAGGGCTCAAACAGCGCCTTTTCTGACAGACGGCGCAGTTCTGGCACCCACTGGCGGATATAATCGCCTTCCGGGTCGAATTTTTCAGCCTGCCGTGTCGGATTGAAAATTCTGAAAAACGGCGTGGCTTCGATACCCGTTCCCGCGACCCACTGCCAGTTCATGGCATTGTTCGCAAAATCTGCATCCACCAGCGTATCGCGGAACCACGCTTCCCCTTCTTTCCAGTCGATCAGCAGATGCTTCGTCAGGAATGACCCCACGATCATGCGCGCCCTGTTATGCATCCAGCCGGTCTGCCAGAGCTGGCGCATCCCCGCATCCACAATCGGCACGCCCGTCTGTCCCCGCTGCCACGCCTTCAGGTCCGCTGCGCTGTTCCGCCAGTGCATCCCGGAAAACTTCGGGCTGAGGTTTTCAAACGGCAATTGCGGCAAGTGATACAGCGTGTAGCGGGCAAATTCCCGCCACCCGAGTTCTGACAGGAAAATCCGCGGTCCATCTGTATGCGCACCATGCTTCTGTAACGCCGCCCAGACCTGCCGGGGCGAGACCGCACCGGACGCAAGATAGGGCGACAGACGCGACGTTCCCTCCTCCGCCACCCTGTCCCGTCCCCTCGGATACTCCGCAACAGCATCTTTCAGAAAATCCTCAAGATGCTCCTGCCCTTCCGCCTCTCCCGGCTCCCATGTCTTACGGAACCCGCCCGCCCAGTCCGGAGCCCGCGGACACAGATTCGCTTCGTTCAGCCGTTCATCTGGCAGCACAGAGTCCGGAACGTCCTGAAACGAGGCCCTGTCTGGAACGTCCAACGGCTCTGGTACGGTGTAGGTCTGAAGCGCTTTCCAGAACGAACCGCAGACCTTGTAGAACCCACCCTGCTTCGTACGCACCAGACCCGGATCAAGCAGAACCGTCCCCCAATGCGCCCGAACCTCACAACCCTGCTGCTCCAGAGCCTGCCGGATCCGGTCATCCTGTGCCCGTTCGCGTTCATGCAGACGATGGTGCCAGTGTACCGACGCCACATCCATGTGCCGCGCAAGTTGCGGAAGCAACTCCTCAGCCGACCCCGCAAGCGTCAGCAACGTCCCGCCCCGACTTTCCAGCTGCCCCCGCAGGTCCGCCAGAGCCCCATGAAGCCACCACCGCAATGCAGCTCCAGCCGGATGCAGAGCCGGGGTCACATCATCCAGAACATAAAGACAGATCAGCGGCCGACCGGACGCCACAGCCTCATGCAGCGCAGGATGGTCCGCCAGACGCAGATCGTCCCGAAACCAGACGATGGCTGACCGATTCTGGTTCTGGCGAGATGAAGTACGTTCAGGCCGGGAACTGGGCATGGATCCTCACAAAAAGGGAAAATTCCTCATAAAGCGTCCGACAGCGCCATTCGTTCAGAACGGATGAGACGACTTTCAATCCGGACCGGCGGCACCCTGAAAAAATTTCTCCCAAGTCCGCGAACCATTGTCATGAAATGTCGTTTAATGGCCGAAACGCTCTTTAAGAGGATTTTTTCTATGTCCACCAAGTCCATCGCACGCATTGCCCTGTCTCTGGCTCTTCTTTCGGGCTCGGCCGTCACGCTGTCCGCCTGCAACACCGTGCGCGGCGCTGGTCAGGACGTGAGCTCCGTCGGTCACAACGTCTCCCGCGGCGCCAATGCAACGCAGGGCGCGATCGAGCGTCACACGAACGCTTCCCCGAACTGAGTTTTCCGAAAACCCGCTCCGGGCTTTCAGAACCGCCGGTCCCCGACCGGCGGTTTTTTTGTATCCGCACGTCCTGACTGCGTCTTCGGAAAAGGACCTGTGTAGATTTTTGCTTGTCATTCCCGTCCAGACGGTTCCATAATTCGAGTGAACACAGACGTTCTCAGGGCGGGGTGAAACTCCCCACCGGCGGTATTGGCGGTTTTCTCCGCCTCAGCCCGCGAGCGCCTTTCGGATTTCGATCCGGAAGGGACAAGCAGATCCGGTGAGACTCCGGAGCCGACGGTCATAGTCCGGATGGAAGAGAACGCAGCACTTGTCCGGTCGCGGACAGGTTGGGCGCGTGCCGTCCCGCCTGTTTTCCGTTCCGGCTGAGGGCGGCGTGCGCCTTGCGGACGTCCCGATCGTAACGGGACCAGTAGACGCAACTTGGCTAACCAGACCACCCTTTCCGACACTATCGCTCCAAGCGCCATCCGCGACGGTTTTCGTGCGGCCATCTCACAGGCTGTCGAGACTTTCGGGGCCACAGCACCCAACCCGTCCGTCGGGTGTGCGCTGCTGGATGCGGAAGGCCATATCCTGACGGTTGGCGTCCATCCGCGCGTCGGGCAACCCCATGCCGAAGCCATGGCTCTAGCACAGGCCCACGCGACAGGTGTGCTGGATCAGGTACGGGTGGCCCTCGTCACGCTGGAGCCCTGCAATCACACCGGGCGCACGCCTCCGTGCAGCGAAGCCCTTCGCAACAGCCCGGTTCGGGAGGTCTGGATTGGTGCGGCCGACCCAAACCCGCAGGCATCGGGTGGAGCCGGCCGGCTGTGCGAAGAGCCCGGCGCAAAACGCGTGGTCATGCTTGCGGACCGGCCAGACATGGCCGATCTGGCACAGGACTGCCGGGCTCTTCTGGCGCCTTTCGCAAGCCGCGTCGTCCGACATCGTCCATGGATCAGTGTCAAACAGGCACTGGACGAACACGGCTCCATGGTACCGCCGCCGGGCCAGAAAACCTTCACCTCCCCGGCCTCGCTCACCCTCGCGCATCGCCTGCGCCGGGCGACGGACGCAATCATCACCGGGATCGGCACCGTTCTGGCGGACCGCCCGCGCTTCACAGTCCGGCATGTCCCGGACCACGAGGGCCGCAAACCGCGCCTTCTGGTCGTCTGCGACCGCCACGGCCGCCTTCCAGCAGACTGGATTGCCGAGATGACGGAAACCGGCTTTGAGGTCATCCCGACACCCGACCTGCTCTCCGTCCCGACCCTGCTGGCGGGGCGCGGCGCGAACTGGGCAATGATCGAGGCGGGACCGGCCCTACTGGCCTCCGTTGCCGAGGCCGGGCTGTGGGACGACTGGCTCACCATTCATAAAACTGCGGGCGCTGACCGCATCGATCTGAAATCGCGGGACGAAAGCCCGCTGCAACTGCTGAGGGAAAACGCATGTTCTCTGGAATCATAGAGCGTCTGGGTACAGTCCACGCCGCCTCCGTCCGCGACAAGGCCATGGACCTGACCGTGGAGACCGGCTTTCCCGATCTGGAACTCGGCGAAAGCGTGGCGGTCAATGGTGTGTGTCTGACGGTCGAGAGTTTCGATTCAGCAGGCGTGGCCACCTTCCATCTCAGCGGCGAGACGCTGTCCCGCACACCACTGGATCAGCTCAAGGCCGGATCGCGCGTCAATCTGGAACGCGCCGTCGCCGCCAGCACGCGCCTTTCGGGCCATATCGTGCAGGGTCATGTGGATGGCGTGGCGACCCTCGCCAGCGTTGAAAAAGCCGGGGATTCCTACGCCCTGCGCGTGTTCGTCCCGCAAGCGCTGCGCCAGTATGTCGTGGAAAAGGGCTCCATCACCTTCGACGGCATCAGCCTGACGGTGAACGACCTGCACGACGCCATCACCCGTGACGGTCAGCCCGGTTTCGAAGTTGGCCTGACGATCATCCCGCACACATGGGAACACACCAACCTCTCCACGCTGTCGGTCGGAGACCGGATGGATGTGGAAGTCGATGTGCTGTCCAAATATGTCGAGAACCTGCTGCGGTTCTCCCCCAGCATTGGAAAGGTGGCCTCATGAAGCCGTCCCTGAAAGCCGCTATCGAGGCCATCCGTGCAGGCGGTATGGTCGTCATGGTCGATGACGAAAACCGGGAGAACGAGGGCGATCTGGTCATGGCAGCGCAGTTCGCCACGCCGGAAGCCATCAACTTCATGGTTCGCGAGGCGCGAGGCCTGATCTGCCTGCCGCTGGAAGCCGAACAGGCGGACCGTCTCGCCCTGCCGCCGATGGTAGCGCGCAACCGCGACCCGCGCGGCACGGCCTTCACGGTCTCGATCGAAGCGGCAACAGGCGTGACGACCGGTATTTCCGCCGCCGACCGCGCCCGCACGATTGTCATCGCCGCCAACCCCGCAGCCAAGCCAGACGATCTCGTCTCACCGGGTCACATCTTCCCGCTCCGCGCCCATCCCGAAGGCGTTCTGGGACGCAACGGTCATACGGAAGGTTCGATCGACATCGCGCGTCTGGCCGGGCTGGAGCCCGCAGGCGTGATCTGCGAAATCATGGCCGATGACGGCAGCATGATGCGTCTGCCGGAACTGCGGAAATATGCCGCACGCCACAACATGCCTATCGTCAGCATCGCCGACCTTCAGGACTGGTGCCGCGAACACGGACGCGATGCCATCGCGGGCCACGACCTGATCTGCACGCCGGTTCCGGCTGCGGGCGAAATGGTGGCCGAATCCGCTCTCCCCAGCATTTTCGGCGGCCACGATCTGCGCATCCATGCCTTCCGCGCCGTCGACGGTGTGGAGCACGTCGCGCTGGTGAAGGGCAACCCGTCCAAAGGCGTTCCGCTGGTACGTCTGCATTCGGAATGTGTGACGGGCGATGCGCTCGGCTCCATGCGCTGCGACTGCGGCGCGCAGCTCCGCGAGGCTCTGGAGCGGATTTCAGCATCCGAATCCGGCGTGCTGGTTTATCTGCGAGGCCATGAAGGCCGTGGGATCGGACTGGCCAACAAGATCCGCGCCTACGAGCTTCAGGATCATGGCATGGATACGGTGGAGGCCAACGAGGCCCTCGGCCTACCCGCCGATGCCCGCGAATGGGATGCAGCAGCCGACCTGCTGCGGCATCTGGGCGTGAGTTCGCTCCGCCTTCTGACGAACAACCCGGACAAGGAATCCAACCTCGTCCGCTTCGGCTTTGACGTGCAGTCCAGCGAACGGCTGGAAATCGCAGCCAATCCTTTCAACCGCGCCTATCTTGCGACCAAACGCACACGGATGGGCCATTTTCTTCAGGAACAGCCGGCATGAGCAAACATATCCCCGTAGCCCCAGATCTGCGCCTTTCTCCCGTACCGAAAGTGGCCATCATCTCCAGCCGCTTCAACACGAGCATTACCGGTGGCCTGAAGAACGGCGCGCTTGAATGGCTCGAAGAGCGCGGCATCACCGATGTGGACGTCTATGACGCGCCGGGCGCGTTCGAACTCCCCATTCTGGCCCAGCGTCTGGCGAAATCCGGCCAATACGAGGGCGTGATCTGCCTCGGCTGCGTCATCAAGGGTGACACCGCGCATTTCGAGTTCATCTCGCTGGGTGCCACCATCGGCATCATGCAGGCCCAGCTTGCCACCGAAGTGCCGATCGCTTTCGGCATCCTGACAACCTACACCGAACAGCAGGCCGTGGACCGCTCCCGCGCAGATGCCGAAAACAAAGGCCGGGAAGCCGCCGCAGCCTGCGTCGAAACACTGGCCTTCCTGCGCAACGTGCCCGCCCGCTCCTGATCCCTGCGGAAAAAGCGCCGCCTGTCAGAAACGCCGGTATACCAACTCCGGCTTTTCTGACGCTTCCGCCACGGCCTTTTCCACACGGTCATGAAATGGCGAAAGACTACAGACCGGGTCGGTGTTGGCGGCATTCCCCGTCAACGCCAGTGCCTGACAGCGGCATCCTCCCCAGTCCTGTTCCTTGCGCTCGCAGGAGCGGCAGGGTTCGGGCATCCAGTCCGTCCCCCGGAACATGTTGAACAGGGGCGAACAGTTCCAGATATCCGACAGGGTCCTGTCCTGCACGTTCGGGAAGGCAACATCGGGAATAATTTCCGCCGCGTGACACGGCAGCACCCGCCCTGAAGGCGTGACATTCACGAAACGCTGTCCCCAACCTCCCATACAGGGTTTTGGCCGGTCCGCATGATAATCCGGCGTCACATAATCGACCGAGAGACCACCCTTCGCACGTTCCGCCTCGACGGCGCGTGTAGCTTCCTGAAGCTGCTCACGGCTGGGCAGAAGCGCATCACGGTTTTTCAGTCCCCAGCCATAATACTGGGTATGCGCGATCTCCACCCGTCCGGCCCCAAGCTCCCGCGCCAGAGCAAACATCTCGGGAATACGGGCCACATTTTCCCTGTGCACCACAAAATTGAGCGTCATCGGAATACCGGACGCCCGAATAAGCCGCGCCGCCTCAATCTTGCGGGCCTGCGCGCCCTTGAGACCGCCAATCCGCTCGGCACCCGCCTCCGTCACGTCCTGAAAGGACAGCTGGATATGATCCAGCCCGGCCTTGTCCAGCGCCTCCAGCTTCGTTTCGTCCAGCAGAACGCCGGAGGTGATCAGGTTGGAATACAGGTTAAGCTTGCGTGCGAGGGACACCAGTTCGACGAGGTCGGGCCGGGCCATCGGCTCACCGCCGGAGAAATGAACCTGCAACACACCGAGTTCGGCGGCCTGCTCCAGCACGGAGCGCCAGCCGGCTGTGTCGAGTTCCGCCGCTTTTCGTTCGAGTTCAAGCGGATTGGAGCAATAGGGGCAGGAAAGCGGGCAACGATGCGTCAGTTCAGCCAGAAGGCTCATCGGCGGCGAAGGCAGTGTCATGTGTGCAGGACGTTCTTTTCTGTCAGTTCAGAAAGAAGCGCGAGGACATCCTTCGCGATGACCTCACGCGGGGCGGAAAATTCATTTGCAAGCTGCTGGATGATGTCGCCGACGCTGCGCTCCCCATCCAGAAGCTGCAGAATATGCGGCGCAGAGCCCTCAATCACAAATGCTTTTTCAGGCGCCTGCACGATCCACAGGTCTCTCACGCGATCATGCTGAAGCCGATGGCCGCGCGCGAAGGAGAGAACGCTCTCCTCCGCGACGCAAGACTGGTCCGTCATGGAACGAAGGCGCCCGGCGGGATGTGGCCGTCCACATAGGCATAATCGAGCGCATCCAGCATGGTCCACAGCACGGAGCACTTGAACTCCAGAGCTTCCAGAACCTCTTTCTGCTGCTCGGGCGTGCGGGCGTTTTCGCGGACATAGGCCAGCGCGAAATCGGAATCCCGCGGCGCCTGGGTCAGACGGGGCGTAAAATAGGCCAGCGTCTTTTCCGACACGAAATCATAATGCCGCAGCATCCCAGAGACGCGCTCGCTGATGATCGTGGGCGAAAACAGCTCCGTCAGCGAGGACGCGATGGCGGCCAGAATAGAGCGGTCCCGCACGAAGTTCACATAGGCATCGACCGAAAAGCGCGTGGCCGGAAGCAGGCCGTCGAGGCTTTCCACGTAGTCGCGATCCAGCCCCAGACCATCCGTCAGCATCAGCCAGCGCGCGACACCGCCCGTTCCGGGCTCCGTGCCGTCATGATCCTCAATCCGGCGGCGCCATTCCCGGCGCAGTTCGGCCGTGGGCAGCCGTGCGAGGAGGGTCGCGTCCTTCGCGGGGATGCGGGCCTGATAATAATAGCGGTTCAGCGCCCAGGCCTGAACCTGCGCGCGGTCGAGCTTGCCGTCATGCAGCTTGCGGTGAAACGGATGGCGGTTGTGATACCGCTCGGCACCGATCTGCCGAAGCCTCTCTTCAAGCTGGTCAGGGGTGAGGAGCGTCATGGTGTGTCCAGTCTGAAAGTCATGCCGTCTTCCGCAACCGTCCATCCGGCGCGTTCGACGCTTTTTCGTTCGGGGCTGTCTTCGAACAAAATCGGGTTGGAGTTGTTGATATGAATCAAGACCTTGCGAGGTTTTTCGCACATCGTGAAACATTCAACGGGGCCACCGGCATCATTGACTGACACATGCCCCATCCGCTGGCCGCTCTTGGGGCTCAGCCCAGCGCGGATCATTTCGTCGTCCCGCCACAGCGTTCCATCGAAGAAAACGAGATCCGCCCCAGCCACCCGCTGCACGATCTCCGGCGTGATATGTGCGCAGCCGGGAATGAAGAGCAGCGTTTTCAGCCCGTCCGTTATAGACAGACCCAGCGTTTCATCGGGCTTCGAGCCTGCGGCTTCCGCATAAAGCGGAGCCTTGCCCGGCACTGCGAAGGCCGTCAGCAGCAGGCCCGAGGGAATCCCGTCCTTGTTCATCAGGGACATGGGTTCGTTGAGAAGCAGTGGGATGCGCGGTACGATCTCAGGATCGAGCGCGCCGAACATCGGATTGTCCGCCAGTTGCTGGAGAGTCGAGTCGCTGCCCATCAGCCTGAAGGGTTCGCGCTCACGCAGAGTCAGAAGCCCCGTGATGGCGTCGATTTCGCCGCAGGTCAGAACGACACCCTGAATGGGCGTTCCGCGCAGACTACCCTGATGATGCAGGGCCGGGGTCTCGATGATCTGCTGGCGCAAATCGGGCGCGGCGTTGAGAATAAACCAGCGTTTTCCGTCAGCGCTGACGGCGATGGAGGCCTGGGTGCGGGCTTTCGCGCCCTGTCGCGTGCGGCCAGCCACACAGCCGGGCGCTGCGGAATTCCACTGCGGAAAACCGCCCCCTGCCGCCGCACCAAGCACGATGACATCAATCATTTTTTTACAAACCGTCTGAATCGGGCGCCCTGCGGCTCCCATGAATGAAAACGGCCGCTCCGAAGGGGAGCGGCCGTGCCATATTCCTCAAGGACGGAGCCTCGGGGAAGAGGTTTATTTCTTCTCGCCGCAGACATACGAGTTGATTTCTGCGCCCAGCGGGATTTCGGTAACTTTCGGTGTGTTCCAGGCCATGATGGTTCTCCTTGAGTCTACGATAAACCGGTAAATGCGTCTGATGACGTATTCACGGGCGCTCCTCATGATTTAGTGACCTGATGCCACTGGAGTTCAAGGGGTTTTTTAGGCAGAACACGCAACTGTGTCCTTTCGCGGATCTTCAGGGTCAACTGGTGGTCCGTCTGCTCCGTCTTTCGCTTCAGGCAAAAAACATGTCCGGCCGTCCCATTGCGTCCTCCGCCGACCCTGCCTGTAGCGACCCGGCGTCCACGTCAGAAAAGCCCTGTGAGAAGCCCGGCGAAAAGCTGCTGCCGGACGGCGATTTTCCGGACCCCACGCTCGATCGCAACCTGCTGCGCGAGCATCTGAACATCCGGGACATGTGTGTCCTGATCCTGACGATTCTCGCCGTATTCTATTCGCTGTATTTCACGGCCCCCATCCTTCTGCCCTTCGTCTTTGCGCTCGTGCTGAACCTGCTGATGATCGCACCCATGCGATTCCTCACCCAGCGTCTGCGCTTGCCCCGACATCTGGCGGGATTGCTGTTGATCGTCATGATGTTCGGAGTCGTGGGCGGAATCGCCACAACGATTTCCGTCCCGGCTGCTGGCTGGATCACCCGCGCACCACAGACGCTCCCCGCATTACAGAGCAAGCTGGCCGTTCTCAGCGGGCCGATCGACATGATCCAGCACGACTATATGCGCCTGTCCGCCATGTTCAGCGGTCATTCGGGCAGCGCACGCACGGCGCATGGCGTTACCGGACCGATCAGTGGAGAAACGGCGCTCTCGCGGCTCGGCTCTTCCGTTCTGGCGGGGACACGTGAACTGGCGGGCGGCTTCTTCTCAATGCTGCTGATGCTGTTCTTCCTTATGACGGAAGGCGACACGCTTCTGCGCCGCTGCGTCGAAATTATGCCGACCTACGCCAAGAAACGCCGCCTCGTGGAGATGGCCAATCAGATCGAGCAGAACGTGTCGCTCTATCTCGTGACGATCACGATGATGAATCTGGGTGTGGGGCTGGTGAACATGATCCAGTGCTGGGCAACGGGAATGCCCAATCCGCTTCTGTGGGGCGTCCTGGCCTTCCTGCTGAACTACATTCCCATCATCGGACCGCTCACGGGTGTGGTGGTCTATTTCGTGGTCGGACTCTTCAGCTTCCCCTCCCTGCTTTACGCGCTCCTGCCGCCGTCGATCTATCTGCTGATCCATGTGCTGGAAGGCGAGACCATCACACCCATGCTGCTGGCCCGGCGCTTCACGCTCAATCCCGTTTTCGTCATGGGGTCGCTGCTGTTCTGGGACTGGATGTGGGGCATCTCCGGCGCGTTCCTGTCCGTGCCGATGCTCGCGGTCTTCAAGATTGTCTGTGACCATATCGAAGTGCTGGCGCCGCTCGGGCATGTTCTGGGTGGCCCGACGCGGCGGACGATCAGTAGTGCCATTGTTGCGCAGCTTCAGTCCGAGCCGTGAGGATCGGGGCGTTGCCCCGCGCCCCACAAAGGGGCTCGCCCCTTTGATCCCGTTCGTAAATTTATGGGTTCAAAGGGACCGCGTCCCTTTGCCGGTTTCAGGGCAGAGCCCTGAAACCGGCTCTGAATATCTGGCCAAAACAGCCCCCTTTACGCTAGACGCTTCGGCAGAACAGTCCTGTCCAGTTCATTACTCCCAAGGAGACCCCATGACCCAACTGCCCCGCCGTGGCGTCTGTCTGGTGATCTCGGCCCCGTCTGGCGCGGGCAAGTCCACCATTGCCAACGCCCTGCGCGCTTCGGAGCCGACCCTGCGCCATTCCGTCTCGGTTACGACGCGCGGACCGCGTCCGGGCGAAGTCGAGGGCGTGCATTACCATTTTCGGGATATCGCCGAGTTCCGCCGCATGGCTGCGGATGGTGAGCTTCTGGAATGGGCGGAAGTCTTCGGTCGAGGCTACGGCACGCCCCGCGCACCAGTTGAGGAAGCACTGGATGCCGGACATGACATGGTGTTTGATATCGACTGGCAGGGACACCGCCTTCTACGCGCGGCCCTGCCGGACGATGTGGTGAGCCTGTTCGTTCTGCCGCCTTCGCTGGAAGAACTGGAACGCCGGCTGAACAAGCGTGCTTCAGACCATCCCGAAGAAATCGCCAAGCGAATGCAGGCAGCGCTGAACGAGATTTCCCACTGGTCCGAATTCGATCACACGATCATCAATTCGGAGCTGGACACAGCGATTTCGCAGGCGCGCTCCATCCTGACAGCCGCGCGGCTGTCAACGCGGCGTCAGCGCAATCTGCCGGACATGGTCGCCAGCTTCAGCCGCTGACCTCACCGGTCGCAGTCGGGGCGCCCGCTTCCGGCTGGACGGTCTGCATCGCGGCGGCGAAGGCAGTTGCGGATGTCATGGCATCCGCCATGGTCGTCGGCATCAGGATGGTGGTGCCGCGGTTCTTGTTCATTTCAAAAATACGGTTGATCTGAAGAATCTGGAGTGCGATCGGCGCGGCTTCGTAAGTCTTGGCCGCCTGCGCCAGTTCATGCGCCACTTCCCGCTCCGCTGAAGCCAGCGTGACGCGGGCAGCACGCTCGCGCTCGGCCTGCGCCTGACGGCTCATGGCGTCCTGAAGGCTGTCAGGGAGCTGCACGTCGCGGATTTCGACGGACTGAACCGTAACGCCCCATTCGCGGGTCTTGCTTTCGATGAGGTCGCGCAGTTCGCCGTCAATGCGGCGACGGTCTTCCAGCAGCGTGGCCAGATCCGAACTGCCAACCACCTCGCGCAACGTCGTGAGCGCAACCATCGAAACCGAGCTCTCGTAGTTGTCCAGTTCCGTGATGGCCCGAAGCGGATCATGCACCATCCAGAACACGACCGCATCCACATCCACCGGTGTCGTATCGCGCGTCAGGGTCTGACGCGTATGCACGGGCACCGTGCGGATGCGTTGGTCCACAACGGCGTCAATCTGATCAAGGAAAGGCACGATCAGGAACAGGCCCGGACCGCGCAGTCCCTGAATCTTTCCCGCCCGCAGAACCAGAACACGCTGCCAGGAATTGCACATCTTGAGCGACATATGCACGAGCAGGGCCAGCACGACGCCACCGATGACCCAGCCGGGCTGCCGCGTCAGAGCTGTCAGCCCGGCCGAGATCAGAAAAACGACCGCTGCGATGGAGGCCGAAATCGTGTTGAGGGGCAGTTTCCGCTTCATGGATGGCACCAGCGACATGGAAGGAAGCACGGGAAAATCCGGCATGGACATCAGCCTTTGGCAGAGCCGCTCTCGGGCTCGGATGAGGTGGGAGGCAGACCGAGAAGATCGCGCATGGCGATGACGACCGCTTCGGGGTCAAGCCCCGCGGCCTGACTGCGGGCGATGGTGGAGGCCGCGAGCGCCCGGGCTTCCGCGGCTTTGAGCGCGCCGTCCGGATGTGGCGGCGTGTCGCTGACGAAACTGCCCCGGGCCCGCAGCGTCCGGATCGCGCCCAGTCGTTCAAGCTCCGCATAGGCTCGCTGAACGGTGTTGAGATCCACCCGCAGATGAACGGCGAGCGCGCGCATAGTCGGCAGGCGATCTTCGGGTTTCAGCAGACCCGCACCGATGGCGGCCAGCACGCGCTCGCGGATCTGAACGCGTAGCGGCAGGGCGCTGGCCTCCGAAAGTGAGGTGGGGAAGAGTAATGTTTCTATGTCAGCAGACATGCATACAAGAGTGATCCGCTTTCGGAACGTCCGTCAAGAAGATTCCGTGTCAAAGTCCACTCAAGACCGTTTGAAACCGCGCAAGGCTTGGGAAGACTCCGGCTTCGTGATATGCGCTGCCGTTCCCAGTGCCTGCGGACAGCCAAGGACCAGACGTCGCATGACAGCGCTCCAGACCGACCCCCCGATCATGACCCGGAACGGAACGGACGCAACCGCGCATCATCATACGCCGCTGATCCTCGCCCTTCCGAAAGGCCGCATCCTCAAGGCGCTCGCTCCGGTTTTGACGCGCACGGGCATTGAGCCTGATCCAGACTGCCTGACCGAAAGCAGCCGCCGCCTGCGCTTTGGCACGTCCGATCCGAATCTGGATGTCGTGCGGGTCCGTTCCTTCGATGTCGCAACCTTCGTAGCGTATGGCGGCGCCGATATCGGCGTGTGCGGCGCGGATGTGCTGATGGAATTCGACTATCCGGACATCTATGCCCCGCTTGATCTGGGCATCGGGGGCTGTCGCATTGCAGTAGCGCGCCCCAAAACCATGGTCGAAGATCCCGCGACCGGTCAGTCCCGTCTGCGGGTCGCTACAAAATACCCGACCATTGCCCGCCGCCATTTCGCCTCCCGCGCCATCAATGCCGAGATCGTGCATCTGAACGGCGCTATGGAACTCGCGCCAACGCTGGATCTAGCGAGCGTGATTGTTGATCTGGTCGATACCGGATCCACGCTGCGCGCCAATGGCCTAATGGAAACCGAAACCATCGCCCATGTCACAAGCCGCCTGATCGTCAACCGCGTCGCGCTCAAGACCCGGCCTGAAGAAATCAGCACCCTGATCGAGCGTTTCCGCACAGCCCTCGCCACGGAGGGTGCGGTCTGATGAAACGCCTCAATACGTCCGCAGCCGGTTTTTCCGCAGACTTCGCCACGCTCCTCGCGGCCCGTGGAAGCGACGAACGCAGCGTGGCCGAACCGGTCCGTGCGATCCTCGCAGACGTCCGCAGCCGGGGCGACGAGGCCCTGTGCGACTATACCGCCCGGTTCGATCGCCTGACCCTGCCTGCTGAAAGGCTCCGCATCAGCGCGGGAGAAATCGCCTCCGAAGCCGCGCGCGTCCCGGCGGACCTGATGGATGCCCTCCGCACTGCCGCCCGACGGATCGAGACGTTCCATGCGACCCAGATGCCAAAGGATCTGGATTTCACGGACGAGGACGGCATCCGCCTCGGCATGCGCTGGACGCCGCTGGATGCGGTCGGGCTTTATGTTCCGGGTGGCAAGGCGGCCTATCCGTCCTCCGTACTGATGAACGCCCTGCCCGCCCGCGTGGCGGGCGTGGAGCGGTTGGCCATGTGTGTCCCGACACCGGATGGCGTGCTGAACCCCGTGGTTCTCGCGGCCGCGCAGCTTTGCGGCGTTACGGAAATCTACCGTATTGGAGGCGCGCAGGCGGTGGGCGCCATGGCGTTCGGCACGGACCTTATCGCCCCGGTGGATCGCATCGTCGGGCCGGGCAATGCGTATGTCGCAGAAGCCAAGCGGCAGGTCTTTGGGCATGTCGGCATCGACAGCATCGCCGGACCGTCCGAAGTCGTGGTCGTGGCCGACGGGCAGAACGATCCCCGCCTTGTCGCGCTCGATCTGCTCGCACAGGCCGAGCATGACGAGCAGGCTCAGGCCATTCTTGTGACGACGGATGCTGCCTTCGCAGCGCGCGCCGCCGAAGCCGTCCAAAAAGAGTTGGAAACCCTTCCCCGTGCAGCCATCGCCTCAAAAAGCTGGGACGATCATGGCGCGGTCATCGTGGTGCGCTCGCTTGAGGAAGCCGCCGAGATCGTCAATGCGCTGGCGCCCGAGCATCTGGAAGTCATGCTCGACGCCCCGCGTGATTTCTCAGCGATGGTCCGTCATGCAGGTGCGATCTTCATGGGTCGCAATTGCCCCGAAGCCGTGGGCGATTATGTCGGAGGTCCGAACCACGTACTGCCGACCAGCCGCACGGCGCGGTTCGCCTCCGGCCTGTCGGTGTTCGATTTCATCAAACGCACCACCACCATCGAAACCGATGCAGCCGGTTTGCGGCGGATCGGCCCGGCCGGGGTGGCGCTGGCGACCGCCGAGGGACTGGACGCCCACGCCCTCAGCCTGTCGGTCCGGCTGGAGAAAAACTGATGGCCCGCCTGTCGATCGGTGATCATGTTTCGGACCTCAAGGGCACGCATGACGGCAGGCTGGTCGATATCGACGGCACCACCGGCTATGTGGAGCAGGCCAATGGCGTGGAGGTCGAGTTTCCGCTGAGCCAGCTCAAGCCTTACGAAGCTCCGAAAATAGCCGAAGAGCGCACGCTCTCCGGCCCCCTGCGGGACCGTCTTCTGAACCCGGCGCAGAAAGCGCTTCTGGCTTCCATCCCCGCGACGCTGCTTGCCGCGATTGCAAAAAGCTATGACGCAGGAAGTGACGGTCCGGGGTCGCGCACGCCATTTGCGGCCCTTCCGGACTCCAAACGGCTTGAGGCTATCCGGATTTATCTGCCGTCCCTGCCGCAGAGACTTCTGGCGTCGCATATGAATCTGGTCGTCGCCATGCGCGATATTTCCAAACTGTCCTGACGAACTGAGTCTGCACGTCTTTCCACCGCGTTGACGGCGGGAGGCATCATTCGTACAAGCCCGTTTTCTGAATCCGCGAAGCCCCATCAGGCGCAGCTTTACTCAGCGCCGGAGGCGCCGCTTTATTATGTCCGTGACTTTTGCCGATCTCGGCCTTGCGCCCACGATCCTTCGCGCTCTGGACGACGCAGGCTACGTCAAGCCGACACCCATTCAGGCCCAGTCCATCCCGTTTCTGCTGGAAGGCCGCGATCTGCTTGGACTGGCGCAGACCGGCACGGGCAAGACGGCCTCTTTCGCGCTCCCGCTGCTGCACCGGCTTGCCGAAACCCCGCGCCCGGCCCCTAAAAACGGCGCGCGCATTCTGGTTCTGGCACCCACGCGCGAACTGGTTTCGCAGATCGCGGACGGGTTCGAGAGCTTCAGCCGCCATCAGCCAGTGCGCGTCACCACGATTTTCGGTGGTGTCAGTCAGTTTCATCAGGTCAAGGCGCTTGAAGAGGGCGTGGACATCATCGTCGCTGCACCGGGACGTCTGCTGGACCTGATTGAGCAGGGCCTGTGCGATCTGTCGCAGCTTGAAGCGCTCGTGCTGGATGAAGCTGACCAGATGCTGGACATGGGCTTTGCAAAACCCATCGAACGCATTGTTGCAACGCTCCCCGCAGACCGGCACACGGTGCTGTTTTCCGCCACGATGCCGAAATCCATTACGGCCCTCGTCGAGAGCCTCCTGCACGACCCGGCCAAGGTCGAGATCGCACCGCCTTCCACCACGGTGGACCGCATCGCGCAGTCGGTCATGTTTATGGATGCGTCCAACAAGAAAGCGGCCCTTCTGTCCCAGCTTCAGACGCCGGGCATCGGTCAGGCTGTTGTCTTCACATTGCAGAAGAACATCGCCAACGAGGTCTGCACCTTCCTGACCGAGTCCGGCATTACAGCCGAGGCTCTGCACGGCAACCGGTCGCAGGGTCAGCGTGAGCGGGCGCTGAATGCGTTCCGCGAAGGCGACGTGCAGGTTCTGGTGGCAACCGATATCGCGGCGCGTGGCATTGACGTCGATACGGTCACGCATGTCATCAACCACGATCTACCGAGCCTGCCGGAAAGCTATGTTCACCGGATCGGACGGACGGGCCGTGCGGGCCGCAGCGGTTTCGCCATCACGCTCTGCGATGCCGAGCAGCGCGCCTGGCTCCATGCCGTCGAGCGTGAGATCGGCCGGACTCTGGACGTTCATGACAGCCATGAATGGCACTGCGAAAAGGCCCGGAACTCCACCATGCGCCCGCCCGTGCTTGGCGGTGGTCCGGTCAAGCAGGTCAAGCCGCAGAAGGTGCGCGAACGCCGCATCTGGACCGAGGAAGAAAAAATGGCAGCCCGCGCCGCAGCTCAAGGCGTTGGCAAAGCCTCCTGAAAACCACGTCGGACCGGCATAAAAACCGCAAGAATCCCGGGACAGGGGCCGGTCGCGCTTGACCTTTGGGCTGACAGTCCGCACATAGCGGGCTGGATTTTCTGGCTCCGCACCGGAGCCACTGCCGCGCGCAGATCATTACCCTGTCCCTGAAGCAAGGATTCACATGTCAAAAGAAGACCTGATCGAGTTTACCGGCACCGTCATGGAACTGCTCCCCAACGCCATGTTCCGCGTCACGCTCGACAACGAGCACACCATTCTCGCCCATACGAGCGGCAAGATGCGCAAGAACCGTATCCGTGTTCTGGCCGGTGACCGCGTCAACGTCGAAATGACGCCCTACGACCTGTCCAAGGGCCGGATCACGTTCCGCTTCAAGTAAGACAGTCCGCCGCATGACCGCATCCCCGTCTTCCGCAGAAGGGTCATCCGGCCTTTTGGACCGTCCGAAGCTCGTTCTGGCCTCCGCCTCCCCGCGCCGCCTGAGCCTGCTGGAACAGATCGGCATCGTGCCCGACGCCGTCGTGAGCGCCGATATCGACGAAGAACCGCGCCCCGGCGAACTGCCGCGCCCGCTTGCGCAGCGCCTCGCCCGCCAGAAAGCGGAGCATGTGGCCGCGCAACGCACGGATGCCGCATTAGTCCTCGGCGCGGATACCGTGGTGTCGGTCGGTCGGCGCATCCTGCCGAAAGCCGAAGACGAAAAGACGGCCCGCGCCTGCCTAAAGCTGCTGTCGGGCCGCCGGCACAAGGTTCTGACCGCTGTTGTCCTGCGCCCGAGCGCGGGCTGGCCGCAGGGCAATTCCTGCGAGCGGCTGGTGGAAACCTCCGTCATTTTCCATCGCCTGACCGATGCGCAGATCGATGCCCTGATCGCGCAGGGGGACTGGAAGGGCAAGGCGGCCGGTTATGCCATTCAGGGTGCCGCCGCCGCCCATATCCGCCAGATTGGCGGCAGCTATTCCGCCGTTGTGGGGCTACCTTTGTTTGAAACTGCGCAGCTCCTGCGCGGGCAACCGGTGGGCAAGCCGTCAGGCGGCTGGATCGCATGACTGAAATCCGCGCAGCCTGTTCTCCGGGCGAAGTGCGGATTGCCGTCACGGATCATGACACGCTGCTGGACGTCGCACTCTGGCGCCCCGGCTGCCCGGATGGTCTGGAAGACTGGCACGTTGTCCGCGTCCAGAAAGCCGCCCCAGCTCTGGGTGGTGCGTTCGTTCTGTTAGAAGATGGCCAGAGTGGTTTTCTCTCCACCCGCGACGCCCTGATCGAAGGCGCTCTGACCGCAGCCCGCGTCAGTCGCTCGGCACAGAACGGCAAGGGTCTGCGCCTGCGTCGGGCCGACATGCCCGCTGAACCACCCTCCGCCCCCAAACTGCTGGAACGCGGCCCGACCCCACTGGATGAACTGGCGAACCGCTATCCGGATGCGCCAATTTTCGTGGACGATGCGGGCATTGCGGCAAAACTGCCTGTCCGGCTGCGTCCGCGCCTTCAGCGCTGCCAGCAGGCATTTGATGGCGCGCTTGAGGCCGATTTTGACAATCTTGGCAGTTCCGAAGCCGATCTGGGTCTGCTGACCGCCAGTTTTTTCCCGACCCCCGCCCTGATTGCCATTGACCTCGACAGCACTGGCGCCCCTGACTTCAAAGGGAATGTCGCGGCTTTTCCCGAGCTGGCACGGCAGATCCGTCTGCGGAACCTCTCAGGCACAATTCTGGTAGATCCGGCAGGTGTGAAGACGCGCAAACGTGCAGCTTTGGCACCGTTTTTCCGAGAAGCGCTATCCGGAGATCCGCTCAAACCGGAAGTGCTCGGCGCGACCCCATCCGGCCTGCTGGAGTTGACGCGCCCGCGCCGTCGCCCTCCTTTACATGAACTTCTGTCTTCCCCGCAGGGTCAAGCCCTGTCCATCCTGCGGACGATCCTGCGCGAAGAGCGCACGGGCCAGACGCTGACGACCTCAATCAGCCTCATCAAGGCACTGGAAAGTGACCCTGTGGCTCTCGCAGAGTTCATCTCTCGGCGCGCGCGGACGCTAAACCTTGTCCTTGACCCCAACGCCCCCCCCGCAAGCTGGAGCCTGTCATGAGCGAGTCCACCTGTCCGATCTGTCACCGTCCCACCGATGCAAGGTTTCGCCCCTTCTGCTCCCAACACTGTGCAGATGTCGATCTGGGCCGCTGGTTCAGCGGAACATACCGCGTTCCGTCCTTTCGTCAGGACAATGACGAAGAACAGGACGAATATCACGACGGAGAGGGTTGATCCCGCCGCAATGATAAGCTACACCCCATCTCCGCAACGGGGTTATTCCTGAAGCTTCGGTGCCCAAGTAGCTCAGTTGGTAGAGCATGCGACTGAAAATCGCAGTGTCACTGGTTCGATCCCGGTCTTGGGCACCATTTACTTCCTTGAAATGATTATTTTGCACCGCACTTCAGAGCGACTGCATGTGTGCGGCAGCTAAGACCATTACGGTCTTGATCTGAGCCTCTGATGCAGGGCATCGTGACGTAACATTTCCTGACAGGATGTCGTCATGATGAGCCGTTTTCGCATGTTGATCCTGCTGGCCGCTCTGGGGGCAATACCTTCCGCATTTGGAGCCGTTGCGCCACCGTCGGTTCTAATCCCTTTTATTCATGGCGGAAGCTTCGATCCGGGAGATTACAGCTTCGTTCGGGGCGCTTTTCCGGGGGCAACGGCACAACAGGGGGCAGACTGGAAAGCCATTGAGGCTTATGGAAAAGCCTGCGTGCATGAGGCGGCTCTGACACAGGATGTGAAGCTGGAAAAGCTTGGGATCAAGGCGTCCGTTCCAGAAGATCGCGGTTATCAGGATCGATTATGTTCGCAGATCCTCAATGGGGTAGAAGCCGCGAACGATTTCAAAACTTTCGAAACATTTCATACCGCACTTTTCAAAAGCCTTCCCTACTGTCAGGTTTATGAGGCCGGAATTACGGCTTCAACCAATGCCATTCACGGGACGGGACAGAATACGCTGGAGGAAGAAGCGACTGCCCGTATCATTCCCGATCAGGCCTGGCGCAGTCCCTTGGGAACGGGGTCACTGGACAGCCTGTCAGGCGTGGACGCTGATACGCTTAAAATGCTTAAAAACCGTATGCTCGAGGCACTCACGGACGTGGATTGGAACAACAGCCACTGGGTGAGAGATCTTCTGGACAAGAACGGGTGGTCAACCACGATACAGGCAGGCCCCAGAGCGGCCAACATGGTATGGTTGATGGTCCAGCATGCCGATGACGATCCCGCTTTTCAGACAAGGGCCCTGCGCCAGCTTGCACCGTATGCGCGGGCGGGGAAATTCAGCAAACCAGATTATGCACTGCTGACGGACCGCGTCATGCTTGCCACGACCGGAAAGCAACATTACGGCTCACAACTCTCATGTCAGAACCATCATTATGCGCCATTTTCACTCGACGCAGGCGGAGAAAATCCAAAGACACTGGACAAACGGCGGGCGGAAATGGGTCTGTTTTCCGAAGCAACATATCTGACCTACCTTCCCTCCCATTGCTAAGAGCGCAAGCAACCAATCACGTGGTTGGCGACAAACCGGATATGACCTCCGGGACCGTTGCATGTCCGGGCCGGATGCGGACATAGTGCGGCATGAAGCGCCTTGACCCCTTTCTCTTCTCCCTGATCTGCGCGATTGCGCTGGCCTCCATTCTACCCTGCCGTGGACAGATGGAGCATATTCTTCAGCATGTCGTGACGATCCTCATCACGTTCATGTTCTTCTTTCAGGGTGCGAAGCTCGAACGTCACGCCATTGTGGACAGCGTGAAGGACTGGAAACTTCAGGGGAGCGTGCTGTTCTGTACGTTCGCTCTGTTTCCTTTGCTCGGGGTTGGACTGCATCTGCTGTTCCGGACAATCTTTCCCGATGCGCTGTTTGGCGAGGAGCTGTGGTCGGGCGTCCTGTTCCTGTGCTGCCTGCCATCCACCGTGCAGTCTTCCATCGCGCTGACCTCCATTGCAAAGGGGAATGTCACGGCGGCGATCTGTGCCGCGACGGTTTCCAACATTGCAGGCATTGCAATGACGCCGCTGCTGACCGGGCTGGTGCTTGGACATGTGGGAGCGGAGCATTCGCCGCTGGGCTCCATTCTCGACGTGAGCAAAGAGCTTCTGCTGCCCTTCGCGCTGGGACAGATCCTTCAGAAATGGGTCGGGCCGATCGTGCGCAAGCACAAGATCCTGATCTCGTTTACCGATCGCGGGTCCATTGTCGTTGTGGTCTATACCGCGTTCAGCTCCGCCGTGGTGGAGGGGATCTGGCATCGCGTTTCGGGCGCGCATCTGTTGGAAGTCGCATTGCTCGACAGTGCCATGCTGGCGCTGGTTCTGGGTCTGTCGCACCTGATGGGCAAGGGGCTGGGACAGACAACAGCAAACAGCATTGCGCTTCAGTTCTGCGGATCAAAGAAGTCTCTGGCGTCAGGCGTGCCGATGGCGAGCGTTATTTTTCCGGCAGCGTCGGTCGGCATCATCGTGCTGCCACTCATGATTTATCACCAGATCCAGCTTTTCACCTGCACGCTGCTGGCCCGGCGTTATAGCGCACGATTCCTCGACACCAGCGACCAGGGGACGGCGACCTCTCCGCAGCGTCGCACCGCCACACCGTAAACATCAGCGAAAAGCGCGTCAGTCAGTACGTCTGACGGCGGCCCGATGCTGACGAGAGCACCTTCCGACAGCACGGCGATCCGGGTGCAGAAACGGGCTGCGAGCGCCAGATCGTGCAGGACGACGGCCACCGCCTGACCCTGCGCCGCGTATCGGTTAAACAATTCCATGACCGTCAGGGCCTGAGCAGGGTCGAGCGCTGCGACTGGCTCATCCACCAGCAGGACAGGAGCCTCAACCGCAAGAGCCCGGGCGAGGAGAACGCGCGCGCGCTCACCGCCTGACAGACTAGCGGAGGAGCGGTCGGCGAAGGCGCTCATTCCCACGGCATTCAACGCCTGCTGAACGGCAGCCGCGTCCTGTTCCGCCGATACCGTGCGACGATGGGGCAGACGACCGAGCGTCACGACGTCCCACACGCTCATGCCGATGGCAGATGGCGCGTCCTGCGGGAGATAGGCCAGATGCCGCCCGCGCTGTTCGGGTGGCATGGAGAACAGGTCCTGTCCATCCAGCAGGACACGGCCGGTTTCGGGACGGAGCAGTCCGGCCATGACGCGCAGGAGCGTACTTTTGCCTGCGCCATTCGGGCCAATCAGGCCGAGGACTTCGCCGGGTCGGACGTCGAACGTGATGTCGTGCAGGAGCCTGTTCCCCTGAAGGGTCAGGCTGAGTGTGTCGGTCTGGAGGATCATGATCCGTGCCTATCCCGGTCGTCCGCGCAGGCGCCAGACCTGCCAGAAGAAAACCGGTGTTCCGATCAGGGAGGTGACGACGCCGAGTTGCAGTTCGGTGCCGCTGACTGGCAGGCGCACGAACAGATCCGCCGCCAGCAGCAGTGCGGCCCCTCCCAGCGCGGACGGCAGGAGCAGACGCGAGGGGCGCGCTCCGACGAGCGGGCGCAGCAGATGCGGCATGACGAGGCCGACGAACCCGATCCCGCCCGCGACGGCCACACCGCTTCCAACAGCCAACGCCGTTCCGATCACAACGCGCCACTGCACTGCGCGTAGGGAGAAACCCATCGTGTGGGCCACATCTTCACCAAGGGTCAGGGCATCCAGAGACCGTCCGGTCCCGAGTAGAAACGCCGACCCAACCAGCAGACCGGGCAAGGCGATCAGAACATCATGCAGGCTCGCACGCGACAGGGACCCCATCAGCCAGTGCATGATTTCATAGGACGCATAGGGGCTCGGCACGAGGTTGAGCGTCAGGGCCAGAAGTGCTGCACTCATGGAGCCCAGTGCCGCACCGGCCAGCACCAGAACGAGCGTCCCGCCGCGCGTGAGGGCCAGAAGCAGAAGCGTGGCCAGCCCGGCGCCCGACAACGCCGCCAATGGAAGCGCAGGCGCCCAAACTGCCGAGACGCCCGTGTAGAAGACGAGCACGGCCCCAAGCGCGCCGCAGCCCGAAATACCGAGCACACCCGGATCGGCGAGCGGATTGCGGACCAGTCCCTGAAGCGCCGCCCCCGACAGACCGAGCGTACCGCCAACCAGCAGGGCGAGAATCATCCGTGGCAGGCGGATCTGACCGATGATGGTCGCGGCAATCGTCTCACGGCCATGCAACATATCGGACAGGCCCTGAAGGACGCCGATCCCCGCCGGGCCTGCGCTCAAGGACAGGATAGAGAGGAGCAGAACCAGCACCACCAGAACAGCGACGATCAGGGCGTAACGGCTCATGGTGAAGGCTCCGCTGCGGTCAGGCGATCATGCGCGGCGATCAGCGCCTCCAGCGCATCGAGAGTCTCCGGTGTGCCGCACATCGTCAGACGGCCGGGCAGCGCCAGACGGTGCGCGCCTGTAAATCGTCCCTGCAAGGCGGGGTGGTGAACAACATTTTCGGCCAGGGACGAACCTTCGGAAATCATGCCGGTCACCAGAAGGTCTGGCGGATGGGCGATCAGAGTTTCGAGCGCGATGGTGCCATCCGGACGCTCGGAAGCGGACAGGCGGAACCCGGCGCGTTTGAGAAGATCGGAGATCAGCCCACCCTCTTCTCCTGCAAGGTTCGCACCGATAACCGTTGCCGTCAGGGTTTTTTCCGGCTGGGCGGGACGGAGGTTTTCAAGCCGCTCCTCAAAGGCGCGGACCATCTCCTCACCGTGTGCCTCTTCGCCAATGGCGTGAGCGACTATCCTGATCTGAATGGGAATATCCGCAAGAGACGCGATAGAGGGAAGCTGGACGAACGGAACGTGCAGGGCGGTCGTCACGAGCGGAACGGTCGGGCGGTGCCATGTCCCGTCCAGAACGAGATCGGGATGCGTGGCGACAAGATTTTCGCCGTCAGGACGCTGCACGGGATAGGTCTGTGCCAGTTCGCAGCGGACGGATTCCGCGCAATCCATGGCCAACGGGCTGAGACCGAGAATGTGGGACGGTTGCGCCAGTTCGAGCAGCAGTTCGTCCGTACACAGATTAAGCGAGACGATACGCGTCCGCACCGGACCGGCACAGGCCGACCCGGAAAAACAGCCCCACAGCAGAAGCACTGCCATTGGGGCTGAAAAGATATGAAGGAATGCCTTAAAGGCCAAACGTCACACCGCCGTAGAAAGACCGCCCCGGCTGGAGATAGCCGACAGGGTTTTCATAATAACGGTTTCCCAGATTGTCTCCACGCGCGAACAGGCTGACGAAATCGGCCAGCTTGTATTCGGCGGCGATGTTCACCGTCACGTAATCATGACCGATCGTGCTTCTGGACGTGTACCGGTCGAGATCGTGCCAACCACTGACATAAAGCAGGCTTGGTGTGATGCTCAGGCGCTTGGTCGGCGTCCAGATGACGCTGGCCGTGGCTTTATGATGGGGGCGACGCACGAGTGCTGCACCCGTGCTGCGATCCGTGGCGTCCGTCCAGGTGTAGGTGCCGCGCAGATCAACGCTCTTGATGACGCGGTAATCGACAAACGCCTCCACACCATGGGTCTGGGCGCGGGCCACGTTGACATAGGTGTAGTTGTAACCCGACAGCGCACTGTTGATGAGATTGCGGACATGGTTGCCGTAATAGTCGGCCCCGAAGGTCAGCTTGCCATTCAGGAGGCGCTCTTCAAACCCGGCGTCGAAGCCCAGAAGGCGCTCGGCCCGCAGGTTCGGGTTCGCAAGAAAATAATAGGCCGGATAGCTGACGAAGAGCTGGTTCAGGGAGGGGCCGTGGAAGCCTGAGCCACCGCTGGCCTTTAGCGTCAGGCCTGTTCCGGGGATCTTCACCGCCGGGGCTACGCGCCATGTCACGTAGTTGCCGTAACGCGAATTGTTGTCGTAGCGGATATTGGCCGAGCCGAAGAGAATATCGTGCCAGTGCCCCTCAAGCTGCCCCCAGGCGGCATTCGTCGTGGTCTGGGCGTTAATCGGCGTCAGAATACGCTCGCGGATATAATCATATCCGACGAGGAAGGAGCCGTTATGGCCGAGATGCGTCAGGCCCTGCCAGTCCACTTTCAGCCGATCACCGCGATTGGACGCGATGCTGGCTTCCCCAGCCGTGATGTCATGGCGGCGATAGGTGACGTACCCGACACCCAGCGTCTGCTCGAACACGCCCTTGAAGGACTTCAGATGCGCCGTTCCGCGCAGAATGGCCTGTTTGAGGTCGCTTTCGTTCTGCTGCGCTGAGGGTAACGCTGGATAGGAACTGTAATCGTCAGCGACGTATTCGTAATCTGTCTGCGTCAGATGGGCCGTAAAGCCGAGATCGAAATTGTCCGTCACGTCATAGCCAAGGCGCACATTGGCCGTGCGGTTGTCGTTACGGTTGGACGCGACGTCATGACCGTGAACCTGCGCGCGGATGTCTTTCGGGACGGCCTGATAGTCGCCGACATGGTTATGCGAGACTTCGACCATATAATGAAAGCGATGCAGCGCCCCCGAGAACCCGGCCGTCTGGTTCTTGGTGGAATAGCTGCCACCTTCGAGCCGGACAAAACCGTGCAGCGGGCCCTGCCCCTGCTTGGTCGTCATGTCGATGACGCCGCCCATCGCATCCGCACCATACAGGCCGCTCTGCGGGCCGCGCAGGATTTCCACACGCGCCAGACCATCCGTCAGAAACTGCGCCGTATCGAACGCCCCGGCCGGGGTGGACGGATCGTTGATGTCCATCCCATCCAGCCGCACCTTCACCTCGTTGGCGTTGGTGCCGCGCATAAAGATCGAGCCCGTGCCGCCGGGCCCACCCGTGCGAACCATGTTGAGGCCCGGCTCGCGTGCCAGAAGGTCCGCGAGGTCACGTCGCTGGAGCAGTTCAATGTCACGCTGGGTCACAACCGTAACCTGCGAGCCGACCTTGCTCAGATCCTGCGGGATGCGGTTTGCCGTCACCGTAACAGTCTCGGGGAAGGACGAAGAAACGGCTTTCGGAGCCGGAGATGCCTTTGGCTTCTGTGGCTGAACCGGCTCCTGTGCCGGAACGGACGCCAGCGCCGGAACAGCGACGAGCATGCTCGTCGCAAGGAGAAGGCAGGAGATACGGGGCATGGTGATGGTGGTGTCTCGTCGTTCTGCGTCGCCCTCGAGAAGGAGGCAGGCCCGCAGTTGCGCGGTCTGACCCGGCGTTCCGATGCACCCCGCCCGGACCGTCCTTCGGACAACTCATGCTGACGGCAGGTCTCCTGGCTCATGCTCCGTCTTCAGGTCCCTTCCCGGCCTGCGCCAGTGGGTTCATGTCCTGAAATCGCGCCGCTTGCCTGTTGAGGCAGCAGCCAGCATTTACAGTTGCGGGGGCAGCCGCAGTTTCACACTGCATTCCCTTTTCACCCGCAAAAACGGGCACCGTCAGCTGTCATGAAGCGCTCCGGAAAGGGCAAGTCAAATACAAAAGACCTTTTGTGTCGGATTTGACACAGTAAAACCCGCAACATGGATTTCATTCCGTTACAATCTACCCTTTGCCTCCGTTTCCTGCGGCCGCCAGTGTCCGTTTCAACAGAGACAGGATCAGGAACACGTTCATGACGCCCCCTTCTGCCGTTCGGATGACCGATGAGAGCCATATCCTTCGTGCGGGCTCCGCCGATCGCGGGCCAGAAGGCCCCGGCCTGCCACAGCGAATGTTGTGTCAGTTGTTCGGAGTGCAGCAGTATCCCGATGTCCACGCTCGTGCCGCCGATCTGCGACTGCGGCTACCGCTTGGCCGAAAGCGCCTTCAGCGGCTTGAACGCATTCGGGAAGCCGGGGCGCTGTTCATCCATGTTCCAAAAAATGGCGGAACGTCGGTCTGTGACCTGCTCTATGGCGGGGTCATGCTGCATGAGACATGGCGCTATTATCATCATGTGGCGCCAGAACTCTGTCAGACCCTGCCCAGCTTTGCGATCTGGCGCGATCCTGTGAAGCGTTTCGTATCCGCATGGTCTTTTGCCCGACGCGGCGGAACGTCACAGGTCCGCATCCATCCCTCCGTGAGCGGACTCTACCGTTCATTCCACACGCTGGATGATGCCATCGACCACGTAGAATCCTGTTCATCCATTTACGACCTGGACCATGTGTTCCGTCCCCAGAGCCTTTATGTCTGTGACCGGAACGGTCGACTTGCGGTTGATCAGCTTTTCCCAATGGAGCAGATCTCATCCCTGCCCGATCTGGTGCTCACCCTACACGGCCGGGTCGTACCCCATCTGAACGGTAACAGCCACGATGCCGCCGCCACTCCTGCACAGGCCAAGAGGATTCGACAGATCTACAGCGCAGATGAAGACCTGCGTCCCGCAGGATAGGATTCCGAAACGATCTTCCCCCAGAAAAACGGGGAGTGTCTTCCAAATGTCACAATTCATGGGGAGTTTCCTGCCATTTATCGCCATTGCGCAGCCGAAATGTGACTAAATTGCCATACCCCTGTCATGTCATATTGTATCACGCTACATCTGATTGAAATGAGGCCTGCACTCATGCTTTTTCTCGGCCGAAAGTTCACCTGACCGAGAAAGACCGAAAACACAATGCGCCTTGCTCGCCTGCTTTCGACTTCGGCCCTGTTTGCGTTTGGTACGGTGTCGGCATTTGCCGCACCCGCAGACAGCACGGCTCCTTCTGCAAAGAAGGGCCATACGAAAGTCGCTGCCGCCGCTCCGTCCATGATGGGCAACACGGCTCCAACAGACGAACATGAAGAACATGTCTCTGTCAGCGGTCACCATTCCTATTTCGATGGCGTAACACGCCGCGACGTCGGTGGTGGCCTGATGCAGAAACAGGACGCAGCGAAGTCCGTTTCGGCCATCTCGCGCGACTACATTGAAAAGCAGTCCCCGGGTCAGGACCCAATGCAGTTGATCGCGCTGCTTCCGGGCGCGAACGTCACGTCTTCCGACCCGGCAGGCCTGACAGGCAGCCATATGAGTGCCCGTGGCCTCGACCAGTCGCAGATGGGCTTCACCCTTGAAGGTTTTCCGATCAACGATATCGGGAACTTCGCGGTCTATTCTCAGGAAATCGCAGATTCCGAAAACCTGCGTAAGATCAGCCTCGCACAGGGCTCCGCAGACCTCGACAGTCCGCATCTGAGTGCCACTGGCGGCGTGGTCGACATGTACATGATCGATCCGAAAATGAAGAAGGGCGGCGCATTCGACGTCACCTACGGCTCATATGCCTATACGCGTGGTTTCCTGCGTCTCGATACCGGTAAGATCGGCCAGACCAACCTGCGCGCCTATTTCTCCGGGTCCTATGCCACGGAAGACGCCATTCATTCCGAGGCCACGAACCGCAAGCTGCATGCTGAAGCGAAATTCGTGAACGACTGGGGCGACGGCAACCGCGTCTCGCTCGCCATCGTCGGGAACCGTCTGTACAATTACCTCACGCCCAGCACCAACATGGCATCGTGGGACACCTATGGCTTCGGCGTCAAGGACCAGTATGTCGCTCCTTGTTACAACGGCAATACCTGTACACGGCCGAATGGAACGACATTCAAGAACAACAGCGGCGCGACGATCAGCAATACGGTCTATAACGGGACCTACAAGCAGAACGACGCCAACTACTACAAACTGCATCAGAACCCGTTCACCAACATCTATACCAGTGCACCGTCCACCTTTAAGCTGACGGATCACCTGGTCCTGACTGAAACCCCGTATTTCTGGTATGGTAACGGAAGCGGCGGCGCCGCTTACGGAGTTCCGGGCAACTGGGGCAAAACGAGCATGGGCGGTACGCTCGATGGCAAGACACCTGAAAAGGGAAGCCTGCTGTATGAGCCGTCCATCACCACAACCTATCGTCCCGGCGCTGTTACGAAGCTGACGCTCACCACCGGGGCCAACCGCCTGATGGTCGGATACTGGTTCGAATATGCCAAGCAGTCCCAGACTGCACCGGCCACCGGTATTGCTGCGAACGGAACGCCATGGAACATCTGGGGCGGCGGACCGAACTATGTGTTCAATGATGGCACGACCTACCAGTATCGTCAGAGTCTGACGCAGACGCGCACGCATGTCATGTTCATTGGTGACAGCCTGTCGCTGTTCAATAATAAACTGACCATCGACGCTGGCCTGAAATATGCCATTGTCTCACGTGACGGACATAACTTCCTCCCCGATACGTCCACCGGTCCGTATGTCGGCAAGACCTATTATGAGCCCCTGCCGACGGCGTCGATCCGTTATCAGATCAATCCGGAAATGCAGGTCTTCGTCTCTGGTTCGACGAACTTCCGTATCCCGACGAATTACTCCCTGTATGACGCCGGTACTTACTACCTGCCTTCAAAAACTTCTGCGGGAAACTATTACAGCACTCAGGCAACCCAGAACCAGCAGCCTGAAATCTCCATCTCGGAAGAAGCCGGCTGGCGCTATACCGGTCCGACGGTCATGGCCTCGGTCACATATTTCCACTACAACTTCACGAACCGCATGTTCCAGTCGACGCAGTGTCTGGATGCCACCTGTGGCAACTACGCGTCCACTAACATCAACGCCGGTGGCCAGAGCACGAACGGTGTGGATGCGGAAATCGGCACGCGTCCGATCTTCTATCATATCCGTCCGTATGCTTCGTTCGAGTATGTTGATGCCCGTACGACCAGCAACCTGCTGTCCAGCTCCGGCAACAAGATCGACTACATGCCGACAAACGGCAAGTTCGCTCCCGAAACACCGAAATATCAGGTCGGCTTCAACCTCGACTATGACGACGGCAACATCTTCGGCGCTTACAAGCTGAAATATGTCGCCAAGCAGTATGCTTCTTTCATGAACGACGAAAGCATCCCTGGTTACGTCAAAATGGACATCACGGTTGGCTATCGCTTTAAGAACCTCGGCTTCCTCCAGGCTCCGAACGTCAAGTTCAACCTGACCAATATCTCAAACAATCACTATCTCGGCTTCCCGACAAGCCCGAAGGTGAACGCCCAGACACAGACTGGCATCTTCGGCAATTCCATCAAGGGAACGGCCCCGACCTACATGATCGCAGCACCGTTCGCGGCAATGGGGTCCATCAGCGCCGGTTTCTGATCCGTCAGATCCTGCTGACCCTGAATGCCCCATGCCGGTCTCCGGCATGGGGTTTTTCATGCCTGCAAAGGTATTCCCAGCATGACGCTGCGCTCTTGCGCTCCATGGGACAATATGGCCATTTAAATCCACATCAGCGACACATAAGGATACACGGTGGCCAGAACGAAAACGACGGACAGATCCGCTCTGGATATCTATCTGGACGCTCTTCGGGATCACCTGTCTATTGAATCCAAGGCCATCGAGACCGCGCTTTCGGAATTGCCTGTGTGTGAGCAGTATCCGGGGCTTTGTCGGCGGATGGAGCAGGATCTGGCGATGGGCCGGAGCCATGCCCGTGAGATCACGATCCTTCTGTCGCGGCACGGGCATCCTGCCCCCGTTCCGCATGAGACGGTGTCGTCCATTCTCAGCACGGTCTCGGGGCTGTTGCATGGAGGAGAAGCGCGGGACGTTCTGAAGAACGTGCTGGTGGCGAGCGGATACCGGGCGCATCAGATCACGTCTCTTCAGATGCTGATCGCGCTGGCGCGACAGCTTGGCTTTACGCAGGACGCATCGGCGCTGGAATGTCTGAAGGACGAGGAGGCGGCTTCGGCCGAGGCGCTTGAAAGCCTGATGCCGGATATCGTGTCGCAGTATCTGGCCGCGAACTGATATAAGCAGCACTGTTTGCAAGAGATTGGGGAGGGCGTAAACTTGGCGTATGTCCTCTTTCCGCTTTCTCCATGCTGCTGATATTCACCTCGACAGCCCCCTGAAGGGGCTGAGCCGTTACGAGGGGCTTCCCGAGACGGAAATCCGGGGGTCAACGCGGCGCGCGCTGGACCGGCTTGTTGAGACGGCGCTTAACGAAAAAGTCGATTTCGTCATTCTGGCGGGGGACCTGTATGACGGGACCTGGCAGGACGTGGGGACCGGGCTTTACATGCTCAAGGCCCTGAGCCGGCTGGTTCAGGCTGGCATCCGGGTTGTGACGCTTTCCGGCAATCATGATGCGCAGTCGGTTATTGCGCGCGAATTGCCGTTGCCCGACGGGATCGACCATTTTTCCTATGAGGCCCCCCAGACATTTCATTGGCCGGAACTCGGGGTGGCGCTGCATGGGCAGAGTTTTCGCGACCGTCATGTCCCGCATGATATGACACGGGCCTATCCCGCGCCTGTCGCGGGGTGTTTCAATATCGGTGTGCTGCATACGTCGCTGTCGGGGTACGGGGAGCACGAGACCTACGCGCCCTGCTCTGTCGAAACGCTGTCGGCGAAGGGATATGATTACTGGGCGCTGGGGCATGTCCATGCACGCGAAATCGTCTGCGAGCATCCGTGGATCGTGTTTCCGGGCGTGCTTCAGGGACGTCATGCGCGCGAGACCGGGGCTTGTGGCTGTGCGCTGGTGAGCGTCGAGGACGGGATCGTCCGCTCAGTCGATTTTGTGAACTGTGATGTCGTGCGCTGGTGTCGGCTGGAGCTGGATGTCAGCGACATGCAGAGCATGGATGGCGTTCTGGGGGCCGCGCGGCGGGAGATGGAACACGCCCTTTCTGAAGCGGAGGGGCGCACGGTGATTGCGCGGATCGTGCTGACGGGGCGCAGCGTTCTGCATGACCGGTTGTGTGCGTCGCGCGGTTGGGAAGATGATCTGCGGGGCATTGCGGTGTCGATGGCGCAGGAGTCCGCCGACGGGACGGCACAGATTGCGCTGGAGAAAATCCGCAACGAGACGTCTGCGCCCCTTCGGCAAAGCGGCGTGACAGAGACGCGTGAGCTTGATCTGGCGCTAGACGGGTTGATGCAGGACGAGGCGTTTCTGGCCTCCCTGCCCGACGATTTCGAAGGATTTTTCTCTGCCCTGCCCTCCTGTGTGGAGCGCGACAGCCTGATGCCGGAGGGGCAGTTTCCGCTTGAACAGGCGCGGGCGGCATTAAGGGCGCGGTTGTTGGGGGAGACGGAATAATGCGGTTCGAACGCCTCGATCTTCTGCGTTATGGCGGATTTCAGGAGACCACGCTGAGTTTTCCGAAAGGGGCGCGGGACCTGCACGTTATTTATGGTGCAAACGAAGCCGGGAAATCGACGACGCTCTGTGCGATCCGGGATTTCCTGTTCGGGTTTCCGCATCATATCGCCGGGGACTGGATGACGGCGGCGTCGTTGCTACGGGTCGGGGCCAGTCTGGAGCAGGATGGGACGGTTTTTGAGGGCGTGCGACGCCGGGGGCGGACCCAGACGCTGTTTGCGGTAGATGACAGGACTGCGCTCGAAGATCTGCCGTTGCGAACCTGGCTAGGAGGACTGGATTCGAAGGGATTTGAAGCGGCCTGGGCGCTGGATCATACGCGGCTGCGTGAGGGCGGCGAGGAGATGCGCCGCCTGAAAGACGATGCCGGACTTCAGATTCTGGCGGCCGGACTGGGGCTTGAGGGCGTTGGGAAACTGAGTGCGCGACTGCAAGAAGATGTAGGTTCGGAATGGAAATCCGGACGCGCACGTTCGGCGTTGCAACAGGCCAGACTGAAGCTGACGGCGTTACAAACAGCTCTGCGGAGCGACGTCGTAACCGTCAAGAAGTTATCAGTTGCAAATAAGGAACTTTCTGAATCAGAAACAGAAAAACAGTCTTGCGACACAGCAGCACAAGAACTTGGCACACGCCGGAGAACCAATTCCCGACTGAAAATGACATCCGTTCCTTTTCAGAAACTAATGCAAATCGAAACGGAAATAGAGTCTTTTCCAAGCTGGAATTTAACGATTGAGGATTGCGTTCGTTTTGAGAACATTCTTGAATCATTACAAATTGAAGGACATAATGTTTCTGTTTTGCGGCGGCGGTTCGAAGCGTTATGCGTCCAGATTCGGGATTTTGGCGACGCCTCCCCTGTCCTTGTGGAACAGGACGCCATCCAAACGCTTCTGAAACGCAGCGATCTGGTTGCGCGGCTTGAAACAAAGGTCGAAGAGCGGAAAACTCGACTGACGCGGGATGCGATCTCGCTCGAACAGTTCTGGGCGCGGCATGGCTGTGAGGCTGGTGTGCTGCCTACTCTGGAAGAACTGGACGATCTGGGACAACGGCTTCAGGCGCGGGCGTTACTTCAAACGCAGGAACAGGATCTCCGGGCGCGGCTTCAGGAAACGGAACAGGCGCTGAATATTCTGCACCCTGAAGCCGTTTCGGAATCGGATGAAAAAATCCGTCCTGAAAATCTGCGCCGGTTCCGGTTGGAGCTGGATGAGGCCCGCAGTCTGGGCGCACTGGATGAGCGGATTGACAGTCTTGCCGCCGAAGTCTTGCGGCAGGAGGACGCTGCGACTGCGGCTTATGGGGCGCTGATGCCGTGGCGCGCCAGCACGGCCGATCGCAAGGGAGACCTCACGGCGTTGGCCGTTCCCGATGGGGCGGTGTTGGAGGAAGAGGTGCGGCTCTGGGCGACGCTGGACGAGAAGCGGCGCGTTGCACAGGACGACGCACAGGCGGCGGAGACGGAAGGAGCGCGTCTGGCGCAGGAATGCCGGCGCCTGGAAGAAGACGGGCAGGCCGTGTCGTGGGAGCAGCTTTCCACAGCACGGCAGGAGCGCGACCGGCTCTGGCAGGGCATGGAGGATCAGTTGCACTCCGGCGAGTCTCCCGCTCCTGCGACGCGGGAGGCGTTCGGGGTTCTGATCCAGAAGGCGGACGGTCTGGCGGACCGGCGCCATGCCCATGCCGAGCAGTCGGCGCAGCTTGCAACCCTGTTGCGGCAGGGTGAGGATGCTGCGCTTCGGGCGGAGGAATACCGTCGGCGAGGAATGCGGGCGCAGGATGAATTGGACCGGCGCCATGCTGCGTGGAGCGCTTTGCTGGAAACATTCGGGGCGCCGGTGCTGCCGCCTGCGTCATTGCAGGTCTGGGTGGGTCGGCGACAGGAGGTTCTGGCCGCCGAAGAGGCTTTGCAAAGCACTAAAATGCAGCTTCAGGCAGCGATGGACAGTCGGGGCGATATGAGCCGACGGTTGCGGGTTTTCGGTGTGGAATCTGCGTCCGAACGGCTGGCGGTTCAGATCCGGCAGGCGACGTCTTTGCTGGAGCAGCGCGAGGACGAGGCCCGGAAAGCGGATGCGCGGAAAAAGGATCGTCTTCAGCGGGAAGAGGCTTTGGTCAAAGACCGGGCGGCCTTGTCGAGTGTGGAGCAGAAGCTGGCACTTTGGGAGGAAGACTGGGCACGGGCGTGTGGGGACTGCCGCTATCCGGGGCGGGCGGAGCAGGCCGATCTGCGGGATGTGACAGAAGCGCTGACAATTCGGACGCGACTGGACAGCGAGCAGAAGGAGCAGGACTCCGAGGCACGCGATATCGCAGCGTTCCGTACGGAATTGGGCGGGTTTCTTCAGCGCTACGGGCAGGAATCAGCGGCGGAGCTTGAGCAATTCCTGGCGCTGGAACTGGAGCGCGAGCGGGAGCGGAAATCCGTTATGCAGCAGCATGCGGCTCTCGCCGAAGAGATTGCGCAGGCCGATCTGCGGATTGTGGAACTGGGGCAGGGGCTGGACCCCGTGCGGCGTCTTCTGGGTCTTGGGGCAGAGGACGATCTACGTCATGCGCTGTCCCGCGCAAGGGAGCGGGCAGGGCTTTGTGACAGGCGCGATGAGTTGCGGGAGCAGATTCTTCAGGCCGGAAATGGCCGGTCGCTTGAGTCGCTTCTGGATGAAGCGCGCGTGACGGACCCCGAGCAGCTTGAGCGGGATTTCGAGGAGATCGAATCTGAAACGATCGCGCTCGATGCCCGCAGGTCCCTGGTTACAGAGCGGCTGTTGCAGGCACGGAGCGTGCTGGCCGAGCTGGAAAGTGCCCGTGGCGTGCGTGAGGTCGCGGAAGACATTCAGGAAACGGAAGCGGAAATTGCCGAGCGGGCCAGCCGGTATGTTTCGCTCCGGCTTCAGCAGTTGATGCTATCACGACTGGTGGAACAGGGGCGACAGCAGGCGCATGGACCTCTGTTGTCGCGGGCGGGGGCCATGTTCTCGCGGCTGACGCTTGGGCGTTACGAGGGGCTTGTGACGGAAGAAAGCGGTTCGGACGGGCTGGTTCTGGCGGGGCAGCGGTCGGCGAGTACGACGCCTGTTCCGGTTCAGGCCATGAGCGAGGGCACGCGCGACCAGCTTTATCTGGCGCTGCGTCTGGCATCGGTCGAGCAGGCTCTGGACCGCGGCATTCGCCTGCCTTTTCTGGCGGATGATCTGTTCGTGACGTTCGATGAAGAACGGACAACGGTCGGGTTACAGATATTGGCGGAGTTTTCAGAGAAAACGCAGGTTTTGTTTTTTACCCACCACGGGTATATGATAAATAATTCAAAAAAAATTCCATACATTATAAAGTTATAACTTATTTTATAAAAAAATATTTATCATTTTATTCGTTAATATTTCATCAGAATAAGCGATTCTTTCTCAAGACACAATATGAAATACATGTCGACTATTTCCATTTGAGGCGATTCTTTCTATAGCCATTCCGTTATGGTTGTTTCATATGGTTTTACTACCAAAAATGGTCTTTAGCGACATCCCCCAAATTTTCCCCAGAACACGGTCGTGACTGATATTCCGCAAGCCAGCCTGAGTGCACAGCGGATCATTCCGTTGGCGACTCTTGCGGCATCTCCACGTGGGATGGATCCGGCTGTCGTTCGGCTCAGCACGGCACTGTCGCCCGCCATTGCTGCTCTGCTGGATCAGGGGCGGACAGTTCTGGTGCTCTCGCGACAATCCACGGGCAAATTATATCTGGATCCGCATCAGTTCTCCACACTGGCACGACCACCCAGCATCGAACCAACAGCCGACGTCTTTCTGTTCAGTGTCACGCGTCAGGCATTGTTGCGGCATCTTCCCATGCTTTCGGGGCTTCCGCCGCTTTCTTTCGATCTGGCACGGGGGCCGGGCGCTTTTCTGCTGTCGGCGGCATCCATGCTCGAATCCGGAGCTCTGGAGAATGCCATTCCCCAGACACGCCAGCGCCTTTTGCAGCATGTCACGGATCTGCTGATCACAACAATTCTGGATTGTCTGGATCTGGAAGTCAGTGTGGCGGGACGACGGCGGCACCGGCAGAGGCATATCCGGCGCTATATTGAATCGCGTCTGCATGAACATGATCTGACTCCGCAGAGCATTGCAGAGGCTTCCGGAATTTCGACGCGGGCGCTTTACCAGCTTTTCGACGGAGAAGAAGGCGCGGTCGCGGGCTGGATTCTTAACCGCCGGCTGGAGCGCATCCATTCGGACCTGACAGATCCGGCGCATGATGCGCTCCCGATTGCCCAGATTGCGTTGAATCATGGCTTTCGCAATGCTGCGCATTTCTCGCGGCGTTTCAGGCAAAAATTCGGTGCGTCTCCACGCGAAATCCGACAGCGTGTCGCCATGCGGCCGGGGACGCGGACCTCAGCTCGGGGTTGACTGCATTCCTTTGACGAGACGTGTGGTGGACTGCCCGTCCACGAGGTCCACCAGCACTACCTTGCCGCCATATCCCTTCACCACATCGGCACCAACAACCTGGTCTTCGGTGTAATCCGCGCCTTTAACGAGAATATCGGGCTTCAGGGTGCGGATAACGTCCAGAGGAGTGTCGTCGTCGAACAGCACGACGAGATCGACCGAGCGCAGGGCGCCGATCACTCTAGCCCGAGCGTCTTCCTTCTGGACCGGGCGGGTTGGTCCCTTGAGGCGGCTGACGGAACGGTCGGTGTTGAGGGCCACGATGAGGCGGTCTCCTTCGCGGGCTGCGGCCTGAAGCAGGCTGATATGCCCCGGATGGACCAGATCGAAGCATCCGTTGGTGAATACGACTTTCGCGCCATGCCGATGCCAGCTTTCCACGATACGCGCGGCCTGTTCGACCGGAACGAGCGCGCCTGTTTCGGGCATTTCCTGAAGCAGTTCACGGGAGAGTTCTTCGCGTGAAACGGTTGCAGTGCCGAACTTGCTGACGGACAGGGCAGCGGCGGCGGTCGCGATAACGACGGCAGTTTCCAGCGTCTGACCGGCGGACAGGACTGCGGCGACGGTGGCGACGACGGTATCTCCGGCGCCGGAAACATCGAAGACTTCGGACTTGCGGCTGGCGACATGCAGGGGTTTCGCGTCACGCTGCCAGAGCGTCATGCCGTCTTCCGAACGCGTGACAAGAACGTCGCCGCCGAACTGACGGGAGAGGGTTTCTGCCACCTTCAGGACATCACTATCGGTCCGAGCGAGGAGTCCGCTGGCCTGTTCCGCTTCAATCCGGTTGGGCGTCACGAGGGTGGCGCCGGCATAGGCTTCCAGCGTGCGCCTTTTAGGATCGACGATGACGGGAATGCCTCTGGCACGACCGGCTGCGATGATGACCTTCAGGACCTCATCCGTCAGAACACCCTTGGCATAGTCCGAGCAGACGAGCACGTCTGAGACGTCTATCGCGCGGAGGGCTTCCTCCATGAGGCGCTGCTGGAACGTTTCGGAAAGGGGGGTCAGTTTTTCAACGTCGATACGCACGATCTGCTGACGACCGCTGACGACGCGGGTCTTGGTGATGGTGGTCCAGTCCGGGGAGGAGACGATCCCGTCTGTCTGGATGGTGGGCCAGAGGTTCAGGCTATCTTTCAGTCGCTGGGCCGACTCATCTTCGCCGACGAGGCCGACAAGATGCACCTGCGCGCCCAGAGCTGCGGCATTGACCGCAACATTCGCGGCACCTCCTGGCACGCAGCGCAGAGCGTCATGCAGGACGACGGGGACGGGGGCTTCAGGAGAAATGCGGCTGACGCCGCCCGAAATATACTGATCCAGCAGCAGGTCGCCGATGACCGTTATGCGGCCAAAGCGGAAATCGTCGATCACGGCCTGCTACTCCTTCAGTCATGCGCCTGTTTTATATCTCACAGGAGCTTAGCAAAAAGAAAAGGCGAGGGATGAACTCCCTCGCCTTTGATGGACAGGAACGGAGCAGATGCTGCGTTCAGATCCCGTTTATCCGACGGCCGGACCAGCCAGAAGCGTGGCGAGCGAGCGGCCGAAACCGGTCGGGTCGGGCAGGGCTTCGCCTTCCTGCACGCGAGCCAGATCCAGCAGGACACTGGCATAGGCGGTGATGCTCTCGCCCTTTGCAACACGCTCGGCCAGAGCCTTGATGAGCGGGTGCTTCGGGTTGATTTCGAGGATCGGCGGCATGGCGGGCATGGCTTGACCCGAGCGGCGCATCAGGCGCTGCATAGACAGGTCCGGACCACCATCAGATGTGATGACGACGGCGCTTCCCGTCAGACGCACCGTGCTGCGAACGTCCTTGACCTGCTCGCCAAGGGCGTCCTTGAGAGCCGGAACCAGCTTTTCCACATCCGCGGCTTCAGTCGTGTCGGCATCCGTGGATTCAAATTTTTCCAGATCGCCGTGAGATTGAGCGACGGAACGCAGCGGCTTTTCCTGATAGGAAGACAGGCGCTCCGGCCAGAAGCCGTCAACCGGATCGGAGAGCAGCAGGACTTCAAGGCCACGTGCGCGGAAGCCTTCAAGCTGGGCGGAGGATTTCAGCGCGTCCAGATTGTCGCCGGTCAGGTAATAGATGGCGTCCTGACCATCCTTCATGCGCGCAATATAGTCGTCCAGCGTGACGAGGTCGTCGCCCTGCGTGGAATGGAAACGGGCAAAACCGGCGATTTCCGTCCGATGTTCGGCGTCTTCCCACAGACCTTCCTTGATGACCGCGCCGAAGTTTTCCCAGAACGTGTTGAAACCGCCCTCGGCATCCTTCGCACGGTTGCGGATGTCGGTCAGCACGCGCTTGGTGACGGCTTTGCGGATGCGCGCCAGAACCGGGGTGGCCTGAAGCATTTCACGCGAAACATTGAGCGGCAGGTCTTCCGTATCGACCACGCCCTGCACGAAGCGCATCCAGTTCGGAACCAGTTCTGCTTCATCCGTAATGAACATCCGGCGGACATGGAGATGGATCCGGCTTTCGCGGGACTGTTCCATGAAGTCGAACGGGCGGGCGCTGGGCAGGAAGAGGAGGGCCGTGAATTCGGTCACACCTTCCGCACGCCAGTGCAACGTCGCGTAGGGTTCGTCGAAAGCGCGGGAGATGTGCCGGTAGAATTCAGCATACTGTTCCGGCGTGATTTCGGATTTCGGCTTGCTCCACAGGGCCGTGCCTTCATTGGCGGCCTGATCTTCCGTGGTGCCGTCTTCCTTTGTTTCACGCAGGGTGATGGGCCAAGAGATATGGTCTGCCCATTTGCGGATAGTGGATTTCAGGCGCCAGCTGTCGAGGAACTCGTCGGCGTCGTCCTTCATGTGCAGAACAATGTCGGTGCCCGGCGTGGAGCGGGATGCGGGGCTCAGCGTGAAAGCGCCCTTGCCGTCCGAAGACCAGGTCCAGGCTTCGTCAGAGCCAGCCTTGCGGGAGGTGACGTCCACACGATCCGCCACCATGAACGCGGCATAGAAGCCGACGCCGAACTGACCGATCAGGTTCGGGCGGTCTTCAGGCTTTGCCGAATTCAACTTTTCTCCGAAAGCGCGCGTACCGGAGCGGGCGATCGTGCCAAGGTTCTGGGCGAGTTCGTCATGGGTCATGCCCACGCCGTCGTCAGAGATTGTCAGTTCTTTTTGGGTCTTGTCCGGATTGATGCGGATGGACGCATTTTCGGGAAGCGCCAGAGCACTGTCTGTCAGGGCTTCGAAACGGCGCTTGTCCGTCGCGTCCGCCGCATTGGCGACGAGTTCGCGCAGAAAGATTTCACGATCCGAGTAAAGGGCATGGACCACAAGGTCCAGCAGCCGTCCAACCTCTGCACTAAACTCATGCTTTTCGGCGGCCTGCTGGTTGTTCGTTTCACTCATCTCATCAATCTCCGTTCAGGAAAGTGATCTGGATATGCGATGTCACAAACGGATTTTCAACCGGGATAAGGGGCGGGATCAGAGGTAAGAGGCGAGCGTCATGCTTTTCATGTCTGCGATGAGGGAATAGGACGCCTGAAGCTGGTTGTTGGTATCGGTCACCTGGGTGGAAACCTGTGCGAGATCAGCGTCTTTCACTTGTCCGAGCTGGGTCGTCAAAGCCGAGGACATCTGGGTCAGCATGGCGGTCTGGTTGGTCAGGCTGTTCTGCTGAACCCCCAGCAGGCCACTCATGGTGCCAAGGCCGCTTGTGACCGTGCTCATGGAACTCTGGAGACCTGAAATCAGGTTTGAATAGCCGGTGGTGCTGGTCGAAGACGAGCCGAGGGAGGCGACCACCATCAGATTGCGCATGAGATCGCGGATCGGGGAGGTTGTGGAGGTGGACGTCGCGCCCTGTGTGGCGACCATTCCGACGGACACCGTTTCAGACTGTCCGACGACGACCCGCGTCTGTAGTTGTTGCGCCTGATCGGGAGACGTGGAAAGCGTTGCGGAGAAAGGCTGTCCGACAGCAGTATTGCCAGCCAGGTTCTGCGTTGTGCTGAGCACATTCTCTGCATCCGTCGAACCGAGCTGACTGACGGTCTGCGCGATCTGGGTCGCGAGGTCCGATGTGCCCAGATCCGTGCTGACGGGAGCGATTGTGTTCTGCTGCCCGGCAAAGACGTAGCTGTCCCCCTGTCGGGTATTGAGCAGGTTACCCAGAGAGGTCAGGGCCGACTGGGCCGCAGAGGCAGCGGTCGTGACAGTCGAATAGGAGAGCGTACTTCCAAGAGTGGAGAGCGAGCTCGTCAGGTCCTGGGCTATGGTGGAAATCTGGGACAGGGCGCTCTGTGTTGTGGTGAGCGTTGTCTGGGCGTTCGTGACGTTGCTTTTCCAGGCGGAAACCTGCGTGATGGCGGGCTGAAGCGCGAGGGCCTGTGTCCGCGACGATCCGAGATCGGCGTAGCTGCTGGCCAGAACGCCGGTGCTGGCCTGAAGCTGAAGCGCGTCTTTCGCCTGCGACAGATTCTGGACGCCGAGAAGAAGCTGGCTGGAGATTCCGCCAAAGCCGAAGCTGGAAATGGTTCCGGTCATGATCAGGCTCCGATTGCGCTCAGCAAAGCGCTGAACATTGTCTGGACGGTCGAAATGACTTTGGCGTTAGCAGCGTAAGCGTTCTGAAGTGTAACGATATTCGCCATCTCCTTATCAATGGAGACGGTGGACGTTCCGGACAGATTGGAGGTCAGGCTGCTCTGCGTTGTCTTCGACAGGGCAAGTCCGCTGCTTGCATTACTGGCCGTGGCCGCCTGGTCTGCGGTCAGGGATGTCGCAAGGGAAATGATTTTCTGGTTGCCCGTGTATCCCGTGGACAGGGTTCCCGTCATTCCGAGATTCGTGCTGGGCGCGGCCGACTGAGCAGTTCCGGCAGCGTCGGAAGCTGTTCCGAACGCATAGCTCAGGACATTCTGAATTGTCTGCGTGCCGGAGGTCGTGCTGTCGAGCAGTCGGGAGGGGTCGTTGGAATAAGCGCTGGATACGCTCATATCCTGCGAGAAGCCGACGTTGCCGGTGGGAATGAGATCTGTCTGTGAGGCTCCTGGGACGACGCCATGGGTGCCTGACGTCGTGAACAGGGACATGCCCTGAGCCTGAAAGCGCGTGGCGACCGTTGAAGACAGGGAGTCCAGCTGCGCCTGCATGGTGGGGAGCGTCGTATCACGCAGGGTGATATTTGCGCCCAGCGTTCCTCCGGTCAGATGGGTGGTGACATCGCGACCATTCAGGGTGATTGCGGGGATGGTATTGCTGGACGATGTGCCGGGATAGGTCGTGCTGACTGAAATCTGGGCGGAAGACGTGGTGAGCGGCCATGTGGACGAGACGGTCGCGCCATTGGGGCTGCTGATGTCACGTGTAGGGAGCGTGACGCCATCGGCCGTCGCAATGGTCATGTCGCCGTTTGAGGACTCGGACCATGAGACGGAAAGCTCGGAGGACAGGGAGGAGAGGGCCGTATAGCGCTGGTTTTCCAGCGCGGCCGTGTCCTGACCGGTGCTTTTGAGGTTCATGATCTTGGTGGACAGGGTGCCGATCGTGGTGAGGTCGGTATTAATGTCCGAGACCGAGGAAACGACGGCATTTTGCGCTGTCTGACGCTGGGTCTGATAGGCCGAAGCCAGCGTATTGACGGATTGGGCGAAGGTGGATGCAGCGGAGACAACCGTGCTCTGGGCCGATGCGCTGTCCGGGGTGGAGGTCAGGGATGTCAGGGCGGACTGCAGATTGCCGAGTTCATCGGAAAGCGTTCCGCTACTGCCGGATGTGGCGCTGGTGGAGCCCTGAAGTGCCGTGATGTTGGACAGGGAATTGCTGGTGGCCGTGTAGCCCGCGACATCCGCATTTTGGGCGTAGAGTGCTTTTTGCACCTGCTGGTTGGTCGCCAGTGTGGTGGCGGCAGTACGGACACCGGTGCCTGTGTTGCCAGCGATGCTCGACTGGACGTTGGCATTTTCCTTGATGTAGCCGCTTGTTCCCGCATTGGAGACGTTGTTGGACGCAACGGCCATGGCATTCTGAACGACATTCAGGCCGGAAGTTGCAATCGAAAGTGCGCTGTTCAGTCCCATGGAGCCGGTGTCCTTTCAGTCTTGCTTACTGGATCATCGCCAGGGTTGTTTGAAGCAGCTGGTTAGCCGTGGACACGACTTTCGTGTTCGCACCGTAGGCCTGCTGGGCCACGATCAGCTTGCTGAGATCACCGGTCAGATCGGTTGTAGAATCTTCGACCGAAGCCGTACTCAAGGTGCCGGCGCCGTTGGTATTGACGGCGTTAACCTGCGGCGTGCCGGACTGTGACGTGGCGGTATAGGCCTGTCCGTTCTGAGGAGACAGGTTGTTCGGGCTTGCGAAGGTTGTTAGTGGGACCTTGGCGACGAGTTGTGAGTAACCGTTGTCGAAAGACGCCATGACCGAGCCGTCTGTCTGCATGGCAATGCCGGAGAATGTGCCGGTGGTGATGCTGTCGGACACTGTGGTGACGCCGGTCGGGGTGGAGCCGTTTGTTGCGAGGCTGACGCCGCCCGTACCGCCGATGGTTCCGAGGTTGACGGTCATGTTCTGGGGCGCGCCGTCATATTCGAAGCTGGCTGAAGAGCCGGAAGCCTGGCTTTGTCCGTTGACAGAGGCGATGGCGCCTGTGGAAGAATCAAACTTTACGGTCGCACTGTTGGTCGCATCATTGGCGTTGCTGACGGTCCAGGTCGTGGCGTTCACCTGTGTCCAGTTCAGGGAGACCGTCTGGGCATTGCCTTTGCTGTCATAGGCCGTGGCGGATGTGGTAGCGCTTCCGCCGCTGGGTGTGGTGGTGCTACCGATCTGGCCGGTCATGGTCAGCTTCGTGCTTTCCGTCGGCTGGAACTTGACGGTGGAGGGCACCTGAATGGGGCTGAGGGCTGTGCTCAGGGTGCCTGTAGAGGCGTTGACGTTATAGCCTTCAAGGTAATAGCCGGACGTGTTGACCAGATAACCGTTCTTGTCCTGCGAGAAGTCACCATTGCGGGTGTAATACTGCTGTGTCCCTAAAACGGGAGTATTACTGTTGCTCTGGCCGGTAGCCTGCACGACGTTGAAGAAGCCGTTTCCGGAGATGGCCAGGGCCATATTATTGGTCGAGGTCGTCACCATGCCCTGGTTGTCGTTGTGCTGACGGGTGGTGGCGACGACGCTGTCACTCAACGCCTGACCGTCATTGGCCAGTTCGTTGTTGGTGACGTAGTCCTCGAAGCTGGTGGTGCTGGCCTTGTAGCCTGTGGTCTGGCTGTTGGCGATGTTGTTGGATAGGTCGCTGAAGGCATGTGACTGCGAGTTCAGGCCGCTGACGGCGGTGTGAACCGCGTTGATGATCGAAGACATGGCATACTCCCGGACATGGAACAGGCTGCGGGTCGTATGCCCGAGCATCACTGCCGAGGATTCCACAACGGATATTAAAGAAGTCCTTACAAGCGTAAAAAGGGCGGATTCGCCGCCTGTTACGAACAAAGAGGGAGACGAAAAAACGCTGTCGACCTCTGGTTCTTCGGGTCTGAAACGGGCATGATAGGGCGGCATGCCAGAGCCAGACGACGATCCCAAAAAGCCCTGTATTCCTGACGATTCCCCGGTAAAACCGGCCAGATTCGTTCATGGCAACATCATGCGCCATGTGGTGACGATGGCCGGGACCGGGGCGATCGGGCTGATGGCCGTGTTTGCCGTGGATCTGCTCAATTACGGTTATATTTCGCATCTGCATGACAAGACGCTGACGGCGGCGATCGCGTTTGCGACGGCGGTCAGTTATGTGCAGGTGTCGGTTTCCATCGGGATGACGATTGGGCTTGGCGCCTGCACAGGGCGACTGATCGGGGCGTGTCAGCATGCCGAAGCGCGCCGGATGGCCTCGGCATTTCTGGTGGTCATGGTGGCGATTGCTGCCGTTCTGGGGCTGCTGACGGCGACATTTGCCACGCCTCTGCTTGGTTTGCTGGGCGCGCATGGCGAGGCCCAGAAAAATGCGGCCACGTTCCTGCACATCGTGTCACCGGCGCTTCCGCTGGTGTGTCTGGGGATGGCGCTGTCGGCGCTTCTGCGGGCGGTGGGGGATGCGAAACGCTCGATGCGGGTGACGCTGACGGGGGCCGTCGTTTCCGCATGTCTGGACCCCATCATGATTTTCGGGCTGCATCTGGGGCTTGAGGGGGCAGCGATCAGCACGGTTCTGGCGCGGCTGGCCATTACGGCGAGCGGATTTCTGAACCTTCGAGGCCACTCCATGCTGGAATGGCCGCAGCGTTCCGCTTTCGGGCCGTCCACGCGGCTGATCGGCGGGATTGCGGTTCCGGCGATTGCGACCAATCTGGCGACCCCGACGGGCACGCTGTTCGTGACGCACGCGATGGCGCGGTTCGGGCTCAATGCTGTTTCGGGACAGGCGACCATTGACCGGATCGTGCCGGTGGCGTTTTCGCTCGTCTTTGCACTGACGGGATCGGTCGGGCCAATCATGGCGCAGAATCTTGGCGCCCGGCAGATCCACCGCGTGCAGGAAGCGCTTCTGGCGGCGCTGAAGCTGACGGCGCTGTGTGTGGGCGTGACCTGGCTGGTTCTGGCGGGGGCGCACACTTACATCATCCAGCTTTTCGAGCTTCAGGGTGTAGGCGTGGACATCGTGCGGCTGTTCTGCTGCTGGCTGGTGCTGAGTTACATGTTTGTGGGCCTGCTGTTTGTCGCCAATACGGCGTTCAACAATCTGGGGCACCCGTTTTATTCCACCGGTTTCAACTGGGGACGGGCGACACTGGGGACCATTCCGTTCGTCTGGATCGGGTCGGCTTATGGGCCGGTTGGGATTCTGATTGGGCAGTCGCTGGGCGTGGTGTTGTTTGGCAGTCTGGCCGTGGTGACGGCGTTCCGGGTCATCCGGAAGCTGGAGCCGGATATTATAAAGTCATAGCGACATCTCCCGCATTGAGTTTGTTGCGTGGCTCCTCGCTCAGGCTGACGTTGTCGCTGGCAGCAGTGATGTCCCGCTCTATCATTTCGAGCGGAATCCAGCACATCGCGCATGCCTGTCCTCCCGTAAGTGTCGGCACGGTCTGAACGCGCTGCTTCCCTTAAAGCACGGAGGAGCAGTGTGGTCTGGTGCGGACAGGCCGTTCTCCCGGCAGTATCTCCAGAATACAGTTTCGAATTAAGGTAATTCATTACGATGAAGATTTATAAAGTAAATCAAAAGTGTTTATTTTCAATAATTACTATTTAATTTTAATATAAGCATAACAAAATTGACATATACATTGACTTTATTATTTTTTATGCGGAATGTAATGGGTTGTTTGTATCTATTATTTGATATGAATCATTTACATATTTTCCTTTGATCTATACCTTTTGGGCAATAGCTTTCCGGGGACTCTAATTGTGCAAGCACTCACTACTTCTCTGTCCCATGTTTTTGGTGCGTGCCCCGAAATGGCCCTGTTTCTTGCTCTTGTTCTCGGATGCTGGATAGGGCGTTTTCGTTTCGGTTCGTTCCAGCTTGGTGGTGTAGCCGGATCTCTTCTCGCGGCAGTGCTTATCAGTCAGGTCGGCGTGCATATCGACTCTGGTATCAAAACCGTTCTGTTTGCACTTTTTATCTATGCTGTTGGATATCAGAGCGGGCCTCAGTTTTTTCGGTCTCTGGGGCGTCAGTCTCTTAAAGAAATTCTAATGGCTATTGTGCTGGCTGTTACGGGATTAATTACCGTCGTGGCCGTTGCACGCATTTTCCATCTTGATAAAGGCCTTGCGGCAGGACTTGCAGCGGGTGGCCTTACCCAGTCGGCCATTATTGGCACAGCGGGATCATCGTTGGAAAAAATCGGGCTGCCTCTAGCTCAGGTGCAGCAGCTCCAGGGCAATGTGGCGGTCGGATATGCCGTAACGTATATTTTTGGCTCCATTGGTCCCATTCTGCTGTGCATCAATGTTCTGCCCTGGTTCATGAAACGCAGCATCCGCGAAGATGCTATCCGGGCTGAAGCGGAGCAGGCTGGTGGCGTGCATATCATGGGTGAGGGGGAGGTATCTGCTTTCCCTCATCTGGTTGGACGCGCCTACCGTTTGACCCAATCCGAGCTGACCATTGAAATGATTGAGAAAATGGCAGCCGGGATCACGGTCGAGAAAGTGATCCGGGACGATAAGCCGATTGGCATGGAAGGTACTGCAGCGCTGGTCCCGGGTGACAGGGTGCTGCTGGTTGGCCATCGTTCAGAGGTGCTAGCTGCGGGACAAAAAATTGGTCAGGAGATCGGTGAATCGCCTGATCTGGATCTTTCCCTGATCCGCCGGGATGTTGTTCTGTCTCGCAAGGATTTTGTAGGACAGACAATTGATCAATGCGTGCAGTCTGTTTCGGCGGCTGTACGGCATGGTGTTTATCTCGTGGCTCTTTCCCGTGCGGGCAAGACGGTTCCTGTTACAGGCTCCCTGAAGATTATGGCCGGGGATGTTGTTACGTTATTGGGAACGTCCACAGACGTGGACAGAGCCGTGGCGCAGATCGGTACGCCTCTTGTTCCAAGTCTCAAAACCGATCTGGTTTTCCATGCCCTGGGTGTAGCCGTTGGGTTATTGATCGGTCTGGGTGTGGTTCACCTGGGTTCAGTTCCGCTCACACTCGGCAGTGGCGGAGGCGCTCTTCTGTCGGGACTTCTGTTTGGCTGGTATCAAAGCCGCCATCCCGCTACGGGGAATATGCCTCGCGCGGCTTCGACATTTCTGGTCGATTTCGGATTGGCGGGTTTTGTGGCCGTAACGGGATTGCAGACAGGTCAGCAAGCGATTGCCACGATCATGCAGCATGGCGTGACGCTCTTTCTTCTGGGTGTTGTTGTAACGCTGGTGCCACTGATCCTGACAATGCTCTTTGGGCGCTATGTGCTTCGCTACGACAACACGGCCATTTTTGCTGGCGCTCTGGCTGGATCACGCAGTGCCAATCCGGCTTTTGGTGAGGTTCTGAACAAGGCGGGGAATGCCGTTCCCACGACACCTTTCGCCATTACATACGCCGTTGCAAACGTTCTTCTTACCCTTCTTGGCCCCCTTGTGGTCGCGTTTTCCTAAATCTTTAAAATGGATATTCAATAATGACTTACGATTATTCAAAACTTCGCAATCTCAGCCCTTTTGAGCTTAAAGATACGCTCATTGAACTCGCCTCATCAAAAGCCGACCGGGTGATGCTGAATGCCGGGCGTGGCAATCCCAACTTTCTGGCAACCCTTCCCCGCGCGGCATTTTTTCTTCTGGGACAATATGCTCTGTCAGAAGCGCGCCTGTCTCTTTCCTATCTTTCCCCTGATCTTGGTGGGACGGTTCGGATTGAGGGCATTGAAGGACGTTTTGACCATTTTATCGCCAGCAATCAGGAGAAGAAGGAAGCAGAGCTTCTTGGTCATGCTCTGAGCTATGTTCGTGACCAGATGGGGCTTCCGGCCGATAAGTTTCTTGTTGAAATGGTGGAAGGGATTCTCGGCTGCTATTACCCAACACCTCCGCGTATGCTGGCATTAAGTGAAAAAATTGTTGGTCAGTATGTGCTGCGTGAAATGGTCGGAGGGCAGGTCTCTCTGGACTCCACGGACTTCTTTGCGACCGAAGGTGGCACGGCCGCCATGGCCTATGTGTTCAATTCGTTCAAACAGAACAAACTGATCAAAAAGGGAGACAAGGTTGCGATCGGTATGCCGATCTTCTCTCCGTATATTGAAATCCCACAGCTTGAAGAATACGGCCTTGAAGTTGTTGCCATACAGGCAGATCCGGCACTGGATTGGCAGTATCCTGATAGCGAGCTGGAAAAACTCCGTGATCCGGCCGTAAAGATATTTTTCTGCGTTAATCCCAGCAATCCGCCATCCGTCAAAATGAACGATGCATCGTTGGAAAAAATTGCTTCCATCGTGCAGGATCGCCCTGATCTGATGATCCTTACGGATGATGTTTATGGCACGTTCGCTGACGGTTTCCGGTCGCTTTATGCCATCTGCCCGCGTAACACGATCCTCGTTTACTCCTTCTCAAAGTATTTTGGGGCAACCGGCTGGCGTTTGGGCGTTATCGGCATGCACAAGGACAACGCAATCGATGCCCATCTCCGCCAATTGCCGACTGATGCAAAAGACGCCCTGGCAACGCGCTATTCCAGCCTGACAACAGATACTGCGGATCTGAAGTTTATTGACAGGCTCGTTGCAGACAGTCGTGCCGTGGCGCTGAATCACACTGCCGGACTGTCAACGCCGCAGCAGGTTCAGATGGTGCTCTTTTCCCTGTTTGCGCTGATGGATCATGAAGGGCGTTACAAGGCGACACTCAAAAGCCTTATCCGTCGTCGCGAAGCCGCGCTGTATCAGGAACTGGGTGTTGCGCCGTCGGAAGATGCGAATGCCGTTGATTACTATACGTTGATCGATCTGGAAGACACCAGCCGCGCGCTCTATGGCGAGGACTTCACGCAGTGGATGCTCAAGCGCGCCAGCTCAGGGGAAGTTCTGTTCCGGATCGCAAACGAAACGGGTATTGTCCTGCTTCCGGGAGCCGGTTTCGGGGCGACCCGCCCTTCAGCCAGAGCGTCTCTCGCGAACCTTAATGAATTTCAATATGCCGCCATTGGTCGTTCATTACGCCAGATGCTGGACGAATATCATTCTGAGTTTCTGAAATCCCAGAACTGAAGCCGGTGTGAAGCCGAAAGGGGGAACCCCCTTTCGGTGACACTGCTTTTTTTTGGTTCTGACAAGCAGAACAGGCCAGGTCTCTCAAAATCCGGCGTCATCATTATACGGTCCACGCGCGCTGTCCTGAGGAACATGAAAACGCAAAAAGCATCGATGATCCTACAGAAATTATAGAAAAAATTATTTCGGTCTTTCAAAGAAACAAACAAGGTAAATGGATAAATGGCAGGCCGCATTCAACATAGGATCTGTAGGACAGGCGCATCCTTCATAAGAAAATTCGGTTTTTGCCTTCTTTTTGCGGCAGGGTTTTCCTTATCTCCTGCTTATGCTGGCCAATGGTACACAGGGTCACTGGTTTCTCCGTCAGGCACTACGCAAAAAGGCATCCTGAATGTTGAGCCTTATTCTTCCTATACCCAGCCTCTGGGACGGTTCGGTCCGCACGGACAGACATTGTCTGCCACTCATCCCATGCAGCGCATGTTTACCAATTCCACACTCTGGAAATATGGCATTTCCCAAGACTTCAGCATTCAGCTGCATACCATCGTTAACTATGGATGGAAGCACGATGAAGGGCATTCTCACGGCCCTCAGGCAGGGGATATGCCTGTTGACCTGATCTATCGTCTCGTTCGGCCTGACCCCGCGCATTATATTCCGGCTTTTAATCTGTTTGTGGGCATGATTTTTCCCACAGGAAATTATACAAAACTTGGCAGCTCCCAGGACGGGCTGGGAAGCGGTGCTTATGTTTTCCGCTTTGCTTTGACTGAACAGTCAACTTACACCCTTCCAGGTCATCATGAACTGCGTCTTCGGGTTTGGAACTGGTTTCGGCGTGCTGTTACGTCAGCAAAACTGACTGATATGACCAGCTACGGAACGACAAATGGCTTTCGCGGTTCAGGTCAGCCTGGCATGAGCGGACAGACGGGATTTTCACTAGAATATGGTGTGAACCAGAAATGGGTTCTGGCTATGGACCTTGCGCGGGACTGGGCCAATGGTTCCACTTTGCGTGGACATGACCAGAACGGCGCTTACATCCATAAAACAGGCGCGTCCGCCACGGATTGGCAGATTGCTCCGGCCATTGAATATAACTGGAACCCGCATTGGGGAATAATTGTTGGTTCGCCTTTTTATTTTGCCGGACACAACAAGAATATTCAGGCGTCACCACAATTCGCTATTAATGCCATGTTTTAAAATTTGGTCCCGTCTGGTGCGGTAATTTTTCAAAACGGTTTTTTAAATCAGGTGCCAGAAAGCAAAATCGGCAAAAAATCGACTCTGGAAGAGCGGTTCGTTATAGAGGCGGCACTCTATTTAACGTGATCTTCAGGAGACAGTCTGTGCAGTGCGAATGGCGTAGGTCTTACGACAGACTGGTTCCGATGCTGATTAAAGAGCATTTTGGAGATCCGGGTGTGATGACCCGGCAGTTTCCCTACATGAAATCGACCTTCCTCTGGAAAGGGGATGATTTCATTCTTACGCCCGAAGCGCTCGCCAATCCGAAGAATAAATATCATGGGCTTGAGCGACTGGCGCTTGAGCATCATGAGGCCGGGGATTGGCGGCTGGCCGGGGAATACTGGCTGATTGCGGCGGGTTGGCGCCGGAACATGATGGACCCGGCCGACGAGCGGCATGTGGAAGCATTGCAGTTCGCCCTGCGCCATGTCGAATATGACAGGGCGCTGGCGGATTGGAAAAAGAAGAAGCTCAGCCGCAATGCCATGCCGTATCCCAGCCAGTTTGGACTCTCTGACGACTAAAATCGGGGCCTATGCATTGAAAACCTGCTGATAGAAGGCGAGTTCCCGTTGCAGGGCGTCTTCTATGGTTTCGCGGGCGCGGAAGCCGTGGGCTTCTTCGGGATAGACGTGCAGGGCGGAATGTTCGAGTTTTGTGCGCATGGACTCCGCCTGTGACAGGGGAACGACCTTATCTGCCCCTCCATGCAGGAACAGGACAGGAACGGTAATGCCCTCGGCCTGAGTGATGGGGGAACGTTTCAGATACACGGCCTCGTCTTCGGGATAGGGGCCGATCAGCCCGTCCAGATAGCGCGCTTCGAACTTGTGGGTTTCTTCGGCGAGGGCGCGCAGGTCCGTGACGCCGTAGAGGGAGGTTCCGGCGGCGAAGAGATCCGACTGTGCGAGAGCGCCGAGGACGGTCAGGCCGCCGGCGCTGCTGCCACGGATGACGCAGCGGGCGGGGTCGGCGAGGCCGCGGTCGAGCACAGCCTGCACTCCAGCGAGGCAATCTTCGATATCCGCGACACCCCACTGTCCGTCCAGTGCTTCGCGATAGGCGCGGCCGAAGCCGGTTGAGCCGCGATAATTGACGTCTAGGACGGCGAAACCGCGCGAGGTCCACCACTGCACCTTGAACGCGAAGGATGGATTGGCGCGGCCGGTCGGGCCGCCATGCGCCATGACGACGAGTGGTGGTTTTTCGCCATGCTGCAACGCACTGGTGCTGCTGGCGGGAGCGTAGAACAGGGCGTGGGCCAAGGCATGAGCTTCTGCGCCGTTTGCAGTTGGGAACGTCAGCGGGGTGGGGGTTGCGATATCGGCTTTCGTGACGCCGTGCGGGAGAGTGACGCTGATTCGAAAGCGGTCGCAGCCTTTGCCGGGGCGGCCGAAGGCGATGGCGGCGGGGGCATCGGCCGGGGCGTCGATCCAGGCGAACTGCCCGTTTCCGAGAGGTTCGGGGACGTTGACGGGCGTGCCGAGCGCAAGCTCGGTCCAGAGGTCGTTGTCTTCCAGCAGGACGTGGTTGAGGCCGTGGCGGATGCCGAGGGCCAGCAGGCGGTTTTCGGGCAGGGGCGCCATGCTGCGCTGTCCGAACACCCAGTGCGGCAGGCCAATTTCGGCGTTGGCACCGTCAAGGGAGTGGGAGTGCCAGCCTGTCTCGTCATGGGAAAAGCGGATGGGGGTCCAGCGGCCCGAGGCGTCGTACGTGGCGTAGAGCATGCCGTCGGCGGACCAGCAGGGTTCGATGATGCTGCAGGGTTCGGGTCCGGTCAGGTCGGTGACGGGACCGAGTGTGCAAGTTGTGCGGTCGAAGGGGGCGACGGAAAGGGTCGTGGCGGTCCAGGGCATGGCCGGGTCGTTCCAGCTGAACCAGGCCAGAAAGTTTCCATCGGGTGAGGGCCGGGGAGCGGCGTAGAAATCCGCGCCTTCGACCAGCACGGTTTCGCGCCCGTCGGCCTGCACATGGACCAGCGTTGCGACCGGCACGCCGTCGCCGTGGCTTTCACGCACGCAGAATACGGCATCGACAGCGGGATCGAATGTCAGGTCGGCGTAGCGGTGTTCGGGACTTTCACCCGCCGTCGCCCATTGCGTGGCGGTGGTGCCGTCGCTGAACCAGACGCCGCCGCGTTTGCGATCGCTGAAAACGACCTGCGGGGCGTTGTCTTTGGCGTTGTCTTTCAGGCGCACGTCCCATGCGCCGCCGCCATATTCATGCACACGAGTGCCGACCGAGTATTCTGGCGGGATCAGGTCGTGGATGTGGCCTTCAGGGTCGCGGGCCGTGATGACGGAGCGGCCCTGTTCGTCCGGGCGACTTTCAAGCCAAAAGATCCACTCCCCAGCAGTGCGCAGTTCGGAGAAAGACAGTGTGCGTCCAGCCACGAGTTCGGGCGTGACCCAGGACGGCCAGTGTCCCGATAAGGCTGCGGAAGATGCGGGGGAAGGGGGCGTCATTTTTCATCCTGTCTCCGATGCCGTAGTATCGTAGCCCGTGGCACTCTCTTCCGCCACAGCTTGAACAGGACCAAACCGCTGTTTCATCTCAGTCATTTTCTCGATCACATGCTGATACAGTATGGCTATGGCGTCGTCGGCATCACCGTCATGTTCGAGAGCATGGGACTTCCACTTCCGGCGGAGAGCGTCATCATCGCCGCTTCGCTCTATGCGGGCAGCACCCATCATCTTGAAATCCGCTGGATCGCGCTGGCAGCCGTGCTTGGCGCCATCATGGGCGACAATATTGGCTATCTGATCGGCCATCACTTCGGTTACGGCATTCTGAAAAAGCACGGCCAGAAAGTCGGTCTGACTGAAGAGCGGCTGATGCTCGGGCGGTATCTGTTCCGTCGGCATGGCGGGATCGTCGTGTTTCTGGGGCGTTTTGTCGCGGTGTTGCGCGTGTTCGTCGCATTGCTGGCAGGAGCGAACCGGATGCCCTGGCATTCGTTCCTGTTCTTCAATGCGCTTGGTGGCATCTGCTGGGCCGGTGGCTATGCCTTTGTGACCTATGAACTGGGCAAGCAGATCGAGAAGATCACCGGGCCGGTCGGGATCGCCATGGCGGTCGTGGGGGTCTGCTGTCTGATCGGGGCGCTCGTTTTTCTCAAGAAGAACGAGAAGCGCCTGACGGATGAGGCGCTCCGGCAGGCCGAGGAAGACGAAAAGCGCGAGGAATCGCGTGTGGACAAGAAACCGAGCTGACACAGACTGGAAGGACAGACGTCATGACACAGCCCTCCGCTCCCGAGTGGTCCACAGACTCTCTTGAACGTCTGGACGGAAAGACGGCGCTCATCACCGGATCGACCGGGGGGCTAGGGTTCGAGGTCGCCTGCGGGCTGGCAAAGCAGGGTGCTGCGATCGTGCTGAGCGGTCGCAGTCATGACAAGGGACAGGCGGCGCTGGCACGGCTTCATGAGCGCGTGCCGTTCGTCAAAGCGCGGTTCGAACTGCTGGATCTGGCGTCTCTGGCCGGGATCGAGGCGTTTGCGTCCGCGATGCGAAGCCGGGGCGAGCCGATCCATCTTTTGGCGAACAATGCCGGGGTCATGGGGCCTGCGACGCGTCTGACGACGAAAGATGGGTTCGAGTTGCAGTTCGGGACCAACCATCTCGGGCATTTCGCTTTGACCGGACGGCTGCTGCCGTTGCTGGCGGCGGGGAATGCGACGGTCATGACAGTGGCGTCTCTGGCGGCGCTGAAGGGCGAAATCCCGTTTGGCGATCTGAATGCGCGGCATTCCTACAATCCGATGGTGCGGTATCGTCAGAGCAAGCTGTCCAACCTGCTGTTTGCGCTCGAACTGAACCGCCGGGCCGCAAAAGCGCCCTGGCCCATTCATTCGCGTGCGGCGCATCCGGGCTGGGCGGCCAGTGATATCGTCGCGAATAACGGCAGTCTGGACCAGTCCGCCAACAAAGCCGCACGGTTCATGCGCAGTCTGGCACGCAGTGTCGCCGGGCCGGTGTTTCATGCGATGGGGCAGACGGTCGAGGAGGGGGCGTGGCCGCTGCTCTATGCTCTTGCCAGTCCGCAGGCGCATGACGGCAGCTATTATGGTCCGCAAGGGCCGGGAGAACGCCGTGGCGTGCCGGGGATCGCGGGGCTGCCAGCTCTGGCGCATGTACCCGAACTGGCCGCGCGTCTGTGGACCGTCTCGGAACAGATGACCGGCGTAAAATACGGCCTGATCTGAAAGTCATAAAAGTTTTTGGTGAAGCTTTTTTCAAAAAGCTTCAAAGACCGTCACCTTTTTAAAAAAGGCGACACCCAAAAACTTTTATCAAAGACGTCTCTCAGGGGCGGACGATGATCATGATGACGATGACCATCATCAGGATTGTGGGGACTTCATTGGCGGTCCGGTAGAATTTTTCCGGATGCTGGTTGCGGTCTTCGGCGAAACCACGACGCCATGTTCCGCAGGCGCCGTGAAATCCGGCGAGACCGAGGACGCAGATCAGCTTCGTCCACCACCAGCCTGCGTTCCAGTCGATCAAACCGGGGATGGAGGCCAGAGCGCCGCCTGCGAGGAAGGTCACGATCATGGCGGGGGTCATGATCTGGCGCAGGAGTTTGCGCTCCATGACCTTGAACCGCTCGCTTTCGGCCGAGCCCGGTACCACCTGACAGTGATAGACATACAAGCGCGGGAGATAGAACGTCCCGGCCATCCAGGCGATGAACGCCATGATGTGCAGGGATAGGATCCAGCTCTGATACGTCGCGAGAAAATCGGTCATGCGGGTTTCTGACTTTCAAGCGTCCGGTGCAGCAGCGGTACCAGCTCGTCCAGATGGGCGATGCGGACCGAGCCTTCGACGGGCCAGAAAGGCGGTGCAGGCATGTCTTCAGGGCGAAGAAGCACACAGGCCATTCCGGCCTTCCAAGCGGCTTCTGCTCCAGTATCGCTGTCTTCGATGACGACACAGCTTTCTGGCAGAATGCCCTCTGCTTTTGCCGCGTACAGATAGACGTCCGGATCGGGTTTGGGGCAGCCCATGTCATTGGCGGAATGGACGCGTTTTTCGGGGAAATACTGCGACATTCCGGTTTTTTCGAACTTGATTTCCATCTCACGGACGGAAGAATTCGAACCGACGCGAACCGGCAGTCCCAAAGACCGCACACCTGCCAGCATTTCAGGCGCACCGCCTACAGGTTCTGCGATTTTCTGCATCATCTGTACGAGATTTTCGCGCAACATGACTGCCGTTTCTGGCGGGAGCGGATGACCAATTTCGTGTTCGAGTTTGGTTACGATCTGCGGCAGAGCCATGCCTGCGAAACGCTCATGCGCCTCTTCGTCGGAGATGGACATGCCCTTGGATCGGGCGAATTCCGCCGTGGCCCGGCAGGACGGGCCTTCGCTGTCCACGAGAACGCCGTCACAGTCGAAAATGACCAGTTTCAGCTGGCCTGCTGGATCCAGGACGGTTGTCATACAGACCGTACCGCCTCAACGAGGGCCGCCACGTTTTCAGGGGGCGTATGCTGCATGACGCCGTGTCCGAGATTGAAAACATGGGGCTTTCCGCGCATTGCGTCGCGGATGGCCTGGGCTTCGCGGATCATTGCCTCACCGCCGGAGAACAGGATCATCGGGTCCATGTTGCCCTGAAGGGTGAGGCCCGGAACGTCTTTGGACAGCAGTTCGGAAATCTGAGCGGGGTCGGCGACCGTGTCGAGCGCCAGCGTGTTGATGCCGGTTTTCTGCGCGTATTCACGGACCATGATGCCGCCGAGACGCGGAAAGCCGATGAGTGGGGTGTTGGGGTGACGGGCGCGGATGTACGCGACGATCTGGCGCGTCGGTTCGATCACATAGCGGCGGAATGCCGAAGGGGGCAGAATTCCGGCCCAGGAATCGAACAGCATCACCGCTTCCGCGCCCGCTTCGATCTGGCCGCAGAGCATCTCGGCTGTACTCGAGATCAGGGTGTCGATCAGGCGATCGAATAGGGCCGGGTTGGTCTGCATCATGCGGCGGGTTTCGGCGAAATCCCGCGATCCACCGCCCTCGACCATGTAGCAGGCGACCGTGAACGGGCTGCCTGCGAAGCCCAGAAGTGTCGTGACGTCGGGAAGCTCTTTTGCGAGGCGGGACAAGGTCTCGCGCACGGGTGCGACGGCGTCCTGTACGCGCTTGGGATCAAGCCGGGCGAGGTCGGCTTCTGAACGGATGGCGCTGAGGACCGGGCCACGGCCGTCGATGAAGTCCAGGGACTGACCCATGGCCCAGGGCAGGATCAGGATGTCGGAAAACAGGATCGCGCCGTCCATGCCGTAGCGGCGGATGGGCTGGATCGTCAGTTCGGTGGCCATGTCCGGGGTCATGCACCGGGTCAGGAAGTCGGCCTTGTCGCGCATGGCGCGGAATTCGGGGAGATAGCGGCCTGCCTGACGCATGAGCCAGACCGGAGGCGGCCAGATGGCTTCACCACGGAGGGCCCGCAGAAGGGGCTTCGAAAGCGGTTTCGACGAGGGTGAGGAAGGTGCGTTTTCCGAAATCATGCCGCCCACTAATCATAAAAGAAAAAAGAAAGAAATGCTGGAGGTTAAGATGATCCCTGTGGATACCGGGGTACCCGGCTTTCTGAAAATGTACCCCGTCTTGTTCACACTGTGTACAACTCTGGAAGCCGCAGTCTGCAAGGGAGTCGTTGATTCTATCCCGAATTGCCCACAGAGAGGCTGTGTACAACCCCCAGTTATGGCTGGTGTACCGTACAATCCACGGTACTCGGTACTCTTTTCGGGAGGGCAGGTACTATCCCCATGTACCCCAGTACTGACGCAATGCCTTCACAGGGTTTTTTGCAGTACTCGCCCTCGTTCTTACAGTCGATAGTACGGAGTCGTACATTATGATGTCTTTCAGTACTTCCCTGATTCTTGCCAGCGGCTCATTAGCCCGGCGGATGCTTCTCGAAAATGCGGGTCTTACGGTGCAGGCCAGACCGGTCGATCTCGATGAGGAGGCGCTGCGGCAATCCTGCGAGGCGCAGGGGCAGACGCTTTCGGAAACGGCGATTGCTCTGGCGGATGCGAAAGCAAACCTTGCGACACGGGAGGCGGGGTTTGAGGACCTGACGGTTGCGGCGGACCAGATTCTCGATCTGGACGGGGTAGCGTTTGCCAAGCCGGGTTCCGTGGCGGAGGCGGGGGAGCATCTGCGTCGGCTGCGGGGGCGGACGCATGTTCTGCGCACGGCGGTCGTTCTTTATAAGGGGGGCGAGAAAATCTGGGAGCATCTGGCATCGCCGCGTCTGACGATGCGGGAGTTTTCGGAGGCGTTTCTTGAGGCCTATCTGGAGCGGGAAGGAGCGGCGATCCTGTCCTGTGTGGGGGCGTATCGGCTGGAGGGCCCCGGAATACAGCTTTTTTCGGCGGTTGAAGGGGCGCAGGACGCTGTGCTGGGGCTGCCGCTGCTTCCCTTATTGGAGGAACTGCGCAGGCTGAAGGCGCTTGACGCTTGAAAAACTGCTGTCAAAATCTGTTTTTCAGGCTTGTCAGGGCGAAATCATGACGATATACCGCCCTCATCCGGCTCCGTCCCAAAGGGGCCGCAGATGAAACATGTGGGGCCATAGCTCAGTTGGGAGAGCGCCTGAATGGCATTCAGGAGGTCGTCGGTTCGATCCCGATTGGCTCCACCAGTTTCCTTCCCTCTTAAAAATCTGGAATTTCTGGTCCGGTTCTGCCACGGTTGATCTGTGTCTGTTGACGCGGACGTTCAGCTCTCATACGGCAGTCGGATGCAGACCGGAACGCCTTACGCCTCTTTGCCGACCCTCATGGATGCTGACCAGCGGTCGCTCTGGGGCGGCTGGCTGACGCGGACGGTGCTGCCGTTCTGGAGCGATGCGGGGTTTGATCGCACAAAGCGCCTCTATCATGAGCGTCTGACGTTTTCCGGGGAGCCTCTGGTTCTGGAGGCGTCGCGGCTGATGGTGCAGGCGCGGCAGATTTCGACATTCTGTCGGGCGGCGCTGGACGGGCTGCATGAGGCGTCCGGGCAGGCGCTGGTCTGTCTGGAAGAGGTCGAGCGGCTTTATCGCCATCGGGACGGACAGGCGGGGTGGATCTTTTCCGTCGCACCGGATGGAACTCCGGTCGGGACGAAGCGGGACCTGTATGCGCATGCCTTCATTCTGTTTGCTTATGGCTGGGCGTATCGCCTGAGCGGCAATCCGGATTTTCTGGCGGTGGCGCGGCAGACCGTGCTGGAACTGCATCAGATTTTCCGGGCGGAGCATGGTGGGTTTCTGGACGAGGTGCCGCTGACGGGGGCGGTGCGACATCAGAATCCTCATATGCATCTGCTTGAGGCGTTTCTGGTGCTGTTCGAGGTTTCGGGGGACAGCTTTTATCTGGACGAGGCGCGGTCTCTGGTGAGGCTGGCGTTGGGGAAGCTCATCCAGCCCGGATCGGGGGCGCTCCTTGAAGATTTCATGACAGACTGGCGTCCGACGGCCCCCGCGGGGAGTAATCGTGTGGAGCCGGGGCATCTTTTCGAATGGTCCTGGCTGCTGCGCGATTATCTGCGTCTCGAGCCGGGGGCGTCCGAGGCCGAGGCGATTGGCCGGGCGGCGGAAGGGCTGTTTGCGTTCGGAATGGCGCATGGCGTAGCGCGTGTCTGGGAAGGCACCGTCGTGCGGGATGCCGTGACGGATGGGGGGCAGACCGTTGAAAATGCAACGCGTATCTGGCCACAGACCGAGCTTTGCCGTCTGCTGGTGTGTCGTAACGAGAGGCCCGATATCCTGCGGGGGCTGACAGATCAATTCTTTGGAACGTTCAGTTCCGATCAGAGCAGTGCTTTGTGGGTCGATCGTTTCGACGCCTTCGGAAACGCGACAGTCTCGGACGTGCCGGCCAGTTCGCTCTATCATATTTATGGTGCGGCGCGGGAGTTCTGCGGACGCTAGACGGGTGAACCCGTTGCAATCCTATGTTAGCGTCACTTTCGGTAAACATGTCGGCAGCGACGATGACTTCTGACAGGTGCTGCCCTGAGCGTCTTCTGAAGGAGAAATAGGATGCGTTACTTAAACGGTCTCTTCGCAGGTCTGGTGGCCACTGCTCTGATTGCGTCTTCAGCCCAGGCCCAGTCCATTCCGGGTGTTGGCAATGCGGGCAATGCCATGAGCGGCATGTCAGGCATGAGTGGCATGACGGGAGGCAGTGGCCTCATGAGCAGTGTACTGCCGAACGTGTCTTCCGCCAGCACGGGGAATGTCGCGGGTGTTCTGAGCTATTGTGTGCAGAACAACTATCTGAGCGGCAGCAGCGCCACATCGGCTCTGAGCAGCCTGACGGGCAAGCAGGACGTGACGTCCTCCAGCGATTATGCCGCCGGGCAGCAGGGGCAGCTTCTGACGGGGGGCAGCAATCCGCTGTCGCTGTCGAGCCTCAAGGGGCAGATGAAGCAGAAGCTGTGCAGCATGATCCTCAGCCGCGCCCAGAATCTTCTCTGATCTGTTCTGCTCTTATTTGATCCGGCCCGTCATGGATCATTTGTGACGGGCCGGGTATTTCCGGAAAAAGGACTGCTGGATCAGTGAAGTATCTCGTTACGGGTGGGGCCGGGTTTGTCGGAAGTCATCTGGCACAGGCTCTGGTGGATGCCGGACATGAGGTTGTCGTTCTCGACAATCTGAGCACAGGCCATCGGGCGGCCGTGCCGCAGGGCGCACAGTTTATTCATGTCGATCTGGCAGATGCCGAGGCGACGGACCGGGCGGTGGCTTCGGGGCAGTGGGATGCGGTTCTGCATTTTGCTGCACTGTCGCTTGTGGGCGAAAGCATGAGCCAGCCTTTCCTCTATCTGCGCCGGAACTACATTACGGCTCTGAACCTGATCGAGGCCTGCACGCGGCATGGCGTGAAGCGCTTCGTGTTTTCCTCTACGGCGGCTTTGTTTGGTGGCGATGATCGTCCGCCGCTGATTTCGGCGGATGCGCCGGTTGATCCGGGATCGCCTTATGGCGAGAGTAAGTATCTGATCGAGCGTGCGCTGGTCTGGGCGGACCGGATTTGCGGTATGAAGAGCGCGTGCCTGCGCTATTTCAATGCGGCGGGTGCGGATGCACAGGGACGTCTGGGTGAGGATCACCGGCCGGAGACGCATCTCATTCCGTTGACGATCGACGCGGCCCTGGGTCGTCGTGCCGGGCTGAAGCTGTTCGGGAATGACTATCCGACGCGCGATGGCACCTGTGTGCGCGACTATATCCATGTGACGGATCTGGCCGATGCACATATCCGCGCGATGGGGCAGCTCGATGAGCGGTCCGTGACGTATAATCTGGGCAATGGTCTGGGCTTTACCAATCTGGAAGTCGTTCAGAGTGTCGAGCGCGTCAGCGGCCGGAAAGTGCCCTGGGAATGGGCGCCGCGCCGTGGGGGAGATCCGGCGGTTCTGGTGGCGGATTCTTCGCAGATCCGCAAGGAAACGGGCTGGGACCCGAAGTTTAGCCAGCTTGATGATATCGTCGAGACGGCCCTGCGCTGGCGTGTGGACCATCCGGACGGATATGGCGCCGCTTAAAGGGGTTTGACCAGATCGGCCACGAGGCCATCAGTGGCGGTCAGGGCATCCTGCGGGGATAACGCGATCAGAAGGCCTTGACTTCCGCCATTGATGACGACGGGCGGGCCGTCCATGCCGCATTGCTCAAAGGCCGTGGGGACGGCGCTGCGTTGTCCGAAAGGGCTCACGCCGCCGATGCGGTAGCCGGTGCGCTGTTCGGCATCGGGGCGGGAGAGCATCTTGGCTTTCCGGCCTCCAAAGGCCTGTGCCACGCGGGCGAAATCCAGTTCGCGATCCGCAGGCAGCACCACGCAGGCGGGGCGTCCGTCGATCTGAACCATCAGGGTCTTGAGGACGTGATCCGGCGACAGGCCCAGCGCTGCGGCGGCGGCCACGCCAAGTTTTCCTGCTGAGGGGTCATACTCATAGACATGGCGTTCATAGGAAATGCCGAGAGCGTCCAATGTCAGGGTCGCGGATGTGTCCTGCACGTGTCCTCCTGTCCTTTGCGGTCATCATGAGGGGTTCAGGATGGCAGGCGGCCGCGTCCGATGCTAGGGTTGGGGCATGATTAACCCTGTGGTTTGTTCATAATCATGGCTGGCGGTCTGCTGGCCTGCATGCTGGCTTCGGCTTTGCATTACCATCTGCCGCCGCGCATCCTGCCTGCAATCCAGCGGGTTGAGGGCGGGACGATGGGGCATGTCAGCAGCAATACGGACGGCTCGGTTGATATCGGGCTCATGCAGATCAATTCGCGCTGGATTTTGCCGATCGCGTCCATGACGCATCAGCCGGTGTCGCAGGTTGCGGCGCGTCTGGCGCTGGAGCCGTGTTTTAATATCGCGGCGGCGGCGATGATCCTGCGCAGGGCGCTGAATGAGGAGCATGGCAATCTGATGAAGGCGATCGGGGATTACCATTCCCGCACGCTGCCGCTCAATCTGAATTACCAGCGCAAGGTTGTGGCCGCGGCGGCGGCACTTTATCTGCGTCAGGGATAAGACGATCCGGTGAGGATGGTCAGGCCGCAAATGTTACTTTATAACACCTGAGCCTTGACCCCTGCCCTGAGGACCATGATGCGTTTTTTTCCAGCTTTGTTGCTGGCTGCACTGATTTCAGGATCTGTAGCCGTCGCTCAGGCCGAGCCGTCGCCCGCTCCCGTGCGTGTGGTGTGCGTTGAAGCAGCCTGGTGCGATGTGGCGGCGCAGATTGGGGGGACGGATGTGCAGACGCAGGCCCTTCTGGCGACACCGGGAATCGATCCGCATGATCTGACGCCCTCGCCCTCCATGGCGCGCGCCATGGCGGGGGCGACCATCGCGGTCGTGAATGGTGCGACCTATGACGACTGGGCGCTTCCCTTTACGGCTTCCGTGCCGGAGCGGATCGTGGTGGCGTCTCTGGCGGGGTGGCGGCCTGGCGATAATCCGCATCTCTTTCTCGATCCGGCCGCGGTGGGGAAAGTCGCACAGGTCTTTGCGGACAGGCTGTCGCATCAGCCGGGAATTTCCGCACCGGCCGTGGCAGAGCGGCTGGCGGCGTTCCGCAAGCAACTGGATGGCGTGACGGATCGGTTGGCGGCGATGAAGGCCCGTCATGAGGCTGTGCCCGTGGCGGCGGTGGAGCCGGTCGGGGAGACGTTGCTCCGGGATGCAGGGCTGGCTGTTCTGGATGAGAATTTTGCGCTCTCGATCATGAACCATGCGGAGCCGTCGCCGCGCGATGTGGCGCAGGTCGATATGTTGATTGACGGTCGTAAGGTGCGGATGCTGATGACCAATCCGGCGATTCATTCGCCGCAGATCGACCGGCTGGTGGACCGGGCGCAGGCTGTGGGCTTGCCGATCGTGGCGATTGGGGAGACTTTGCCACCGGGTCAGTCCTGGCAGGGCTGGGTTCATGGCATTCTTCAGACGGTGGAGCAGGCGCTGGGTGATGGCGGAAAATAAGCGGGTCTGCTGTCAGCCGGAGCGCGGGCTGGTTCTGCGGGACGTGACGCTGACGGCGGGATCGACCTGCGTGTTGCGGGATGCGTCCCTGACGGTGCCGCTTTCGGGCATCACGCTTTTGTCGGGGCGGAACGGAGCGGGGAAGTCCACGCTGCTGCGGGCCATGCTGGGTCTGATCCCGCTTCAGGCTGGCGAAATTCTCACACATGGTTTGCCGCCGACGCAGGCGCGTCAGCATATTGGTTATATGCCCCAGAGTGTGACGGATGCGGCGTTGCTACTTCCGGCGGTCAGTCATGTGCGCGCGGCGGTGGACGGTGTGCGTTGGGGACTCCCGTTGCGTCTGCGGGCTCGGCGGGAGGAAGCGGACCGGCTTCTGGCGCTGACGGGGGCTGCATCATTTGCGCACCGTCCTTTGGGACTGCTGTCCGGCGGGGAGCGTCAGCGGGTTGGGCTGGCGCAGGCTCTGGCGGGCAGTCCGGATCTGCTGTTGCTGGATGAACCGCTGGCGGCGCTCGATCAGGCGGGGCAGGAGCGGACGGTGCGTCTGTTGCGGGATCTGACGGAGCGTCTGGGGATTGGGATTGTTCTGACGTCTCATGAAACCGAGGCTCTGTCCGGGGCCGTGACGCGGGGTGTGCAGCTTGCGGACGGGGGGCTGCATGTTCGAGTTTGATTTCATGCGCCATGCCTTTGTGGGCGCGGCGGTTGTTTCTGTTCTGGCGGGGACGGTGGGCTGGTTCCTGATGCTGCGGCGTCAGGCGTTTGCGGCCCATGCGCTGTCGCATATCGGATTCAGCGGTGCGGCCGGGGCGGTTTGGCTTGGCTTTCCTCCGCTTTCGGGAATGGTGGTGTTCAGTCTGATGGCGGGGTTCGTTATCGGGGCTGAGCGCGAAGGGGAGCGCGGTGTTCCCGCCCAGCGGGACAGCACGATCGGGCTTGTGCTGGCGGCCAGTCTGGGGCTTGGGGCGTGGTTCCTGCATATGAGCAACCGGGGCTCCAGCCTTGCGACTACGCTACTGTTTGGGGATGTTCTGGGCATTGATGTGCCGACGCTGGAGGCGCTGTGTGGGGTCGCCGTGCTGTGTCTTGGACTGCTGGCGTTTCTGGGGCGCAAGCTGCTGTTTGCCAGTCTGGCGCCGGAAGTGGCGCGAGCGCGGGGTGTTCCGGCGCGGTTAGTCTCTGTGGTGTTCATGGCGGTGGCTGCGCTGGCCTGTGCGGCCTGTGCGGAAGTAGCCGGGGCGCTTCTGGCGTTCAGCCTGATGATCGGGCCTGCCGCGACAGCGCTGAAGCTCGGGCTTGGACCGCTGGCAGGGATTGCCGTTTCGGTCGGGCTGGCGCTGGGATTATCGTGGGGTGGGCTGATGCTGTCCTGGGTGACGGATGCGCCGGTCCCGTTCTGGATCGGGCTTGGTGCTGCCCTGTCTTATGCGCTGGCCGATCTGTGGCGGCGGTTCAGAAGTCCGTAGCGCTCGTCAGCTTGAAATGCACCAGAGCGATGAATGCAGCCAGCACCACATGCATGATGATCAGCGCTTTCGTACCGATAACGGGAACATCGTTGGTTGTATCAGGTGTCTGCATGGCGAGTATCCTGACGATATTGGGGGGGAATAGTCAATCCTGAACGTGTCTCTGATGTATTTTGTGGCTGTTTTCTGCCGAACCTGAAAAACCAATCGTTTCGTGGTATGTTATCCCCCTATGGAAAACGATACGAAAACAGTCCGAACCGGACGGGAGCATATTGATCCCGCGTCCATCGAAGTTTCTCCCAATGCCAAGCTGATGCTGATTCTGGCCGCTGTGGTTGCTGCGATTTGCGGCGGTCTGTATGGCTATGACACCGGCATCATCTCGGGCACGTTGCCTCTGATCGGGGATGATTTCCATCTGAATGCCACCATGAAGGAATGGGTTGCGTCCGCGATCCTTCTTGGGGCGATATTCGGAGCCTTCGGCGCGGGTAGCCTGTCGGAGAAATTCGGTCGACGGAACACCACCTGTATGGTGAGTGGTCTGTTTGTCGCGGGGGCGACGGCGTGTTCGCTGGCGCCGGATGTCTGGAGCCTGATTGCGGCGCGTTTCGTGCTGGGGCTGGCGGTTGGTGGTTCGACGCAGGTCGTGCCGATGTATATTTCCGAACTGGCGCCGCAGGAACGTCGTGGCACGCTGGTGACGCTGTTCAATGTGGCGATTGGTCTGGGCATTCTGATTGCCAACATCATCGGCTTTACCCAGCGTGTGGCCTGGGGCTGGCGTCCAATGGTGGGGATTGCAGCCATTCCGGCAGCGATCGTGTTTGTTTCCATGTTCTTCATGCCAAAGAGCCCGCGCTGGGCGGCTGAGAATGAAGGCATGAAGAGTGCCATCATCCAGCTTGGGCGCATCCGTACGACCAAGCGGGCCATTCGTCGGGAAGTTCAGACCATCCGCGAAAATGCGGAAGGGATCGAGCCGAAGAACCGCGGCTGGCGCGGTCTGTTCCAGCCTTGGGTGCGTCCTGCGCTCGTGGCGGCGCTCGGCGTTGCGTTCTTCACGCAGTGCGGCGGGCTGGAAATGATGATCTATTATACCCCGACCTTCCTGAATGATGCGGGTTTCGGCACGTCTTCCGCCCTTCTGGCGTCGCTGGGTGTGGCGGTGATTTACTGCATCATGACGTTTCTGGGCTGCATGTTCGTGGACCGGATCGGTCGTCGTCGTCTGATGCTTATCATGGGACCGGGAGCTGCGTTGTCGCTTGTGGGGCTTGGTGTGATGTTCCTGAGCCATCCGACTCCGGGCAGCACGGGGGCCTATCTGATCGTGGTGTTCCTGCTGCTGTTCATGATGTTCAATTCCGGCGGGATTCAGGTGTGTGGCTGGCTGCTGGGGGCGGAGATGTTCCCGCTGTCGATGCGCGGACAGGCAACGTCGCTTCATGCTGCGACGCTGTGGGGGGCTGATCTGCTGGTGACCAGTACGGCGCTGAGCATGGCGGAAGCCATCGGGCTGAGCTGGACGATGTGGTTTTATGCGTTCGTCAATCTGGCGTCCGTGATCTTCGTGTTCTTCTTTGTGCCGGAAACGGCGGGTGCGTCTCTGGAAGACATTGAAGAGGCGCTGGTTGAAAAGCGCTTCCGTCCCACGCGCGGAAATACGCGGATCGTGGAACGTGAGGACGAGGACGTCGAAGCCGCTGCATGATACGCTTTCCCCTTCACGCAGAAGGGGAACCAACCATGACGGATGTTATTGCACAGAGGGTTGCTGCCGCACGATGTGGCAGCAACCCTTCTGTTATCGGGCGGATGAAATCGGGCTGGCTGGTGATCGGAGAAACGCAGCCTTTGCCGGGATATTGTCAGCTCCTGGCCGACCCGGTTGTGCCGACGATCAATGACCTGCACGGCGAGGCACGGGCACAGTATCTGGCCGATATGGCGGCGGTCGGGGATGCGCTGCTGGCGGTAACCAATGCGGTGCGAATCAATTACGAGACATGGTGCAATCTGGCGCCATCCCTGCATACCCATATCGTGCCGCGCTATGCGTCGGAAGATCCTGAAAAAGCCATGCGTCCGGCTGGGACGGTTTATGATTACGATGCGGCACGACCGTCCAGTGTGGAGCACGACGGCCCGTTTATGGAAATCCTCCGTCAGTATTTGAAGTTAAAGGTCTGAGATTAATAAAATAGAAATCACATCGGCTGGCGGATGAAGGGACAGGGCAGTCTGCAGCCATCTTCTCAAAATTCACTCTGGAAAATTTCTCATCGGAGAGAAATGAAAATATAGCCGATGTATCCAATTTTCTGGTTAGGAGATGTATCTTTATCGATCTGAAAAATATTGAATAGATGGCACAGGTATTATAATAACTTATTTTTAACGGCAAATATGAAAATTATCATACTATTCTTTGGTTAGAATTTTGTGCCAATATCTAGAGACGAGGAAGAATGCATTTCGGGAACAGGACAATGAAAAAGGACAGTATTTTTATGGAGGAGTGGTGGCTTGATTGTGTAACGGAAGGAAAAATAGAGTTTATAAATTATACTCATAGCAATAAATTGAATATAAACCTTCCAATATATAAAATAAAAAATCTGGGTATGACAAGTATTTCGATGCCTCCATATACAAGGACTTTCTCCCCACAGTTCGATATTCCAGAATCAAAGCCCTTTAAAAAAGGACAGAACATACGACGTCTGGTGGAAGGGTTGGTTCAAAATATACCGAGCTACAGTAATTTTAGATTATCATTTGATCCTCACGATGAAACTCTTTTTGCATTTGAACTGGAAGGATTTAACATATCCAATCAATCTACATTCCAGTATGATTTTAATGTTGATTTAGAAGATGCGTGGAATAATCTCGATCAAAAAACTCGAAATCTAATTCGAACTACTGATAAATTGTTGGAAATTCGAATTGAGAGTTCAATAGATTCCTTCATTTTTTTATCAAAAAAACAAAGAAATGAAGAGAGTACACATAATTATAAATTATTGGAAGAAATTTGCAGGCAATGTCTGCTTAGAGATCAATTGGTAACGGTTGTTGCGTATAAAGGACATATCCCGGTTGCGGCATCAATTGTAATATGGGGAGAAAATATTATGTACTTCTGGCAGTCAGCAAGAGATACGAGTTTTTCTTATGCAGGAGCAAATTCATTATTGCTGTGGGAATGTATGAAACTGGCTTCTTCAATGGGGAAAATTTTGGACTTTGATTGCTATGGAAGTGTTTCAAGCGCTAAATTTTTGGCTGGATTTGGCCTATGTCCCATCTCTAGGCCTGTAATTTACAAATACACCCCTTGTTATGGAATAATGAAAGAAATAAGAAGATTATTTCCTGGGTAGAATTAAAAATAAAATATTTTATATGTGAATTATAATTATTGTGTTTGATTGGTAGTATTTATTATTCAATATGCCTGTTATTTTGGAAGCAGGCCGCATGCCCTTCAAGCGAAGATACTCGCTATTAAATTTCGGAAATAGACATCTAACGTGAGAACAGGAACCAGAGCCGGAAAACTACAGTTTCGGAGAAGCGCTGTCGTCGGAGGGACGAGTATCTGAAAAGGATACGGAGCCGGGCGGGGAATGTCCGGGCAGCGGCGATGGTCTTCAGCAGACGCAGGGCTGGGGGCGACAGGTTTTCCGGCTGGCTCAGAAGATGTGTCACGTTGGAGTGGAAGATCGTCATGAACGCCCGTGGGCCACGGCGGCAGGCTGCCCAGGCGCGTCTGATGAACGAGCCTGTGGCGCCGACCGTATTATGGGCGTGTTGCCGATAATAGCTGACGCAGCGGTTGTCGAATATGACTTCTCCACCGGCTGCCGTTGTCAGGAGATAGGCCCACCAGTCATGCAGGATTGATGGCGGTGGTGGGTTGTTCCGCAACAGGGTGTGTGTCGCCGCATTGAGCAGAACCGTATGGCCGGTTGCGATGTTCTGCGTCAGGGAGGCCGGGAAATCGGGTTTGCGCCGCAGGGTTGAAGATTTCTGGAAAATGACGAGGTTCGCATTCGTCAGATACTGTCGGGCGCAATACAGAAGCGGTATTTCGCCCAAGTATCGGCGGGCGGCCTCTTCTGCGGTATCCACGGCCCATTCGAGTTTCTGGGGTTCCCAGATATCATCCTGATCGGCGAAAGCGATATACGGCGTGACTGGGACCGTATCGAGCAGATGAGCGTAGGAACCGGCGACGCCGAGACGTTCGTGACGACTGGTGATCTCGATGCATCTTCCCTGTCCGGGGCCTTCGGCAAAAGCCTGCATCCGGTTTCTCGAAGAGTCAGTGGAAGCGTCATCTCGCCAGTATAGTGTCCAGTCCGGGTGGGTCTGGGCCAGGATGCTCGCAAGCTGCGCATCCAGATAGGCTTCTCCATTATACAGTGACAGGAGAATGGCGACCTGACGGGTAGGTTCGGTCCTTTTCTGTGTCATGTTTCGGCACCCGGGCTTAAGGCCGAAAGATGGAGAAAGGGAATCATTCAAACGCAACGCCAAGGAGAGAGACAGTCGGTTGCCCTCCCGCCGGGAGAGGGCAACAGCCGGTCAGGCTTCAGAAAACAGCTTGTGAACAGTACGCGTCACGCTGTGGCGCCAGTCTGGCATCTTTACGCCGAAAACGCGATGGAGCTTTGAATTATCCATTCGGGAGTCTTGCGGACGTTTGGCAGGAGTGGGCCAGTCCTCGGTGCGGATGGCGTTGACCTGCGGCATGGTCTGACCATGTTTCGCGGCTTCTTCCAGAGCGGCGACGGCGAGGCCGTGCCACGTGGTTTCGCCGGTGCCGCTGGCGTGGAAAATGCCTCGATATTGCGGCTTCCAGCCATCGCGTTCGATCAGAGTGATGATGGCAAGAATGGCTTCTGCCAGATCGTCCGAACTGGTCGGGTTGCCGCTCTGGTCTCCCACGACCTTGAGCACGGGGTTTTTGGCACCCGCATTGATCATGGTGCGCACGAAGTTTTTGCCATGGGCGGAATAGACCCATGACGTGCGCAGGATGATGCTCTTGATGTTGGCACTCAGGACAGCCTGTTCGCCTTCGGCCTTGGTGCTGCCATAGACGGTCTCAGGAGAGGTAGCGTCGTCTTCAGTGTAGGGCGTGCCCTTGTCACCGGAGAAGACATAGTCCGTTGAGACATGAATGAACGGGATATCTGCTTTGGCGCAGGCCGCAGCAAGCGCTGCCGGGCCGGAATTGTTTGCGCGTTCGGCTCCGTCCTTTTCCGTTTCGGCCAGATCGACGGCCGTCCAGGCTGCCGCGTTCACGACGACCGACGGATTGTATTTTTCAACGATAGCCGCGATCGTTTCCGGATGGTCGAAATCGAACTCCGGCCGCCCAACCCGGATGATGCGCTCATCTCCAAGATTCTGGAGGGAGGTTGCAAGCTGACCGTTGCCGCCCGTGACAAGAATGGGACCTGTGCCTGACATGGGCATGCTCACTTTTCGTACTGGAACCAGTCTTTGGATTCCGAGAAATGGGGTGCGACCAGATCCTTCTCGGACAGGACGGCATCAGCTTCGGAAACGGGCCAGTCGATCTTCAGTTCCGGGCAGTTCCAGATAACCGCGCGTTCGGAGACCTTGCTGTAGAGCGCGGTGCATTTGTACTGGACTTCGGTATTTTCTTCGAGCGTGACGAAGCCGTGCAGGAAGCCGGGCGGAACCCAGAGCTGCGACCAGTTTTCAGCAGACAGTTCAGCACCGACCCATTTGCCATAGGTTGGCGAGCCTGTGCGGGCGTCGACAGCCACGTCCCAGATCGCACCGCGCGTGACGCGCACCAGCTTGCCCTGTGCGTGGGGAGCCAGCTGGCAGTGCAGGCCGCGGACGACGCCTTTCTGGCGTGACAGGCTCTGATTGTCCTGAACGAAGGGCAGGGCGATGCCGGCGTCGTTCATGCGATCCACATTATATGTTTCGGAGAAGAAGCCGCGATTGTCACCAAAACGGGGAGGCGTAACGAGAATGACCTCTGGAATGGAAAGACGTTCGACCTTCATGCTGAAATCCTGCCGTAAAAATTTCTTATAAAAAATGGTTCCGGCTGCGTATTTCAGCAGACCGGAACCGTAGAAACAAAATCAGCTGTCAGCCAGTTCCAGAAGCAGGCGGCCGAGTTCGGTTTTGCCCATCTTCTTTGCATGATCACGAAGCTGGTCGGCGTTGATGAACTTGTTACGGAAGGCAACTTCGGCAGGAGAGCCGACCAGCATACCCTGACGGGACTGGATGGTCTGCACGAAGGTTCCGGCCTGCATCAGGCTGTCAGGCATACCGGCGTCGAGCCATGCACAGCCGCGACCCAGACGGTCCACCTGAAGGGTGCCTTCTTCGAGATACATGCGGTTGAGGTCAGTGATTTCCAGTTCGCCACGCGGGCTTGGCTTCACCTTCTTGGCGAAATCCACGACGCGGTGATCGTAGAAATAAAGACCCGTGATGGCCCAGTGGGATTCGGGGTGGGTCGGCTTTTCCTCGACCTTGAGAGCGATGCCGCTTTCGTCGAAGGAGACCACGCCGTAACGCTCCGGATCGCGGACCTGATAGGCGAAGACGGTGGCACCTTCAGGGCGGTTGGAGGCCGCACGCAGCAGGACGCCGAGATGTTCGGAGAAAATCAGGTTGTCGCCCAGCGCAAGTGCGCAGGGTGAACCCTGAATCCAGTCTTCGGCGATCAGAAACGCCTGTGCCAGACCGTCCGGCGTGGGCTGGACGCGGTATTCGAAGGTGACGCCGAACTGTGAACCATCGCCCAGCAGGCGCTGGAACTGCGGCATGTCATGCGGCGTGGTGATGATCATGATGTCCCGGATTCCCGCCAGCATCAGCGTGGAAAGGGGATAGTAGATCATCGGCTTGTCATAGACCGGCAGCAACTGCTTGGAGGATGCCATCGTCATCGGATACAGGCGTGTGCCCGAACCGCCGGCAAGGATGATGCCCTTCATGGGTTTGGTCTCGATGGTGCTCATTTGCTGGCTCCCAGTCTCTGGCCTGTATAGCGCTTGGAGCGGATTCCTTCCCACCAGGCGCGGTTGTCGAGATACCACTGAACCGTCTTGCGGATGCCGCTTTCGAAATCGTGCGTCGCTTTCCAGTCGAGTTCCTTCTCGGCGTGGGACGGATCGATCTCGTAGCGGAAATCATGGCCGGGGCGGTCGGTGACGAAGCGGATCAGACGCTCGCGCGGGCCAGCCGGATCGGGCTGAAGCTCATCGAGGACGGCGCAGATCTTCTTGACGACTTCAAGATTGGTGCGGGGCTGGCGGGCACCGATGGCATAGGTTTCGCCCGGTTTGCCGGTTTCGACCGCCTTGACCAAAGCTTCGGCGTGGTCTTCGACGAACAGCCAGTCGCGGACGTTCTCGCCCTTGCCATAAACCGGAAGGTCGCGGCCTTCGATCGCATTGATCGTGACCAGCGGGATCAGCTTTTCCGGGAAATGCCAGATGCCGTAATTGTTGGTGGTGTTGGTGACGAAGGTTGGCAGGCCGTAGGTGTGGAACCAGGCGCGGACCAAATGGTCGGACGACGCCTTGGAGGCCGAATACGGGCTGCGGGGATCGTAAGGTGTGGTTTCCGTGAACGGGGGATCGTTCGGCTCCAGATGGCCGAAGACTTCGTCTGTGGAAATATGGTGGAAGCGGAAGGCCTTCTTTTCGGCGTCTCCCAGCGTGTTCCAGTATTTGCGGGCGGCTTCGAGCAGGGAGTAGGTGCCGACGACGTTCGTCTGGATGAAAATCCCGGGGCCGTCGATGGAGCGGTCCACATGGCTTTCGGCCGCGAGATGCATCACGGCGTCGGGGCGGTATTCCTCGAACAGGCGCTGCATTTCCACGCCGTTCACAATATTTGCACGGGCGTGGGAGTAGCGGGGATCGTCTGCGACTTCGCTGACGGTGTCTTCCGAGGCTGCATAAGTCATGCAGTCAACATTCAGGACCGAGTGGTCCGTGTTCCGGATCAGATGGCGTATAACGGCCGATCCTATGAAGCCGCAACCGCCTGTCAGCAAAATCCGCATTTGAACCTCTTGGTTAAAATCAGGGTCTGAACCCCTGCAGAGTAATTTTATCTTACAGTGTTGTTGGAACAGCGCAAATAACGCTGCGACATTCTCTGTAACATCATATGTATGATTTTGAAGACGGCTTTCGCCTCTCGCGCTGGCAGGGCTGATGGTCTAATCCCACTGTCGTGCGGAGGCAGGAGAGGCAGGCATGCTGGCTGATACTTTGACACGCTCCCTGACGGATGTTCTGGAGCGGCCCGATCTGCGGGTGATTGCGGACGGACTGGTTCCGATCCTGGACGTGTCACTGCCGCTTCCGTTCCGGATTGAGGGAGAACTGGTGCCGGGGCAGCCTTTCTGCCTGTCCACGGCGACGCTCAAGCTGGGTGGATTATGTCTTGAAGCGCCGCGTCTTGCGCCGACCTTCCTGCGCCATGCCATTGAACTCATGCGGTTGCTGGAGCCCGGCGCCAATCCGTTTCTGGCCAGTTTTGCGGCAGCGCGTGTGGCGGCGCTGTTTCATGCGCTCGATACGGGGGATGTCGCGCCGCTTCCGTCTTGGCTTGCGGTTTTCAGCGACGGTGTGCCGGAAGTGTCTTCCCTGTTGCAGAGCTGGGAGACACTGAGTGCGTTTCTGCCGGATCTGCCGCCTTTTACGCAGCCTGAGGCCGAGCGTCTGCAAGGGGTTCTGACCCGGTTGTGGCACGTTCTGGCACCGGCCGAGAGCCTGATGAGCGGCGGCGGAGATTCCCGGCTGGCTGTTGATCCGCATACCGGGCTGAACCGTTATTCCAGCTCCCATCGTCCCCGTCCCTGGGCGATCACTTTCGGGTCATCGACGGCGTCTTCGTTGTCTGCGCGTGGTTTTGGTGGGGCAGAATCCGCCCGACGCGCCATGATGAGTGCGCTGCTGGCCAAGCAGGACCCGGATGTGGTGCAGGAAGGTGTTGTGCGCCGGGCCCGTGCATTGATTGGTGCGCATTATGGTCTGTCAGAAGATGCGGTTCTGCTGTCCGCATCCGGGACGGATTGCGAACTGGCGGTTCTGGCGCTTGTGGCGGCGGGAACGGAGCGTCCGGTGACGTCCATTCTTCTGGCCCCCGATGAAACGGGTAGTGGCGTGCCGCTGGCGGCTTGTGGACGACATTTCGCGACGGACAGTGCCTGCTCTACGCTGGTGGGCAAGGGCGAGGTGATTGAAGGGTTTTCGTCGGAAACGCGGCTGATTGGTGTCGATATCCGTGCGGCTGATGGCACGGCGCGGCCCGTTGCGGAGATCAACGCGCAATGTGCGGCCCTTGTGCGACGCGAAGCGGCTGAGGGGCGTCATGTGCTGCTGCATCGGCTGGATCAGTCCAAGACCGGGCTTGCGGCACCTGACATGGATCTTGTCTGGGAATTGTGTACCGAGCTGGGCGATCAGCTCAGCGTCGTTATCGATGTCTGTCAGGCGCGGTTAAGTCCGTCGCGGGTGGCGGACTGGGTGGAGCGGGGGATCATCGTCATGGTGACCGGCTCCAAGTTCTTTACTGGCCCACCTTTCTGCGGGGCCATTCTTCTCCCTCCCGAAATTCGTAATCGTCTGCCGTCCCTGTCGCTTCCGAAGGGATTGCGGGCCTATGGCAACCGCGATGAGTGGCCGGAAGGTGCGGATGTTTCGGCGCTCAATGACGGTCATAATATCGGGCTGGCCCTGCGCTGGTATGCGGCGCTGGCCGAAATGGATGCGCTGTTTGCACTGCCCGATCCGGTTATTCGCGGTCGTCTGACCCGGTTCATGACGGAGGCCGTTGCTATGGTGCGCGCCCGTCCTGTGCTGACCATGCTGCCCATGGGCACACCTTTCGATGACGGGCGTTGGGATGCGGTTCCGACCATCCTGTCGTTTTTGGTGCAGGACCCACATGCTCTTGGCCAGCCTCTTGCGCTGGAAGATGCGCGACGGCTGCATCGCTGGCTGAATGCGGATCTGTCGCCCTGGGTGGCAGACGGGGAGGGCAGTCTGCTCTGTGTGCTCGGGCAGCCCGTGCCGGTGCCGCATCCGATGCTGGAGGGGCCAGCGGGTGCGCTGCGTTTGTGTGCGGGCGCGCGGCTGGTTTCGGGAGAGCCGTCGCATGAAGGGCTGGACGAAGAGCGCCGGTTGCAGCGTGAATGTACGGATGCGCGCCGGGTGCTTGGAAAACTGGAACTGATCCTGAAGCACTGGGATGTTCTGCTGGACGCGAACCCCGTCCCCCGTTACGCCCCATTAGCATGACCCAGACAGATAAAGCGGTCCCGCACGGGCATTTTCTTGATACGCCAGAACTGCCGAAGGGCGTCACCCGGTTCTGGCTGATCCGCCATGCGGTCGTGGAAGCCAGTGCGCGCAAGACGATGTATGGGGCGCTTGATGTGCCGCTGTGCCGGGAAGCAATGGCAAGCCAGCAGGGTGGTTATGCCACGCTGGCGCGGCGTCTGCCGACCGAGGCATTGTGGTATAGTTCGCCGCTCCAGCGCGCGCGTGACACTGCAAGCGAGATCCGTAAGGCGGGAGCATTTTCGCAGAATGTGACGATTGATGGTCGCTTTATCGAGCAGTCGATCGGGGAATGGCATGGAACGCCGCACACGGAGTTCATGTCTCTGTTGCGTCTGCCGCCTAATCCGTTCTGGTCCATTTCCGCGTGTGAACTGCCGCCGGGCGGGGAGAGCATGCTGGATGTCTGTGCGCGTGTGGCGCATGGGCTTGACGATCTGGCGAATGCCCATGAAGGCGAAGACATGGTTGTCGTCAGTCATGGGGGGGCCATCCGCGCGGCGCTGGCGCATGCGCTGGGCGTTCATCCCGATACGGCCCTGCGGTTTTCGATCCAGAACCTGTCCATTACCATTCTAGAGCGTATCGACTGTCTGTGGCGTGTCGTGACGGTTAACGAATTGCCGGATTTCCGGGGCTGAACTTGCGCGGCAGTCTCTGGATTTCCGGGGCTGCCGAAAAGCACGAAAAGACCCTTGGCGGGCTTTGGAAATTCAGTACGAAATTTTTGGGAAATAACCGGAGACGGGCATGGTGGGCACACAAGGGCTCGAACCTTGGACCCGCTGATTAAGAGTCAGCTGCTCTACCAACTGAGCTATGTGCCCATGGCCCGTCTACCGGTGGAGCGGCTTATAGCGGGATTTGGTGGAAGGCTGCAAGAGGTTTTTCTTCTTTTCTTTCTGCCTGAACTGGAAAAGAAGAAAAACCTTGTTTTTCAGTATCTTATTTCCGGTTGAGGAGGCGCATGACGCTTTCGAACTGCTCCAGAGATGTGTAGTCGATCTTCAGGGAGCCGCCTTTTTTGCCGTTATAGGAAATATGGACTTTCAGGCCGAGGCGGGAGGAGAGGTCGTTTTCGATCTGGAGGATTTCCGCGTCCCGCGCCTTTTTGGCCGGGGTGGTGGTCTCTTTGCCGCTGGTGAGGGCTTCTGTCTGACGGACGTTCAGGCCGCGGGCGATAACGAGCTTGGCGGCAGCGACCGGGTCGGGATGGGTGAGCAGGGCGCGGGCGTGACCGGCTGTGAGGTCGCCGTTGCGGACATACGCGCGGACTTCCGGCGGCAGGTTCAGCAGGCGCATGGTGTTGGTGATGTGCGGGCGGGACTTGCCGACGGCACCGGCCAGTTCTTCCTGCGTCAGGGTATAGTCCATGACGAGGCGTTGCAGGCCTTCGGCTTCTTCGATCGGGTTGAGATCCGCACGCTGGAGGTTCTCGACCAAGGCAGCGGCCATCGCGTCCGTGTCGTCCAGTTCGCGGATATGGACGGGAACGCTGTGCAGGCCTGCGAGCTGTGAGGCGCGCCAGCGGCGTTCACCGGCGATGATCTGGTAATGACCCGGTTTTTCCGGATCGGGGCGGACGAGCAGGGGTTGCAGCACGCCGCGTGAGCGGATGGAGTCGGCCAGTTCGGACAGGCGCTCGGGGTTCATGTCCTGTCGCGGCTGGAAGGGGCTTGGGGCCAGAACATCCACGGGCAGGGACGAATGCTGCTGCGGCTGGGCGTTTGCGCGTGTGGCGCGGGCCAGTTGCGGCGCCTGATCGCCCAGAAGGGCTGCGAGGCCGCGACCAAGACGCGGAGAACTGTCCTTTTTGGCCATCGCCGGTTACGCCTTTGTCTTGTTCTTGTTGCGTTTGATCAGCTCGTCCGCCAGTGCCAGATAGGCGATGGCGCCTGTGGAGCGGGCGTCGTAATCCAGCACCGGAGAGCCATGGCTCTGGGCTTCGGAAATGCGGATGTTACGCGGAATGATCGTCTCGAACACCTGATCGCCAAAGAAGCCGCGCGCATCCTGCGCCACGAGTTCGGACAGGTTGTTGCGCCGGTCGTACATCGTCAGGATGATGCCTTCGAGATGCAGGTCGGCGTTGAAGGCGCGGCGGACGCGGTCGATGGTGCGGACGAGCTGGCTGATGCCTTCGAGCGCAAAGAACTCGCATTGTAGCGGCACGATCACGCTGTCGGACGCCACCAGTGCGTTGAGCGTCAGCAGACCGAGGCTTGGCGGGCAGTCGATCAGGATCGTGTCGTAATCGCCTTGCAGGGCATGCAGGGCGTCGCGCAGGCGGTATTCGCGGCGTTCATCCCCGATCATTTCAAGTTCTGCGCCAGCCAGTTCGTTGTTGGCCGTGATGATCGAGAGATTCTCGAACGCGGTCGGCTGGGGCAGGGCGTGGGGTTCGGCTTCCACCATCAGCGCGGCGTAAGTGCCGGTGTTGCGCTGGTCATAATCGATGCCCAGACCGGTGGAGGCGTTACCCTGCGGGTCCAGATCCACGAGCAGGACGCGTTGCCCCTGACGGGCCAGACCTGCGGCCAGATTGATGGTGGTGGTGGTCTTGCCGACGCCTCCCTTCTGGTTGGTGACGGCAATGATTCGGGTGGTGGGGGATTCGGTTTTAGACGACACGCTTGAAATCACTGACCTTGATGATGGCTCCGCCGGGGTCGGTGCGGCTGGGAACAATGGTGTGGCTCATGTGCCAGTCGGCGCTTGCCTCGGTCAACTCGGCCTGCGCCTTCTGACCTTTCAGAAACAGGCAGAACCCGTCTTCTTTCAGCAATGGCCGCGCCCAGTCCAGGAGCCTGTTGAGGGGGGCCAGCGCCCGGGCCGTGATGATGTCGGCAGGAGGGGGGCTGGCGGCTTCGATACGCTTGGCGATGACTGTGACCTTCGTGTCGCAGATGCGTCCGGCTTCCCGCAGGAAGGCGCATTTGCGCTGGTCCGATTCGATCAGCGTGACCGGGTTGCCCGTGGCGATGGCCAGAATGATGCCGGGAAAACCGCCGCCAGAACCCAGATCTGTAATGCTGGCACCTTCGGGGATCAGCTCGGCGAGTTGGAGGCTGTCCTCGATATGGCGGGGCCAGAGCTGGGCGATGTCCCGCGGGCTGACGAGATTGATTTTTGCGTTCCACTGCACGAGCAGGTCGGCGAAGCGCTCCAGCCTTTCGTGTGTTTCACGTGAAACGGTGGTCATGATGGGGTCCTTACATGGGCCAGCAGGGCGACTAGCGCGGCAGGAGTGACCCCGCGCACGCGCTGTGCTGCTGCGAAACTGGTCGGGCGGGCCTGGGAAAAACGCTCGCGCATTTCGCTGCTCAGGCCACCGATGGCAGTGTAATCCAGATCGGCCGGAAGGGCGATGGCACTTTCCGATGCAAGCTGTCGAATTTCACGATCCTGCCGGTGAAGATAGCCGCCATAGCGGGCTTCCGTCTCGACATGACGACGCACACGCAGCGGAAGTTCGGCGAACCACGGAGCCAGAGCGTTCAGAATCGTGTGGTCGCCGTTGCTGGCGAGGACGTCCAGAACCGTACGTCGGCGGCCATCCAGAGAGACTTCAAAACCGACGTCGCGGAGCGCCTGCGGCAGGAAGGTCGTCTCGGATGCGCGGGCCATGGCGGCGTCGAGTTCGGTTTTCTGGGCGGTGAAAGCGGCTTCGCGTTCGGGCAGAACGCAGCCTGCGGCGATGCCTTTGGGCGTCAGGCGCAGGTCGGCGTTATCGGCGCGCAGGGTGAGACGATACTCGGCGCGGGACGTAAACATGCGATAGGGTTCGCTGATGCCGTGCAGCGTCAGGTCGTCGATCATGACGCCGAGATAGGCGTCACTGCGATCCAGCGTGAGGGCCTCGTTTCCAGCTGTGGCGCGGGCGGCGTTCAGGCCTGCGAGGAGGCCCTGTGCGCCGGCTTCTTCATAGCCGGTCGTGCCGTTGATCTGTCCGGCAAGGTACAGGCCCGGCAGGCGACGCAGTTGCAGGGAAGGCAGAAGCTCGCGCGGGTCCACGTAATCATATTCGACGGCATAGCCTGCGGTGACGATGCGGGCATTTTCCAGACCGGGCATGGTGGCGATCAGGGCGGCCTGTACGTCGGCGGGCAGGCTGGTGCTAATGCCGTTGGGATAGACCAGATCGCCGCCCGGATTGCCGGGCAGGGCTTCGGGTTCGAGAAAGACCTGATGCGAGCTGCGATCGGCGAAGCGGACGACCTTATCTTCGATGGACGGGCAGTAGCGTGGGCCGCGACCGGCGATGGCGCCGCCATACATGGCCGAGCGGTGCAGGTTCTCGTTGATGATCCTGTGGGTTTCGGCGGTGGTCTGGGTGATGCGGCAGACGACCTGCGGGTTGGTGATGGCCGTCGTCATGGGGCTGAAGGCCTCGGGCTCGGCATCGCCCGGATCGGCCGGGAGGTTTTCCCAGTCGATGCTGTCCTTGGCCAGACGCGGCGGTGTGCCGGTCTTGAGGCGGCCCATCTGGAGGCCGAGCGCATAGAGCCGTTCGCCCAGACGCTTTGCCGGAGCTTCGCCGATGCGTCCGGCGTCTGTCTGGGTGTGGCCGACGTGGATGACGCCGCGCAGGAAGGTTCCGGCGGTCAGCACGACGGCACCGCAACGGAACTCGCGGCCGTCTTCGCAGATGACGCCAGTGATGTGGCCGTTCTCTTCGATCAGGTCTCCGGCAGCGCCTTCGCGGATTGTCAGGTTGGGTGTTGCGGCCAGCAGATCCTGAATGGCGGCGCGATAGAGCGAGCGGTCGGCCTGTGCGCGGGGGCCGTGAACGGCCGGTCCTTTGGAGCGGTTGAGCAGTTTGAAGTGGATGCCTGCGCGATCTGCGGCTTTGCCCATCAGGCCGTCGAGCGCGTCGATTTCGCGCACGAGGTGGCCCTTGCCGATCCCGCCGATGGCCGGGTTGCAGGACATGGCGCCGATCGTTTCAAGCCGATGGGTGAGCAGCAGCGTGCGCGCGCCGAAACGGGCCGATGCCGCTGCAGCTTCACATCCGGCATGACCCCCGCCGATCACGATGACGTCGAAATCGCTCACAACCTACTTCCCGATACAGAACTGCCCGAAAATTGCATCGAGCAGGGATTCAACATCAACACGTCCGGTCAGACGCCCCAGAGCCAGCATGGACAGCCGGAGTTCCTCGCCCCGGAGTTCCGGCCATGTCGCGGTCCGGGCGCGGTCCAGATGGGTTGCGGCCTCCTGGATTCCGGCGCGGTGTCTGGCGCGGGTCAGAGGAGGCGCCGCTGAACCGGCCATGAGTTCGGACACCCGTTCGGACAGAACCTGACGCAGCGCATCAAGTCCTTCGCCGGACTGCGTGCTGATCCCTAACATGCCGGATGGGGCTGGTGCGATGTCGATTTTCGTCCGGATGGGAATTTCCTGTCCGGAGAGAGACTCAAGGCTCTCACCCGGGCCGATCAGATGCAGCACGACATCTGCCTGTTTCACGTGAAACAATGCGCGGCGAATGCCTTCGGCTTCGATTTCGTCTTCCGTCTCCCGCAGACCCGCCGTGTCGATCAGGCGCAGGCGGGCGCCGTCCAGAATCCAGTCCAGTGCGATGGCATCGCGGGTCGTGCCTGCACGATGCGTGACGATCGCGGCATCTGTTCCGGATAACGCATTGAGAAGACTGGATTTTCCGACATTCGGCGCTCCTGCTATCACGACGGTGAGGCCCTGACGCAGGAGTTCGCCGCGATTGTCCTGTAGATGGGCAGACATTTCGGTCTGGAGCTTTGAGAGTTCTTCGACCAGTCCGTCTTCCACGTCCTGAGGTAGGTCTTCGTCCGGGAAATCAATCAGGGCTTCCTGATGGGCGAGGACGAGGCGCAGGCGTTGTGCCCAGTTGTCGTACAGGCGGCTCAGGGCGCCATCAGCCTGACGCAGGGCCTGTTTGCGCTGGCTTTCGGTTTCGGCGTCCACGAGGTCCGCGATGGCTTCGGCCTGAAGCAGGTCCAGCCGCCCTTTCTGGACGGCGCGGCGGGTGAATTCGCCGGGTTCGGCGGGGCGTGCTCCGAGATCGGTCAGGGCATCGGCGACGCGGGCGATGATGGCGGGACCGGCATGGAGGTGAAGTTCGAGCCCGTCTTCCCCGGTGTAGGAATTCGGGCCGGGGAGCCAGAGGGCGACGGCATGGTCGAGCACGTCTCCGTTATGGCGCAGGGTGCGCAGGCTGGCGCGGCGGGGTTCGGGGAGATGTCCGTTACAGAGGACGCGCAGGATTGTATCGCTGCCGGGGCCGCTGGCGCGCATGATCGCGATGGCGGCGCGGGAGGGGCCGGTTGCCAGTGCGAAAATGACCTGCGGGGTGTGGTCCGGGAGGGAGGAGCGCATCATGAGGTTCTATGTAGTGCAGGAGGCCCTGTGGTGAAAATGGCTAGGCTGCAATGAGCGGCGTGCGGGCATGAAAAAAGGGCGGATCGTTTCCGATCCGCCCTTTTGTTCAGACTTTCAGAGAGTGGGAAACGCTTACTGTGCGTTGTCCACGCCCGTGTGGGTCTGGGGAGAGAAGGTCCAGCCTTCGCCGTAAGGCTGCGGCATGTAGGCCATCCATCCGCGGCTGGAGACGTTCCAACCAGCTGTGGAAACCGGTGCTCCGGTCGTGCGCAGCTTCTGGATGTCGGCAGCGGACACGGTTCCCGGTGCCTTGTTGCCCCAGCCCTTGCGCATGAAGTTCACGACATCCGCCATCTGCTGGTCGGAGAGGTGCTCCTTGAAGCCGGGCATCGCGACAGCGGAAGGTGCCGTGTTGGTCGGAGGCAGGATGCCGCCGAAGGCCACGACATTGGCGAGCGATGTCGGATCATCAGTGATGACGACCGGGTTGCCAGCCAGCGGCGGGAACATGCGGTTGACGCCCGAACCATCGTTCATGTGGCAGATGGCGCAGTTGTGCAGATAGACTTCCGCACCGGCATTGCCCTGCGCACCCTTGTCCAGCAGGGCGGTCGTCTGACCGTCATCCTGGCCGAGGTTATTGCCTTCCGGAACGGCCGGCATGCTCTTGAGGTACTTCGCTGTGGCGCGCAGATCGTCGTCTGTCCAATGCTGCGTGCTGTAGGCCACCACGTCGGCCATGCCACCGAAGACGGCGGAGTGGTCGATACGGCCGCTCTTGAGGAAGGTGACGATGTCATCTTCAGACCAGCGACCCAGACCCGTGTCGCTGTTGCTGCGCAGGCTCGGAGCAATCCAGTTGTCGATCGGTGCACCGCCGGACAGATAGACGTTTCCGCCGCTCGTTCCGTAAGCCTTGAGCTGCATGGCGAAACCGCGGGGCGTATGACATTCGCCGCAATGGCCCGGGCCATCGACGAGGTATTCACCACGGGCGACTTCGGGGTTGCTGATGCTCTTGTCTTCGCCCGGCGTCATGCTCGGAACGAACATGGCGCGCCAGACTGCCAGCGGCCAGCGCATGGAGAGTGGCCAGCTGATGTCCGGTGCTTTGTTGGCAACGGCAACGGGCTTCACGCCATGCATGAAATACGCATACATCGAACGGATATCTTCGTCGGACAGACGCGCGAATTCGGGATAGGGCATCGCCGGGTAAAGCGTTGCACCATCCTTGCGGATGCCCTTGCGGATGGCCTTCGTGAAGTCCTCAAGGGTGTAGTTGCCGATCCCGTGTTCCGGGTCTGGCGTGATGTTGGTCGAATAGATCGTGCCGATCGGGCTCTTGATTTCCAGACCGCCCGCGTAGGGCTGTCCGTGCAGAGCCGTATGGCAGGCGATGCAGTCTGACAGGCGGGCGACATATTCGCCACGCTTCATCAGCGCTTCATCAGCGTCCTGGGCATGGGCGGCGCCGAACGACACCGCCATGAGGCCGATAGCGGCCGCGAATTTCCATCCCTGTTTCATCTCAGATACCAGCCTGTCGCGAATTGATGCATTGAGCATGTCACGTGCCTCCTTTTACCGTAACGGTTGCCCGTTACGGATGGTCCGCCGTTGCAGGCTCAACCGGACCCTGGGGTACGTTGAGGAACTGGTCGTTGGGGACGCCCTGCTTGTTGTCGCGGGCTTTCACTTCGTCCTCATAGGACTCGTTGGACCGCTTCACGAGGTAGTTGCGGATGTCTTCAATCTCGGCCGCAGACATGGACGTGTCGAAGCGATCCATGCCGTAGGCGGTCAGAGCGCCCTTGGCGACGAGCTTGTAGAACTTCTCATCTCCGCGGATTGCACCGGACCACCGCAGGTCAGGCAGAACGCCACCCGAGATGCCGTTGTCGCCGTGGCAGGCAGCGCAATACGTCTGGAACTGGAAATAGCCGTTCTTCGTACGGGCTTCATCCCACTTCACTGGCGGTTTGACCGGCAGGAAGCCAAGTTCGTTCTTCGGCGGGAGCTTGTCCGTGCCATCCAGCGAGAAAGCGATCACGCGGGAGTGGTTGACGGTCCAGCCGGATGTCCGGGCCACGCCACCGAGGAAGAACGGATAGATGCCACCCCAGCCCACTTCAACTGCAACATACTGCTTGCCGTTGGCGGTGTAGGTCACAGGAGGCGCGATGATGGCGCTCTGTGCCGGGAAGCTGAAGAGATCCTTGCCGTTCGTCGCGTCATAGGCATGGAAATCACCGGTTGCGAGACCCTGGAAGAGAAGGCCGCCACCCGTTGCGAGCAGACCGCCGTTCCACGGACCCTTATGGTCAACCGTGAAGGCTGCCTGCTGCTTTACCGGATCCCAGGCCAGGAGCCAGCCCTTCAGGTCCTTCAGGAACTGGGCCTTGTCGGCTTTGTGCTGCGGATCGGAATCGTCAATCAGGCCGATCTTGTTCATGTCCAGCCCGAGATTCCAGCTGTCGTGGTGGGCTTTGAAGCCACCCTTCTGCGGATCGTAGACGAACGGAACCTGCTGTGCGGGGATATAGACCAGCTTCGTCTGGGGGCTGTAGGCCATGGAGGCGAAGTTGTGGCCACCCAGATCGCCCGGAATGCCGTACCAGGGCTTGCCGGTCAGGGTCCACAGGGCGTCAGGCACATAGTTCGGACGGCCGGTGACGGGGTCCAGACCTGTTGCCCAGTTTTCGTAGGTGTAGGGCTTGCCGGAGATGAATTTTCCGGTCTTCGCATCGATGATGTAGAAGAAGCCGTTCTTCGGGGCATGGACGATCACATGGCGCATTTCGCCGTTGACCGGCATGTCGAGCGTCATGATCTGCTGGACCGAGGTGTAATCCCACTGGTCCATCGGCGTTTCCTGGAAATGCCAGACGTATTTGCCGGTATCCGGGTTGATCGCGACGATGCTGCCGAGGAAGAGGTTGTTACCCTTGCCTTCGGAGCGGAACTTGTAGTTCCAGGGCGAGCCGTTGCCGACGCCGAGATAGACGAGGTCCGTCACGGGGTCATAAACGAGCGAATCCCAGACGGTACCGCCGCCGCCCTGCTGCTTCCAGGCTCCGCCCTTGCCCCAGGTCGGATAGGCCTTGGACATCAGGACGTCGTCGGAGGCTGCGCCGTCGGGCTTGTTGTCGGGGTTTGGAACCGTGAAGAAGCGCCAGTCCACCTTGCCGGTTTCGGCGTCGTAGGCCGTCACGAAGCCACGGGCACCAAATTCGGCGCCGCCGTTGCCGATGATGACGCGGCCCTTGGCGATGCGCGGTGCGCCGTCAACCGTATAGGAGCGCTGGTGGCCGAGCTGGGCTTCCTTGGGGATCGTGTAAACGCTCCAGACCAGCTTGCCGGTCTTGGCGTCGAGGGCGATCAGGCGTCCGTCGAACGTGCCGAAATAGACTTTGCCGTTCCAGTAGGCAGCGCCGCGGTTGACGGAGTCACAGCAGCCGCGATCGGCGATGTTGCCCGGAACCTTGGGATCGTAGGCCCACAGGAGCTTGCCGGTCGCTGCATCCAGCGCCTTCATCTTGCTCCAGTTGGTCGTGGCGTACATGACGCCATTAACGATCAAGGGAGTGCCTTCCTGACCGCGGTTCGTATCCAGATCATAGTGCCAGGCGAGCTTCAGCTTGCCGACATTGTCCTTGTTGATCTGGTCGAGCGGGCTGAAACGCTGCTCGGAATAGGTCCGTCCGTAGGACATCCAGTTTCCGGCATTGCCACCGCTGTCGGCGCTTGTAATTGCTGCGCCCGTATCTTCCTGCGCAAAAGCGACAGGTACAGCTGCTGAGAGCGCCAATACGGCAGCGCAGCTGAGAAGGCGCTTTTTCGTAACCTTGATCGGCGTCAGTAGACCAGAAGTCATGATCCAACTGTCCTTTTTGTAAAGACTGTTTCCACTGCGATATTCTGGACCTCTGTAGTCTTGAAAGGTGCAGGAAACATTCCCGCCCTCTCAACCCAACGATCAGTACCAGACACCGTTAGCATGAGAACTTACTGACCCTATTTTATTGCTTAAGACAAACACGGCTTCTGACGTTTCCGTGAGGGAGGGAGGGGAAAGCTGCAAAACAGGCTGCGATGTGGCTCACTGGATAATTACACAGGCGTTTCGGAAAACTTCCTGTCTCGTTTCTGATACAAAAAAGGGCAGTTTTCCAACACATTACAGAATATTGCTGAAAGCCTACAGATGCAGTCCTGTATGTTTATTATGCATATCGGAGTTCTCCAATATGCTTAAATTGCATAGCTTAAAAGTCTCAGCATAATGGCAATACTGCCGGATTGACGGTTTTGAGCGGCTCGGGCACCGTGTCGTTCATGCCACAGCTATCCTGCCACTCACCTTTCGGGGCCCTTACCATCAGTGAAGATGAGGGCCAGATCGTCGCTCTGGACTGGGGTTGGGGGCGCGATCAGGAGGAGACTCCACTCCTTCTGAAAGCCCGCGACCTTCTGGAGCGCTATTTTGACGGGGAATCGGTCGATTTCGACACGCTGCCCTATCGCCCTTACGGGACTCCGTATCGCCAGAAGGTCTGGGACGCGCTGCGTCGGATTCCCTATGGCAAGACGCGGACTTACGCAGACATTGCGGCCGAGGTCGGGGGATCTCCCCGGTCTGTGGGCGGGGCGGTCGGGGCGAATCCGATTCCGATCCTGATCCCCTGCCACCGTGTTGTCGGGCGTGCAGGGCTGGGCGGATATTCGGGGCTGGGAGGCATCGCGGACAAGCATGCCATGCTGCATCTGGAAGGTGTGCTGTAACGAACGGCCTCTTTCGATATTCCGAATAGACTGGACAACAAAAAAGGGGAGCCGGAGCTCCCCTTTTCCATGTCGACCATGCTGATCCGGGATCAGTTGTTCATGGCGTCGAAGAAGTCCTGATTGGATTTGCTGTATTTCAGCTTGTCCAGCAGGAAGTCCATGGCGTCCATCGTGCCCATCGGGGCGAGGATGCGGCGCAGGACCCACATCTTGGATAGTTCGGCGCGATCGACCAGCAGTTCTTCCTTACGCGTGCCCGACTTGGTGATGTCGATGGCGGGGAAGGTGCGCTTGTCGGCCAGCTTGCGGTCGAGGATGAGTTCGGCGTTGCCGGTGCCCTTGAACTCTTCGAAGATCACTTCGTCCATGCGCGAGCCCGTGTCGATCAGGGCCGTTGCGATGATCGTGAGCGAGCCGCCTTCTTCAATGTTACGCGCGGCGCCGAAGAAGCGTTTGGGGCGCTGCAGGGCGTTGGCGTCCACACCGCCGGTCAGCACCTTGCCCGAGGAGGGGACGACGGTGTTGTAGGCGCGGGCGAGGCGGGTGATGGAGTCCAGAAGGATGACCACGTCGCGCTTGTGCTCGACGAGGCGCTTGGCCTTTTCCAGCACCATTTCCGTTACCTGGACGTGGCGGGTTGCCGGTTCGTCGAAGGTGGAGGAAACGACTTCGCCGCGAACCGAGCGTGCCATGTCCGTCACTTCTTCCGGGCGTTCGTCGATCAGCAGGACGATCAGGAACACTTCGGGGTGGTTGGCGGAGATGGAGGCTGCGATGCTCTGGAGCATCACGGTCTTGCCGGTGCGGGGCGGGGCGACAATCAGGGCGCGCTGGCCCATGCCGATCGGTGTCACCAGATCGATCACGCGCGGAGTGTAGTCGCGCTGGTCTTTCTTGCCCTTGCTACGGTGGTTTTCCGTGGGTGCGGGTTCGGACTGTTCGACTTCCATCTTCAGGCGACGCTCGGGGTAGAGCGGCGTGAGGTTGTCGAAGTTGATGCGGGTCCGGACGGTTTCCGGGGCCTCGAAATTGATGGTGTTGACCTTCAGCAGCGCGAAATAGCGCTCGCCGTCGCGCGGGGCGCGGATCTGGCCTTCAACCGTGTCACCCGGGCGCAGGCCGAAGCGGCGGACCTGGGTGGGGGAGATGTAGATGTCGTCGGGGCCGGGAAGGTAATTGGCTTCCGGGCTGCGCAGGAAACCGAAGCCGTCCGGCAGGATTTCGAGCGTGCCTTCGCCGTAGATCGCCTGATCGCGCTCGGCAAGGGTCTTGAGAATGGCGAACATGATGTCCTGCTTGCGCATGGACGAGACGTTCTCGATCTCCAGTTCCTCTGCATAATCCAGAAGGTCGGCTGGGGATTTTTTCTTGAGTTCGGCAAGATGCATGAAAGACGCGCCTTGATGTGCCGGTAGTGGCAGACCTGATAGGGGGAGGGATGCGCGACCGTACAGAAGGCGGGGCCACTGGACGGGGACTGCTTGTGTCAGGCGGTGATCTGTAAGGATTTCGCAGGACGATGGAAGCAGGAAGCATCCGTAAGGAAAGGGAGACCGGGTGACAGGACGTCACCGATAAAGTCGTCCTTCGCTTACCGGAGCGCGCGAAGCAGTGTCAAGACTGCTGAGCATGCTCCGGATCACTTTGATCTATGTCAGTTTCCTGCGGGTCAGGTCTTCAGCATGGCCTCCGCGGTGCGCAGGGAGAGCGCCATGATGGCCAGAGCCGGGTTGGCGGCGGCGGCGCTGGGGAAGATCGAGTGGTCGGAGATCCACAGATTGTCGATATCGAAACTGCGGCCGACCGGATTGACGACATTGCTGTCGGCGTCCGTGCCCATACGGCAGGTGCCGATCATATGGGCGGCGCGGTCGATGACGCGGATATCCTTTGCGCCGACGGCTTCCCACATCTGCGTCAGCAGACGGGCGGCGTGGTGGTGCATGGCCCATTCATTTGGGCCGTAAGAATGTTCGATCAGCGGTTTGGGGATGCCGAAAGCATCTTTTTCGTTCGAAAGCGTGACACGGTTTTCGGGCCGGGGAAGACATTCGCCGTTGATGCCCATACCGGCGGAGCGGTTGTATCCGGCCAGCGCGCGGGCGAAGGCTGGACCGCGTGTTGTGGTACTGCGGGCGAGGTTCTGGCTCCATGTTGCGGGCATCATGCCCAGTGACTGCACGAGGTAGCCGCCGACGAAATCCGCGTCTTTGGGGCGCATCATGTCTTCGGTGATGGTGAGGGACGGATAGCCACGATTGGGGCGGATATCTTCGTCGAACTCGCCCCAGACCTGTGTGGAGACATGGGTCATGTAGTTCTGGCCGACCTGGCCGGAGCTGTTGGCGAGGCCGTTGGTCAGGAGCAGGCGCGGGGTTTCGACGGCACCGGCGGCGAGGACGAGGGTCGCGCATTTCTGGCGGTGTTCGACGCCGTTCTGGCGATAGACCACGCCGGTCACGCGGCCTGAACTGTCGCGTTCGATCGTATGGGCGAAGCAGCCGGGGCGGAGTTCCGCGCCATAGGCGACGGCCATGGGGAGCCATGTGTTGTCCGTGCCTGACTTGGCGCCGTTGCGGCAGCCCTGATGGCAGGCCCCGCAGTTGGCACAGGCATGGCGGGTGCCGAAATGCGGCTGTTCGATATCGCGGGTGATGAGGGCGGCGGGGCCGTCTGCGTGGCGCAGGCCGAGGGCGTCACAGCCTTCGCGCATCTTGAGTGCGGCGGAATTGGCGGGCGGGGGTGCATAGGCATAGCGGCGCTCAGGGTCCCACGGGTAATGGGCGGGGCCGGAGACGCCGATGAAGGATTCCACGCGCTCGATATAGGGGAGCAGTTCGTTTAGACCGAAAGGCCAGTCCACGCCTTTGCCGGTTTCGGTGTGCAGGTGGAAGTCGCGGGCATCCATGCGGGGCATGAAGGCGCCGTAGTGCAGCAAAGAGCCGCCGAGGCCGGTGCCGCTGTTGTTGCCGCCGAAAGCCTGCGGGTTTGTGCCAGCGGAAAGGCGTTCATGCAGCCAGTACAGTTCACGGGCGGCGACTTCGTCGGGCGTGTGTCCCGTGGCGGGGAAAGCGGGCCCAGCTTCCAGAACCACGACGCTTTTGCCGTTGCGGGCGAGTTCTGCGGCCAGCGGCGCGCCACCGGCACCACTGCCGATGATGAGGGTATCGACGATGTCCGTTTCGGCGAATGTCTTCATGAGGGTGCTGCTGCTCATTCGCTGGAGTCTGTCATCTGGAGAAGGGAGGCGGTGGCTTTGGGCTCGAAGTCTTCGCGGCTGTCGGGGCCGACGTTTGTGAAGCCCTGAAAGACGGTGTCGCCGCCGGTGAGACTGGAGGAAATGCCGAGTGCCTGCTGGATGCGCGGGTCACTCATGATGCAGTCCACGACCTCGCCACGCAGGTCTCCGGACCAGCGTTTCATCTGGGATGCCGTGAGGCGTCCTGCACGGTCGAGGCCGACCTGTCCGTCCATGACGGCGTCGAGAAGGGAGCCACGCAGGTCCGGTGCCAGATGAATGAAGGCGAGTCCGTGCTGTTCGGTGGCAGCATCGTCGAGCGTCAGGAGGGCGGATTCCCAGGCTTCGGCATCTGGTGGGAGGTCCGCGAAACGCCAGCCGTCACGCGGGCCGGAGAGCGCGGCGTCGATCCGTGCTGTCATGGAGATGTCGGTGCCGGGAGGCAGGATTTCGTCCAGCGGGAGCAGGACGGGCAGCAGCGCGTCGAGGACGGCATAGGCCCGAAGGGACAAGGTGCGCGGCTGTGTGGTGGAGACCGAAAGCCGCGATGTCAGGATCTCGCGGGTGCGGGTGGAAAGATGGTCGGAGTCCAGAATTTCAGGACGGTCGGGCGGGTGGGACATTGCGGCCTCCTGCGTTTTGGTTTCAAAGTCCGGCGATGGGGATGGTTCCGCCTCCCGCTGGGAACGAAGATGCAGTATCCTGCATTCTTAACTTTTCCGGACAGAGTGCCGGGGTACGGCACAGACATTTCCCCGCTTCGCGGCGGGACGCAAGACAGGGAAGCAGCATGACGGTCGAAATCAGGGTTCCGGCGCTTGGAGAAAGCCTGACGACTGCGACTGTCGCGCGGTGGCTTAAAAACTCCGGCGACTATGTGCAGCATGACGAGACCATCGTGGAGCTGGAGACGGACAAGGTCAGCGTTGAAGTGACCGCGCCTTCCGCCGGGCGTCTGGAAGACTGTGTGGCAGTGGGGACGGAAGTCGAGATCGGCGGCCTGCTCGGGGCTGTGGACGAGACGGCGGAGGCACCGGCTGTGCCTCAAGCTGCTGCGGCTGAACCTGCTCCGGCTCCCAAGACAGCGGCTCCGGAACCTGTCGCAGCGCCTGTTGCATCATCTGCGCGAGTCACGTCTCCTGCTTCTGAAGCGCCGAAGCCTGTCTCCGTTCCACCGGCCCCCAAGCTGTCCTCACATGAAGCACGGGAGCGTCGGGTTCCCATGAGTCGTCTGCGTCAGACGATCGCGCGGAATCTGAAGGCAGCGCAGAATACGGCGGCCATTCTCACGACGTTCAACGAGATCGACATGTCCGCTGCCAAGGCGCTGCGGGCGGAATACAAGGACGAGTTCGAGAAAAAGCATGACGGTGCGCGTCTGGGCTTCATGTCCTTTTTCGCGCGGGCCGTGGTGGGCGCGCTGAAGGATTATCCGGCGATCAATGCGCAGATCGAAGGCGATGAAATCGTTTATCGCGATTTCGTCAATCTGGGCATTGCGGTGGGTACAGAGCGTGGGCTTGTGGTGCCGGTGCTGCATGATGCCGATCAGATGAGCTTTGCCGAGCTGGAGCGTCGGATCGCCGATTACGGCAAGCGGGCGCGGACAGGCGGGCTGAAGCTGGAGGAACTGTCGCATGGGACGTTCTCCATCACGAATGGCGGGATTTTCGGATCTCTGCTCTCCACGCCGATCCTGAATACGCCGCAGTCTGGCATTCTGGGGATGCATGCCATTCAGGACCGGCCGGTCGTGCGGGACGGGCAGATTGTGATCCGGCCGATGATGTATGTTGCGCTGTCTTACGATCACCGGATCGTGGACGGGCGGGAAGCTGTAAGCTTCCTCGTCCGGATCAAGCAGCTTGTGGAAGATCCGAGGCGTCTGCTTCTGGATCTGTGATGTCTTTTGCGTGGCTGGTGCGTTGAAGACGTTCCAGTCATGCCGAACGCCGGACAGGTTCCTGTTCCCTCGCGTTCTGTCTGTTGTTCCGAACCCGAGGATGGTGCCCTGAAGATGCGTGATGTTTCCAGACTGACGCGGTTTGCAGTTCTGTTATGTGCGTCCACCACGATGGTCGTGGGATTGTCACCGCTGGCGGCCTGCGCGCGGCCGGATGGCGCGGGGCCGGAACTGTCGGGCCCTCAGCCGGATACGACGCCGTCTCTGGGAGTGTCGGTCCCGCCGCCAGCCAGTAATCCGCCGACCGATACGCCGCCACGTCCTGATCTGGCACCGCCGCCTCTGGATATTCCGGATTTGCCGGTTGTTTCCGATGAGACTGCGCAGGAAGAGGCGTCCCGTCTGGCCGTTCTGATGAAGCACACTATCAAGGGGTTCAGCACCTACACGCCCGAGCGCCGCCGGGCGTTCCTGACGCTGGCGAAAGAGCAGGTGACGCAGGCGAATATGCCGATTTCGCGACCGCAGCTCATTATGGTTGTGGATCGCAACGAGCAGATCCAGCATCTGGATTACGTTCTGGCATTGCCGGATGTGCCGTGGGAGTCTCTTGGCGGGACGCCGGTTTCAACCGGGACGACGGGACGCAAATATTATTACATTACGCCGATTGGTGTTTTTCAGAACACGGCGGATCGTCTGGGGTATCGGGCGGAAGGGACGAAGAACAAGAACGGAATCCGTGGTATCGGCGCCAAGGGATCGCGCGTGTGGGACATGGGATGGCAGACGGCGATGAAGGGGTGGCTGCCACGTCACGAAACCGGGCAGATCCGGCTGGAGATCCATGCGACGGACCCGCAGTTTCTGGAATGGCGTCTGGGTCACCCGGCTTCGGAAGGATGCATTCGTATTCCGGCGACCATGAACAAGTTCATGGATCATTACGGGCTGATTGATGCTCTCTATGAACAGGCGGCGAGCTACGATCCGCGCTTTCAGGCGCTGCTTCCGAAAGATCGTCAGCCCACGCCGATTGCGGGAGATCTGGTGGTTGTGGTGGATTCAGGACCACTGACCGAGCCGAAAATTGACCCTATTGCAGATAAAAGACCGTTGCCGTAAATATAGAATAAGAAATATTTCAAAATAAGTATGAAAATTTGAAGTAAAACGTGTGAATGTTTTATTTCAGGAACGGTAAAGCAGTTTTCCTGATCTGAAGCCTTCCGTATGGAGTGCGCGCCAATCACTGGAGCCCACTCCCCATGATGTTCAAGATGCGTAACCATATCCTGCTTTCCGGGTGCTTTGCCGGTGCCCTGTTTTTGGGAGGAGGCGCGCAGGCTGATGTTCCTGATGCAAAACAGAAAAAGCATGAGGAGCATAAAACCAGAAAAGAAAAAGACGCGACGCCCGGTGTGGAAAACCTGACCGTACTTGGTCATGCGGCGCGGATTGCGCCTGCCACGGTCCCGCTGGACATTACGGAGCCGACATCAAAAATTCAGTCAGGGTTTTTGAGCAACAACATTATTCCGCTTGCCAGCATCGACGATATTATCCGCTTCCAGCCGAGCGTTTATTCGCAAAATCCTAACGGACCCGGAATGGGTAAGGCAGAGGCGATGAGCCTGCGCGGGTTTCAGGACGGCCAGTACAACATGACGTTTGATGGCATTCCGTTTGGCGATGCCACCGATCTGCATCACACGACGTCGTCTTTGTTTATTTCGCATTTTCTGGGGGAGGCGCAGATTGATCGCGGCCCTGGAACGGGCTCGACGATTGGAAATGCCACGTTTGGTGGCACGATGGGTTTCACGTCCAAGACGCCGCCGGCCAAGAGGGGGGGGTGTCGTTGTATGGGACCTACGGCAGTTTTAATACGCGGGCTGGAGGGATCGAGTTCGATAGTGGTAAGACGCGTTTTGGTCGTGCATTCCTTGATATGCAGCACGAGGAAACGAATGGCTATCTGACCAATTCGGCAGAGCGCCGGAGCAATCTGATGTTCAAGGATGTGATTGATCTTGCGCCCGAGACGACGCTGACATTTGAGACGACCTATAACAAGGAATGGCAGTTTACGACGCAGGGCGCGACGCTCGCAGAATATGCAAAATATGGGAAGAATTACGGGCTGTGCAACGACCCGGCCGCGCAGTGTTATTATGGATATAATCCTAGCACCTACACGTCTGATTTCGATTATGTCAGCCTGAAAAGTCGTCTTGCATCATGGCTGACGATGGAAAACCAGCTTTATACGAGCGGGTTTGAGCATGATTATACGGAGAGCACGGATGCCAGTCAGACGAGTACGGCTGCGAATGGTGTGACGTTCTATAATACGGCTGGGAAAAAGGTGGCGACCTATGCTCATGATATTCCCGGAAAATATGCGGACGCCAAATTCCGTTCTTATGGTGATACATTACGGTTCAAGGCGCATACGTCTTACGGGGATGTTCTGTTCGGTGTGTGGGCGGATGTGCAGAAGGACCGTCGGTACACCTATGCGCTAGATCTGAGTAAAAATGCGATACCGGTTCCGTCCAAAACAGGGTCGGCTTACAGCTATGATATTTCCGATCTGAACACGACCATTCAGCCCTACCTTGAACTGGATATTCATCCCTGGAAGGGGGTGGTTATCAAGCCGGGTATGAAATATTCCATGTTCACACGGGATTATGATGCGGCCATTAACAAGTCCACAAAAGTGCCGCTGAATGATACACAGCATTATGGATCATGGCAGCCATCCATTGCGATCAATCAACGTATCATGAAAAACTGGAGCGCTTATGCGCAGATCGCGCGGGGTTTTCTAGCGCCTCCGATGTCGGTTTTTCAGGTGAAGTCGGTTGGAAACGTGAAGCCTGAAACGACGCTGAATTATCAGGTTGGATCGGTTTATCACGGCAAAAACTGGATGCTGTCGTTGGATGGATATTATATCGATTTTTCCAATTATATCGCATCCGCACAGATCAAGGTTGATGGTATCGGAACCACGTCTACATACGTGAACAGTGGCGGTGCGATTTATAAGGGGATCGAGCTTGAGGGGCAGTATGTCATTGGATATGGATTCTCGCTTTACGGCAATTACAGCGTCAATGATGCGCGCTACAAACATAGCACCGTGCGCGTTGCGACGACGCCGGATTCACTGGCGTCGTTCGGTCTGCTTTATGAAAATCCGAAGGGGCCGTATTTCTCGCTGATGGGAAAATATGTCGGGCATCACTGGGGGCTGGACAGCACCACGAATGCGGCTGGAAATGCGGCGTTTGAAAACCAGTATAAAATCCACAGTAACGTGACTGCGGATCTGGCGCTGGGGTGGCGCATTCATAATATCGGTGGTTTCATGCGCGACGTGACGCCGAGCCTCAAGATTTCCAACCTCTTCAACAACCGCTCCATCAGCGATTTTGCGGGCAATCAGTCTTATGGTGATGCGCCGCTTTACTGGCGTCTGGCAGGGCGCAGCGTCTTCTTCAACATGACGGCGACTTTCCCGTGAAAAAGACGCACTCTGTCGTTCTGTTGGCTTTTTTCCTGACGGGATGTTCGGGCGGTGCCTCTGTGCCGTCAGGGCCTGTTCTGGAAAAAGTTGTGCTGCTGTCGCGGCACGGGATCCGCAGTCCGACGGCTTCTGCGGCGGCTTTGCGGGAGAAGACCGGTTTTGACTGGCCGGAATGGTCTGTTGCGCCCGGAGAAATGACGTCGCATGGGGCTGTGGCGCTTGGGGCCATGGTTCAGGCTGTCCGGACGCATTATGTGGATCTCGGATTTAATCCGTTACGATCCTGTTCCGATGGCGTGCGGATCTGGGCGGATGGCGTGGATCATCGGACGCAGCAGACCGGTCAGGTTTGGGCGCGGGGTCTGGCTCCGGACTGCCATGTTTCTGCGCAATGGCAGGCACATGGGCCGGACCCAGTGTTCAATGCCATTTCGGCTGGTCGCGCGGTGCCGTCGAAGCATGAGACCGAGCAGGCGTTTGCTTCCATGTTGCCCGTCTCAAAGAGTGCGGATGTTCAGCATGGTTTGCACGCTTTGCAGACCGTGTTGGCGCCCGGCGCGTATGATGGTGTTGCGCATACGGCGTGGTGTCTGCGTGATGATGTGGTGCTTGAATGGAAGAAAGGCGCGCCGCGTCTCTCTGGAGGGGTGGCGACGGGTGGCATGGCGGCGGAAAGTCTGCTGCTGCTCTATTCCGAGGGCTTTCCGCTGGATGTTTTCGGGTCTGCCAAAGCGGACGTTCCGGGGCTGCTGAAAACCGTTCTGCCGGTTCATGAAGCAGAGAGCCGGATGTTGCGGCGTCTGCCTGTTGTAGCGGCGGCGCGTAATGGGGTGATGGCCGAAAGCATCCGGGCGTTTCTGGTGGACCGTCCGGTGACGGAGATTCCGGGTGTAACGGCGTCCACGCGTCTGCTGGTTCTGGCGGGGCACGATACGAATCAGGACGCGCTGGCGGCGATCTTCGGGCTGTCATGGGCGTTTGCCGATCAGCCGGACAGCACGGCTCCGGATACGGTCCTGGCGTTCGAGCGGTGGCGTTATCCGGACCGGCATGTGGAAGTGAAAGTACGGATATTCCATCAGTCTCTGGAAGAGCTGCGTGCGGGGCAGGCGTCTGGTGTTGAGCGTTCTATGCAGACGCTGGAGCCGCGAAACCCCGTCCTTCCCTGAGCGGCAGCTTCTGCGATCAGACGTAAAAAAAGCCCGGCTGTTACCAGCCGAGCTTTTTTTATGGTGTCCGTGTGGACGGGGCGCGGATCAGTGCGTCCAGTCAGCCGGAACCTTGCCGCCATTCTTGGCCAGCTCGGCATAGACCTGCTTGATGAGCCAGACGTTCATCGTCGCGGTGTCGTCCGTGCTGCCCGAATAATGCAGTTCGCTGGCCAGTTCCTTGCGGGACTGGAGCGAGCTGTCGAGACCGAGCAGCTTCAGGAGATCCACGATGGAAGTCTTGTAGTTCAGCGGCTGACCAGCATTTGCGGCCAGACCGGACAGGACGGCGTCTACATCCACGGGCGCTGCTGCCGGAGTTGCTGCTGCGGCCGGAGCGGCTGCGTCAGCCGGGGCTGCGCTGGTGGACGGTGTTGCGGCTTCTGCATGTCCGAAGATCTTGGACATGATCGTGCTGAAAAGACCCATGGGTGTAACTCCTTCTGGTTAAGGAAATCGGGAAAGGGCGCAACCGGGGTTTCGCCCTTCCAGACCGGCCTCGTCTTAGTAGCGGTATTCTTCGTGCTTGAACGGACCATTGACGGGAACGTCGATGTAGTCCGCCTGTTTCTGTGACATTTTGGAAAGTTCTGCGCCGACCTTTGCGAGGTGCAGGGCAGCGACCTTCTCGTCCAGAGACTTCGGCAGGGTATAAACCTTGACCTCGTACTGGCCCGGCTTTGCCGTCCACAGTTCGATCTGCGCGAGCGTCTGGTTGGTGAAGGATGCGGACATCACGAAGGACGGGTGGCCCGTTGCGTTGCCCAGATTCACCAGACGGCCTTCGGACAGAAGGATGATGCGGCGGTTCGGAGCCAGTTCGATCTCGTCGACCTGCGGCTTGATGTTGTTCCAGCGATAGTTGCGCAGGGCTTCGACCTGGATTTCGCTGTCGAAGTGACCGATGTTGCAGACGATCGCACGGTCCTTCATCTCGCGCACATGGTCGATCGTAATGATGTCCACGTTGCCCGTGCAGGTGACGAAGATGTCGCCGCGCGGTGCTGCGTTTTCCATCGTAACGACTTCATAGCCTTCCATGGCGGCCTGAAGGGCGCAGATCGGATCAACTTCGGTCACGAGCACGCGGCAGCCTGCGTTGCGCAGGGAGGCAGCGGAGCCCTTGCCCACGTCACCATAACCGGCAACCACGGCGACCTTGCCAGCCATCATGACATCCGTGCCGCGACGGATTGCGTCCACGAGGCTCTCACGGCAGCCATACAGGTTGTCGAACTTGGACTTCGTGACGCTGTCGTTCACGTTGATGGCCGGAACCTTCAGCGTGCCCTTCTTGGACATTTCCCACAGACGATGCACGCCCGTTGTCGTCTCTTCGGAGATGCCGCGCACGTCCTTGAGCATTTCGGGGTACTTGTCGTGCATCATGATGGTGAGGTCGCCGCCATCATCGAGGATCATGTTCGGCGTCCAGCCATCGGGACCATGGATGGTCTGCTCGATGCACCAGTTGAACTCTTCTTCCGTCAGGCCCTTCCAGGCGAAAACGGGGATGTTTGCTGCGGCGATGGCTGCTGCAGCGTGATCCTGCGTAGAGAAGATGTTGCAAGAGGACCAGCGGACCGTGGCGCCGAGGTCGATCAGCGTCTCGATCAGAACGGCGGTCTGGATGGTCATGTGCAGACAGCCGGCGATGCGGGCGCCCTTGAGCGGCTGTGTGTCTTTGTACTCTTCGCGAAGAGCCATCAGGCCTGGCATTTCGCCTTCGGCGATGGAGATTTCCTTGCGGCCCCAGTCTGCGAGAGTGATATCGCGAACCTTGTAATCCTGCGTCGTCATGAAGTGGCCCTTGCTGCCCATCTTTGGATGGCTGCCTGTATAAAGGCTTGGCGGACCCGCGGAAAGGGCGGGCCCGGCAATCGGCTCTCTGTATGTCTGTTCGGACGCGTTATTCCGGCGCTGTGGTCTGCGGTGTCGCGTCGGTTGGTGCGGAGGTTTTCTTGTGGGCGTGATGATGTTTGCCGGGAAGCCTGTGGACGTCCTTCTGGTTTGACGGGACGGGGCCGGTTTCGTTCGGGCTGTGGGTCATGGGACCGGGGGCGGCGGGCGCAGGCTGGTCCGGCTGTTCCGTTACGGTGCGCGGATTGGTCGGCAGGGCGTTATTCGGCTGGCTGATCGTGGAGTTCTGCGCTTTCTGGATCGCGGAGGTCGAAGTCTGCGGCTGGTCGTTGCTGGGCGCGCTGACAGCCTGAGCCATTGCGGCAGGAGCGGCGATGGCGGTGCCGAGCAGAAGGCTTGTGGCGAAGAATGCTGTGCGGATGGACATGGATATTCCTTCCCAAAAGAGAGCGCCCGTGTATGGGGCTGACTCATTGCGATATGGAGTTTTAACTGTCTGTTTGGGGCGGAGTTGCATTTTCGTGACGGTTTGGATGCGGAAAGACGGGTATATTGCGTCTGTATGCAGGGCATGCGAGAAGCCGGAGAGGGCGCGTTGCCCCGTCGTTTCTGTTGAACCTGCATGCCGGTTCTGCCGGTCCTGAACCCCCTGAAAACAGGAGGATGTCGTGTCAGACAGCACTGCCTACAACTTCCCCTTCACGGTTCTGGACCCACAGCATCAGGAAACCGGTGCGCCCGCATTCGCGAACGGGCTTGTCTGGGCCGTTCATGCCGTTCCGGGGCAGGAACTGCGCACGCTGGGATCGGCTGAGGTCGAGGCGCTCCTGGCGCCGGGGCGTCCGCTTGAGAACGAAGGCTGGTACTGGCTGCATTTCGATACGGTACACAGTTCTGCTCGCGGCTATGTCGCGCATCTGCCGGATCTGCCCGACGACGTTTGCGCCATGCTGGCCGAGACGGAATACGGCATTGCGCTTGAGGCTTTCGAGGATCTGATCTGGGGAGCGTTACCCGCCTTTGACGATGCGCTGTCCGAAGATGACAGGGAGATCTGTGCCTGGCGCTTTGCGATGCGCCCGGATCTGCTGATTACGACGCGGCGCAATCCTATTCCGGTGCTGGGGGCGGCCTATCGTTCTCTGAGGCCGGATCAGATTCCCAAGACGCCTGCAGGGATTATTGATCGTGCCTTGCGGGAATTTACCGGGACGGTGCGGCGGCAGCTTGGGCATCTGGATGATGAGCTGGATCGGGCGGAAGATGTGCTTCTGCTGATCGAGCATCGCTCCGATCTGGGGCATCTGGGTAGTATCGTGGGCAAGGTGCGGCGTCGTGCGACCGAATTGCGCCGGGTGGTGACGCCAATTGACCGTGTTCTGAAAGATGAGGATCTGGATCTTCCGGACTGGGCGGAGGATGAACTGCGGGACCGTGCGGAGCGGCAGGTTCATGCGGCTCTGGACGATCTGATTGCGCTTCAGGACCGTGCTCGCTCGTTGCAGGACGAACTTGGGTCCAATCAGGCGGAAGAGACCAACCGGCGGCTGTATATCGTCTCGGTCGGGACCACGTTGATGCTGCCCGCGACATTCGTGACCGGGTTCTTCGGGATGAATACCGGCGGGATGTTTCTGGCTCAGGGGTCTTTGGGGACGGTGGAGGCAGGCATTGTCTGTTTCGTCTTCATGAGTGTGACGTTTCTGTTCATGAAGGTGGCGCGTCTGCTCTGACGGTTGTCAGGTTTTATGCGGTACAAAAGAAAAAACCCCCGTGTCTGACACGGGGGTTTTTCGTTAGAGACCTGATTCTGATCAGGTGTTTTGGGGCTTGCGGGAGTTTGCGGCTGCAACAGCCTTGCCCCACTGAACCAGCGTCTTGGTGCAGTCCGTCCGGTCGAGCTTGCACTCGATGAGCGTCGGGCCGCGGGTGTTCTTCTTGGCGTTGGCGATGGCTTCGGCCAGTTCCTCGCCCGTCGTGGCATGCAGGCCGAGACCGTACTTGCCGCTTTCTTCGCCGGGGACGCCCTGGTTGAAGCACTGCATCAGAGCGGCGTAGTCCCAGTTCTGGATGTAGTTGTACGGGCCGTCATGGATGGCGATTTCGATGACGTAGCCGTGGTTGTTCACGAGGAAGATGATGACCGGCAGTTCGTAGCGGACCATCTGGGCCACTTCCTGCGCGGTGAGCTGGAAAGAACCGTCACCGACCATCAGAACATGCTGACGTTCCGGCGAACCGGTGGCGTTACCGAACATGGACGGAACGGACCAGCCGATATGGCCCCACTGCATTTCCGTCTCGAGCTTCGCACCTTCGGGAAGGTGCATGCGCATGGCGTTGAACCATGAGTCGCCGGTCTCGGCGAAAAGGGTGGTGTTGCCGTCGACCAGTTCGTTGATCTGGCGGGTCATTTCGTCGTTGGTCAGCGGCTTTGCCTGATCGGCCTTCGGCAGGATGACGGGCTTGTATTCGCCGGTCAGGGCTGCGGACTTCTTCGGGGCCTTCTCGCTCAGGGCCTTGACGAATTCCTTGAGGCGGAAGCCGTCGAAGGTTTTGCCGTTGACGGTCACGCGGTCCGGATCGACCTCAAGAACCTTCTCGCCACGGATGATGCTCTGCCAGCCGCCCGAGGAGTAATCGTTCCAGACGGGAGCCAGGCAGATCACGGCATCGGCGCCTTCGATGATTTCCTGTGCGCCCGGGCTGCTGACATCGCCCCAGTACACGCCACGGAAGCCGGGATGCGTTTCGGGGAAGTAGCTCTTGGCGGCGGCCATGACCGTCACGGGGCACCCGAGCTTGTCGGCCAGTTCGACCGTTTCCTTAAGGGCTTCGGCAGCGCGCAGCTTGGTGCCGACGAGGATGGCGACCTTGCTGGCCTTGTCGAGGAAGCTCAGGCTCTCGTCCAGAGCGGCCTTGAGGCTGGCTTCGTCAGGGCGCGGATGGGCGTGCAGGGACGAGACCGGGCCCGGACGGACGCAGGGCGCGGCCGAGACGTTACAGGCGATTTCGAGATAGGCCGGCTTCTTTTCGCGCAGCATGGTGCGGATGACGTGGTCGATCTTTGCCGGAGCCGTTTCGGCGGAGGTGATGCTTTCGGCGGCACAGGTGACGTGCTTCGCCATTTCCATCTGGTAGCTGTATTCGGTCGTGCCGATCGTGTGGTGCAGGACGTGGCCCGAACCGTGATCGTTGGTGTTCGGTGCGCCGGAAATCACGAGGATCGGCAGGTTCTCGGCGTAAGCGCCGCCCAGACCGTTCATGGCGGAAATCGCGCCGACGCTGAAGGTGATGATGGCTGCGGCAGCGCCATTGGCGCGGGCATAGCCCTCAGCGGCGAAGCTGCAGTTCAGCTCGTTGCAGTCATAGATCTGCTTGGTGCCACCCTGTTCGATCATCTGGTCGAGCAGCACGAGGTTGTAGTCACCCGCGACGGCGAAATGATGCTTCAGGCCGATCTGTGTCAGGCGTTCGGCAAGATAATGTCCGACAGTGTAGGTCATGATTTCGATACCTCAGGAGCCGTAGTGACGGTCAGATGACTGGATGGTCTGGCGTGCTGACAGGACCATGCAGTCATCCGACCCGAGACAGGCGGATGGCAGGTTGCGGGCTGGTGTCTGGAGCAGGGTAGTGAGGGGCGATGTGCCGTCAGGGAGGAGCGGAAAATCGTGAAAGTCGGGATAGCGATTTTCTGTCGTTAAATAACCGGGAGCGTAAAAGAATAGACGGTCCGTTCCGTTAAGACGGCCCCCTGAAGCGGCAAGAAAATAATCTGTTGCTGACATATCTTCCCATGACAGCCGGAAAACAGACCGGCTTCGTATTAAATGCCTGTCTGCTCCAGACGCATAAATGTTTAGAACAAAAATCCTGTCTGTGAAGGACATCAATCAAAAATTACAATTAATTGAAAAAACCCTTTCTCATGAGGGGGAATTGAATACAGACAGACAATTTCCGTGAAAAGGATGAGGACTGGAATAGTCTTTTTCAGGTATTTCGGATTACAGAAATCATCGTGGTATTTCAGAGATATGGGGTAAAAGTTTTCACATATTTCTCTAGTTGGCCTGTTTTTATACTATTGATGATTGAACGGGGTTTCGCGGGATACGTTAAAATAGGCAGGTGGGGCGTCGTCTTCCCATGTCAGTGCGACTTTGGCAGTGGCTCCTGGCATGATCTGGCCGATCTGGATCAGAGCTGTCGTGTTCAGGAATAATGGAAGATGCCGGTCGCCAAACTGGAGCATGAATCCCTGTTGGAGCGTGGGTGCAGGAAGGTCGTGCCCCGCATCGTCTTGCAGCTTTACAGTGTTGGGCTTGAGGATCAGGGACAACCCACGCAGCATCTCGATCGTCATGGGAAAGAAGATTTCCCATCCCCCTGGCTCCAGGGCCAAGAAATCTACGGGTTCAGGCCCAAGAGGAGAGCTTCTCAGATAGGTGCTGGTTCGCGGAATGAAAAAAACTACGCGGTTCGGGAGGAATTCCTGCATTTCCATTTCAGGAAATGGGCGGGGCATTGAAATCCGCTTTTCCAGAAGCGGACGGCAGGGAAGATGGAAAGGTAAGGGAACGGCGATGCTGAGACCCGGAAGACGGCCTTCCTGAAAGGGGGTGCGGTCGAGGGCATCCCTTACGGAATTATGATCGAGCATCCAGCCGAACCAGTCCATGAACCAGAGGCGGAGTGTCGGGGTGGTCTCAGTCATCATGTCTCCGAAGGCTGTTTGGTGAGGGCCAGACATTTCTTCATGACGCCGGGCAGGGCGGCGCGCTTCGTGGAACGGAACGTGCCGAAAGAGGAATCGATCCCTGCATTATGAGCCTGTGGAAGGTAAGCCTCATAAACCGTGAGGTACAGGGTGAAATGGGTGAAGACATGGCGGATTTCGCCTCTGTGCGCCCAGTCGGTCAGGCAGGGTGCATGAGCGAGGGCTTCGTCTTCGCTCCAGGGTGTACTGCGCCAGTCGGTTCCGGGGAGTTCGTCCATGCTGCCGAGCAGGCCGGTTGGGGGACGGGTCCGCAGCAGGATCTGACCGTTGGTATCATGCAGGAGGAAATGTGCGCCGTAGCGTGTCGGGCGTGCCTGTTTGGGTTGTTTGGCCGGAAGCTGGGCTGCGACTCCGCGGGCGTGGGCGATGCAGGAGGTCTGCCAGGGGCAGGTCAGGCAGGCGGGATTGCGGGGTGTGCAGATCGTTGCGCCGAGGTCGAACAGGGCCTGAGCGAAGTCTGACGGACGGCTTTTTGCAACAGGATCGGCGTTCAGGCGTGCGGCCTGTTTCGCCAGAAGGGGGCGTGCGCCGGGAAGCGGCTCTTCTGTGGCGTTCAGGCGGGCCGTGACGCGTTCGACATTACCGTCAACGGGGACAACGGGGCGTCCGAAGGCGATGGCGGCGATGGCGCGGGCTGTGTAGGCGCCGATTCCGGGAAGGGTCAGTAGGTCTTCGACCGTATCGGGGAAACCGCCGCGTTCGGAGACCCGTTTCGCGCAGGCGTGGAGATTGCGGGCACGGGCATAGTAACCGAGGCCAGCCCAGAGATGCAGGACGTCTTCAAGCGGGGCTGCCGCGAGATCCTGTACGGTAGGGTAATGCGTGAGAAAGCGCTCGTAATAGGATATGACGGCTTTGACGGTCGTCTGCTGGAGCATGATTTCGCTTAGCCAGACGGCATACGGGTCTGGACGCTGGCCGGGCAGGCTGCGCCAGGGAAGGGCGCGGCGGTGGTGGTCGTACCAGCGCAGCAGGGCGGATGCATCAGGAGTCACGGGAACGGATATGACGAAGGATCGCGGTTCGGACAAGCGCCCGTTACGAAATACGGCCCGAAAGAAACCGGCGCAGGAGCCTGATGGCTGGGTGCCAGCAGACCGCAACTGGACGCCCCGCCGTTCGGGCACAAAGCAGATCGGGTCTTTTGTGCAGGCGCTGACGCAGCCTGTTTTCAAAAAGAAGCCGCCGGTTCTGGCCCGTCTGATGATGGATTGGGCAGATTTTGTCGGCCCGCGTCTGGCAAAACAGACCGAACCGCGTCGTTTATCTGCGGGAACGCTGACGCTGGCCTGTGCGGGGCCGATTGCCATGGAGCTTCAGCATCTGGCGCCGCAGATCATTGAGCGCATCAATGTGGCGTGTGGGTTGCGGGGCGAATATGGGATCGAGCGACTGAAGATCGTTCAGGATCTGGTGGCGTTCGAGCGACCGACGCCGAAGCGCCCGAAACCGTTGCAGATCGACGTGCCGGATATCGAGGACGAGGAGCTTCGTCTGGCGCTGGAGAGTCTTGGTGGGCATCTGGGGGCGCAGCGCAGGCGAAGGTGACGGAAGTGTTTCACGTGAAACAAGTTGTTTCGTCATGGAAAGCCCCTCTTTCTACACGATCTGGTAATGCCGATATGGGACACATGATCGGGCTTTCCCGCAGGAGACTTGCCATGACCTTCACCCACAGATCAGCTGCCGCATTGATGCTGGCCTTGCTGGCGTCCACGATTTCTGTTCCCGCTTTTGCCCAGCATGGCGGAGGTCCGGGTGGCGGCGGCTTCCATGGCGGTGGGCGTCCCGGTTGGGGCTACCGTGGTGGTGGCTGGCGTGGAGGTTGGGGTGGTCCGCGCTTTGGCGGCTGGGGTTATCCGGGCTGGGGTGGCTGGAACGGCTGGGGCGGACCCGGCTGGTTCGGTTATGGCTGGGGGATGCCGGGCTGGGGCGGCGGTTGGGGCTGGGGTGGCTGGGGCCTGGGTGTCGGGCTTGGCGTCGCGACCGGGATGGCAATCGAGGCCTCGCCTTATGGTTATGGTGGCGGGTATGGCGGATATGGATATGCGCCGGGTTATGCCCCCGGCTATTACGCCGAGCCTTCTTATTCGGACGTGCCGCCTTACACCTGGGGGTACTGATCGAAAAAAAAGCCGCTGGAGTAGAGTCTCCGGCGGCTTTTTTGTATCCTGCGGGTTTGAGGCCCGGTCAGTCCGTGACGAAATCCTTCGCGTGATAGCCCTGTGCGAAAAGATGCGCGCGCAGGTTAGCGAAGTTGATCTGCGTGGAAATGATGCGGCGGACATTGGGTTTGGCGTGGAAAGCCAGACCAAGGCCCGCGCTGGCGAGCATGGGGATGTCGTTGGCGCCGTCGCCGGTCGTCAGGGCGGCACGAAGCTGCACGCCGCGCTCTGAAGTCAGGCGTTCGAGATGGTCGCGCTTGGCGTCGGGGCCGAGGATCGGGGCCGCGAGACGGCCGGTGATTTTGCCGTCCTCGATTTCCAGTTCATTGCCGTAATTCTCGTCGAATCCGCAAAGCTCGGCCACGCGCTGGGTGAACCATGTGAAGCCGCCCGAGACCAGCGCCGTCCGGCCATTATGCTTGCGCATGGTCTGCACGAGTTCCCGGGCCCCTTCCGTCAGGGTGACGGATTCCCAGACCTGTTCGAGAACCGAAGCCGGCTTCCCGGCCAGAAGAGCCACGCGCTGTTCAAGGGCCGCATCAAAATCCAGTTCGCCGCTCATCGACGCGCGGGTAATGGCTGCGACTTCTTCGCCGCAGCCCAGCAGGGCGGCCATTTCGTCCAGCGTTTCGCCCGTGACGATGGTGCTGTCCATGTCCGCGACGAGGACGGCGCGGCGGCGGCCACGCGTTTTGAGGAGCAGTGCATCGACGCGGTAGGGCGCAAGCGTCGCCCGGATCGTGGCGATGCTGGCCGATCCGGGGCGCGGCGGCGGGCAGGGAATGTCCACTGCTTCGCCCGGAGACAGGACGATGGGTGCGCTGCCTTTGACGAGCGTGCGGGCCACGTCGATGGCTTCGGGTTTGAGGGGACCGGATTTCCGGTCAGCGATAAGGGTCAGGACGGCAGGAAGGGACATGAGATCTCGTAACGGTCCGGCACGTGTGGCAGGAGGGGAGAATGAACGCCCCGAAGACAACAAAAACTGCGATCATTGTGGCCGGACCGACGTGCTCCGGCAAGTCAGCACTGGCGCTCGATCTTGCGCGACGCTTTGACGGTACGGTTATCAACGCGGATTCCATGCAGGTTTACCGCGATCTGCGGATTCTGACGGCCCGGCCTGATGACGCGGATGAGGCTGCTGTCCCGCACCGGCTTTACGGGGTTCTGGATGCGGCGGTGCCGGGCAGTGTGGCCTGGTGGCGGTCAGAAGCCTTGCGGGAAATGGACGAGGCGTGGGCCGTGGGGCGTATGCCGATCCTGTGTGGCGGCACGGGGATGTATCTACGGGCGCTGACGGATGGGCTGGTGGAGGTGCCGGACCCCGGAGAGGCTGCGCGGACCGAAGCACGGGGGCTGGCGGAAGGGATCGGGCCGGAGGCGCTGCATGGGCGTCTGATGCAGGTTGACCCTGAAACGGCGTCTGGTCTGCGTCCGAACGATACGCAGCGGATTTCGCGGGCTTGGGAGGTCTGGACGGGGACAGGGCATGGGCTGGCCTGGTGGCGGTCGCAGCCGGGTTTGCCACCTGCGCCGTGCCGGTTTGTGTCCGTGCAGCTTGACCCTGAGCGGGAGGGGTTGCGCCGGGCGATTGATGTCAGATTCGGGCAGATGCTGGAGGCCGGGGCTCTGGAGGAAGTGTCCCGTCTGCTGGAGAGAGGGCTTGATCCGGTTCTACCTGCCATGCGTGCTCATGGCGTGCCTGAACTGGCCTCCGTTCTGCGAGGAGAAGAAACGCTTGAGGAAGCGCGGAAATCCGCGGTCCTTGCCATCGGGCGCTATACGCGGCGGCAGGCGACGTGGTTCCGGCATCATGCGTTGGGGAAAGAGGGTGGCGCGATGATTTCGTTGCGTAGATATACCCATTTTGCGCAAGATTCGGAAAGTGATTATGAAAAAATAGAGAACTTTATATCGGAACGAGTTGACGCCGCCGCGTTGTCGTCCTAAATCCCGCCGCTCATACCTTGGGAGGAAACGGTGACGGCTGCTGAAAGAGACGCAGGAACAGGCAACGAGGCGCTGAATGGCGCGGAAGTGCTTCTGCGCGTTCTCGATGAAGAAGGTGTGGAGGTCATATTCGGATATCCGGGTGGGGCTGTCCTTCCGATTTACGATGCTCTTTTCAAGCAGGACCGGATTCGACACATTCTTGTGCGTCACGAGCAGGCCGCCGTTCATGCGGCGGAAGCCTATGCGCGCTCGACGGGCAAGGTTGGCGTGGTTCTGGTGACGTCGGGGCCGGGGGCGACCAATGCCGTGACCGGGCTTGTGGACGCGCTGATGGATTCCATTCCGCTCGTCTGTCTGGCGGGTCAGGTGCCGACGAAGCTGATCGGCAATGATGCGTTTCAGGAAGCCGACACGACGGGCATCACGCGCCCTGCGACCAAGCACAATTATCTCGTCCGGGAGCCCGGAACGCTGGCACAGATCGTGCGTGAGGCGTTCGAGGTTGCGCGCTCGGGACGTCCGGGGCCGGTTCTGGTGGATCTGCCCAAGGATATCACGGTCGGCAAGGCACCTCTGACGAAGCCTGCACTGTCGCGGTTGCAGCGGCTGCGTCATCAGGGTGGACCGGATGCGATCGCGATCGCCCGGACCCTCGAAGCCATGAAGACGGCGAAACGTCCGCTCTTCTACACGGGCGGTGGCATCATCAATTCCGGGCCGGAAGCGTCGGACCTTCTGCGTCGTCTGGCGCGCAAGACCGGTTTCCCGGTGACGTCCACGCTGATGGGGCTGGGGGCGTTTCCGTCTCCCGATCCGCAGTTTCTGGGCATGCTGGGCATGCACGGTTCGGTCGAGGCGAACATGGCCACGCATGGCTGTGATCTGTTGATCGCTCTGGGATCGCGTTTCGATGACCGCGTGACGGGGCGTGTGGATGCGTTCTCGCCCAATTCGTTCAAGGTTCATGCCGATATCGACCCGAGCCAGATCGACAAGATCGTGCCGGTGGATGTGCGGATCGAAGGCGATGTGCGCGATACGCTTGAGGCGCTGCTCGAAGGCTGGGGGGAGACGCCTGCGCCGGATCTGTCGACCTGGTGGAACCAGATCGCGTCCTGGCGGAGTGTGGACGGATTCGGCTTCACGCAGGACATGACGCCGTCTGCCATCATCCGTCCGCAGCATGCGGTTCGCCGTCTGTATGAGCTGGCGAAGGAAACGGGGCGCGATACGTTCGTGTCCACCGAAGTCGGGCAGCACCAGATGTGGGCGGCCCAGCATTTCCAGTTCGACAAGCCGAACCGCTGGCTGACGTCGGGTGGTCTGGGGACGATGGGCTATGGTCTACCAGCCGCCGTGGGCGCGCAGGTGGCGCACCCGGATGCGCTGGTGATCGACATTGCCGGTGAGGCATCCACGCTCATGAACATCCAGGAACTGGGGACGATCGCGCAGTACCGTCTGCCGGTGAAGATCTTTATCCTGAACAACCACTATATGGGCATGGTCCGTCAGTGGCAGGAACTGCTTCACGGCTCGCGCTATTCGCAGTCCTACAGCGAGGCGCTGCCGGATTTCGTGAAGCTGGCCGAGGCGTTCCATGCAACCGGGATGCGGGCGACGCATGTGGGCGAGTTGGATGACGTGATCCGTCGGATGCTGGCGCATGATGGGCCGGTCGTGGCCGATATCTGTGTGGCGGAGGGCGAGAACTGCTATCCGATGATCCCATCGGGTGCGGCGCATAACCAGATGCTGCTGGGTCCGGATCAGGATTCCGAAGCGGCGGGACTGACCGAAGAAGGAAAGATGCTGGTCTGATGACGGAGATTATCCAACATTCGGTCATCTCGGTCCTGATCGAGGACGAGAGTGGCGCGCTGGCCCGTGTGGTCGGTCTGTTTTCTGGCCGTGGGTACAACATTGAGAGCCTGACGGTGGCGGTGGTGGATGCGGAGCAGAAGCTCTCGCGCATCACGGTGCTGACGTCGGGTACGCCGATGGTGATCCGGCAGATCAAGGCGCAGCTCAAGCGCCTGATTCCGGTACATGATGTCTGTGACCTGACGGAAGAGGGTCCGTATGTGGGCCGTGAGCTTGCGCTGGTGAAGGTTGTCTCGTCCGGCGAGCGTCGGACGGAGGCCCTCCGCATTGCGGATTCGTTCCGTGCGCGGCCCGTGGATACGACGGCTACGAGTTTCGTGTTCGAACTGACGGGCTCGCCCGAGAAGATCGACGCTTTCATCGAGTTGATGCGCCCCCTTGGTCTGGCCGAGGTTTCGCGCACCGGGATTGCCGCCATCGGGCGCGGTCCTTCTGTCTTTCATCTTAAAAAGGAGCCTGTCTGATGCGGGTATATTATGATCGCGATGCCGATCTGAATCTGATCAAGAGCAAGAAAGTCGCGATCATTGGCTATGGCAGCCAGGGTCACGCTCATGCCAACAACCTCAAGGACAGCGGCCTGACGGACATCGTCATCGGCCTGCGTCCGACGTCTTCTGCCGTCAAGAAGGCTGAAGAAGCTGGTTTCAAGGTCATGTCCCCGGAAGACGCAGCCGCGTGGGCCGATGTGGTCATGGTTCTGACGCCGGATGAAGGCCAGGGCGCCCTGTACAAGGACAGCCTTGAGAAGAACCTGAAGCAGGGCGCAGCCCTTGCCTTCGCGCATGGTCTGTCCATCCATTTCCGCATCATTGAAGCCCGTCCGGATCTGGACGTGTTCCTGATCGCGCCGAAGGGCCCGGGCCACACGGTTCGCTCCGAGTACCAGCGTGGCGGTGGCGTTCCGTCCCTCGTGGCCGTGGCGCAGAATGCTTCGGGCAATGCGCTCGAAATCGCCTTGTCCTATGCCAGCGCCAATGGTGGCGGCCGTGCAGGCATCATCGAGACGACCTTCAAGGAAGAAGTCGAAACCGATCTGTTTGGCGAACAGGCTGTCCTGTGCGGTGGCGTCGTTGACCTGATCCGCGCTGGTTTCGAGACGCTGGTTGAAGGCGGATATGCGCCGGAAATGGCGTATTTCGAGTGTCTGCACGAAATGAAGCTGATCGTGGATCTGATCTACGAAGGCGGCATTTCCAACATGAACTACTCCATCTCCAACACTGCGGAGTATGGTGAGTACGTGACGGGTCCGCGCATCATCACGGCGGAAACCAAGGCTGAAATGAAGCGCGTCCTGACGGACATTCAGGACGGCACGTTCGTGCGCAACTTCATCCTTGAGAACCAGTCCGGTGGCGTTGGCTTCAAGGCCATTCGCGCTCGCAACGATGCTCACCAGATCGAGAAGACCGGTGAGAAGCTGCGTGCGATGATGCCGTGGATTGCCAAGGGCAAGCTGGTCGACAAGACCAAGAACTGATCAGGCTGTTCCGAAAGGGCGGATTCGTTCTTTCGGAATATACAGAATCAGCGTCAGTCGGGCGTCAGGATATCCGGGATTCGTTTCCCGGAGGTCCGGCGCCCGAATTGTGTGTGGAGTGGGTGGAACGTGGCTTTTCCGTGTCTCAGCCCTGTGTACAGGAAAGGGAAAACCTCTTTCTCATGCAATGGGAACATGGGGCGGGGGAGATATATGACATATTGAGGAACTGCCCCATAAAGTGCTTGCATCGGGGGGGAGGGGCCGGTAACTAGCGCGCTTCCTGGCCCAAGGGGGCATTTTTTGCCCAACAGGGGCTTTGTTGCGTAAATGCTCGGAGTGGATTCACGGAATGAATCCAGACTGGTAGCTGGGAGTGATGAGCAAGCCGAAAGCCACGCGATACCGTACGACGAACTGGTCCTC